>CAYFTR010000072.1:0-1609 GCA_964346185.1 uncultured Lachnospiraceae bacterium | reverse complement strand
AAAACTTAACTGAACAGCTTCAAGCGGCGATAAAAATGACCAGTCATATTCAAGAGTAAATACTTGAATTGGCTGGCCATTTTTTATATTTTTACATTGGATGCAGATACCTTATTGTCAATCGCATCAATCAAAACAATATCTTTACAACCTTGCAAACCTAGTTCGTTTAGAATAGTTGATATCTTTTTATACTCATTATCGTTAAAATATAGTATAACTTTTATTGCACGATCAGTATTACTAGCTTTTTTATAAATATCAACCTGTTTTGCAAGATTATTCTTTAGCTTACTGTTAGAAGCTAATTTGAATTCAACAAGAGTGGTATCCTTAGAACCTTTAGATATTTTGAAGTCAACTGGGCCACGACCATTGTTCACTTCCCGATTTACATCCATTTCACTAGCAAACCAAACAAGACGATACATAATTTGTAAATCACTTTCACGCTTAATAGGTTTACCATTTAAGTAAAATAAGCGATATCCGTCCATATCTTCAATTACAGATTTTAAAAATAACACTCTATTGTAGGCTTCATCGTAAGAATTTGTTTTAGTTTTATAAAAATCTGTTTTCTCTAAAAGTATACGAGTAAGCTCTTGCAATTGAGTATTAAATAATTGTTTTACTTCTTGGACAACTTGCTTGCTAATTGAAGTCGCCTCTTCTTCTTTTTCCTCTCTATATTTTATATAATAATCAATAATTTCAGGATGTTCCCGTATCAATATTGAAGCAGCTTTATCTTTTTCGGTTTTTGACATCTCTTTCTTTTTCTTAGGTAGGACATTATTGAAATAATTATTTAGCTCAAATCTAATTGTAGCATCCTCAATAGAAGGAGCAATGTTTTGTAAATTATTGATCATATCAGTACGATTTATAAATGTATCATCACGCGTTAAAAGATCTCTAGGAGTTAATAGAATGTAATCTCCATCAAAATACGGCAAGTAATATTCTTTTGACATCCAAGTCATTGTAGCATAATTAAATTCAACTTTTGGCACATTAAACTTTTTACATTGACATGGATTCAAATGCTCACTAGCGAATGTTGTTGTGTATTCTAATAAATATTTCTTGGCAAAGTTTGTTGTAAAGTCACTTATTTTATCTCGTCCAACTAATGGGCTAATTAGACAGAGTTTTTCTAGGTGTGAGCTTTTAGTTATTGTTTCTTTACCAAAATCCTTGAAAATAGTTTGTAAACCTTCATGAAGGGTTGATGCAAACTCCTTCCCAAGTCCACGCCCTGAATTTCCATCAAGACTAAAACCAATCCATGTTTGTTTTACTTCTGGGAAGAGATACCAAGATGCAATCATACCCGAAGGTGGCTGAGGATATTTTTCCGCTTGTTCTTGTAAAAATAATAAGTATGCAATAATTTCCTTATGTATCTTCTGATACTCTTCTTTTTCACTATTGAATAGAAGAAAAGGATCTATAAAAAGAGGCAAATCATTGATGAGCGATATGTTAATCGCACCATATGATTCAATTATATCCTCATCTATCCCAAAAAAATCTGAAAAATATAGTTTTAAATCGCCCATCTAATTTCCCCCTTCTAAAAAATTATTCTACTAAAATTTCCTTA
>CAYFTR010000071.1:941-1710 GCA_964346185.1 uncultured Lachnospiraceae bacterium | reverse complement strand
AGAGACAATTTATCATGAGTTAGACATGTTTTTATCTTTTTGATACTTTAATAACATTTTAAAGCAAGAAGCAACAATTATCCCATAAACGATACAAGTAGGTAAAGCAAGAATAATAGATAATACTTGCAAGTCTTCCAAAGAAGCACCTAACCACATCATAGCCATAGGAATAGCCGCCAAACTTAACGCCCAAAACAGCGTCAAGGACTTGCCGGGACGGTCGCCTAATTGTATTTTCTTCGAAGATACCATGGCCAATGTATAGGAAGCGGAATCAAAATTGGTTGCCATAGATATGATGGATACAATTAAAATACTTAAGACGAAAACAACTCCGAGAGGTAAACTTCTAAAAACTTGGATAACGGTTTGCGGACCGCCGACATTTTGTAAGCTACCAAGGATATCAAAGCTGCCGTTTAATTGTTTGCCCATAAAGAAATTTCCCCAAATGGAAAAGAATACAAAAGTTCCGGCAAAGCCGTAAATCAATCCGCCGAAAATAATTTCAAAAACCGTACGTCCTTTGGATATTTTAGCGATAAAAAGTCCCATAAAAATAGAGTAAGCCATCCACCAGGCGAGATAAAATACCAACCAGGCTTCCGGATGACCGCTGTTGTTTACAGGATCCATATAAGTACTGAGGTGGATAAAGTTTTGAAACAATTTGCCCAAAGCGGTGGTGGACATTTTAACAATAACAACGGTGTCACCGAAAACAAACATAATTACTGCAAGTGAAATCATTAAAAATACGTTAATA
>CAYFTR010000071.1:0-931 GCA_964346185.1 uncultured Lachnospiraceae bacterium | reverse complement strand
GGAAAGAAGCTTAATGCCTTTTTTAACGCCCAAATAGGCGGAAGTGGCAAAAATGGCGGCAACTACAATCATTACGACGGTTCTTAGTTGCGGGGTGTCTTGTAGACCGAAAAGATTATTTAGACTTGCAGATACTAAGGGAGATCCGATGCCTAAAGCAGTACCGACACCGCCGATCAGACCGAAAACAAAAAATATGTTGAGTACCTTACCCAGTGTGCCGTCAACACGGTCGCCCAATACTTCTCGGCAGACATTGGCAACATCAAAGCGTTCCTGTTTTAATGTGAAATGTGTAAAAGCAAAGGCGACGGAGGGTATCAAATAAAGGCTCCAAGCGGAAAACCCCCAATGCAGCAGAGGCAGGGTAGCAGCGTATTCGCCGGCTTCAGGGGATAAGGGTGTCAATCCGAAAGGTGGGGCACTGTAGTGGTACGCCCATTCAATACACCCCCAGTAAATAAAACCCGCAGCCATGGATGCACAAAACATCATGGCCGCCCACGAAAACTCCGAATATTCTTTTTCTGTATTTTCGCCCATCCTAATATTTTTAAACTTGCTGCTTAACCCCATGTAAACACACAAGGCAATGGATATTAAGGTTAACCAAATATACCACCATCCGAAATTAACGGCAATAAAATCATTAATTTGATTAATAATCAATGTACTTTGTTCGGGCATCGTAAAAAGAAAGATACAACATGCCCCTACAAATATTAAAGATACGAGTATTACAGTCCAGTCGATATTCGATTGTTTTTCTTTTTTATGATTCATAAGTGACTCCTAAGAATACATATCTTCAGACAGTCCCTTTACATACAAAGATTCGCCCAAAGATTCGCCATTTACTCACTTGTCTCGTCAAGTTGTAATTGTTGTTGCTTTTTTGTAATTTTGTAGAACCCGCTTGCACCCGAAAAAC
>CAYFTR010000070.1:0-1723 GCA_964346185.1 uncultured Lachnospiraceae bacterium | reverse complement strand
AAAGTGTTAAAGGCTTTTATAGTGATAACAGATCTGTCTACATCGAGTATCATATACCCAAGGGCAAGGGTAGAGGAGCTTATATCAATGCAGTAAGAGAGTTTGAAGATGTGGAATATGAGTATTTGTTAAAAGATGGTACGAAAGCTGAAGTAAAGGGCTTTAAAAGAGAAAACGATATGGATATTGTAATTATGGAGGTTATAGATGACTGATATACAAATCAAGAAATATAAAATTAAATTTGAACACGAAATAGATAAACCTGCGGAAAAATATACTGAAGAAGAAGTAGAGTTATTAAAAAAGGACTATTTGAAGGCGAGCATTGAGCAGTCTCTTTATTTAGAATATAGAAGAGATGAGATGTATGGGGACGGTCGTCAACTAATCAAAATGCTATATTCAGCCATGACACCAGAAGAAAAAATGCAAATGCTACGAAAAAAGCAGAAAGATAAACATGATACAGGTTTATAAAAGCACAAACTAAGTAATTAGGGAGTGCTTTTTTGATGCTTAAAATTAAAAGAGGTAAGAAATGGCAAGAGATGATTATGATGTACTTGTATTTAAGATACTGACATACCTGTATAGGAAATTAAAAACTGGATATAAAGACGAAACATATTTATTTCCACTTACAGATGATTTCCCGGTCAGCGAAGAGTATTTTTTATCCATTTTAGAGGATTTGGAAGATAAAAATTACATTAAAGGCTTGAAGGTTCAAAGAGCGTGGGGGGGGGAGATATAATTTTATATGACTTATCCAAGTTAAAGATTACTGGAGATGGAATAGAATATTTAAGAGATAACTCAAGGATGAAAAAATTAATAAACATAATAAAAGAGGCAAGGGCTATTATGAGTCTTTGGAATTAAGCACACTAACAATTAACAGGTAGAGGTGCTTTTTTGATGCTTAAAATTAAAGGAGGTAAGAAATGGCCAGAGATGATTATCATGTAATTGTATATCAAATATTAGCCTGTTTGTATGTACAGCTTAAAGCGGGAGAAAAAATCAATACGGATTTATTAAAAGCAGAAAGTCAGTATCTTAATATTAATCAAATTTATTGGAATTACATTATTGATAGCTTAAATAATCAAGGCTTAATATGTGGTGTCAATAAAACGGCAGCTTGGGGGAAAGATAGGGTCATATTTGACATTCAAGATATTATGATAACGCCTTTAGGGATTGAATATTTGACCGACAATTCTTTTTTAAATAAAGCGAAAGAGTTTTTAAAAGATATTAAGGCTATTGTACCTTTTGTGTAAAACATGACTTAAACACGTCCTTAAACTGTTTGGAGGATTGGAGGGGAAATGACCGTAAGAATAGGCAGTCAAACCCCGACTCGATCCGTTATTTTGCCCTACAATAACAGCCTTTACAAAGAAGCTGTTGCCCGTTATGAAGAAAGCGACAGAAAGGTGCAACCGTGGCAAGCAGGCTTACTGAAGCATATATTTGCAAGGAATGACGACAATTTGTGGACGCATACAAAATGAAAAAAAGTTTTAAAGTCGAACATAGAAATTTATGATAAATCTACGATAAAATGACCTATATTTGACCGTATTTTACCGAACTAACGAAAAAGTAGCAATCGCCAATAAAAAAACGGAAACCCTCATAAACAGAAAGTTTCCGTATGATTTCGGTGGAGCTGATGAGCGGACTCGAACCGCTGACCTGCTGATTACGAATC
>CAYFTR010000069.1:0-1787 GCA_964346185.1 uncultured Lachnospiraceae bacterium | reverse complement strand
AATAAAAAATACGAAATTGCTGTGTCTTTATTATCTCACAAAGATACAAGTAATTTCAATAATAACCCAAATAATGAAGTTAAAACTGAAAAAGTTAGAGTAGCTGAGAAAGCTTTTTTAACTTTAGAAGAGGCAAGAGAATATTTCAATATAGGTAAAGATAAACTAAGAATATTAACAGATGAGAAAAATTGCTCTTTTGTTTTATTTAATGGAAGCAAAAGGCTAATTAATCGTAAAAAGCTTGAAGCATACTTAGATGAAATATACTCAATTTAAATTTAGAGATACGCTTTTAATGATATAATATATAAGCGTGCCTCTGTATCAGAAAGGGATTTTATATGATAGAGAGACGAAAAGACAATAAAAATACAGTGTTAAGGGAGGGAGAACATCAAAGGTCGAATGGCACTTACGAGTATAAGTGGAGAGACAAGATAGGACGAAGAAAATCTATTTATGCCAAAACGTTGCCTGAACTCAGGAGAAAACAAAAAGAGATATTGCGAAATACACTTGATGGATTAGATACGGACAATTCAAACTTAATTATCAATGATATGTTCAATCTTTGGATAAAAATTAAACGTGGATTAAAGGATAATACCTTTAGAAACTATATTTATATGTACGATCAATTTGTCAAACCAAATTTTGGATTGATAAAGCTATCAGAACTTAAACGCTCAGATGTTAGAGCCTTTTATAATACATTAAAGGAACAACAAGGTTTAAAGGTTTCGACAATAGATAGTATTCATACTGTTTTACATCAGGTGTTAGATTTAGCAGTAGATGATGACTATATTAGATATAATCCATCTGATAATGCTCTTAAGGAATTAAAATCAGCCTATCGACACGGAACACCTAAGAAGAAAGCTATGACTTCAGAAGAGCAATCCATTTTTGAAGATTTTCTAAGTTTTAGTAACGAGTACAAAAGATGGTATCCAATATTTACTGTTATGCTTTGGACAGGTATGAGAGTGGGGGAGGTTACAGGTCTTCAATGGGAAAACATCGATTTTGAAACGGGGTTAATAAGTGTTGAGCATACATTAGTCTATTACAGCAAGGGAAAAGGTAAAGGCAATAAATATGCTATCAATACGCCTAAAACGTCAGCAGGAAAAAGAAGTATTCCTATGGTAAAAAAAGTTCAAGAGGCACTCATTATGGAGAAACAGTTGCAAAAAGCATTCGAAATTGAGTGTCAAGATTCTATTGATGGCTATAAAAACTTTGTTTTTCTTAATAGATTTGGCAATGTTCATAATAATGGTACATTAAACAAAGCTTTAAGAAGAATTGTTAGAGATTGTAACTTGAAAATTATTGATGAAAATAAGAACTTAAAGGAGGAAGTCATTTTAGTTCCACATCTCAGCAATCATATTCTCAGGCATACATTCTCCACTAGAATGAATGAGAAAAATGTAAATACAAAAGCTATGCAATCAATTTTAGGACATGCTGACATCACGACAACAATGGATATTTACACAGACGCAACAGAAGATTTTAAGTTAGAGCAGATGGTAGAATTTGAGAGAGCATTTAGTAATAAATCTTAAAAATGCTTACGACTAACTTACGACCAACTTACGACCGTTTAACCTATAGTTATAGTTATTTATAGGCAGATATACAAAAACATCAATAGACCAAAGCTTGAAATATACGCTTATAGAGAGATATGGATAGATAACATAGTAAGTGAATTTAGTTCCCCACAATGAAACCTTTAGGGGGAGAAAACATACAAAGTAGCGATAATAATA
>CAYFTR010000068.1:0-1838 GCA_964346185.1 uncultured Lachnospiraceae bacterium | reverse complement strand
CAATTATTACAATTGTGTTACATTTTATAATTATTCCATTGTATTGCGGGCTTCATCAATGGTTTGCTTTGTATAAATTCTAGTAGTGTTTAAGCTATCATGTCCTAAAATATCAGCTAATTGAGTAACTCTATCACCATTGCGATCAAGCCAATTCTTAGCAAATAAGTGTCTTATGCTATGTGGGTATGCTTTAGCCTTTTTGATTCTTGCTTGACCTGCAAGCCATTTGATACGCTTGAATATGTAATTACGGCTCAAGGGCTCGCCTCGCTGGTTGGTTATGATTGATCCAGTTCCAGCGGGATTATCCATAAGATACTGCCTTGCTTGCTTGTCTAACGTCTTTGATATAGGTACTCTGCGCTCTTTGCCTTTATTGTGTACCAATATATAGCCTTGCTTTAAGGCCTCCACTGTAAAGAATTGTAATTCTGATACCCTTAAGCCTGTTCTTAATAAAGTTTCTAGCATAATGATATCTCTGTCTGTGCCTTTGTCTTTAGCCTGTCTTAAAATACGATCATAGTCATTTTGGGTTAGTACGTTGTCTAATTCCCTTGCCTGTACCCTTACATTCTTAAGAGTGGCCTCTTCATTGCCAATAAATTTAAGATATTTGTTTATACTGATAATCTTTGAGTTGATCGTACTAGATTTTTGATTTAGATCATTCTTTAAGTAGTCTTTGTATTCTATAGTTAGATCTTTATTGATTTCTCTATCATCTGCGTATTTGATTAATTGTTTTACGTCTGCCATATATTTATTTATGGTGGCATTGGATAGTTCATCATCAATTAGATGGTTCTTGTATTCTGTTAGTTGCTGGTTCATGGTATTTCCTCCTTATTCAAATATGTTAGGATTTGACCATATCTTTTTTATTTCTTCATCTGTACCAATAAAGGCGCTTGCGTCTGATTCATAAAGAATTTGATCAATGAATTCTTCATATGCTCTTATATCATTTAGAAGTTCATCATCTTTGCCATACTTTTTTATAAATGCTTTGTCCAATTCCTCTTTAGCTATATCAAATTGATGTTCATTTTTGAATTTGTCTTTGTTGATAATCATTGTTTTTTTCTCCATTTCTTCAAAAGTATTTTATGTTAAAATAATTGCGCTAATGCTATCTATTACTATATTAACAGATACTTCTAGCATTGTAAACATAATACTATATTATGTTAACTAATTAAGCATAACTATAAATTGATAAAATTGCTGTAACGCTTATGTGATAGGGGTTTCAAGCTTTTTTGTCGTTTTTAGAATTAACTGAAAATGTTAGTTTTTTGATGGTTTAGTAAAAAGTATTTTTTAGAAATAAAATAGCCATATATCAAGCTTTGAGCGTCATATTAGTAAACATAATGATTAAGATGTCATGACAAGTATTATTTTATTATTCTGATTGTGTGGTATCATAAAAATATATCGCATGGGTTCATGCGTGGGTTGAAATAAAATTAAATAAATTAAAAAGTAAGCGCTTAGATTTTTTGTTTAGGCGCTTTCTTTATATCTCATCAATTGATCAGCAGATTAGCTTATCAGTTTTCGCCTTTTTCCCTTATGGTGTGAAAATCTAAAGTCATGATTAGAAAATATCTTTTTATCTTTCCATAATATAAAAAAAGCCATTCACTTTTTACAGTAGAACGGCCTTTTTTAACCAATGAAATACATAAAATATCGTGATCTATACTCAATTATTATTATATCATTTTTTAGATTATATTCACACAATATTACAAGCCTTTAAGCCTCTTAAATGGCCTGTTTTAGCGTTTCTGTCTGTTATACTTGTAACTTCATGTTAAACGCTGTTA
>CAYFTR010000067.1:0-1955 GCA_964346185.1 uncultured Lachnospiraceae bacterium | reverse complement strand
TGGTATTGGGAGAATTTGAGATAAAAATCATTATCTGGATAATTAAACTTCTCAATTTGAAAATAAAAACTCTTCCTTCCCAACTTCAAATTTAAAACTAAAGACGTATCTTTGCAAAAAAAAATGTATTATGCCAACTATACACATTAAAAATATAGGACCATTAATCGATACTGGTAAGGTGGAATTAGGTTCACTTACATTATTTACTGGCAAACAAAGTTCTGGAAAAAGTACATTAATGAAAATACTTTGTTTTTGTAGTTGGATTGAAAAACAAATAATGTTGGGGGATGAGAATCCATTATATCAATACACCCATTATTTTTCCTTTTATAAAGAATTAAAAAGGTTTCATAGATTAGATGATTCTTTCTTTGAAAAAGACTGCTTTATTGAATATGAAGGAGATTGTATTTCAATAAAAATGAATGGTAAAAAATCAAATGCTAAAATTGAAAGGAAAAATGATTTCGAAAAAAATAGACTTAACACAAAAATATCGTTTATACCTTCAGAGCGAAATTTAATATCAGCGATAAAAAATGTAGATAAAGTATATCGTTCAACAGAACTAGATATATTATTTAATTTTATGTTTGAATGGGATGAAGCAAGACAATCATATACAAACAAACCACTAAAAATAAGTGTAGCAGATAATATGGAGTATTATTATGATTCTAAAAAAGAAACTGATTATCTCCGATTAATAGATTCTAAAAAGGAATTTTCTACTTTCTTCGCTTCAAGTGGAGTTCAATCTGCATTACCAATAGAAGCAATGATAAATTACTTTACATCATTGATAAATAAGCCAGTTGATTTTTCTAAACAGTCAATACATAATATTATACGTTCTTTTTTACAATCCAATAAGATAAAAGTTGACGAATTAGAACAAAGTAATTTTAAAAATTTTCAAGAGAAGTTATTGAATTATCAAAATGTAAAATTATTTATTGAAGAACCAGAGCAAAATCTTTATCCAGAATCACAAAAACAATTACTACTTAATATTGTTGAAGCTTTAATCAAAGCTAATAATATATCTAAAAGAAAGAACTTTATAGTTATGACTACTCATAGTCCATATATACTCTCTGTATTAAATGTATTGATGAGAGCAAAACAATCTTTTACACTTAATAAAGATAAAACGATTGAAAAAATTGATAAAAAGTATATAATGCAGAAATATGATATAAAGGCATATCATATTGAAAATGGTAAAGTAAATTGTATTTTAGAAAAAGATCCAGATATGATAAGTGGATTAGAGTTAGATTCAGTATCAGATTGGGTTGAAGAATCTATTACTTCTTTAAACGATATTATTTATAATATTTGAATATGAGTAATATATACGAATCTCTAACGGCTTCCGGATTTATTGCAGAACAATCATTAAAAGAAAGAAGTAATATTTCCGTTTCTGAAAAAGGCAAGACTTATATTTTACACTTAGAACGACAACTCTCATCAGCAGTATTTTCTGTAGATGGATATATTATAAAAGAAGGGAACAAGTGTGATAAATTAGTCTTGCTTAATGTAAAAAAAGATAAAGATAATGGTCATTGGCTTGAGGTTTTTGTAGAACTAAAAGGAACAGATGTCTCCCATGCAATTCTACAATTAGAAACTACAATTAAAAATAGTATTTTTAGATGTAATTCTGTAAAAAAAATATATGCAAGAATTGTTGCAAGTAGTTTCCCTTCAAACAGTTCAAATACTAAGTTTGAAAAAGCAAGATCAAAATTTGCAAAAGAATATCAATGTGAATTAAAAAGACTTAAGTCAAAACAACCAGATAAAATATAAAGTTTGATTTAAAATATTAACTAGAAGGATATATAGGCTTTGAATTACTTTTAAATCTAAATAAAACCAAATGTATTAAACTACGATCCAAAATTCTCCATGCGACAAGGATTAAAAGAAGCTTGTGA
>CAYFTR010000066.1:0-1985 GCA_964346185.1 uncultured Lachnospiraceae bacterium | reverse complement strand
TAGGTGAACTCAGATTCGGCGCTGATTTGATCGATCCCCTCGGAATAGTAGACCGCGAAGTCATGCTAACTGTTAGAAATGGCTTCATCGTAGATATCGTAGGGGGCGATATTGCCACGCGCTTAAAAGCTGGCCTGGATAAACTGGATAAAAATCTTCAAATGCTGGTAGAATTAGGCCATGGGTTATCCGACCTCACCGCTACCGGCATCATCGGCGTTGATGAAAGCATGAACGGAACCTGCCATTTCGGAATTGGCAACTACAATCCGTACCATGTTGATGTCGTGGTATCTAATCCTAAAATTATCGTTTTAGATCAATAAATCCTCCTGCTCTTGTCTAATCATAAAGTCTCTTACTCATCTGCGCTTTGTTAATCGCCTCAGCACAAACATATTTGTATCCTGATAAAAAAATCCTAAAAAGGTTATATAAGAAACGTAACCTGATACAAATCATTGATAATAAAATCGCAAAAAAGTATATTTGAAACAATAATTATTCAAAGTTCTAGCGTATAAGCAAAACCAAAAGGAGAGACCATAATGTGGAAATGCCCAAAATATAGCCGGAAATTTAAAAATACCAACCCAGGCCACTATTGCGACAAAATTGAAACCATTGATCAATATATAGCACAACAATCCGAAGGTATTCGACCGATTTTGCACAAAATTCGCGAGGTAATTCGCGCGGCCGCACCTAAATCTGCAGAAAAAATTTCATGGCAAATGCCGACATTTTGGCAAGAGGAGAACCTAATCCATTTCGCAGCGTTCAAGAAACATGTAGGCATCTACCCCGGCGATTTGTCCCTTGTCCCCTTTGAGGATCGCCTTACAGATTATCACAGAACCAAAGGAGCAATTCAATTTCCGTTTAAAAAACCGATTGACTATGATTTAATCGCCGACATCACACGGTGGCGGGTTGCTTACGTCGAAGACAGCAACAAAAATAACTTAGATAAAAATACAAGCAGGCAAAAGCGAAAAATTCATGACATACCTGATTATGTTATCCTAGCGCTAGATAAAAGCCAGCTGTGGGAACGTTATCGTGCTCGTCCCCCTTATCAACGCAATGACTATATCGGGTGGATTGCTGGCGCCAAGCGCGAAGAAACCCGTCAAAAACGCCTAAACCTGATGCTCAATGAACTGCAGAGTGGAAATGCTTATGTGGGGATGAGGTACAATGCGAAATGAACGAAAAAATCTATGAATACAGTGCCATTATCCATCCTGCCGATAATGGCGGTGCGTATGTTGCTTTTCCATATGATATTCGCGCCGAGTTTGGCAAAGGCCGGGTAAAAGTTCACGCCACATTCGACGGCGAGCCGTACGATGGCAGTATTGTCAACATGGGCATAAAAAAGCCAGACGGTTCTATTTGCTACATCATTGGGATTCGCAAAAATATCCGTTTAAAAATCGGCAAGCAACCCGGCGACTCGGTAAACATTATGATAGTCGAGAGAAGCTAAAATATAAGCAAACCTTAAAATCAGAAGGATGAAAGCACAATGAAAAACGAACACATATACAAAATGGCATTTTCTAAAATATATCCCATGTATATCCAGAAAGCAACGAAAAAAGGACGCACTAAAGAAGAAGTTAACCAGGTTATTTGCTGGCTGACGGGCTACAACGATAGCCAACTTCAGGCGCAAGTCAAAAAAGAGGTATCTTTCGAGACATTTTTTGCCCAAGTTCCACAATTTAATCCAAATACAAATAAAATCACAGGAGTGATCTGCGGCATTCGTGTAGAACAAATCGAAGATCCGCTTATGCAGAAAATTCGTTGGTTGGACAAGCTGATCGACGAATTGGCAAAGGGTAAACCGATGGAAAAGATTTTAAGAAGCTAAAGACGAATCTTTAAAGACATAAAAAAACTGCATCCATGCGAAACACCGCATAGATACAGGTTTTTTGGTTGCTTTTTATTATCTCTTAGAGAACTGAGAGGCA
>CAYFTR010000065.1:0-2045 GCA_964346185.1 uncultured Lachnospiraceae bacterium | reverse complement strand
TTATGACAGAATTAGTGCAATACATCCGACAATTCCTTTATATATTAATAACTTATGTTATTCCAATTGTCTCTTTTGGATTCTCAGTTTTGGCTTTATATAGCGCGAACAAATCTAGAAATATGGATAACAGAATTAAAGAACTGGAGTTATATATTAAGGAGCACGAAGCAGAAAAAATTAAACAAATTCAAAATATACCAATGGAAGCAAAGATTGAGGCAAGAGTTATTAAGAGCAGTAAAGGGGAATATCGAGCAGAATTTTGGAACTCAGGCAATATAACAGCTTATAACATAAAGGCGAGTATTCCTAAAGAGTTTGGAGTCCATTTAATGGATAATAAATTCCCATATGAATACTTAGAACCAGGAAATTGCTTTGAAGAAAATGTAAGAATTTACATCAATTCACAACCAAAGTTTGAAATCATAGTAGAGTGGCAAGATCAAGAAGGGAAACAGTATACAAATACACAACTTAGAAGTATTTAGTGTTAATTAATAGTTGATATATAATATTTTCAAGTTTAAATGAAGGCTGGAAAAATTGGGGAAGTTCATAGGGACTTGAACGATATTTTGGTATGCGTATAGCTTATATAGAATTTCTTATTAGGAAGTGAGCCTGACGAATATTCCGGAGAGGGCAAATGAAAAAATACGATGTACGCTTTACAAGCGAAATGATATTAAAGTTAAAAGAATCTCTAGGAAAGAAATTACTTAAAATAAAATGCAATCCGTTTGAATTTTCTAGGCTATCTATGGAGTTGTAGGGATTATTATAGAGATAGGGACATATTCTTTAGCTAACAAGGTTGAAGGTTTTGATTACTTCGGAAAGCTGGAAGATGTTGCAATATTTAAAGTTATTTTGACAAATGAAGAATCTATTCAATCGGAAATTCAAGATGAAGAAATAATTGATATACCGATAAATGGAACAATTAAAGGAATTAGACTATCAAGAATTGTTTTATAAAGATAATAAAAACTATGATGTTTGGCTTACAAGAGGTATTATTTTTGATATGGATGATGGTTTAGAAATTTCATTAGAAAAGGATATCTGGTTCTCTGAAAATATTTATGTTGATCAAGGTTATAATTTAATAGAAAAATATGCTAACACAAATGATTTTGAGAATGACTGGGATTCTACTTATACAGCAAAAGCTTCCAGAAGGATTGTGGAGATTAATGCTAAATGAGTTTTTATCTTATAGATGAAAAGAGACTATGGAAATTAATCCCTGATACTAAAACGATACTATTCATCCAAAAACAGTGAATAAAAGAAAGTAAAAATAAGCAATCAGTCACAAAAGGGGCTGTTACAAAGCTCTATAAGTAAGGGTGCGGAAATAACGGCAACAAATATGTTACTGTAAATAAGTCATTAAAAATACAACCGTTGCAGTGCTTTGTGGGGGCAAAAAACTCTTGAGTGATTCCATTTTGAAACTAAAAATTAAAAAGTAGGTTTGAAAGAAAATGGTTGAATTGAGCGAGTTTTACAAGCGATGCTTATTGGCCAAAAGTCAATAAAGTAAGAAATAGTAGAAAACCTTCCATCGTTTTGGTGGAGGTTTTTTGTTAAGATAGTGATTTATAAATTTGCATTCGTGGGGATGAACCCTTTAAAACTTGTACGAATACTGTAGGGTATAAAAAGAAATTCTCCTCTATACTAAAACAAACTGAAAGAAAGGGGGAATCAAAAATGAATATTATCAAGTCGTTTAACAATTGTTACTTCTTTTACAAAGCATTACGGGAACCTGCCCGAAGCGACCAACTTTAAAATGCAACCCGGTTTAGGAATTACAACCGATGTATCGGGCACAGCCGTTATGGTCGGTAACCTTAACTGGCTTAAGGAAAATAACATCGAACTTCCGCAAAAAACATTCCAAGCGTCTCAAGAAGCTCTAAAGAACGGCGACTCGGTTATTTACATAGCGGTCGATAACAAAGCGGCGGGTTATTTAACTCTGTCCGACACGTTACGCTCGGAAAGTAAAGAAGTAATTTCGGATATTC
>CAYFTR010000064.1:0-2169 GCA_964346185.1 uncultured Lachnospiraceae bacterium | reverse complement strand
TTTATTACAAAATAACGGGACCATGATCTTAGATGACTTTGGCGAAGAAAAAGTCGGACAGTTAGATTTAGTGACCCGAGATATTTCAAAGATAAAAGAGGCGCAGATTATCATTCTTTATGTCCAAAGTCAGTATCATGAATCTGTTATTAAGAGAATGATTCCTTATTTAAACGAAAAACAGATTCTTTTAATTAATCCCGGTTATCTATCTACGGCTTATGTATTAAAACATATGGGTGACAAAGATTTAATTGTTGCCGAAGCAACAAGTTCTTTTATTGATTGTCGTATCTTAGAGCCAGGTAGAATAAAAGTAGGTTTTCGTAATGTAAGGAATCCTATTGGAATTTATCCTATAAGTAAAAAAGAGTATGCAAAGAATTTACTTGATCAGTTAGGATTCCCTCTTTCTTATTACAATTGTGTCATTGAGGCAGCGTTACATAATCCGAATTTGATTGTACATACTGTTGGTGCGATTATGAGCATTCCTCGTATTGAAGCAACAGGTGGAGATTATGTGATGTATCATGAAGTTTTTACCCCTTCAGTATGGAAAATTTTAGAAGCTTTGGATTCAGAAAAGATGGATATTATTGGCTCGCTTGGTTTTCCTCGTATTTCTTATGTTGAGATGGCTAAATTTAGAAATACTTTAGATGAAACACTGGATGCAAAGCAAAGTTTTTTTAATTATGCTATGATGCCGACTCGTGCAAAAGGACCAACTACTGTGGATTCTCGTTATATTAATGAAGATGTACCACAAGGTCTGGTAATGCTGGAAGCTTTAGGAAACTCACTTGATATTTCTACCCCAGTTGCAACAGCTCTTATTGAAATTGCTAGTGCTACTTTGGGCAGAGATCTCCGTTCCGAAGGACGCACACCTCAAAAACTAGGTGAAGTTCAGATTGAAAAAATCTTAAAAGATGCCGGGAAAAAATAATATGCATAATGAAACTTTTAGGCAAAAATTTAAGCGTTTGTTTAAAGATATCGAAGAAAATATTAAACCCAATGCATCTATTTTTTTAAAATTTAAAATAGCGTTTGATTTTATAACTGAAAAAATTTTTCATAATATAGAACTAATAGACTATATTCAATATGGTTTTTTTTATAAGAAAAAAGTCGAACGGCGTAATTTTATGACACATGGCGAATTGGTGAGAACAATTCATGCTTGTAATAATCAAGAGATGAAGATTCGCTTTGATCAAAAACCTTTATTTAATGAAGATTTTTCTGAATTTTTAGGTAGAGATTGGTTGGACACAAGCAAAGCGACAAATGAAGAAATTATTGAATTTTTACAAAATCATGAACAAGTTTTTGGTAAGAAACCTGATGGCATGTTTGGTAAAGGTATTAAAATTTTCAAAGCTAAAGAAATTAAAATCGATGAACAGCTTGTTTCTCAAATTAGAGCAGATGAACTACTATTGGAAGACACGTTAACCCAACATACAGAACTGGCTGCTTTTAATGCAAGTTCTGTTAATTCAATGCGAGTAGTAACACTCAAAACAAAAAATGAAGGTACAAAAGTAATGGCTGCAGTTTTACGTTTAGGCAGGACAGGAAAATTTGCAGATAATTTTCATCATAACGGTATTGCTGCTTTGATTGATGTGCAAACGGGTATTGTCTACACAGTAGGTGTAGACCGTGAGTGGAATCGTTACATTTTACATCCTGATTCCGGTAAACAAATTGTTGGTTTTTCTATACCTAAATGGGAAATAATTATAAAAATAGTAAAAGAAGCTGCAGAAATTCATCCGGATGTACGTTATATTGGCTGGGATGTGACGATTAAAGAAGATGGAACAGTTGTTTTAATTGAAGGTAACCCGGGAGCTGATCCCGATATAACTCAGATACCCGATCAGATTGGTAAATGGAAATTATTTGAGCCTTATATTGTGGAGTTTGAAAAAACATAGAAAGAGTAAGAATGTTTTAGAAAATAAGGCTATGAAAACGAATGACTAAAAAACTTTAGCATACTACATTAACTAAAATATTCAAACTTTTTATCGTAATGCATAAATCTATAATTACTGTGCTTATTGTCATTGTTACAATTTAAAGATAGTTGGTGTAACGACGATAAATTTAGAGAAATAGTGAGCTATAGTGTTTAGATTTAGACATAGAGAT
>CAYFTR010000063.1:0-2307 GCA_964346185.1 uncultured Lachnospiraceae bacterium | reverse complement strand
TTAATATTATTCTTATCAATATTTTGGTAGGAATTTATCAGGAAGTACGGGCAAAACAAACCATCGACCAACTGACGCTGATCTCTTTACCCAAGGTCAAAGCACTGCGAGAGGGACAAGAAAAAGAGATCTCTCTGGAGAATATTGTCATCGATGATATTTTAGTTTTAAGAGCCGGCGACCAAATTCCTTCGGATTGCAGGGTGCTTAAAGGTAAAGCGGAAGTTGACGAATCTCTTTTAACCGGAGAATCCGACACAATTTTAAAACAAACAAACGATGAATTGCTGTCCGGCTCTTTTATTATATCGGGTGAAGTATTGGGACAGGTAACACGCGTTGGAGACGATAACTACGCCACAAAAATTGCCCACGAAGCCAAGTATATCAAAAAGCCAAAATCGGAAATTCTTAAAAGCATTCGTTATATTATACGTATTATCGGTATATGCATTGTACCTTTAGGGCTCGCCCTGTATTTTCGTCAAGTTATAACTATCGGTTATACTGTACAAAACAGTATTATTACAACGGTTGCAGCTCTTATCGGGATGATTCCGGAAGGCTTGGTTTTATTGACAACGGTTGCCCTTTCCCTCGGTATTATTCGACTGAGCCGACACAATACTTTGGTTCAGGAATTGTATTCTATCGAGACCCTAGCTCATGTCGACGTGCTGTGCTTGGACAAAACCGGAACTATCACCGAAGGGAACATGGTTTTAAACGATACCGTCGTTATCAATGAGAACATGGCCATCCCTGAACTCATGGCACAAATTGTTGCAGCTATTCCGGATCAAAACACCACCATGGCAGCTTTAAGAGAATATTTCGGGAAAAGTGGTATTTCCTTAAAAGACATAACACAAATCATCCCTTTTTCGTCGGAAAGAAAGTGGAGCGGTGTAACCTTTTCAGACGGTAGCACCTACGTCTTAGGGGCACCGGAATTTATTTTAGGTAACGACTATTTATCTCATCGCCATTTTTTAGATGAAAAATCGAAAGAAGGTTATCGCATTTTAGCCTTGACGACCGGCAACGAAACTTTAACGGAAGAAGCCGTTTTGCCCAGTCGTACCAAGTGTTTGGCTTTCTTTCTAATTACCGATAAAATACGAGCAAACGCTCAAGAGACTTTGCAATATTTTACAGAGCAAGGTGTACAGTTGAAAGTCATATCGGGAGATAATCATATCACCGTCAGTAAAATTGCCGAAAAAGTCGGACTGGATCATTCCGATCGCACAATCGATGCAACCACCCTTCGTAGTGAAACGGATATCTACAATGCTGCAAAAAACTATACGGTTTTCGGGCGTGTGACCCCGCATCAAAAAAGAGAATTGGTCAATGCTTTGAAACAACAAGGACACATCGTTGCCATGACGGGAGACGGTGTGAACGATATTTTAGCACTGAAAGAAGCGGATTGCAGTATCGCCATGGCCGATGGCAGCGATGTGGTCAAGGAAGTATCCCAACTGGTTTTATTGGATTCCGACTTTTCCAACATGATGAAAGTTTTAGCCGAAGGACGCCGTGTTATCAACAATATTACGAGAACTTCTTCTTTGTATCTGGTTAAAACAATTTACTCTTTTGTATTAACTTAGTTGGTAATATTTGCCGGTGCCGTTTATCCCTTTGTTCCGATTCAACTTACTTTGATTTCTGCAGTATCTATCGGTATACCCTCTTTTTTTCTTGCCTTGGAAAAAAACCACGATATTGTAAAGGGAAAATTTTTAACAAGGGTTCTGCTTAAAGCATTACCCGGTGCTTTAAGCATCGTACTCAGTATTTTTATTCTGATACTCATCGGTAAATTGGTTGATTTTAATCATCAACAATTGCCACCGTTATCACCGGAACTGCCGGTTTAGGCGTTCTTTATAATGTATCTAAACCGCTAAATACCATGCGAAAGGTTTTACTGGTCGTCATGAGCTTATGCTTTATAATCGGCATTTCGACTTTTCCGAAGTTCTTTCAAATAACACCTTGGCTACCTGCAGATTGGAAACTATTGATTGTTCTCATACCGATGATTATTTTAGTGTACCCGATACAAACCGTTATGGCAAAGTTGGTTGAACCCCTTGACGGGCTTTTATTACGTCACGGAGAAAAACATTCCGACACCTAAACAGCCAGTCATTGATAAAAGTTTTTTTCACAATTAATTTTATGTTTTTGTTTGACAGAAGGTTAAGAGCATGTTAGAATAGGAAAGTCACAATTCAGAAAACTCGAGGTGTGGCGCAGTTTGGTAGCGCACATCGTTTGAGACCATGGAGCCAG
>CAYFTR010000062.1:0-2314 GCA_964346185.1 uncultured Lachnospiraceae bacterium | reverse complement strand
TCTTAGTTTTTCCCGCACCCGCGGGGGTGATCCTAACATATTATTTTAACCTTGCCAAGATCCGCTGTTTTTCCCGCACCCGCGGGGGTGATCCCGGGGAATTACGATTTGTCTCTAAGAGCTAGAGGTTTTTCCCGCACCCGCGGGGGTGATCCCTGACTACAGTTGATGGGGGCACTAGAGAAAAGGTTTTTCCCGCACCCGCGGGGGTGATCCTCCTATACGTTTAACACGGAGCAGCTGAAGGAGGTTTTTCCCGCACCCGCGGGGGGTGATACGCTTCAAAGTGCAAGGCGGTATTGGTATGCTCACACTTAAAAGGTGTGAACAGCAATCGATTATATCGACTAACTGGAAGCTAATTTTTTAACGAAAGAAACACATATTATTAAAGAGGGCAAGCGAACCAAAATATTGAAACATGCCGTTGAACACCCGTTGTTGGTGCCGCTCATTCACCGACCCGATGCGGTGCGACCTTTCGGCAGATCCAGAATAACCAGGGCAGCAATGTATTATCAAAAGTATGCAAAACGCACCCTGGAAAGAGCGGATATTACGGCAGAGTTTTACTCTTTTCCACAAAAATACATTCTGGGGATGGAAAGCGATGCCGAGGCCTGGGACAATTGGCAGGCAACGGTGGCGTCGATGCTACGAATCGATAAAGATAGCGAGGGCGATAAGCCGACCATCGGGCAGTTTACAACATCAAGCATGAGCCCGTTTACGGAGCAGCTGAGAACGGCAGCGGCCGGGTTTGCCGGCGAAACGGGACTGACTTTAGATGATTTGGGTTTTGTGTCGGATAACCCTAGTAGTGCAGAGGCGATTAAAGCCAGTCATGAAACGTTACGGGTGATGGCCAGAAAAGCTCAGCGGAGTTTTTCCAGCGGTTTTTTAAATATCGGCTATTTGGGTGCCTGCCTCAGAGATGATTACCCCTATTTGCGTTACCAACTATACAATACAGTGGCTAAGTGGGAACCGGTATTCGAAGCCGATGCCAGTACCTTGTCTCTTGTCGGTGACGGCCTGATTAAAATTAACCAAGCGGTGCCGGATTATATGGACGCAGAGACCATTCGGGATTTAACGGGCATTAAAGGGGCAAAAGAATGAGCACTCAAAAAGACATTGCTCCGGAATTGCTTATAACCTTACAGGAAGCTTTTAAAAAGGAATACGATGCCAACAAGAGGATACAGCAGTTAAACAAACGACTGGAGCAAGGATCCGCAACCTACGAGGAAGCCAACGCTTATTCCATAGAAGTTGGAGAGATGTTGGCCAAGGTGTATCGGGACAATTTGTCCGAAGAGGTGCTGCCCGACGGTAGAATGTACTACAATATTGCCCAGCGGATCATTGAACCGACGCTCAAACAAAACCATGCTTTGGTCAGCGCCTATGCCGTAGAGACTCAAAAAAGGCTTAACAAACAAGCAAACATCGGTTTGCAGGTACAAAGGCCACCGGTGAAGCAAGATAGAATAGACGGTATCATTGAACGACTATCAAACGAAGAGCATTTTAACGACATTCAATGGATTTTAGACGAACCGGTTAAAAACTTCACCCAAAGCGTTATAGACGATACCGTTAAAGCCAATGCACAATTTCAATACAAAGTCGGTTTAAAGCCCAAAGTAATCCGAAAAGAGTTCGGAAATTGTTGCCCTTGGTGCAAAGAGGTTGTCGGCACTTACGCCTATCCGAATGTACCGAAGAATGTTTACCGCAGGCACAGGTACTGCCGTTGTACCGTAGAATATGACCCGGGAGACGGAAGACGTCAAAATGTTCATACCAAAAAGTGGCTAGATCCTGAAAAAGATGATAAAATAGAAAAAAGGAAGAAACTGTCTGAAAAGAAAAATTACAAAAGATTTCACGAAGGCGAACAGGTCAATCAATATTTTGCAAATGAGACGAGAGCCTTATGGGCGACGAATTCAGAAGAGATTATAAGGGCTTTTGAAGAATATACGAAAAGCTGGTACAAGAATACCAATACTGCCTTGAGGGACAAAAAAGGCTTTCAGCATGATTTAAATATCCCACAACAAGCCAAAGATAAAACATTTAACCTAATAAAACATATGAGAGGGTTTATAGAAAAGCAAGAACTCAAAGATGATATTATCGTCTATCGTTCACTAGATAAACATGTTATAGAAAAACAGGTAGGCCTACTTAATAAAGCGAAAGATAAAGTTTATGAAGAAAAAGCTTTTTCCAGCACCTCACCGCTTCAAGAAAGTGTTAAAGGCTTTTATAGTGATAACAGATCTGTCTACATCGAGTATCATAT
>CAYFTR010000061.1:0-2334 GCA_964346185.1 uncultured Lachnospiraceae bacterium | reverse complement strand
GATGTTGGTTTACAGTTCAGCTATTTCCTGTGTTGTGTCGATAGTTATTAATGCATTACTGACTAATAAATACGGGGTTGGTTCGGCTGTTATCGGCTATTTGGTTTATATAATTATTCAGGTGTCGTTTTATTATTTGTATTTTAATAACAAGGTCTTAGGCTTAAAGTCATTTAAGGTATTTAAGGCGTTTATAATTCCAACTTCATTAGGTTTTATCGTTTTTCTGATTGTTCAGTTCATGGGAATTGAAGCTGATTTGATAATTTTTCAATTATTACTAAAAACAGTTATTTGGGTGGGGGCTTATTTACTCTTACTTGGTTTTTTTAGGGTTTTGGATATTAAGGGTCTAAGTGTTGTTTTTAGGAATAACAGAAGGGTAAAATGATACAGGCATTAGTCTTCGTAACGGCACTTTTTTTAGCCCTAATTATATTTGTTAACAGAAAAAAGTATGTGAGCTTATTATGGGTGATAAATGGAATGCTATTGCTAAATGCAAGTATTATTGTTATCTATGAACCCCAATTTGGTATTTGGCGATGGCTTATTTTTTCTTTATTGTTTGCCGCTCTTTTCCAGAGCGGGCGCTTTAATAGGGAATTTTCTTCCTTCCCTTTAAAGAAAGTACTGATAATAGCAATGCTGGGAACTTTGGTTATTGCGTTACTTGATAGTCGGTTGTCGATTTTTAATAAGTTTTACATTCCATTTCGAGAAATAACTGAAAAGTATTTACTTTTATTTTTAGGTTATTTCTTTATAAGGGAGAAGGGCGATCTTGCAAATATGTCAAAACCTATTTTTGCAGTTTTAATTATTATTAGCATATATGGTTTATTTAATTACGTGTCTGGGGTTAACCCATATTTTAAATGGGCGATCGAGACTTTTTTCACAGAAGTGGCAGGTAGCGATGCACACTTACAAAGTAAATTAAATATTTTAAATACTTTGCAATCACGTTTCAGAGCAGTTTCCACTTTTGATCATACTTTCAATTATGGATATGCGTCCTCTTTGCTCGCATTATTCTTTTTTGCCAGATATAATATTGAGAATTTAAAGCATGGCAGATTGTTGAAAGTAGCTTTTATGTTTGGCTTAGTTGGAACAGTATTATGCTTTTCCAGAATAGTCCTCTTTGCGGCATTGTTTGCATTTGGTGTTTTAATCTTGTTTTCAACCCGTCTTACTAAGAAAATCGCCATTGCTTTTTCTGTTCTAATTATTGGTTTTGCAGCTTATGCTACCATCCCGGCTTTTCAGAAAACAATGGATAACACCATGGATGTTTTTGTTACAGGTGGTGAAGAAACAGGTGGAAGCAGTATTGATATGCGTTTGGTTCAATTGGCTGGTGCTTATGGGTATTTTATGCAGAGCCCAATAATTGGTAATGGATATGAGTATATAAATAAAGAGTTGGGATGGGGCGAACGGAATAGCGCTCTTTTAGACTCTGATATGTATGGTTTTGAAAGTGTTGTTTTTGTGCTTTTGATAGAACAAGGAATTATTGGTTTATTATATCATTTAGTTTTGCTGTTTGGGCTTATAAGATATTTTAGTCGCAATTTGAAAAACAATAAAGTTCTTGCTAGTTTAGGTCTATCCATTGTTTCTCTGTTTTTCTTATTTGCTGTTGGAACAGGAGCTTTGCGTTCTTGGCCTCTAACAATGTTGTTTTTGGGCATGATAATTAAGACAATTGTCTTGTCAAAGAATGAACTTAACAATAGCAGAGAGTTTGCTATTCCATAGCTAGGAATAAGTTGTCTTTAAATAAATGTTATTTTCAAAAATATGAAGTTTTCAATCGGTATTCCGGCCTTTAAAGCGCGCTTTCTTAAAGAGTGCATTGACAGTATTCTAACACAAACCTTTAGTGATTTTGAGTTGATAATTGTAAATGATGCTTCGCCTGAAAATATAGATGATATAGTAAAGAGCTATTCTGATAGTAGAATTCGATATTACGTGAACGAGAAGAATTTTGGGGCTGAACATGTGGTTGATAACTGGAATAAATGTTTATCTTATGCCTTAGGGGCTTTTTTTGTCTTGATGGGGGATGATGATTTGATGGCACCTACCTATTTAGAAGAGTTTGATAAGTTGATTAGTAAGTTTCCGGATTTGGATGTATATCATTGCCGAAGCATGATAATTAATGAAGACTCAGACCCGATTACTTTAACTCAGTCACTTCCAGAGTATGAGTCTGTTTATGATAATATTTGGCAGCGGATGAATGGATGGCGTTTTCAATACATTTCGGACTTTGTTTATAGAACTAATAGTCTTAAAAAAAACGGGGGCTTTTACTAT
>CAYFTR010000060.1:0-2467 GCA_964346185.1 uncultured Lachnospiraceae bacterium | reverse complement strand
GTCATTGTGCCTCTTTTTATTTATGTTTTAATTTTGCCTCAATCTCAATTAAAATTTGAATTTGAAATATGAAATTTCATAGGTGATTATACCACCTTATAGGGATTTAATAAAGTCCTCCAAAACCGTTGAAAATAAAGGATTTTTCGCAAAATGCTCACCTTATCCCTTTATACGATTTCACACGATTTTACCCTTGCTCCGAAAGATTATAAGGGCAAAAGCAAGGGCAAGAAAAACTGATAACACGATATAACAAGGTGTGGCAATCGGGAAACTGTGATGTATGTGCGAATATATTATTTTGGAGGATTACATAATGGAAAAGTACATTTATAACGAACAAAACGGTCTTTGGTATGAGTTGCAGGGCGATTATTACATTCCTTGTTTGGAGTTACCCGCCGAAAAAGAAGAATGGCATATCGGAGTATGGGGGCAGCGGCATTTGCGGTATATCCGTGAGCATAAAAAGGTATTCTACACCAATCTGCTGATAAGCGGCAAACTACAATCCCACCTTGCCGATGTTGAGGAACAGGCACAGGAATTGTTTGACTGTCTTATGAAGCAACGGGCGGAGCGTGAGGGCATTACCGAGAAGCTAAAAGCTGACAACCAAATGGAATGGGTCGGCAGAATGAACGCCCTACGGTCTGCGGTTACGGAAACAGTCAATGCCGAGGTGATCTTCGTATGAAAAAACGGAAGTATTACCTTTACCTCACGGCAGAGGAACGGCGGTATATCTTCAATGCCCTGCTTGCTTTCCGCAACAAGCTGATCGCACAAGGAAGATATACGGATGCGGTTGATGAGATTATGATAAAGTTCACAAAATGAGCTTGTAACGCTACAATACGCAAAATCGAGGGGTAAGGTACAAATACCTTACCCCTCAAGTTATATACTCTAAAAACGGCTTAAAATAAGGCTTTTTCAACCCCTAAATTTCCACCGAAAGAGAAAACGACCGAATACCCTTTTAGAGTATCGGTCGTTTTCAATATTTAAGGATTCAGCGTGATTGTTTCGTTTGCAAAGTCATTGCCAGACCAATCATCCTCATCGTATGCACGGAATTTGAACTCGATTTCTTCGATTTCTGTAATACTATTTTCTTCTAAGGTAGTGTCAGACCAAGCCATAGAACTAAAAGCACATTTTCCTGCGGAGACAGATGTTGCATAGAATGGATCTGCCATAAATCCGTTTACAGAAGCTTCGTCAACACTGAACATTACATTTTTATCGGTTTTGTTCAGCAAAAACAGATTAACGGTATATCCCCAAATTTCATCGTCTTCATATCCAGTTACAATGACAGTAACATATTCATTGTCGATGAGTACATTGTCGGAAGCCTGTGCCTCACGAACAAACTTGGTTGCTTTATCTTCGCCATAAGGGTAGATGTGGATAGTTTCTTTGGCTACTGCATCAGCTTCCCAATCGTTGCTGTCATAAACACGGAAAGTTAATTCAATATCGGTATAATCACCAACGCCGTTTTCTTCAAGTTCTTCGCCCGGAAAACTGATTTCCTCATTTGACTTCTTGCCTGCTGCAACCTCTGTGGCAAACAGCGGATCACACTGTACGCCATTGATTGCTGCACTTTCAACAGAGAACATATATGTTTTATCTGCCGATTTGTTTTCAAGCTGTGCCTTTAATGTAAATCCCCACATATTGTCGGGATCGATTTCAGTAATCTTGATTGTGCATTCGGCATTGTCAACGGCTACAACCTCGGTAAAGGATACTTTGTTTTCATCTGTTTTGCCTTCATTGTTATTGCTTTCGCTTTGCGATGGATTTGTTCCATCGTTTGTGTCTGGTGTCGTTTCCCCGCCGCAAGCTGCAAGCGAAAGGATCAGCATAAGGGCGAGAAGTAGGGATGCGAGTCTTTTCATCTTGTGTTTCCTCCTGTAAATAAAAAAGTGTGTGCAACCGAAGCCGCACACACCGAAAAACGCAACTCCGATTGTCGCCAAACAATCTTAAACACAAAAGGTAGCCCTTCTTGCAATTCAAGTGGAATTACGTTTTTACCGTATTCAAATTGAATTGCAAGTATAAAGGGTACAATACCCCCACTAAAAAATAAAGGAGTACCTCTTTTTTGTTATTAAGATTGTTTGGCTCAAATATTATACCATTATTTCTTGAAAAAAGAAAGACCTTTTGAAAAAATATCTTGACTTTGCTCAAAAAATATGGTAAGGAGCTGTTTTTATCAGTAAATGTATGTAATCCCGCAAGGCAGGAAAACTGCCCTGCGGTGTTGTTTTCGATGTTAAGCTATCTTTCTCTGTCGTGGGATCGGTGCTTGGGTTTGGGTTGTCTGCCCTCTGCCTGTAACCGTCTGAGCTGGTCACGGACACTTTGTTTTTCGGGCGGTGCATACCGTTCTTTTTCGGCGGGTCTGCGGCTTTCCTTGACCTTGCGTTCCCATTCTGCAAGC
>CAYFTR010000059.1:0-2813 GCA_964346185.1 uncultured Lachnospiraceae bacterium | reverse complement strand
GAACAGAAACCGTATCGTGGGTGTGCATTTTGGGAGCTGCCCCTTTTGCGGCTCTAGGCTTTGTGAAATACAACGGAATGACAGCTGAGAAATTTATATGGGCGTGGATTAAGTCCGAGTTCCTTATGCCGAAAAAGCTGGTTTTTCATTCCACCAACACCTATTACGAATTGATGAAATCGACAATCGAACAAAAACAAAAAATCAAAAAGGAAAATTGAACAGTTTTTCGGGATTGACAAGTAAGCATTGTTTAATTATAATAATATGATTTAGCATTAGCTGAATGGACGGCTTGGGAAGAAAGGAGTTTTACTATGTACGAGTATGTAAATGACAAACAATTTCTGAGCCGTATGCGTTCTCTTTGTGGAGATATAATGCAAGACCTTTGTCACACATTGAAAGAAGAATATGACATTGGTGCTTCATTCTACCTTGTGGGGAGCGGTGCAAAAAATCTAATAATGCAAAATGCCAACAGACCTATTGACTTGGACTATAACCTTGAAATCACGAGAATAGATGACTGGGAGGATTGTAGAAACATCAAGGAGTGTGTCAGAAAGGCTTTTAATACGGTTCTTCGGAAACACGGATGGAATGACTGTGAAGATTCAACATCATCACTAACTACGGAGAAGCGCTGTTTCACTCAGGGCAATGATACAGATTTTTCAATAGATGTCTGTATTGTCTGTGAGGATGTTGACGGCAATTATCACCGCTTAATTCACGAAAAAACAGGCTTTTCTTATTATGATAAGTATTTTTGGAATCAAGCACCTAATTCAAGGCGACTCAAAGAAAAGGCTGATTATATTAAAAGCAAAGGCAAATGGGCATTAGTCAGAGAACAGTACAAAAGAATAAAAAACAAGTATTTGACCTCAAATGACTATAACCATTCTTCGTTTATTTGTTATATTGAAGCTGTAAACAATGTTTATAACTCAAGAAAGCACTGGGATTAAAACTTAACAACACTAATTTTTATCGTCACTTAATTAAGTGGCGATTTTTTTATGCAAAAGGAGGCATACAAGAACAATGATTAAAACCCTTACGAACCTGTTAAAGCAGGACAAAGAAAAGTTTGTAGTACCAAAGGGCGTACAGGATTGTATTCCCATTACCGCAATTTATGACGACGGCATTTTCCGTGTAGGCAAGGACAAGTATTCCAAGAGCTTTAAGTTCACGGATATTAACTTTGCCGTAGCAAGCCGTGAGGATAAGGAAGCGATGTTCCTTGAATATTCCGAGCTTCTCAACTCTCTTGACAGCGGAGCTACTACAAAGCTGACTATCAACAACAGACGGCTTAACCGTCTTGACTTTGAGAAAACCATTCTTATCCCCGAAACCGGCGATGAGCTTGATGTTTACCGAGAGGAATATAACAAAATGCTTCTCGACAAGGCAACCGGTGCAAATGCAATCGTTCAGGATAAGTATGTTACTATCTCTATCAACAAAAAGAGCGTAGAGGACGCAAGAACCTATTTTGCCCGTGTCGGCGCTGACCTTATTGCCCACTTTGCAAGACTCGGAAGCAAATGTGTGGAGCTTGAAACCGATGAGAGACTGAGAATTGTCCACGATTTCTTCCGTGTCGGTGAGGAAACCGCCTACCACTTCAATATTAAGGAAACGAGAAAAAAGGGACACGATTTCAAAGATTATGTTTGCCCGGATACAATGGAATTTGAAAAGGACTACTTCAAAATGGGAAACCGTTACGGGAGAGTCCTTTTTCTTCGTGAGTACGCTTCCTATATCAAGGACAGTATGGTAGCCGAGCTTACCGACCTGAACCGCAACCTGATGATGTCTATTGACATTGTACCCGTTCCAACCGATGAAGCGGTGCGAGAAGCAGAGAGCAGACTGCTTGGGGTTGAGACGAACATTACCAACTGGCAGAGAAAGCAGAATCAGAACAATAACTTTTCCGCTACCGTTCCGTATGATATGGAACAGCAGAAAAAGGAAATGAAGGAGTTCCTTGATGACCTTACCACTCGTGATCAGCGAATGATGTTCGCTGTACTCACTATGGTTCATACTGCGGACTCCAAAGAACAGCTTGATAACGACACCGAAGCTCTGCTTACGACTGCAAGAAAGCATTTGTGCCAGTTTGCCGTTCTCAAATATCAGCAGATGGACGGACTGAATACGGCTATGCCGTTCGGAACTCGCAAGATTGACGCATTCAGAACCCTTACCACAGAAAGCCTTGCAGTATTTATCCCGTTCAGGGTTCAGGATATTTACCACGAAAACGGCATTTACTACGGTCAGAATGTCATCAGCAAAAATATGATTATCGCCGACCGCAGACAGCTACTCAACGGTAACTCTTTTATCCTCGGTGTATCCGGCGGCGGTAAATCCTTTGCGGCTAAGGGAGAGATTGAAAACATCATTCTTTCCTCCAACGCAGATGTTATTATCATCGACCCTGAGCGAGAGTATTCGCAACTTGTAAAGGCTCTCGGTGGTGAAATCATCAATATTTCCGCAACTTCTCCGAGTCATATCAATGCAATGGATATGAACAAAGAATACGGCGACGGTGCAAACCCGGTTATTTTGAAATCCGAGTTTATAATGTCCCTCTGCGAACAGCTTATCGGCGGCACAAACCTCGGAGCAAAGCAGAAATCTATCATCGACCGTTGTACGGCGAGCGTTTACAGAGACTATCAGCAGAGAGGATATACCGGTACTGTTCCTACCTTGCAGGATTTTCGTGCGGAGCTTTTGAAACAGGACGAGCCGGAAGCAAAGGAAATCGCCCTTGCTAT
>CAYFTR010000058.1:0-3209 GCA_964346185.1 uncultured Lachnospiraceae bacterium | reverse complement strand
TTTACACAGTCAAATGAGGCTTTGCCTCCACGACTTCTGATCACGCCACAGATATCGCATACGACGGTACCGTTGCGGCGAACGGTCAATCCATAACCGATTTAAACTATCTACAAAGAGTCGGAGTCGTCATGGACGGCTCCTTTCTTGCCAAGGATTGGACACTTCGGACGGTCAATCAGGCCATGGCGTGCGGCTACAACAATTGGGAAGAAAAAATTTATTTTGACTACCTGGACCGATTCAGATTAAATCCAAAATCAAAAGTCTCTGAACTGTCTCGAGGAATGCACATTAAGCTCATGCTGGCGATTGCCTTTTCCCACCATGCCGACCTGTTAATCTTAGACGAGCCGACCAGCGGCATGGATCCGAGCACGAGAGACCGATTGACGGATATTCTGAAAACTTATGTCGAGGATGACAACAACACCGTTTTATTTTCTACACATATCACGCAGGATTTAGATCGCATTGCCGATTATATTGTTTTTATCGACAACGGTCAGGTTGTTACGGAATCATCAAAGGAAGCCTTTAAAGAGCGATATATTGTTGTTAAGGGCGGGTTGGAAGATTTTAATTTAATATCCGACTCCCGAATTGTCGGTCTAAAAAATAACTCTTATTCTTTTGAGGCTTTAATTGAAAAAGAAAGCCTTAACCTGCCAACGGATCAACTGGTCATCGAACAACCGGATATTGAGCACATTATGATTTTGTATGGGAGAAAACTTGATGAAAGATATACTTAAAATGATCCGACTGGACTTAATTGCAATCCGACCCTATGTAACGGTAAAAAATTTTGTTATTCTGTTAATTGTAACGGCGTGTTACTTTATTTTCGGCAACAATGCCGCGGTAGTTTTTTCGATTCCTTTACTCTTTGCCATACTGTTTGCGTCCTACCCTTTCTTAGTAGGCGATCAGTCCGGACTCGATGTCCTGTACCGATTATTTTCGATACAACCCGCAACGGTCGTTAAAGGCAGGTATCTGCTCTCCATTTTATTATTTGTATCAGCAATTTTAACGGGATTGTTATTTTACGGCGTTACACTGTCGATCAGCCTTCAGAAAAATCGGGAATCCTTATTGGAATATTTATTCGTATATTTGATTATCTACAGCCTTATTATTGCTTTTCAATATCCGCTTTATTTTAAATACGGTTATGCAAAGGCTAAAACATTATCCTTCATTCCTTTTTTGGCCCTCGGATTATTAACCGTTGTCAGTGCTTATTTTTCAAAGTATTTAAAACAGCTGTTTCTGCTGATGGTGTCAAATAATGTTGTAAGTAGCCTTATAATAATAACGATACCCATAATATTGCTGTGGATATCTTTTAACTTGTCCTGTAAATGGTATGTCGAAAGGGATTTATGACAGGATCTTTTTCAGCACTTCCTCCAGCCGGGAATTTTTGCAATCACCACAACGCACCTGCTTTTTAGTCTCAATAACCGATAATAAGTATAAGGGGGTCTCCGATGAGTGCCACTTGCAATCGAAAATTAAAATTACTCTATCTTTCCGATATTTTTCATCAGAAAACCGATGAAGACCACGGCCTGACAATGAAAGAAATCATCTCACATTTATCGGCTTACAATATACGTGCCGACCGTAAAACCCTCTACTTGGATATTGAGGAATTGCGTCATTACGGGTTGGATATTCTCTCGGAGCAAACGGGTAGAGAATACATTTACAAATTAGTTTCCGGAGAGTTCGAACTGCCGGAACTTAAACTTCTGGTCGATGCGGTACAATCCTCTAAATTCATCACGGAGAAAAAATCCCGAAGCTTAATTAAAAATTAGCTACTTTGGTCAGCACCCACGAAGCCAAACAGCTACAGCGCCAGGTTTTGATCAACGGTCGGGTCAAAACAGTGAACGAAAGCATTTATTACAACGTCGATAAGCTACACACCGCTATTAATCGGGATCATCAGATTAAATTTAAATATTTCCGATGGACCGTTGATAAAAAACAGGAATACCGCCACAACGGTGCCTGGTATTATATCAGCCCATGGCACCTCTGTTGGGATGATGAAAATTATTATTTAATCGGCTACGATGCCGAGGCGGATAAATTAAAACACTATCGCGTTGACAAGATGAAAAACATGACAGTTCTCGATACACCACGGGACAAGCCCGCACTCATCGAAAACTTTGATCCAACCGCCTACACCAACCGCCTTTTCGGTATGTACGGCGGCGAAACGTGTCGGGTAACCCTGGAAGGCACCAACGAGATGGTCGGTATCCTTATCGATCGGTTCGGTAAAGATATTCCGATTTATCAACGAGATGCCAACCGTTTTTATGCCCACGTGGAAGTTGCCGTCAGCCCCCAGTTTTTCGGATGGATTGCCAGTTTGGAAGGTGCTCTGACAATCACCGCACCGCAAACCGTCGTCGCTAAAATGAAAAATCTGATCAAAAAACTCAATGAAAATTATTAAAGCAGGTCTTCTTTTTTTTGTTTATGCCGTACTCTTTGTGGGTAGTCATAACGTTTATCCTCATAGTTATTAAATTAAAAGCCGATATCCATTTTTAATAGGATATCGGCTTTTAATATTTTTTAATCTTTTTAATTCATAAAACAATCTTGGGAGGATTTCAGGACACCTGCTTTGATAAAATAATCTTAATAAACAATAACCCGTAAACAATATTCAACCAAGGGAGGAGGTATTATCGTGAACACCATCTACTTTACCGTTATCGGCACGAAATATTATTACGGAGACGGCGTTTTTAAACGCGATAAAAAAGTTAAACTTGTTAAAGAACCGGATAATCAATTTGACAAGGAGGCCATTCAAGTGCAACTGCCAGGTCTCGGTGTTTCCGGTTATGTCGCGAACAGTCCTTACACTGTTTTGGGAGAGAGTTACAGTGCCGGTCGTCTTTACGACAAATTTTGCGCTAAAGCAAAGGGAAAGGTGCTCTGTAAGAGCGAAAGAGGTATTTTGTGTGTCTTACAGCAAAAGCCAAAGAAAAAATAATTGCCGACAACAAAACCGGTTCAGCCAAGTACACCACGTCAAACAACTTTTAAAAGAATTTTATCCACCTTTCATATACAAAGTAAACGACACTTATACAAGTTATGACAGGAAGCGCACAGGTAAAAAGCCTGTTAAAAGCAATCGTTAATCGCTTTTAACAGGCTTTTAAAAACCA
>CAYFTR010000057.1:0-3486 GCA_964346185.1 uncultured Lachnospiraceae bacterium | reverse complement strand
AAAATAAAAATAGCACCGATGGTATAACCGACATAAACACTGAGTTGCAACACGCCGATGGCAAGACCGAAGCCTTCACCGACCCAACCCAACAGCCCGGCTGCAAAACCGAAACACAGCACCGAGTAAATAAAACACGTTGCCGGAGCCGCATTGACAATAATTTCATTGCGTACCGTTACAGATTTTGGATTATTTTGATCCATACTACCTCCTTCATTTACGATAACAATTACAGGAAAAAAAGCAATTGTTATTGTAATTGATTACATAAGATTATAGACGAAAGTAGAAGATAATACTATCTCATTGTAGGCCAATTAAGATGAAATTATAATTTACATGTATTTTAAAAATATTACTGTAAATATAGAACAAAATATAGAACCTTTTTTACGATTGAATTAAGATATGATGTGGTTATCATTACCGACACCGACATTATCAAAATACTTAAAGAATTTTAAAACGCATAGGGAGGCAAGGCTTTGGAAACAAGAAAAGTTATTACAATATCACGCCAATTCGGATCGGGAGGTAAAAATATCGGCAAACGCTTGGCATTAAAATTAAAAATACCTTTTTATGATAATGCCCTTATTTATGAAAGTGCCAAAAAAACCGGCCTAAACCCCGAAATTGTAAAAGAAATGGAAGAAACCCCGAGTAACTCCTTGCTTTACTCCATAGCGACCAATTCTTTTTTAGGTGTCGGCAACTTTTCACCCATAATGGAATTACCGATCACGGATAAAATTTTTATCGCACAATCGGAAGAAATAAGAAAAATTGCAAAAGCGGGTTCTTGTGTTATTGTAGGACGTTGTGCCAACTATATTCTTCAGGATGATCCGGATCTTTATTCGATTTTTATTCATCGTAACTTGGAAGAGAGAATTCATCAAGTTTCAAAAATAAATAATTTATCTTTGGGCAAAGCGGAGGAACTGGTACATAAAACCGACAAACGCAGAAAAAATTATTACAATTATTACACCGACGAAGAGTGGAGCAAGGCGGACAATTACAACCTGTCTTTAGACAGCGGGATGCTTGGAGAAGACGGCTGCATTGATATGATACTCGATTTTATAGAAATAAGCGAAACCAGAAAAAAAATAAGAAGATAACAAAAGAGGACCTTTCGGTCCTCTTTTGTTTTGAGAAATGGAGCTTCTTGGACAACGCCGAAGAAGAAATGGTTTGACACTTATCCCGTGTCATGAAGGAGTAGGTGATTCGGGTGAGCGAATGCTCTAATGGCAGTATCCCGAATGATTAAATATTGAAGTCATAAAGTATTATTGAAGTCCTATCACCACAAGGAGGAGAATTTAAAAAATCCTTTCTACTCAACGACAGAAAGGATCATTACTAACAGTGTGTGATAGTTCTTAGTCCCTCTAAATCGGAGGAATATAAGAATAACTCTTATATAGGTCTTCTGGCTCGGAGATATCATTTTGTTTCCTTCCCGCATTGGCAGTGGTTATAAACAAACATTTCCCCTTACAGCTGCGATTACAGCAAAGGCTTTGCACCTTTTTCCCTTAATACAAGATCATTCAATATTTAATTGATCTCAGTATAATGAATAAAGAAAAAAAAGTCAAGGTTATATCATTAATCGGCTGGATTTTTAACTTTATTTAAGGTAAGATATTTTTCAACAGCGAATAAGGAGAAACAAAGTGAAAAAAATACATTTAATTGATCATCCGTTAATCGTACACAAATTAACCATGCTGAGAGACAAACATACCCAGTCCAAGGATTTCAGAGAAATAGTTAAAGAAATGTCGCTATTAATGGCCTATGAGGTAACGAAAGATTTCCCATTAAAAGAAGTGGAAATAGAAACACCTTTGGCGGTGACACGACAGAAAGTAATGGGGGAAAAAAATGTGGTTATCGTGCCCATTTTACGTGCCGGACTCGGTATGGTAGATGGCTTTTTAAGTGTCATGCCCAATGCAAAAACCGGTCACATCGGTCTGTACCGAGATCCTAAAACCCATTTACCCGTAGAATACTACAAAAAACTACCGAAAGATGCTCCCAACAGAGAAGTAATATTGGTCGATCCCATGTTGGCGACAGGTGTTTCCATCGTTGCAGCTTTGGATAATCTTAAGGAAGCCGGTTGTGAAAACATTAAACTAGTTGTCATTTTAGCCTGTACCCAAGGGTTGGAGGCGGTGCACGATACCCATCCCGATGTCGACATTTATTGTGCAGGCATCGACGAAATACTCAACGAGGACAAATATATTGTACCCGGTTTAGGTGACGCCGGAGACCGTTTGTTCGGAACGAAATAATATTAAAACACTCTGCAAACCGCCCGACAGATACCAAATTTTAATTGACTTTAAACATCTTCATTACTATAATATAAAGGTGGCAAACCCATAGGTGACAAGCATAATACGTTAATGAGAGGGGGGTTGGAATGTCAGAAGTAAGAGTAAAAGAAAACGAATCTCTGGAAAGTGCTTTGCGTAGATTTAAAAGAAAAACAGCCATGGCCGGTGTCATGTCTGAGATTCGAAAAAGAGAACACTACGAAAAGCCGAGTGTTAAACGCAAAAAGAAATCAGAGGCTGCTCGTAAAAGAAAAATGAAAAGAAGATAGGATGTGGACTGAATTTGGCTTTAAAAGAACAATTATTATCTGATTTAAAAGCTGCTATGAAAGCTAAAGATAAAATCCGAAAAAATACAATTACGATGATTCGCTCTGCAGTATTGCAAATTGAGAAGGATCAAAAAGTCGAATTGGATGATTCGGACATTTTAGATATCATTGCCAAGCAATTAAAACAGAGAAGAGATTCTTTGGAAGACTTTATCAAAGCGGATCGAAAAGATTTGATTGAACAAACCGAGGCGGAAATTGCTGTTGTCGAAGCCTACCTTCCGAAACAATTAACGAAAATGGAAATCGAAATGATTGTTGACGAAACATTACAACATATTGGTGTCACCGATATAAAAGATATGGGTAAAGCAATGCAAGCCCTTATGCCAAAAGTAAAAGGCATAGCAGACGGAAAAACGGTTAATCAAATTGTTAGAGAAAAGCTTCAAAAATAAAAATGGACGCAGATATTGCGTTGTTAAGAAACTACCGCTACCGAAGCAGCTGCTTCGATAGCGGTAGTTTCTTTTAACAGTGCTTCTTTCGGTTAATACCGATACGCGAAGGTATTTGTCATTTAATTTAATCTGATACTTAGAAACACTGAATATCAAAATAAAAAAGGCTGCCGTAGCAGCCTTAATGTGAACTTTATGATGAGATAGATGTAGTCTTATCCGCAAAAGTTCGTCTATGTCACGAATGGTGGGCCTTCAGGGACTCGAACCCCGGACCTAACGGTTATGAGCCGTCCGCTCTAACCAGCTGAGCTAAAGGCCCTTGCGAAAATGGTCGAGGTGAGAGGATTCGAACCTCCGGCCCCATGGTCCCAAACCATGTGCGCT
>CAYFTR010000056.1:0-3850 GCA_964346185.1 uncultured Lachnospiraceae bacterium | reverse complement strand
TTAAAGCACTGGCAGCAAGACATATAAAAATATAGTTGAAGCCTTCGTTTGCATATTTGTCTATAAAACCGCCGAAAACTTGATGCATAAAACTTTCAGGCAAAAAACCGATAACGGACAACATACCTGTTGCGGCACCGAAAATATGTGGAGGCACTTTGGTTTCCGTTAAAACGGAGGAGGCGATTCCGTAAGCACCATTGGCGATGAAGCCTAATATCAAGGTTACGACAATTGCAATCATCATAAATGCGGCTGTCTTCGGCATAATAAGGTAAGAGACAATACAAACAGCGGAGCCGATCATACCGATGATAATAGTTTTAGAGGGAGAATTTATTTTTTTTGCGACGCCGCCCATTAAAGGCGAAGCGATGATGGCAATACCGTAGTAGCGGATCATGCCGATGATTGAAACCATAACCATAGGCACAGCATATACATTGGTTAAGAAAGGTGTTGTAAAGTTCATGCCCATATAGACGATCATAACGAAGAACAAAGTTAAACTTGCAAGCCAAGCACCGGGGTGTCGGTGTGCTTCTTTAAATTCGTTGATATTAAATTTTTTATTGGCTTCCGTATCGACTTCGCCTTTAAATTTAGGTATAAAAATGTAAGAGATAATACCTAAAATTAAAATGACGGTACCTAAAAAAATTAAAGACATACGAACGCCGATGCGATAGTCCGGCATGGCATTAAACAGTGCCAATGTAACAACGTTAATGGCAAGACCGCCTAAACCGTATAAAGCATAGGAGATACCGACAATAACGGGATACTCCTCACCGGAACCGCTAAAACGCAGTAATTTATAGCGACATCCCCAAAAGATAAGAATGGTCGTAACGGCCATCAGTGCGAAAATTAAAACCAGTATATTGTAAGAAGGCAACAAAGCATACCAATAGGTCATAAAAGCCGTAGTAATAAAACCTACCGACGCCAGGGTACGTATCCTGAATTTATCTGCGACAATGCCGCAAGGTATGTATAAAATGGTCGCCATAATACCGTACATTCCGGAAAGAAAGCCCAGTTGTGTGTTGGTGATATTTAAACCTAATAATAAAGGTTCATAAAAAACGTTTTTTAAATAAATGGGAACATAGATTATACCGCTACCGGCACCGGATAAAAAAATCATTAAAGCGCGTCTGAACTTTGAAAGGTCTTTATAAGTTAGTTCTTGTTTATGTTTCATGATTTTACGTGTAAAACACGCCTCCTTTTAAATGTAAATCTACCGAAGGAAGGGAAGAGGTCCGTTCCTTCGGTACAAGCGGTAAAACTTTTGTTAGAATTTATATTTGTCCGGTAAGTGTTTGTTTAACAAATCTTTTTGTCTTTTGTCGAAATCCGGAAGTTCATAACTTTCGATACGTTCTTTAAATACTTTATAAGCACGTTCTTTGATATCTGCTACTTTTTCACGATCGGTCGGAGTGCAACCGCTGCGGTTAAAGACGGGGGTTGTCAGGTAGGTTTCTTCTCTATAGTCTTTAGAAGTTCTTCCGGAGAGATAGTTGCCTCTGGGACCGATTTTCTTAATCAAATCGAAGTTGGATTTTTTATCGGAAACGGCAACACCTTGACGTAAGCGTTTCATGTAACGGAGCATTTCTTCATCCATCATAAATTTCGGGAAGCTGAGTAAGTTAAAGTTGGATAAGTCACCGGAGGCGTGGGGCAAAATACAACCGTTGGTTAAGGTAATTGCCAAAGCGCCCAAAGTACTTTCAACACCGGCTTGATAGTCGTAAGTAAAGCCGTCCGCCAAAGAACCGGAGCAACGTGTGGGGATTTGGTAATAGTCACCTAAAGCAATGTGACCGAGCATAATCAACAAAAATTCGGGAGCACCTGTCATAAGGCGAACTTCTCTTAAGTCCGCAATGGAGGAGAAGGGGCTGAGAATAACCGGTAAGCCGGGTTCAATTAATTGAATCATAACGGCAACGGCGAGCATGTTGGCATAGTCCGCAACGATGGATCCCATTAAGGATGGCGGTGCGGTTAAATGGGTCATGGAGCAGGTGGTAATGGTAATCGGTTGTTTTTCTTCCGCAAAACCGATATAATGATCTATAGCATCCCAACCGACGGTTAATGGCGGAAGTACGCACATACCGCTGTAGCAAACGTAATCATCAAAGTTGTCGTATAGTTGTTTGATGAGTTGTACACTTGCTTTTGCGCCTTCTTTAGCAGAGCCACGTTTATAGTTGTGCGGGGTAATACCTAAAATATTGTAAACAGGTTTGCGAGAATATTTTCCCAAGAATGCCATTTGAGCCAAAGCGGTTTCGGTGGGAGAATCTTCGAAACCCGGAATATCTGCAGATACTTGAGAAGAAATTCCATAAACATCGGAAGTGTTTAGAATTTTGTAGAAATTCTCTAAATCGTCGGCATTTACGGAACGGTAGTTGCCGTCCCAATCTTCCAAGTAGGGGCAGCCGTTGGTTGGAGCTATGACGAGATCTTTACCGATGCCGATTTCCAAATCGCTTTCGAAACCTTTTATGACAAAGGATTTTGGAATTGTTTTGCAGGCTTCGTCTACCATTTCTTCGGTGATGTACACAATGTCGCCATCCATTTTAGTGCCGTGTTTTCTGAAGATTTCCAGTGCGTCTTCGCTCTCAAATTTCACACCGACTTCGCTTAGTGTTCGAATCACATAGCTGTGCATCAACTCGATATCTTCTTTAGAGAAGAACGTATCAAACAAATTTCCTTTTAACATAATAGACTCCTTTTCTATTTATTTAATATGCTTATGCCAATAATCAATGCAATATACATGCCAACTCATAAATCTTAAAAATACCATGATTACGAATGAAAAGGACTACAAAGATTCTTTTATTTTATCATTTATGATAAAATGGTTCTCATAGAATGTAAAATTGAGGTGTTTTGACTTGGATAAAATAAAAGACTACGAGGAATATTTACAAGGTTTACCGAAAGAGACGTACATTAAAATTTTAGAGAATTGCTATTCGGAAATAACGGTTGTCGATAAAAACGGAGATGTTATCTACGCGAACCCTAAAAGTATTGAGTGTCACGGTATTTTGCCTGAAAATATGAGAGACATTAACTTTTTAACAACTTATAACGGTTTGTGGACACCTCCTTCGACACAATTTGCTATTGATACGCGAAGGACGGTTATTTGTCGTCAAAAATATTTGATGGATAAAAAATTACACGTAACCGTTACGACACCGGTTTACGACGAAAACAACGAATTGGAAATGATTGTTTACACATCAAAAAATGCCGAAGCCATTGAAAATTTTGACATTGACTATTTAAATGAGTCGGGAAGTAAAAAAAGCAGTACGCGGGAAGAATTGAAATCAGAAAATAATATTGTAGGTAATTCGTATATTATTTATAAAACCCTGAACCGCTTGCACCGAGCGGCAAAGTCCGAGATCCCGGTATTACTTTTAGGAGAAACCGGTGTTGGGAAAAGTTTATTCGCAAAATATATACACGATTGCAGTCCCAGAAAGGAATTACCTTTTATTTCGATTAACTGTGCTTCAATTCCAGATAACCTCATAGAAAGCGAATTGTTTGGGTATGTGCCCTATGCGTTTACAGGTGCCAGCCCCAAAGGTAAAAAAGGTTTAGTGGAATTGGCGGATGGCGGTACTTTATTTTTAGATGAGATCGGAGAGTTGGAAAGCAACGTTCAAGTAAAGTTATTGGATTTTTTAGAAAGTAAACGTTTTATCTCTGTTGGCGGTCTGGAGCAAAAACAGGTCGATACCCGTATTATTACCGCGACCAATAAAAATATAGAAAAACAAGTGGAGAAGGGTGTTTT
>CAYFTR010000055.1:0-4231 GCA_964346185.1 uncultured Lachnospiraceae bacterium | reverse complement strand
TTTTTTGTTTCATTATAATAAGTAATGACAATTTTTTTGCGGTAAGCCTCCTGCAATACATTAAAGAGAGATTCACCGCTTTTCAGCACTTCCATATCTACGTGCTTTGCGATTTGCTCGGGCAGATGGTCGGTTTCAATAATATTGCCGATGCTCATGAATAAATTTTTGCTTCTACCATCTCAAAAGAGAGATCTTGTTAACTTCTCTTTTGAAGATTATTTTTTCTAAATTCTACCTTATTTTTCCAAAAACGAAATCCTGATTTTTTAAAACATCGAATTATTGTATTTTAAAAATTGGCATATATATTGCTTTGATAATTAATAACTAATGAAATGGAGGGTTTATTATGGCACGGAATTTTTTCTCTAATGTATTTACCAAGAAGGACGACATTGAACTGATTCACGAAAAAAGCTTATATTTTTTAAAAAATAAAGGCATTCTCTTTGATAACGAAGAGGCAGTTTCCGTTTTGAAAAAAGCAGGCTGTAAAACAGATGGAAAAATTGTTTTCTTTGATGAAGATTTGGTCGATCGTTGCATTCAATTAGTACCTAAAACTTTCGATATGTACTCAAGGGGAATGAAGTTTACTACAGGTATTGGTCAAGATATTATGATTCAATCATCACTTGGACCTGCAAACGTTCTTGACAACGGCGTTTATCGGAAAGCAACACGAGAAGACTATATCAATTTTATGAAGCTCCATCAAGATAGTGACATTATGCACCTAATTGACGCAGACTTAATAGTACCTAGCGATTTACCGACTGAATTACTTATGGCATGGTCTACCCTTGCAAACTTAAAGTATTCCAACAAATTAATTGGTGGCCATAACGGTAGCAAAGAGCGTTGTGAAAAATTTATTCGTCTTGTTCAAGATTTTAACGATGACCACGAACATTGTCAAACTATTACTTTAGCAACCAATTCCGCACCTTTCGCTTGGAACAAAGAAATGTGTGACACCATCATGACTTATGCACGTATGGGACAGGCATTAGTTATCACAGGTGTAGGACTCGCAGGTTTAACATCTCCACCAACACTAGCTTCTACAACTGTTCAGAATAATACGGAACTTTTAGCTGGATTGGTTCTATCTCAATTAGTTAAACCCGGTGCACCGGTTATTTACCAACTAAGTTCTTTAATGTGTGATTTGCGTTACTCTCTCTGTGTATGTGGTGGTCCGGAAACCTCCCAATCTTTCACTACCATGAGAGAAATGGCTGATTTTTACGATTTACCTTGTCGTGCTAATGGCTGTTTAGCTGATGCTAAAGATGATGATTATCAAAGCGGTGCAGAATCTATGTTAATTTGCTTGTCCGGTTTTATGGCAGAACCCCATCAGTTGTACATGTTAGGCGGAATAATGGACTCCTACGGGGGTATGGGGTACGAAAAATACATGTTAGATGAACAAACTGCAAAACTGGCACTCCACTTCTTAAAAGGTATGACTATTGATGAAGATTCTATGATGTTAGATAAGTTAGAAAAGGTTGAACATAAAACAAACTTTATAGCAAGAACTCATAAACTTTATAGACGTGACTTCTTTATGCCCTTACTCTACAACCGTATGTCTTACTCAAACTGGAAAATAGAAGGTAGTCCTTCTGTACAATCATTAGCTCGCAAAGCTTGCCAAAAACGAATTGACAATTATGAACTTCCTGATAAACTCAGTGCATTCCAAGAAAAATTAATAAAAGACAACATTCCTGAAGAATTCTTATTTTAATCTACCAACAAGTCTCATATCAAAACAACACAAAATTAACAGGGTGCTACACCTTGTTAATTTTGTGAATCTTATAGTTTAAAGGTGAACACTATGAATAAAATTATGAATAAAAATGACTTAAGTCCATTTAGAAAGATGTTGATCATTGTACTGGTTAGTTTTGGATCTGCGATTCTCTTTCAAATTGTGTATTTTCGATTCTCATTTTATCAATCTATGATGGACAGTCTGAATATCACTAACACACAACTTGGTGCAACTGGTGGTATTTATGGTCTCGTTGCAACGGTATGCTACCTGCCGGGAGGTATTCTTGCAGATAAAATCAGAGCAAAATATTTGGCGGCTGTAGGATTCTTTGCTACCGCTTTGGTTATTTTGTGGTTTGCTACTTTACCATCCTATTCCAGTATTATCATTATTTTCGGTTTGTTGGGTGTATCCACAACCTTTATTTTTTGGGGTATTCGCTATAAACTGGTGCGTCTCGTCAGTGATGAAGATACCTATTCTAAAAATATAGGATTAAGCTACGGCTTATACGGTATTGCAGGTTTGTTGCTCGGTTTTCTAGCACAGCAAATATTTAATGCTTATAATGAAAACACAACTACCGCTTTCATTGCAATCCTCATTACAAGTGCAGTATTAAATATCATTTTTGGTATTGCAACTTTGATCTTTGTTCCCAAATTCGACAACGAAATCGTCGAAGGTGCTAGTTTTAATTTAGATGAGTTTAAAGAAGCCATCAAGCATCCGGGTGTTTGGTTGACAACAGCATCTATGTTCTTTGTTTATTGTGCTTACGCTGCTATGGCGTATACCACTCCCTACTTAACAAATATCTTTGAAGCACCGATGACTATGACGTCTACCGTTGGTATGATCCGTACTTACGGGATTGCATTATTTTCTGCACCGATTGTTGGTGGCATTGCCACGAGAATTAATTCACCTGCAAAGGTTTTAATCATTATTATGGCTCTGGCTGGCGTTTTTACCGGTATCATGTTGTTCTTACCGATTACACCTTCTTTTTTGATCTTTACAATTATACTAATTTTAGGAACGGGATTCTGTTTAAGCGGTGGCTATGGAATATGTTCCTCTCAATTTGCCGAAACCGGTGTACCCACTAATATTTTCGGTGCAGCCACGGGTATACTTTCTGTTTTGGCTTTTATACCCGATATGTTTGTACCGGTCATTTCCGGTCAATGGTTGGATCAATATCCCGGTATTACAGGGTATCGCTACAGTTTAGGTACCTTTTTAGTTGCAGCTTCGGTTGTCGCAGTTTTATGCTCCGTTGCAGTGCGTATTTATGTTAGAAAAACTTCAAAATAAACTTATATTCCTGATCTATTGTATTTAGTAACCGGGGGGTGAAATTTTGAAAAAAAATAGAGAAAACCCTGTACCTGAAGTTCAAAAAAATCAAACAGAGAAACCTATACCCGATGTCGAAGAAGTAGAAACAGATAAAACCATTTATTTTACATCCTTAATAACTATTGTCGTTATATGCGGATTTTGTATTATTTTTCCTGACATTGCATTGCGCGGTGTCGAAATTGCCCGACATTTTATGGTCACCAATTTTGATTGGCTGTTTATGTTTTTAGGGGTTGCTGTACTAATTATTACCATCTTCCTTACTGTAAGTCGTTACGGCAATATCAGACTCTCAGCCAACGATGAAAAACCGGAATTTAGTTTTTGGAGCTGGTTGTTTATGATTTACTTTTCTGCCATCGGTTCATCGACGTTGTTGTGGGGCATATGTGAACCTTTAGCATTTTTAATCAATCCGCCCTTTAATTACCAACCCTTTTCTGAAGATGCTGTGCATATCTCAGTAGCCTATGGATTGTTTCATTGGGGGCCAATCGCTTGGGCATTCTTTGCTTTAACCGGTTTAACCGTTGCCTATTGTTTCCATAAAAAGCAGAGGCGCCGATTACAATTATCCCATGTGCTTTCCGATGTGATAGGTGAAAAAAATACCCACGGTCCTTTGGGTAAAGGTATTGATATTGCCTCTATATTCTTTACATTTTGTACATTTGGACCAAGTTTGGGGTTTGGGGTTCCTGTCCTCACAATCTTGATTTCCAATTTAACCGGCTTACCCAATAATGATTGGCTTCAATTTGCTATCTTAGTTATTTGGACAGCCATCTTTACAACCAGTGTTTACAGAGGTTTAGAAAGGGGTATTAAAGTCTTAAGCAATATCAATATGGTGTTACTAGCATTGTTGCTTTTTATGGTCTTTATCCTGTCCGATCCTCATTACATTTTAAACAGCATCGTAGAGCAAACCGGAACACTAGCTTCCAATTTTATAAGGATGTCTACTTTTACCGATGCATTTAGAGGAGGTAGTTTTGCCCAAGATTGGACAGTTTTTTATTGGATTTGGTGGATTGTAGAAATTCCGTTTATGTCTATCTTTATTGC
>CAYFTR010000054.1:0-4273 GCA_964346185.1 uncultured Lachnospiraceae bacterium | reverse complement strand
GTTTTGGTAGAGGTTTTGCATTTAACCAGACCTCCTCAAAAACACAAAAAGAGCTACTGAATGAACAGAAAACCATGTTGCAAGATCGAATCGAAGTTATTGATAAGCAATAGCTTCGACTTTACCGAGTAGGAAGTGCTTTAATTGTTAAATAGATAACTTCTGTTCTGAAGGAGACAAAACGTTTTTTTTATAGTAAGATAAAATTACAATATTATTCAGAAAGAAGAGAGGATGAACGATGAAAATTAAAGCTGCAGTTACTCATGGAAAGGGTGACCCTTTTGTGATCGAAGAGGTAGAGTTAAAAGAACCGGAATATGGGGAAATTTTAGTTCGAATTGTAGCCAGTGGAATCTGCCATACAGATGAAGCTGTGCAAAATCAGTTTATCCCTATGAGTTTACCGGCGGTTTTGGGTCATGAAGGAGCCGGTGTGGTGGAAAAAGTAGGACCGGGAGTGGTAGAATTCGGAGTTGGGGATCATGTCGGCCTATCTTTTGCCCATTGCGGTGTGTGTTCCAATTGCCATAAGGGAAGACCCTTTGTTTGTAAAGAATTTAATAACATTAATTTCGGCGGAACTCAGCCCGACGGAACCAGTCGTTTAGAAACGACCGAAGGTGAAACCTTGTCTACCCTTTTCGGACAATCTTCCTTTGCTACTTATGCGGTGGTCAATCAAAGATCTGCCGTAAAAGTTGAAGATAAAAATATGGATCTCGGTTTAGTGGCACCGATGGGATGCGGTATCCAAACCGGAGCGGGTACGGTCTTAAATCGTTTGAGACCGGAATTCGGCTCATCAATTGCGGTTTTCGGTTGTGGAACCGTGGGTATGAGTGCCATTATGGCGGCAAAAATTGCCGGTTGTGCCAAAATTATTGCCGTTGGAGGAAACGAAAAAAGCCTGGAACTTGCTAAAGAACTGGGAGCTACCCATGCGGTGAATCGCAAGAAGGTGGATGATCTTGTCGGCGAAGTACGAAAAATTTCCGGAGGTGGGGTCAACTATTCCATAGATACCACCGGCAACGGAGAGTGTGTTCGCAAATCTTTAGCATTTTGTGACTTTGACGGCGTTTGTGCTGTGGTCGGTGCGACGGCGGAATTTACCATCAACATTCAAAATGAATTGATGGGAGAAGGAAAATCCTTGCTTGGGGTTGTAGAAGGGGACTCCATACCGAAAGACTTTATTCCCAAATTGATTGATTATTACCAAAGGGGTAAATTTCCCTTTGATCGCATTATTACTTTCTATGAGTTTAACCGAATCAATGAAGCTTTAGAAGAATCCCACGCAGGAAAGTGCATCAAAGCGGTTTTAAGAATGGAATAGGAGCAAATCCTCCTAAGTTATCGGATAGCGATAATGATCAAAATAACTTTGAATGCAATATTCTCAGATTTGAACAATTTTAGTTCTACGTATTAATTATTTTCAAGTGCTCGGGACATGATTTTGACCTTATGATAGACATTTTTGCCACTCAAGTTTATCAGAAGGCAAGATCATGTCTTTTTGTTATTTAGATTTGAATAATTTAGCATAGATTACATATCGAATATTAAAAAATTATAATTTTTCATTGATATGCGATCAAATCAATTTGCCATTTTTAGAATTGGAGGTCTACCATGGCGACTATTATCATATCCGGTGCCAATCAGGGCATAGGATACTTTCTGGTAAAACAATTGCTTGAGGACGGAAATAAGGTTGCCGTTTTGGACTTAAAGACCGACAACCTTTGTGAACTCAGTGTACAATTTAAAGATAGTTTCCTGTACTATAGCGTTGATATGCGTCAGATGGAGAATATTTTAAGTGCAGTTGACGAGATTGTGAAAGTGTTTCATACCGTCGATGTTGCAGTTCACAATGCTTGCCGATGTACCTTTGAAAGCGAAGCGGACACTGATCTTACCACTTACGAGGATGTGATGGACGTCAATTATTTTGGTGCCATGAGGCTGTCAAAATGTGTTTTACCCTATATGGTTAAGCAGCATTTTGGCAGAGTTATTTTTACCGGTTCCGGTGTCGGTGTCACCGGCTTTATGAATATTTCTCCTTATGCCTCAGGTAAAGGTGCAATTGAGTCTTTAGCGAAATGCCTGAGAATTGAATATGCCGAGAACAATATTTCCTTTCACATCTTTCATCCACCCTTGACGGATACGGCTTCTTCTTCCGGATTGACAATTCCCAAAGAATTTAAATCAGATGCGCAGACTGTCGGTAGAGGTTTGGCAAAGCGTATTTTTTCAAAAAAATTTGTCATCTGCCATTCCTTGACACAGTATTTGCAAATGAAGTTGGCGTATCGATACCCTTTATTTTTCGGTGACTTAATGGCTAAGGCGGCAAAACGTGCGGGTGATTCCCGATAACTCTGTATAATTATAAATTAACTTTATTGTGCTATTCAATATCAATAAAAGGAGTCTCTATCAAGGTTTGCGAAAACATAATACGGTTAAAAGGAATCACAAAAGCTGACGTATACTTCTTTTTATCGACAGTGCCTACCGGTGTGGGGAGCTGGTGAAAAAACAAAATGAAGGGTATGCTTAAATTAAACCATAATGTAATCTTCTGCCGGTTAATCATCTTATCGGAATTTAAAAGTAACAACAAAAAAGGTTATGTGTCCTATTCGGTAATTATCTTCTCGGCCTCTCTATACTTAAAGCCGGTTTTCTTGCCTATACACCTATATAATAACCGGAGTTCTTTTATTTTTTTCTCTAATTTGTTTAGATAGCCTAGTCTTCCGGGGCTTCTTAATGAAAGTCGGTCGTATCTGTAAATCATCTGACAATTTAATTAACTCCGGGTGCATTGATGGAGCAGAAGTGTTTGCGTATAATGAAATTAAGTGAATGTAGTGTCAGTATTTTATGAAAAGAGAAATTTATGTTGTGGAACGCAAAAAACGGAAAGGTACCATTAGACAATACCGAGATGTACTATGTCTCTTTCGGATATGGGCAAAGAGCATTGGTTCTGTTACCGGGCCTGTCCGACGGTTTGGTGACGGTTAAAGGAAAAGCGTTAATTTTGGCAAAACCCTATCAAATCTTTTTTAAAGACTACAGAGTTTATATCTTCAGCAGGAAAAACGACATGCCGAAGGATTATACCATTCGGGATATGGCGGAGGATATGGCGCTGGCTATGGAAGTCCTCGGGCTGAGAAAAGTATCTGTCTTAGGTATCTCCCAGGGCGGAATGATTGCACAATATCTTGCTGTCAACCACGGGGAGCTGGTTGACAAGCTGGTGATTGCTGTATCCGCACCCCGTGTCAATACTAAAATTCGGGAAAACGTCAACCGATGGATTACCTATGGGAAGGAGTGCAATCATCGAAAACTAATGGTCGACACGGTGGAAAAGAGTTATTCATCAGGATATTTAAAAAAATTAAGAAGGCTGTATCCGATTATCGGATTGATCGGAAAACCGTCCGACTATAGAAGGTTTCTAATCAACGCTAGGGCTATTCTCAGGTTTAATGCCTTTGAAGAGTTGGTAAAGATCCATTGCCCAACCCTCATTATAGGCGGCGAAGATGACCAAGTAGTGGGGGTAACGGCATCCTATGAGATGCAAACACAAATTTCGGACAGTGAGCTGTTGATTTACAAAGGTTTGGGGCATGCCGTTTATGAAGAAGCAAAAGATTTCAATAAACGGGTGTTGTGTTTTCTTGAAAGATAGCGGTTAGGTATCCGAATAATTACCAAATCCGTTAAAACAATTCGGAGAAAGTTTAGGGATAAAAAAATAGCAACAATATAAATGAAGTAGGAGTTTTTTAGTTTTGATACGGAAATCACAGCATTGAGTGAAAATTTTTCAGAGAAAACCCGATTTGTTGTTGACAATAATATATTGAACGTTCCCATAGATGTGCTACCTACTTTTGAGTCGGGGGAGCGTTTCTTTTACAGGCACTGAATACAGTGGCTCAAACTACAACGATTTCGAAAATAAGTCTATACCGATTTGCTAATGAAACCGTAGGTGATGTTTTAAAGTCGTAGATAGAATCGGACATTAAAGTTTTAATGGGGATTGTAACAAATTATAAAATTGAATAAGAAAAAATTCCGTTACTACAAATTGTTATTGTACACATTTTCATTGATTCTATTCGGATAATATTAAGCTTATTGTTCAGTACACCTGAAAAAATGGTAAAAGGAATAGACACTGTTCTGTTGGCAAATTAAGGTAAATACTCAACGAAATGACTACTAC
>CAYFTR010000053.1:0-4333 GCA_964346185.1 uncultured Lachnospiraceae bacterium | reverse complement strand
CTTATATGCATCCGTCTTCTAAAAGAGTATGGGATTGAGGTGTATTTCCAGAAGGAAGATATCGGGACATTTGACTCTAAAGGCGAATTCATGATTACGCTGCTTTCCAGTATGGCCCAAGAGGAATCGCGTTCTATTTCAGAAAATGTGGCATGGGGACACCGCAAAAGATTCGCTGATGGCAAGTACACTGTTCCGTATGACCGTTTTCTCGGCTATGACCGCGGAGCAGAAGGTGGGCTTGTAGTCAACCAAAAACAAGCAATCCTCGTCAGACTTATCTTTAAACTTTACCTTGAGGGGAAAACCCCTGCAGGAATTTGCCGTTATCTCAACCAAGCTGAAATACCAACTCCAGCCGGAAAGGATAAGTGGTCACAAACCGTAATCAACAGTATTTTGACCAACGAAAAATACAAAGGGGATGCTTTACTACAAAAGAGATTTACTGTCGATTACCTCACGAAAAAGAGGAAAATAAATGAGGGCGAATTAAACCAATATTATGTTACTGATGGCCATGAGGCGATTATTCCAAGGGAGACCTTTGATTATGTGCAAAAAATAATCAATCATCGCCGTACAGTACGGTATCTTCATCGAAAATATGCTGGACGCAGCAGCCTAAAGCCTCCCTATCGCAAAAAATACCTTACCGCAAGCAAATATAAAAGTAAAAGCATCCCGATTATATTCGGGATGCTTTTCTGTATTCAGAGGGACTGATCCCTGTGTTTTTCTTAAAAAAAGCGTTAAATGCCCTTACGCTTTGAAAACCGCTTTTAAAGGCTATGGCCGAAACACTTTCATAGGTATCTTCTAAAAGTTTGGTAGCTGTTTCCAAACGATAAATATTAACAAAGTCTGAGAAAGTCATATTGAATGTGTTGCGAAAAAACCGTGACATGTAATTATAGTCATACCCCAGATTGGTTGCCAGATCAGAGAGTGTCACTTTTTGGGTGTGATACTTCTGTATGTAATCAGAAATAAAGGAGCTGATTCGCTGTTCCTTTGTTGATTTATCTATCAGCTTTATGTGCTTAAGATACTCCTCTAAAACTGCATATAGACAGGATTTCAGTGTCAGTGTACTTGGGGAATCATTATTGATCAGTTGCTCCGTAACAAAAGCTTCAATAGCTGGTTTACAGGAGAATCGGAAACTCTCTCCCGTTTTGCCGGTGAGTTGTGCAGACAAATACCTTACATAATCCTCCGAAAAAACCAAAACCCAGTACCGGGTATCGCTTTCGGGCACATATCGGTGAATATCATAGGGCAGACACAAACCAAACTCTCCGCGGCTCAGACGACAAAGCTGGTTATTAACAGTGCAATTAACCGCACCGCTTATCACATATATTAGCTCAAGATTTCTATGAAAATGATAATCCCAAACCTGATTGGTATAGCAGAGAGCATTATAGTTATAATTGGATAACGAGTTGTGTGCCTGATGAAAAATCATAATTCACCCTAAAAAGATAAAATTTTTCTTTTATATTGCTATATTCAGCGAGCTTTTGTCAATAAGTTGCGATATAATCATTTTATAACATAAAAGTGGGGGGATTCTAATGAACAAAAAACTTTACGATTTTATACTTAGCAAACAGCACCATCAATACAGAAACCCTGTAAAGTGGAATTTGGCTGAGATGTATTCAGCCAAGAAGCTAAGCCCTATAGAGCGTATGGCAGATCGGTTTGAAAAGCTATGCCACGCGGAAAGGCCCATAATTTTGGAGGGAGAACAAATCGTATTCCTGCGAACTGTTTCTAATCTCCCTGATATTTTTACCGCAGAAGAATGGGCAGAAATTAAAGCAAAGCACTATATTCACGAGCTTGGCTTTATGTCGAATCTTTCACCGAATTATTATGATACGATTGCCGTAGGCCTTCTAAAAAAGAAAGAAATGGCTGATACATACGGCAAGCGCGCTATCGATAATATAATCAAACTTTCCGACAAGTATTTGGAAGCAGCTAAAAAGCAAGGCAGAGCGGATTTGGTCGAAGTGCTTACCCAGGTGCCGCGCTATCCTGCGCGTAGTTTTCGTGAGGCGCTACAGTTCTTCCGTATTTTGCACTATGCTTTGTGGCTTGAGGGAAATTATCATAATACCATAGGCAGATTTGATAAGTATATGTATCCATACTTGATAGCAGATATGGAAAAAGGAATTCATACCGAAGAAACAGCACTGGATCTTCTGGAAGACTTCTTCCTTTCTTTTAACAAGGACAGCGATATCTATGTTGGTATCCAACAAGGGGATAACGGCCAAAGCATGATGCTCGGCGGTTGCGACGAATTTGGAAACGATGTATATAATTTGTTGTCCGAATTATGCCTAAAGGCTTCCTGCAATAACAAAATGATCGATCCAAAAATCAATTTAAGAGTATCAAAAAACACACCTGCCGAAAGGTATACCGAAGCCACAAAACTGACAAGAGCCGGCCTCGGATTTCCGCAATATTCCAATGATGATGTCGTCGTCCCGGCGCTGGAAAGAATGGGCTATGCGCATAATGATGCCGTGAATTATACCGTAGCGGCTTGTTGGGAGTTTATTATACCAAATGTTGGCGCCGATGTCGCAAACATCAGCGCGCTTTCTTATCCGAAAGCAGTTGACATTGCATTGCATAACTGCCTTACAAAGTCCGAAAGCTATGAAGATTTTTTTGGTTTTGTCAAGGAGGAAATTCAAAAAGAATGTGACTTTATTTGTGAAAGCATAAAGTCCTTATGGTTTGTCCCCTCTCCCTTTATGAATGTGCTGATGGATTGCGATATTTACAACGGCGGTAAATATAACAACTTTGGCATTCACGGCACTGGCATTGCTACCGCCGCAGACTCACTGGCAGCAATCAAGAAATATGTTTTTGGAGATATGTCCGTAACAAAGCAGGAGCTGATAAACGCAGTTGATCAAAACTTCGAACACACGCCTGCGTTATTACATAAGCTTCGCTATGAAGCGCCTAAGTTGGGAAATAATGATGATTTTGTTGACAGTATTGCGTCTGCGCTTCTGGATGCTTTTGGACATGCTGTAAAAGGAAAGATTAATTGCCGGGGAGGTATTTACAGAGCGGGAACCGGCTCTGCTATGTACTATCTGTGGCACGCAAACGAAATCGGCGCATCCGCTGACGGAAGAAGATCGAAAGAACCCTTCGGCACAAACTTTTCGGTATCCCTTTTCGCGAAAGTAAAAGGTCCTGTGTCTGTAATCGCTTCTATGACCAAGCCCCATTTTGAGAACGCTATGAACGGTGGACCCTTAACATTAGAATTTCATCAGAGCATATTTGCCGATGAAGACGGAATTGAAAAGGTTGGCGTTTTGGTTAAAAGCTTCATAGATAGGGGCGGTCATCAGTTACAGCTTAATACCGTTAATCTTGATAAACTGCTTGACGCACAAAAACACCCCGAAAATTACAGGCAGTTGGTTGTTCGTATCTGGGGCTGGAGTGCTTATTTTGTGGAACTTGATAGAGAATACCAGGATCATGTGATAGCAAGGCAGACATATACAATATGATGGGAATTATTTTTGATATAAAAGAAATGGCGGTTCACGACGGTCCCGGGATACGCACAACGGTCTTTTTCAAGGGCTGTCCGCTTCGCTGTAGGTGGTGTCACAACCCAGAGGGTTTATCATTTGAACCACAACTAATGTATAAGTACGCACGGTGCATTGATTGCAAAAACTGTCAAATAGAATGCGAACACGAAGAATGTCAGCCTTTTCGTAGATGTATATACACTTGTCCTGAAAACTGTCTTGAAATAACGGGCAAAAAAGTAACCGTAAAGGAGCTTGCGAAAGAATTAAAAAAATCAGCAGAAATATTAGGAGATTCTTTCGGCGGTTTTACTTTCTCAGGTGGAGAACCATTAGCGCAGCCTGAATTTCTTTTAGAATTAATTGAAGAATTAAAGGGCTATCACTTGTGCATTGAAACCAGCGGATTTGCCGATAGTGAAACTTTTAAAATGGTGGTAGATAATCTGGATTTCGTTATTATGGATATCAAGCTTGCGGATACGGATTTGCACAAGCAGTATACTGGCGCCGGAAACGAAAAAATCCTTGCTAATTTTGAAATACTCAAAGATATCGGTAAGCCGTACATTATCCGTACACCGCTTATACCTAACGTTACCGACACACCAAAAAATCTATCGGCGATAGAAAAAATAATTGATGGTAACAAGTGGGAAAAAATACCCTACAATGGCGCTGCAGGCGTTAAATATAAAATGTTAGGAATCAAATATACGTTGTAAAAGAGCTTTTAAAAT
>CAYFTR010000052.1:0-4385 GCA_964346185.1 uncultured Lachnospiraceae bacterium | reverse complement strand
CCGGCGCAACGGATACGGAAAACAGCATCATAGATGTTGATAAGTGTATCGGTTGTGGAGATTGTGCCGGTGCCTGCTCCAGTGCCGCTATCAGCATGATACCTAAAGTAATGCCGCCGCAGCAACCGAAGACGGATAAGGTTAAAGCGGTTTTATACGCGTTGGCTCAAAGTAAAGCCAATGAAGAAACGGTTGCCCGCCACATTGCCCAAAAAGCGGATTCTGACGAATTGTATCGCCTAATGACGGCAATTGCTCAATCTCAACGTATTGTTGCCGAAGATATCATGCGCGAAGCCGGTTTTATGTTGCCACAGAGTAACAATGCTCACAAAGTCATGAAAAGTTTAGCAGAAAACCCGCCGGCGACAGATTTTCCGGTAAATACGGTAAAAAAATTGCTGCAGATGATTCCGAATAACGAAAAGACCGAAGTAAAAACAACAACCGCTTACAAATGCACGCTATGTAGCGAAGAATTTGAAGTAGAAGAGAGCGTTGGACCGGCCTGTCCGCAATGTGGTGCAACGGTCAATTTGTTGGAACGTCTATAACATAAAATCAAATTGTATATTATATCGTTGAATAATTTGTAATTGAATTAGAGTAAGAAAAAAGATAGGTTCGTTGTTTAATATTAAACAACGAACCTATTATATTCCATAAAAAATCTAAAACTTAGTAATAATTAAATGTGTTTATAATATTTTGCTTTACAAAAGAACTTTATGGTATAATTTTTATGTCAAAATTGATTATTTTATTATGATATAGGAGGCGTATATGGCTAAAGAAATGATGACGATGGATGGCAACACCGCTGCGGCACATGTTGCATACCAATTTACGGAGGTTGCAGGGATATTTCCGATTACTCCTTCCTCTCCCATGGCGGAATATGTCGATGAGTGGGCTGCACAAGGTAGAAGAAATATTTTTGGAGAGGTAGTACGTGTAACGGAAATGCAATCCGAAGGCGGTGCGGCAGGCACTGTTCACGGTTCTTTGATTGCAGGTGCATTAACTACTACTTTTACGGCTTCACAAGGTTTACTTTTGATGATTCCCAACATGTATAAAATTGCAGGGGAATTATTGCCCGGCGTCTTTCACGTTTCGGCGAGAACCTTAGCGGCACATGCGCTTTCTATCTTCGGAGATCATGGAGATGTTATGGCTTGCCGTCAAACCGGTTTTGCACTCCTGGCTTCCAGCTCCGTTCAGGAAGTTATGGACTTGGGCGGCATCGCTCACTTGGCGGCCATTAAATCCAGAGTACCGTTCTTACATTTCTTTGACGGCTTCAGAACTTCCCACGAAATTCAAAAGATTGAAGTTCCGGATCAAGAAACCTTTAAGAGCCTTGTCGACTGGGATGCGATTCAAGCTTTCAGAGACAGAGCCTTAAATCCGGAAAACCCCACTACTAAGGGAACGGCACAAAACGGCGACGTTTACTTCCAAGCAAGGGAAGCCTGTAACCCCTTCTACGATGCTTTACCGGCAATTGTAGAGGACTATATGGCACAAATCAGTCAAGTAACCGGTCGCAATTACAATCTCTTTAATTACTACGGTGACCCCGAAGCGGAACATGTGATTGTTGCCATGGGTTCCGTTACGGAATGTATCGAAGAAACTGTAGACTATTTAATTAAACAAGGCAAAAAAGTCGGTGTAGTGATTGTGCACTTGTACCGCCCCTTTGTTGCGGATGCATTCTTAAAAGCTATGCCCGAAACGGTTAAAAAAATAGCCGTATTGGACAGAACAAAAGAACCGGGTGCTCTGGGAGAACCTTTATACCAAGATGTATGTACCGTTTATTTCGGTGTGGATAATCCGCCGCTGATTGTCGGAGGACGTTACGGTTTAAGCTCCAAAAATACAACACCGAGCCAAATTAAAGCGGTTTATGACAATTTGGAAGAAGAAACACCGAAAAACGGTTTTACCATAGGTATTGTCGACGATGTGACCCACACAAGTTTAGAAATAAAAGAAGAAATTAACACAATACCGGAAGGAACAAAGAGCTGTAAATTCTGGGGATTAGGTTCCGACGGAACGGTCGGCGCGAACAAAAGTTCCATTAAAATTATCGGAGACCATACGGATTTGTATGCTCAGGGTTATTTTGATTATGACTCTAAAAAATCCGGCGGTATCACCGTATCTCACTTGCGTTTCGGTGAAACACCTATTAAATCGACTTATTATATTGTTAACCCCGATTTTATTTCCTGCTCTACCCAGGCATATGTGAACCAATACGATTTGTTGGCCGGTCTTAAAAAAGGCGGATCTTTCTTATTAAATACGGTGTGGAGTCCGGAAGAACTGGAAGAAAGATTACCGGCTTCCATGAAGCGTTATATGGCGGAAAATGATATTCAGTTTTACATCATCAATGCGACACGTATTGCCGAAGAACTGGGGTTGGGTATCCGAACCAATACCATTATGCAGGCAGCATTCTTCAAATTGGCCGATATTATACCGCTCGAAGATGCCGTTAAATACTCTAAAGAAAGCATTCAAAAATCCTATGGTAGCAAGGGTCAAAAAATTGTTGATATGAACAACAGTGCGGTAGACGCCGGTATTGATGATAAGAACCTCGTAAAAATTGACATTCCCGAATCCTGGAAAGATGCAAAAGATGAAGCGTCGATAAAAGAAGTTGATGAACCGAAATTCATCAAAGATATTCTGCGACCGGTCAGCCGTTTTGAAGGGGACAAAATTCCCGTTTCCGCCTTTAGTGGAAGAGAAGACGGAACTTTTATGTCCGGCTCCTCTAAATATGAAAAACGCGGTATCGCCGTTCACGTACCGAAGTGGATTGCGGAGAATTGTATTCAATGTAACCAATGTTCCTTTGTATGTCCTCATGCGGCCATCAGACCTTTCTTGTTGGATGAAAAAGAAGCTTCCGAAGCACCGGATAAGTTTGAAACCCTAGACGCCAGAGGCAAACAATTGGAAGGACTAAAATATCGTATTCAAGTTAGTCCGATGGATTGTGTAGGCTGCGGCAATTGTGCGGATACCTGTCCGGCAAAAACCAAAGCATTGGAAATGAAACCCCTGGAGAGCCAAGAAGAACAAGCCCCAAATTGGGATTATGCCATGACCGTCACCACTAAAGATGACCTGATGGACAGATTCTCATTAAAAGGCAGCCAATTCCAACAACCGTTGTTAGAATTCTCCGGTGCATGTGCGGGTTGCGGGGAAACACCTTATATTAAAACCATTACTCAATTGTACGGCGACAGAATGATGATTGCCAATGCAACGGGTTGTACATCTATTTGGGGTGCCTCCTGTCCGTCTACACCTTATTGTACTAATGCGGAAGGAAAAGGACCGGCATGGGCCAACTCCTTATTTGAAGACAATGCCGAATTCGGTTACGGAATGTTGCAAGCGAATAAAGCCATTCGCGGTACCATCGAAAACTATTTAAAAGATATCAAAGAAGTCGCAAACGATGAATTAAAAGCGGTCATCGACCAATGGATTGCAGACAAAAACGACGGAGATGCTTCCAAGGTAGCTTCCAAACAACTGGAAGCGGCATTAAAAGACTTTAATGTCGAAGATGAAAAATTACAACAAAAACTGGATTTCGTTAAAAAGAATGCCCAATATTTTGTTAAAAAATCTATCTGGATCTTCGGTGGTGACGGATGGGCTTATGACATCGGTTTCGGCGGATTGGATCACGTTTTAGCCAGCAATGAAGACATTAACGTGGTTGTAGTAGATACGGAAGTTTATTCCAATACCGGCGGTCAAGCGTCAAAATCGACTCCAACAGCGGCAGTTGCTAAATTTGCAGCAGCCGGTGCAAGAGTTAAGAAAAAAGACTTGGGTATGATTGCGGCAACTTACGGCTACGTTTATGTTGCACAAGTGGCGATGGGAGCGGATAAAAACCACTATATGAAAGTTCTGAAAGAAGCGGAAGCTTACGACGGACCTTCCTTAATTATTGCCTATGCACCCTGTATTAACCACGGTATTAAAGGCGGCATGAGCAGAACCCAACACCATGAAAAACTTGCGGTGGAAAGCGGTTACTGGCACTTATATCGTTACAATCCGGAATTAAAGAAAGAAGGTAAAAACCCCTTTAGCTTAGATTCTAAAGAACCGGATTTCTCTAAATTCCAAGACTTCATTCGCTCCGAAGTGCGTTATACATCCTTACAGTTAACAGCTCCGGATATTGCAGAAGAATTGTATGTAAAAACACAGGAAGAAGCTGAAGAACGTTACGAAGGCTATAAATTAAAAGCGTCTTTGTAAAAAATTCTTTCATTAAAAAGTGTTTAAAAATGAGGCGGAGATATTCCGTACCTCATTTTTTAATATAT
>CAYFTR010000051.1:0-4401 GCA_964346185.1 uncultured Lachnospiraceae bacterium | reverse complement strand
TGAAAGACCGTTTCGGTGTGTGGTGGCAAATTGTACCCGAGCAATTGGAAGAAACGTTGTTATACGGCTCCGAAGCGTCGGTTGCTCAAACACTAAAAGCTTTAGCGACCATGCGAAAACCGAATCTGCGACAATTAATAGATCTTTAGAAAGATCATTACCCGCGTTAGTCGAAAAGCCGATACCGGTAGTTAAAGCTTGCCGAAACCGTAAAGCATGTACTTGTACAGAAGCTTTTTCCCTAATAAGGATTTAGAAAACAATAACCGATAATCACAAAACGCCAAATAGCCCCAGGCGCAGTTTGGCGTTTTGATAATATTTTTTCTTATAAGGCGATACATATATCGGGCATTACAAATGTCTGATTAACTGAGAGCGTCACCAAGGACAGGCAGACTAACGCTTATCGGTCGGTTTGTTTTGCCGGTTAACAGGTATGTTCGGCGCATTCACAGTCTTTACGCGACAGGCTCTCTCCGAACCTCTGCTGGTATTGTCGCGGTTGTTTTTTAAGGCTGAATTCGGTCACATATTGCCTAATAAACGAATAAAAAGAATATCTGCAATTGTTTCTCTTTCTGTCGCATCGGATTCCCAAGAGGCATCTTTCTTCAACATTTCCAATAATTCTCGAATTGTATAATTATCGACCATGGCTGTCTCCTTATCTTTTTTTGCCGTAGTCATCGGCAAATTCATAAACGGCAACAATATTTTCTATCTTGGCATCCTTTGCGCAAATAAGCGGTTTATTGGGTAAGAAGATAAAGCCGCCTCCGGGGGCAAAGGTATCGAAGCATTTTTTAACATAGTCAATACACTCCTGTTTACTGCCGTGGGATAATAAGGAACTCTTGATACCCGCCGCGATGGAATGGTAGTCTTTAATAGCGTCGTATGCTTCGAAGGGGTCGTCTTCATCGAGCATAAAAACCATCGATCCCTTCGGCAATTCTTTAAAGCGTTCCAATGTTGGTAGAAATTGTCCCTCACCTTTTAAGTAGTATTTAGCACCACATTCCATATAGGGAAGCGCTTGTTTTTTAAAGGGTTCAAAGTAAAACTCATCGAATTGCTTCGGATTTAAAAAACACTCCGAATGATAAATGGTCATTGCCAGGGGCAGAGGCGCGTTTTCTAAGAAATATTCCGGCGGTGTGTCGTGGGGGGGGCTGGCGGCTTCTATGGCTTTTACCGCTTCCCGTACCAGGTCCGTGCGTCTTCTTAAATCCACCAAAGCACCTTTTATCCCTCTTAAAAAGTCAAAAATAATATTATAAGCGGAGTAAAATGCCGGTGCTTTGGAACCTGTCGGTCCGATTTCGCCCAAGGGTACAATGTGGCGGTCGGCCATGCCTTGTCGGATCATCGTGTTGGTATCGTTAAATTCCTTCAGAGCGACAGCCGCTTTTTTCAGTGCCTCGTAGGCGACATTTTTAGGACCGTTAAAAATTGGAAAGCGTCTGTTTAAAAGTGTCGTGGAGCGAAACCCCAGGTAGTCGGCAATTAAGTCGCTATACTCTTCAACGCGCATTAAGTTTTCGCCGGCCTGGTTGTGCTGAATAAGAATTTTGTCATCGGACAAAAAGTATTCTTCGGAACCCAAAGCCCGGTACATTTTAAGCGGCATCGCAATCCCGATGTTTAAGGCATAATAATGGACAGGCACCTCGTCAAAAAATTTTAAATACGCTTTTACCAATCCCTCGGGGTCATCCATCATTTTTTCGTAGTCCGTCCCTGCGTAAACCAAGGGCCAACCCATGGCCTCTAAACCGATCGGCACCTGATCCGGCTCTTTTAGGCTTAATGCATCGATTAAATTTTGTTCGCGTTGCGTCCGTAAGGTTGTATCTGCCATTTTTCATCGACCTCCTTCATTGATGATGGTATATACCATGGTAATTTTAATGTAGCATCTTAAAAATAACCTGTCAAGGCAATTGTGTAAAAACATAAATTATTCAAAATAATAGCTGGTAATTACTTTGACAAATCAGAAAATAACAGTAAAAAATAAAATAATCAAAAAATATTGCGATTTAGCGTATAAATGCCATTTAAATATAAAAGACAGTTAACCTTTTCTGTAATTTTTAATTTTAGACATTTTATTCTTATTATTTTGGGTGTGATTTTCTATAAAAACTCATAATATAGTTTCTCTTGTGATATAATTGCTATATAGAAATTATATTGAGGTGATAAGATATGGATTTAAAAAAAGCACTTATTGATTTACAGTGTGAGATGGTCGCAGAAAGAAATCTTATAAATCCAAAAGAAATTACATGGTTACAATATGATATTTTATATCAAGTTAATAGAAAAGGTGCCGTTCTACCTTCAGATTTAAGTCTGGTGTTAGGGGTATCACGTACAAAGCTATCAAAAGCTCTAAAAGGATTAAAATCAATGGGTTATATTGAGCAGTCTCCAAATAAATTAGATGGAAGAAAATTATATACTTCCCTTACAGATAATGGAGAGGTTTTACTAGATAATATTTCAGAAAAACATACTTCTCTTTATCATATAGCCTTAGAATCTTTTAGCAAAGAAGAACAGAAAGAGTTTATTCATTTGTCTAATATTTTATCTAATGAACTACGAAAGGCAAGGATAGAAAAAGATGAATGATTATATACTTGTAAAAAATGCTAGAATAAACAATTTGAAAAGTATTTCGGTAAAAATTCCTAAACATAACATTGTTGCAGTTACAGGAATTTCCGGTTCAGGTAAATCATCTTTTGTATTTGATACCATTGCAAGTGAATCACAAAGATTACTTAATGAAACTTATTCTTCCTATGTACAAAATTTATTGCCAAAATATAGAAAACCCCCTGTAGATTCCATCTCTAATCTTCCGGTTTCTTTGGTTATAAATCAAAAGAGAATTCGAGGAAATTCCAGGTCAACAGTAGGTACAGTTACAGACATATATGCAGATTTGAGGCTTTTGTACTCTAGACTTGCCAGGCCATTTATAGGTTATTCTTTGAAATATTCATTCAATAATCCGGAAGGAATGTGTAAAACCTGCCAAGGCTTAGGAGAAGTTAAGTCAATTGACATTAATAAATTAATAGCTTTTGATAAGTCTTTAAATGAAAATGCCATCAATTTCCCGACTTTTAAAGATGGTGGATGGAGATTAACTCGATATACAGAATCGGGGTATTTTGATAATAATAAGAAAGTATCTGAATTCACTAAAGATGAGCTTGATTTACTTTTATACTCTCCAAAAATAAAAGCTAAAAACCCAAGTTCCAATTGGTATAAGACAGCAAAATATTTTGGAGTAATTCCCAGAATTATGGAAAGTTTTGTAAATGTAGAAAATCCACAATATAAAAAAGAACTAGAAAGAATTTTAGTAAGGGAAACTTGTCCAGCTTGTCACGGAGCAAAGCTTAATGAAGAAGTCTTAAGTGCAAAAATTAAGGGCAAATCTATCGCAGATTGTACCAATATGGAAATTAATGATCTCTTTGATTTTATAGATGAAATCAGAGAAGAAAATGTCCAGGAAATTATCCGTGAACTAAAAATGAAATTAAAAAGCTTGTCACTTGTTGGTTTGGATTACTTGAAATTGAATCAACCTACCTCAACCCTATCCGGTGGAGAATCCCAAAGAATTAAGATGGTAAAATATCTTAATAGTTCTTTGTGTGATGTTTTATATATTTTTGATGAACCAAGTGTAGGACTTCATCCGGAGGATATTAAGGGAATTATAAATATTTTTAAAGGACTTAAAAATAAGGGAAACTCTGTGTTATATGTTGACCATGACCTAGATATGATTAAAGAATGTGATCATGTTATTAATTTTGGGGAAGGAGCAGGTTTACAAGGAGGGGAAATAACCTTTCAAGGAAGCTATACGGATTTATTAAAGTCAGATACTATAACATCACGTGCATTATTAAAAGATCATCATATAAATGAAGAGATAAAAGACTTTATAGCATTCTATGAATTAAACAATGTTAGCAAGCATAATATAAAAAATTTATCTGTTAAAATCCCTAAAAATGCAATTACTGTAGTAACGGGCTTGGCAGATTCGGGTAAAAGCACCTTGATAAGAGAACTTTTTAAAGACAATTACCCTGAATCTACTATATTGGATCAAAGTTTACCACAAGCAAGCAGTCGCTCTAATACTGTCACTTATTTAGGAATATATGATGAGATAAAAAATATTTTCAGCAAAGAAAACAAGGTGGATAAATCTCTACTTTCGGTTACTGGTAAGGGTGCTTGTTCTGAATGTAACGGAAAGGGAACTATAAAGCTTGATTTGGCATATTTGGGAGAATCTGAACATATTTGTGAAAAATGCCAAGGCAAAAGATTTAACGACAAGGCTCTTTCTTATTT
>CAYFTR010000050.1:0-4872 GCA_964346185.1 uncultured Lachnospiraceae bacterium | reverse complement strand
TTGCATTGGACGTAAAAGTAGGCGACCGTGTCATCTACTCGAAATACTCCGGTTCAGAAGTAAAACTTGGTGAAGAAGAGTATTTAATTATTAAAGAATCCGACATATTAGTAGTTGTTGAATAAGAACATACCGGGAGGAATTGAGAATGGCAAAAGATATTAAATTAAAAGTAGAAGCAAGAGAAGGGCTCATTGCCGGTGTCGATAAATTAGCAGATGCCGTTAAAGTAACCTTAGGACCAAAAGGCAGAAACGTAATCTTGGAACAAAGTTACGGATCTCCCACCATCACCAATGACGGTGTTACCATTGCTAGAGAAATCGAATTGGAAGATTCTTTAGAAAATATGGGAGCACAATTGGTCAAAGAAGTAGCAACCAAAACCAACGACGTAGCTGGTGACGGTACCACGACTGCAACCTTATTGGCACAAGCCATTGTCAGAGAAGGAAACAAAAACGTCGTAGCCGGCGCAAACCCGATTATCTTGAAAAAAGGTATCGAAAAAGCCGTCGATGTCGTAGTTGAAGAACTAAAGGCAAACAGCAAAGCCGTGGAAACCACATCGGCAAAAGCACAAGTAGCCTCTATTTCAGCCAATGAAAAAGAAATCGGCGATTTAATCGCTGAAGCAATGGAAAAAGTCGGCGACACCGGTGTCATCACCGTTGAAGAAGGCCGTGGCATGGGTACCGAATTAGAATTCACCGAAGGGATGCAATTTGACAGAGGGTACCTATCCGCTTACATGGTCACCGATACGGAAAAAATGGTTGCTGAATTAGACAATCCCTATATCCTGATCACCGACAAAAAAATCTCGAATATCCAAGAATTATTGCCGATTTTAGAGCAAATTGTACAACAAGGCTCTAAATTGTTAATCATCGCAGAAGACGTCGAAGGCGAAGCCTTAACCACCTTGGTACTCAATAAATTGAGAGGAACCTTTAACTGTGTTGCCGTCAAAGCACCTGGTTTCGGAGACAGAAGAAAAGAAATGCTTCAAGACATCGCTATCTTAACAGGCGGTCAAGTAATCTCTGAAGAAGTTGGCCTAGAATTAAAAGAAGCCACCATCGATATGTTGGGTAAAGCACGTCAAGTTAAAGTTGACAAAGACGATACCATCATCGTAGACGGCGCAGGCGATAAAAGTGCAGTAGACGATCGTGTTGCTCAAATTAAAACCAGAATTCCGGAAACGGATTCCGAATACGACAGAGAAAAACTCGAAGAACGTCTTGCTAAATTAGCCGGTGGTGTTGCTGTTATTCAAGTAGGTGCTGCAACCGAAACAGAATTGAAAGAACGTAAATACAGAATCGAAGACGCATTAAACGCAACCAGAGCTGCAGTTGAAGAAGGCATGGTTTCCGGTGGTGGTGTTGCTCTATTGAACACCATTCCAAAAGTGGACGAACTCATTAAAGAATTAGACGGAGATGAAAAAACCGGTGCATCGATTATACGTCGTGCATTGGAAGAACCGGTACGTCAAATTGCAGAAAACGCAGGCGTTGAAGGTGCCGTAATCGTTAATGAATTAATGCAAAGAGATAAGGGTGTTGGTTATGATGTCGAAAACAATGAATTTGCCGACATGATCAGCAAAGGGATCATCGATCCGACCAAAGTTACCCGTACTGCCATTCAAAATGCAGCAAGCATTACCGCTATGTTACTGACCACTGAAGTCGCAGTCAGTGAAATCAAAGAAGATACACCGGAAATGCCCCCCATGGGAGGCGGCGGTGGCATGCCGATGATGTAAGCGTAAAATAAGCAGTGCAAAAAACACAAAAAATAAGCCGCTGAGAGTTTACTCTCAAGCGGCTGTTTTTGTGTTTTTTTATAATGCGATGCCGTATACGAGCGAAGTGAAAAGAAGCGAGTAGGCAAAGCATTGTTGCTTATTTTACGTATAACATAAAATGTGGGAAGAATTATAATGCGATGCCGTATACGAGCGAAGTGAAAAGAAGCGAGTAGGCAAAGCATTGTTGCTTATTTTACGTATAACATAAAATGTGGGAAGAATTATAATGCGATGCCGTATACGAGCGAAGTGAAAAGAAGCGAGTAGGCAAAGCATGATAGCTTGTTTAACGTATAAAGATCAATAAATTTGCGTGATAACGCTCGGACAACTCGTCCGACTTACAGTGGGTGACCGCAGCGGGGACAATAATCGAAATCGGCTTCGGTCGGGGTGCCGCAACGGGGGCAACGCCCGTTTGTGGAAGGGGATACGGTCGGAAATAATTTATCAAAATGAATATCATGCCATTGTTTGTTTTTAATTTTCTGGACACTTTCGGGATCTAAGGGTGTAGTGGCACCGCAGCAGGACATGCGGGCATAGTAACGACGGTTCCATTTGAAGAGCGGAATAAAAAACAAGGACAGGCAGGTTTCAACATAAAACAACTCCAGGTTCCCGGAGTGACCGCAACGGCTACAGGATGCCAATGGTTGAGAATCCAAAGGTTTTTGTCGATCATAAACGGAGAAAATAAAAAACATGCACATCTCCGCCGCTTAGGGTAGGGGCTCAAAAAGGTTTTTGACCGCTTCATCGCTTAAGGGAAACACCTTGGTAATCAAATCATTAAGAATTTTTATTAATGCTTGGGCATCGGCAGAGCCGTCGTTGGCAGGTTTTGCAGCATAGAGTGTCAGCAGTAACGTTTCCCGATCGGGGGCTTCTAGGTCTTTATAGATTTTTGATAAAATTTTTTCTTCATGCGTTGTTAATTTCATTTTCCAATTCCTCCAATTCTTCATGCAGAGTTGTCCATTTTTCCAATAATTGTTCGTTTTTTTGTTGCACCTGGTGATACTCCGATGTCATTCGGTTGGCTTCTTCGACGTTGTCATAAAAATTCGGGGCACACATCGCTTTTTCAAATTGAACGGTGTGTGCTTCCAAGTGTTCGATTTCATTTTCAACGGTTTTAATTTGTTTTTTCAGATTTCTCAGAGCAAGGCTTTTTTCTTTTTGTTTTTTACGGATTTGTTTCTGTCGGGTTTTAGTCATTGTCGGGGTTTCGGTGCTTTTATCTTCTTCTCTCAGGCGTTTTTCTTCCTCATGAAAAAGGTAGTCATCGTAATTACCCAAGGATACCTCGATGCCCTGCGGGGTCAGTTCATAGATTTGTGTGCAAACCTTATTTAAAAGGTAACGATCGTGGGAGATAAAAAACAGTGTCCCCTCGTAAGCGGTTAACGCATTTTCCAAAACTTCTTTTGTTTGCATGTCCAAATGGTTGGTCGGTTCGTCCATCATTAAAAAATTGGCGTTGGAGATCATCAGACGTGCCAAGGCAAGTCTGGATTTTTCGCCACCGGAAAGTTCGGAAATTTTTTTAAAGACGGCATCACCGGTAAATAAAAAAGTTGCCAGAATATTGCGTATTTCGCCCTCCGTCAATCGATGGTCGATTTCCCACAAGGCTTCCAATAAATTTTCGTCGTAAAGAGATTTAACATCTCTGTTTTCCTGATCAAAATAACCGACTTGTACCTTGGAGCCGAAACGAATTCGTCCGCCGTCTTTAGGAATTTTTTTAAGGAGTATTCGGAACAGGGTGGTTTTTCCCGCACCGTTTGCTCCGATTAAGCCGATGCGATCGCCCTTTTGAATTTCGAAGTGCACATTTTCAAAAAGTTTTCTTTGGTCAAAGGATTTTGACAAGTCTTCGACATTCAGTACCATCTCCCCACTTTGAGATTTAGGTACAAAGCGAAAGACAAGGTGCTTTTCCTGCGGCGTTTTATCGATTAAAGACATTTTGGCCAAAGCTTTCTCGCGACTCAAGGCACGTTTGGAACTGTGTTTGGAATTATAATCGCGAAAACGCTGAATAATTTGCTTTTGGCGTTGAATTTCTTTCATTTGACGAGCGTACAATGCATCTTGTGCCATTAAATCCCGTTCTTTTTTTTCGACGTAGGTGCTGTAATTGCCGTTATAGCTTGTTATTTTTCCGTGACGTACCTCTAAAATACGATTACACACCTTATCTAAAAAATAACGGTCGTGGGAAACTAAAAGAAAGCCGCCCTCATAACCTTTTAAATAATTTTCCAAATATTGAAGTGCCCGAATATCCAGGTAGTTGGTCGGTTCGTCCAAAAGCATGAAATCCGGATCGGTGAGGAGCACATACCCTAAGGCGACACGACTTTTTTCGCCGCCGCTGAGCTGTTTAAAAGGAGCGTACAATTGATCCTGTGTAAAATGCAAACCGTTTGCAATGCCTCGAACCCTGCTGTGGTATTCATAACCTTTGGCGGCATCAAAACGTTCCTGCAGTTCGCCGTATTGTTGCAGCAGGGGTTGCAGAGCTTCGCCCTCGGTTTGTGCGATAACGTTGCTTAGTCTGTGCAATTGCTCCTCTATTGCGATCACTTCGTTAAAGGCGGAATAAAACAGATCGATGACCGATGCCTCGGCGTTAAAATAATCCTCTTGCGGTAAATAACCGAGATTTAATCCTTGGAGTTTATGGATTTGCCCTTCGTCGGGGGTTAACTCCCCGGACAAAATTTTAAGCAATGTCGATTTGCCGGCACCGTTGGGCCCGACAATGCCGATATGCTCCTTTTCATTAAAGATAACATTTATCTGATCCAATACGGTGTGAACACCGTAGGAAAAGCTGATTTGATTAAGTTGCAGTAGCATGATAAACCTTCGATTTTTAAATTCCCTTTTTATCTTAACAGACTTGGCGTAAAAATGCTAAAAAATATCATTATGTCAAAAAAAATCAGTATAAGACAATTTAGTTTGAAAATATAATTTATTTTTTGCTTTGTCAAATTAAGTTAGGCAAATATTCATTATTTATATAAGACATAAAA
>CAYFTR010000049.1:0-5022 GCA_964346185.1 uncultured Lachnospiraceae bacterium | reverse complement strand
ATCACATGTGGCTTATTTTTATTTAATTGTCTAGCTTAATTTTACTATCCGGGTTGATAAAAACGGTTGGTACGATTATCGACACAAAATGATGATAAACATTAAAATTTACGAACAGCCGCTTTGTCAACCTGTGTTTTTAAGTTTTTATGGATTAAAACAGCCACGGCGCTATCAGTTTTGATCGGGTAAATGAGTTTGTGTGTGTATTTTAAACTGTCGGCAGGGGCTGTCATAACATTGGCGTAGCGGGTAAAACGCGAAAGAGTAAAAAGGAGATGTGTTTGTGAAAACAAGAGAAATGGTCAACATTGCGATGATAGCGGTGCTGGCAACGGTATTGTCCTTATTGGAATTATTTTCAATGCCTCGTGGCGGCAATGTGACGTTTTATTTGGTACCCTTATTTTTTGCCGCAGTCAACGAAAAACCCGGGGTTAATGTGATGATTGCCATTGTAACGGCAACTTCGCAAATACTGTTGGGCGGTTATGTTTTAAACCCGATCCAAGTTCTGTTGGATTACTATTTGCCTCTGCTTCTGATTTGCGGTTCTCAGATACTTCCCTTTAATGCTTTTGTTAATTTGGGAATAGGTTCTTTGTTGGCGATGGGCAGTTATGTGGTTTCGGGGATGGTGTTTTTTCAAGTTCCCTTTGTGGGATCCGTTCTATATAACGCATCTTTTTTTGTACCGACAATCCTGTTAAATATGGTTGTTTTTGCTGCGATTAATCCGAGATTGTCCAAGGTCTATAAGACCGGCCACAGTATTTAAAATACGGTATGTATAAAAAAAGTCACCGCATCGTCGGTGATTTTTTTATGGAAAAAATTCGGGCTTAATTCTTAAATTAACCCATGTTTCAAGAAAGTTGTTGTTAAAATTAGACGGATACTTTAATCTGGTGTACAATTTAATTAATTGAATTATTAAGGATTATTCAGATGAAAAAAGAAATATTAGAGTTATTAAAAACACAATTTTCACCCGAAGAATTGCTGTTAGGTGAATACGGCATCGAACGGGAAGGCTTACGGGTTGATGCCGAAGGCCGCCTCGCCTTAACACCCCACCCTAAGGTATTCGGTCCTAAACTCGGCAATCCCTATATCACAACGGATTTTTCGGAAAGTCAGGTGGAGGTTGTAACCCCCACCTATACATCCATGTCCAAGGTCCATCGTGTGCTGACGGATGTGTGCGATATTGTTAACAATCAAATCGGGGAGGAATACTTTTGGCCTCAGTCCATGCCTTGTCACCTGCCGGAGGACAGTCAAATACCGATTGCCAGCTACGGTGCCGTCAGTCAAAGAGCCATAGAGGCGGAGGCGTACAGGCATGGGCTCAGTGCCCGCTATGGGTCAAAAAAGCAATTGATTTCCGGTGTTCACATCAACTTTTCATTTACAAAAGAGTTTATCGAAAAGTTACACCGACTTTACGGTCAAAACAAAAGCTATAAAGATTTTAAAGACCATATGTACTTAAAAATGGTACGTAATTTTTTAAGGTATCGTTGGTTGGTGATTTACCTGACGGGAACCAGCTCCACCATGCACGAAACCTATATTGAAGAATGTGTGGCAAAAATGCATCCTCTCGGTAACGGCTCCTACATCCACCCGACCTGTATCTCTTTCAGAAATTCCAATTGCGGTTATAAAAACGAAGAACCACTGTATCCGTCTTATGAGAGTATTCAAGCGTATACCTCGGATGTACGCCGTTTTGTAGCCCGCGGAGATATTTCCGCACCGAAGGAGTTGTACACCCAAATTCGCATGAAGGCGAAAGGGGTCGACAATATTTTGGAGTCTCTGGAAGAAGACGGTATCAAATACCTGGAAATTCGAACCGTGGATTTAAACCCCTTCGAATTGACGGGGCTGGCCATGGTGGATTTAGCCTTTATTCACAGCTTAATGTTGTACACCCTTCTTAAAGAAGAAAGCACGTATCCGAACTGGCAGCCGGAAGGTGTTATAAATGAGGAACGGGTGGCGGTAGAGGGGCTAAACACCGATACCCTCCTGGTAAAAGACGGGCAAGACATCAAGTTAAAAGATTGGGCATTGGAAATCCTAAGTGAATTGTGTGAGATGAACCAAGTTTTAAATTTGAGCCGGGAAAATGTCCATCAAACCATGATTAACAGGGTGCAGGATCCGAAACAAACCTATGCTTATCGCATTCAGGCTCTTACCGAAGAAAAGGGTTATATTCAAGCCAACTTGGACTTGGCAAAAAAATACAAAGACATCTCCCGGAACAGACGTTACGGCACACAGGCCTTTCAAGAGTACGAATTATCCACCCAAATTTTAATAAAAGAATGCCTCAATCGCGGTATTCATGTAACGGAAGTTGACCCTTCCGATAACTTTCTCCTTTTGGAATCCAGAGGAATTAAACATTACGTAAAGCAGGCCAATAAAACCGCATTGGACAACTACATCACCGTATTAGCGATGGAAAACAAGGTTGTAACCAAGCAAATTTTAAAAGAACAGGGCATTCCCGTCCCTGAGGGCATTCAAATCAACGCACCCGGTTTAACGGAACATTGGGCACGAACCTTTGCAGGACGCCCCGTTGTTGTGAAGCCTAAATCCACCAATTACGGTTTGGGTATTTCTATTTTAGATACGGGCGGCTCTGTCGAAGATATTCAAAAAGCGGTGGATATTGCCTTTGAGTACGACAACACCGTATTAGTCGAAGAATTTTTAAAAGGTCAGGAATACCGCTTCTTAGTGATTGACGACGAATTGGTGGCCGTTTTGAAACGGGTGGCTGCAAACGTGGTGGGTGACGGGAAACACACCGTTCGGGAATTGGCAACACTTAAAAACCGAGACCCCAGACGGGGAGAGGGCTACGAAAAGCCGCTAAAGAAAATAAAATTCGATGAACAAACCCTCTTATACTTAAAACTACAGGGCTTAACGCCGGAACATGTACCGGAAAAGGGTGTTCAAATCTTTTTAAGGGGCAACTCCAATATTTCCACCGGCGGTGATTCCGTCGACGTGACGGATGTGATGCCGCAAAAGTATAAAGACCTGGCGGTACGGGCAGCCCGTGCGGTGGGAGCGGTTTTTTGCGGCGTCGATATTATGATAGAAGACATCGACAAAGAAGACAGCACCTACGGAATCATCGAACTTAACTTTAATCCCAGCACCGATATGCACGCCTACCCCTATCAGGGTACGGAAAGACCGATAGCCGCCTATACCCTAAAAGCATTAGGCTTAATTGACGACATCGACTGGCAAGAGGAAGTTTAAAAATGTTTTCATTTAAAGAGCAAATTTCGAGATACGGCACGGAAAATAAAGAAGGCATCGGTGTCAGCGGTGTTCTGTCGTTATTTCAAGATACCATGACGGCTCTCAACAACCATTTGGGTATGAGTTACTCGGATTTAATGGCTTTGGGCTATGTTTGGTTCGCAACAAAATATTGGTTGCAAGTAAGTCGATGGCCCTCTTGTGGAGAGCACATTGTTGTTGAAACGGAGCTGACGGCGGCGGAAGGCTTTATCGCCGAGCGAACTTTTTATTTATACGATGCCGACGGCAATCTGCTCATTAAATCGGTGAGCGATTGGATGCTCAACAGTCTGTCGCAAAAGCGGGTCGTGCGTCTGGAAGACGTTGCGGAAATGAAAATCTACGAAGTTGTCGGTGAGCGCAGAAACAATTTTAAACGTGTCAGTCGAGTGGATACCTGGACCGATCAAAAGGACTGTCTGGTTGTAGAAAATGACTTGGATATCAACCGTCATGTCAATCACGGCAAGTATGTGGTTTGGGTTGAAAACTGGTTAAAAGAGGGGAATTTATCCATTCAAGACTATAAAGATATTAAAATTGTGTATAAGAACCAGGCTTATTTGGACGACAGACTGACCTTAAAAGCGACTGCACAAGGTTCGGGTTACCGTTTTGATATTCTCTCTGAAGACGGTCAACCGACCTGCCAGATAGAAATTCAGCCATAAATAAAAAATAAGGCAAGTTTTCACTTCGGTTTGAAATGAAAACTTGCCTTTTAAACGGGTTTATTTATTTTTCATTTAATAAAGTTTTTTTATGTTCTTCCAAACGATCCAGTTGATCCTGCGGTAAGTTCGGGTATTGGGGGTTTAATTCTTGCAAACATTGTAAGATAATTTCCGATGCCGCGAAACGGGTAAACCATTTTTTATCTGCAGGGAGTACGTACCAAGGGGCATTTTTTGTAGAAGTTTCCCTCAGGGCGTCTTCATAGCAGTTTTGGTAAACATCCCAGTAGCCTCGTTCACGGATATCGGCTTCAGAGAACTTCCAGTTTTTTGCGGGATTGTCAATTCTTTCAAGAAACCGTTGTTTTTGTTCTTCTTTGGAGAGATGCAAAAAAAACTTGAGGACGACAATGCCGTTTTCCGTTAAATATTTTTCAAAATTTCGGATTTGGCGATAACGTTCCTGCCAAATCGCATCAGTTACCAGCTCCGAGGGAAGACTTTGTTGTTCAACCAGGTTGTGGACCCGTGCGACCAACACCTCCTCGTAATGAGAACGGTTAAAAATACCGATCCGACCTCGCTCCGGTGTCCGCATGTGGATACGCCATAAATAATCGTGATCCAACTCTTCGGCGGAGGGTTGTTTAAAGGCGTAGGCTTGGGTACCCAAAGGGTTCACGCAAGACATAACGTGTTTGACCAAACCGTCCTTACCGGCGGTATCCATCCCCTGGATAATCAGTAACAAACCGTATTTATTTTCCGCATAAAGCCTGTCCTGAAGGTCCGTTATTTTTTTAGAATTTTCTTTGAGCAACGCCTTTGCTTCTTCTTTTACATTAAAACCGTTGGTATTATCCGGGCGATGGTCTTTCAGTCGCCATTTTTTGTCGTGAGGAACACGCATAAAATCGATATCCATAAAGCCGCCTCCTTAAATTTTGTCATGTTATAGTATACGAAAAAAACTTTAAATAAAGGCGACGGTACAAGTAAAAAGTTG
>CAYFTR010000048.1:0-5454 GCA_964346185.1 uncultured Lachnospiraceae bacterium | reverse complement strand
TTCTATATTTTATAGTATTCGGAAAATCGTGTCTACAATATTATACTAACACCAGTTCAGGACGAATTAAAAAAATACGGTCGCGAATTTGCACTTAAAAATCCCGTATGAATGAAATAAAGAACCGGAATTGCAAACACTTAAGCCGTTGTATTTTTTTAATCGGTGAACTTTAAGCAGCAGATACACTATACTAAAATCTGCGATTTGACAAAACTTGCCGACAATGGGTTTACCGAGAAGCTTGCCATGTTCAAACAGCAAGCACCCGGACGAAGCGATCCCTCAATAAACGGCACATGTATCGCACTAAAACGGAAAAGAGAGGCGCTCTATGACAAAACAGGCAAGCGGCAAAAAAACAAAAGATTTAATTTACAGAGTCGCTCGCAACCAATTCTACGAAAAAGGGTATAAAAGAACGACACTTAAAAGCATATCGGAAGCTTCCGGTGAAAATACGGCTTTGGTTTCCTATTATTTTAAAAATAAAATGAACCTGGCGTTGGAGGTCTACAACGAATACCTGGCGGTGGTAAAAATTGTTACCATGTATTTGTTGGGAAAGCTGACGCTTAATAACGACTTGATGTTTGTAACGGCGGTGGAGTATCGCATTCAGGGCAGAAATCTGCAAACCTCTCCGGAGTTTTTAAGATTTTACAACGAATTAAACGAAACCGGATTTTTTCTAAAGGAGCAGTTTGCCTCAATTGGTTTTTTTGAGAACATCAATCGACGCTACCATCTTAACTTAAACAGAGATGAAATTATGGCGGTTACGGTGACCAACTATGCATTGACCGCTTCGCTTCATGCGGCAAAATCCAAAGGTTTAATCGATTGCTCCAGCGATTTTATGGTTCAAGCCAGTTACAAACATTTTGCGGATTTGTTGGGGTTTGATACCGTTTATACGCAAAAAAATTTAGATGAATCAATTAAAATTTTCGAAAAAACAAAGGTTTGGATCGAAAAAGACTTTCGTGTGCAATATAAAGATATCGAGGCGGCGACAAGATGAAGCGGGAAGAAACGAAAATAAGGCTCTACAACAGTGCGAAAACCCTCTTTTATGAAAAGGGCTTTGCACAAACAACCTTAAAAGATATCAGCACCGGGGCGGATGCCAACCCGGCGTTAGTTGCTTATTATTTCGGCAATAAAACCGAGTTGGGCAGAAAAATTATCGAAGAATATTTTAAACGTGCAAAAATATTAACGGCACGTCGCCTAAAGCAATTGGCTCCCGGAGCGGAGGTGTATTTGCAAACGGCCGTGGATATTCGAGTGACAACACAAATGTTTAGCCGTTATCCGAAGTTGTTGCACTTTTATTTGGAACTCAACGAAAGCTCTTTTTATACTGAAAGCGACTTTATTTCTTTGGATTTTTTTGAAAATATTAACAGTGCTTATCATTGCGGGTACGACCGCAATTATTTGAGAATTGGTGCCGTTACCAATTATGCCGTCGCCAATGCTTTGGAGGCGGCACGGGCCAACGGCGTGTTGCAATGTAGCGATGAATATATTGTGCGTTCCATTATGGGACATCACGGTGTAATACTGGGATTTACCAAGAAAAAAACCGAGGAAGTTCTGGAAGCGTCCAAGCCTTTGGCGGCACAAATTAATTTTAAAGTAGGGAAGGGGTTTGAAGTGTTTTAAAGGAATGCTTTTTTAGTGCTGTTTGATAAAAGAAGTATTAGAAGTGTTTTGTTTTGAACAATAAAGAAGGAAGTCGGTCATTGTTTCAGGTACAGGTCTTAAAAGACAAAATAAAGTTATAATGGAGTTAAAAATGAAGGAAGATATCCAAAAGTTACAAGAACAACGGATGAAAGTGTATTCGGATTTTTTTAACAACAAATTACCGGAATGGCTCCCGATGGAAGTGGGGCTTTCCACCAATATTGTAGGTGAATACGGTGGTGGCGACCCGATTGACTTCTAATACAACTACACTAAAATTTACGAGTCGGCAATGGCGTTGGCGGACAAAATTTATTCCGATAAACCGATTACAAACCCCGTGGGTATTATCGGACGACCGCCGTCCTTTTATCAAAGTTTGGATTCTGAATCCTTTGCAATGGGTAACAACGGATTTGTACAACACCCGGAAGTGGTCGGTATGTTGGAAGACGAATACGATCAACTCATTGCAGACCCATATGCTTTTTTATGGGAAGTGGTGTTGCCGCGACAATATAAAAATTTAAACTTATCGGATCCCGTCAATATGCTCATCAGCTTTGAAATGTCCAAACTGGCTTTAGCGGAAGATACCAACGCATCCTTACCCATGTATATGGATTTAATCGACAAAAAGGGCTACTACCCCGGTGCACCGATCACGGCCTCTGGTTTTGCCGCTGCCCCCTTTGATTTTATCTCGGACCAATTGCGGAGCTTCTCGGGTATTTCAAAAGATGTACGTCGCCACAGAACACAAATTAAAGAGGCGTGCGAGGCGTTACTCCCCTTAATTTTTTATTGGGGATTGCCGTCGACACCTCATCCGGAAGGTGCGGTGGGTACACCTTTATATATGCCGACCTATATGCGCCCGAAAGACTTCGAGGAGTTGTGGCTGCCGACGTATAAAACCATGGTGGAGCAATGGGCTTCCTTAGGTGTACGTACGATGGCTTTTTGCGAACATGATTGGATGCGTTATTTGGATTATTTACGAGACTTGCCGGCAGGCAATATTTTATGGTTTGAATATGCCGATCCCAAATTGGTTAAAGAAAAATTGGGCGATAAATTTATCCTTCAAGGCATGTATCCGATCACCTTGATAAAAACCGGTACCAAGCAACAATGTATCGATAAAGCCAAAGAACTGCTGGATATTATGATGCCGGGCGGCGGATACATTTTCGGATTTGATAAGGCACCCTTAACCCTGAATGATATTAATTTAGAAAACTATGCAACCGTTACCCGATTTGTTCGAGAGTACGGCACTTACGATAATGCGGGTGAGGCTTACGGGACACCTTTAAACAGCGAAGGTTTTGTCAGAGACGAAAACATCATCGGACCCTATCAATCGAAATACAATTTTAATTGGGATGCCTTTAAAGCAAAATTCCCCTTGGTTCCTGACAGTGCACGGGCTCGTTTTGAGCAATACGATAAAGAAATTTTAAGTCATATCATGTTTATGTGCGTATAAAAAAGGGTGTTAAAATAATAAAAAAACACAAAGGCGAGAAGTACTTCTCGCCTTTGTGTTTATCGCACGGTAGCAACCATTACGACAATACATACAATAAAATGTATAAAATTGCAGTATTTACACTTGTCTATCAACCGACCTTCATGTATAATAGTCTGAAGATTTAATTTAATATAATAATGGGACAATCAAAAAGTAAAAAATAAATAGAGGCGAAAGATAAGGAAATGCGATTCGTCGCTTATTTTTTTTGGACGAGCGGTTGTATGGAGAAATAATAATGAATGATAACAATGCACAAGAAATTTTAATGACACAGGAAGGCTTGGACAAACTGAAACAACGCCTGGAATACCTCAAAACGGTTAAACGCTACGAAGTGGCGGAACGTATTAAAGTTGCCAGAGAATACGGTGATTTAAGCGAAAACTCCGAATACGATGAAGCTAAAAGTGAACAGGGCTTTATAGAAGGCGAAATTTCGGAATTGGAACAGCGAACAAAAAAAGTTCGTGTTATTAAAGAAGAGGATATCGGGCTGGATTCCATTTCCATTGGCAATGTTGTCCGCTACAAAGACTTGGCGAACAATAAAGAGATGGAATATAAAATAGTAGGTTCCGCGGAATCGGACTTAAAAAACAAGCATTTATCCAGCGAATCCCCCGTGGGCAAAGCGTTAATCGGGGCAAAGGTGGGAGAAACCGTTCGGTTTAAGGTACCCTCCGGAGAAAAACAATTACTGGTACTGGGAATCAGCAGGTAAGGAGCAACCATGCAAGAAAATTTAAGTGAGGTGTTGGCGGTCAGACGTCAAAAACTGGATCAATTGTTGGCGGAGGGTATCAATCCTTTCGAACAAACCCGATACGATATCGACGCTTACGCTCGCGACATAAACGAAAAATACGAGGAATATGAAGGGCGCCATGTGTCCATGGCCGGACGCATCATGTCCAAAAGAGGCCAAGGTAAAGTAGGGTTTTATGATCTTCAGGACAGCAGCGGTCGCATTCAGATGTTTTTAAAGAAAGACCTTCTGGAAGACTACAACCGTATTAAAACCTACGATATCGGCGATATTGTGGGGATTGAGGGCGAAGTCTTCAAAACACAAAAAGGGCAAATATCCGTTCGCCTGTCCAAAATGACCCTGTTGTGTAAATCGCTTCAAATCCTTCCAGAAAAATACCACGGCTTAAAGGATATGGACTTGCGTTATCGTCAACGCTACGTGGATCTCATCGTCAACCCGGAAGTGCGGGATGTTTTTGTAACTCGTTCCAAGATTATTCGAAAAATCAGGGAATTCTTGGATAACAGAGGCTTTTTGGAAGTCGAGACGCCGGTTCTGTCTACTTTGGCAGGGGGTGCCAATGCCAGACCCTTTATCACCCACCACAACACATTGGATATCGAAATGTACATGCGTATTGCTTTGGAGCTGCCCTTAAAACGATTGATTATCGGCGGGTTCGATAAAGTGTACGAATTATCCCGGGTGTTTAGAAACGAAGGGATGGATGCCACCCATAACCCGGAGTTTACCCTGCTCGAAACCTACGAAGCCTATTCCGACTACAACGACGTTATGCAAATGGTGGAGGAACTGTACAACTATGTTGCCATGGAAGTCTGCGGCAGTGACAGCTTTGAGTACGACGGCCATACCATTTCATTGAAACCGCCCTTTAAACGGGTACGCATGGTGGATGCCGTCACCGAGGCGACCGGTGTCAACTTCGATACGATGACCGATGTTGAAGAAGCCGCCGCGGCGGCAAAGGCACTGGGTGTAGATATCGAAGATCGCCAAAGCATCGGTGAAATTATGGCGGAAGTTTTCGATGAAAAAGTCGAAGACAGCTTGATTCAGCCGACCTTTATCACCATGCATCCCGTCGAAATTTCGCCCTTGTCCAAACGTTCCAAAGAAACACCGAAATACACCGAACGTTTTGAGCTTTTTATTAACGGTGCGGAATGCGCCAACGCTTTTTCGGAACTGAACGATCCCATCGATCAAAAGCAACGTTTTATCGACCAGGTCGAAAAAAAGGCACAGGGTGACGACGAAGCCCACCCCTTCGATGCGGACTTCATCAACGCTTTGGAAGTCGGCTTACCGCCTACCGGCGGTCTGGGCATCGGCATTGACCGTATGGTAATGTTGTTAACCGGGCAACACACCATCCGAGATGTGATCCTCTTCCCGACAATGAAGTCCTTACCGAACGACAAGTAAGAAAAACCCAGTGTTTATG
>CAYFTR010000047.1:0-5729 GCA_964346185.1 uncultured Lachnospiraceae bacterium | reverse complement strand
TTATATAAATAATGAATATTTGTCTAACTTAATTTGACAAAGCAAAAAATAAAAAAACATCGACGCGCGGCGTCGATGTTTTTTTGTTTCGCTTCTATAAGAAAAGTTTCATAACAAATCCGTAAATTTGTTCCTCGTAGGTTTGAATGCCGGCTTCCGCGGATTCTATATCGTTTAATTCGGGATGAGTTTCGACATAGTCTTCCCAAGTTTTAAAATATTCACTTTTCATGGTGTTCTCCTTTAGTCTATTTGTTTTTCTTAATAAACCGCTTCTGTTCTGACTACTTCAAGAACTGCTTGTAAGTTTTCGGCTATTGGACCTTCTAAGGAATAAAGACTCTTATCTGTATTAAAGATGTAACCACCGCCCGGTGCCAATGTATCGATTAATTCTCTTGCCTTGTCGACACATTCTTGTTTGGTGTTGGTTTGTAACATGGTGATGGGGAAGAAACCGGAAATGATATGATCTTTACCGACTTTTTCTTTAGCTAATTTCGGGTCACCAAATTCAAATTGCATTTCTACGCGATTGTCTAAGGTCGCCAAATAATCGATTTTATCCATCCAGTCGCCTTCTACGAAAATGCGCACGCCGGCGTCATTATCTCTTAAGTGATCCATCAATTCCTTGAAGGATGGCCACCAGAATTCTGCAAATTGTTTTTCACGCATGAAAGGTGCCATATGTAACGGGATAAAAGTTCTAGCATAACGGCTGGATGTTGGTACAACACCGATTTTCTTCATATGGGGTGTTATCGCTTTAATAGCGGCCAACAATTTATCTTTGTTGCGACGCATATCCATAACGGCACCGGTAAAGGAGCGTAAGAAGTCGGCGATAAAGTCCATCGGTGCTTCCGTAAAACCGCCTCTGGGGAACATCGGATAACCGTACTTTTCACAGACATCAAAGGTTACTTTGCCGGCGATGGCGTCAAAATCATTTTTCGCTTTGAAAGCTTTTGCAAATGCCAATGCGGCTTCTCCCGGACCGGCGTCCAAAGCTTTGTAAATACGCGGCAAACATTTATCTACCATACATTTGTAGGGATCTGCAATAAAATCATCGTAGTCTTCGACTTCTAGGGAGTGAACTTCCGGGTGCTGCATACTTCCTGTATTACTCATGACAATACCGACAGAACCTAAAATGTTGTAAAATGCCGGTGGTCTCAACGTCGGCGCAATGGGACTTTTATCCGTTTGAAAATCCTTGGCAACCTTATCGAAAAAAACAGGAAACAATTCGGGATTGTATTGTGCTTCTTTTAAATCCAATCCTGCGTATTCTATGGCAGCATCCCAAGTGATCGATAACTCCATCGGTACTCTTTTCGGAATTTTACCGTCATACACATCTTTAAAAAGTTGACCTCTCTCTTCCTGAAGTTGCTTCATATCTTCCATAACAACTCTCCTTCTCTATTTTTACAGTAACTGCAGCTATATTTACTGTTATATTAAACGGTATCTGTTTATTTGTCAAGCCTTTTTAAGAATTATATATATATTTACTATTATTTTTATCCATTTCCTTGAAATAACTTTAAAACAATGCTATTATTTTAAAAAACGAACTTCCTAAAACATATTTTATTTTTTTATAATATTTAAGATTTTTCGAAGATTATCGAAAAACCGAATCCCGACCTGCGAAAGGAGTTATTATATGGAAAAAATGTCCAAAGGAATGCGCACAAAGATGCGTATCCTGGAAATTGCAAAAAGCGTATTTTTAGAAAACGGTTACGATGATGCCACGGTTCAGCATATTGCGGATGCATCGGGTACCACTTTGGGGTCTTTAACCTATCATTTCTCAACAAAGGCAACCATTGTCGACGCCATTATGCTCGAATATCTCCTTGCTATTCGGGAACGCATACGGAAAACTTATCAATCAGACAGTCTTAGTCATTTTAAGGAACACTTTTTCTTAACCATCATCTACTACAATAACCTTTTTAATGACGAAAAAACAAAGCGTTTTCACTATGAAACCCACGTTAATTCCGCCTTACACGGATTTTTGTATAGAAATATTTCCTCTGTTTATCAGGGCTTTATTAAAGACTTTAACCTGCGTTTAACTCCCGCCGAGTTTGATGCCACATTAATTGCCGATTTAGGTGCCAGACGTTCCAGCACTTTGGCTTATTATAACGGAAAGATCCAAATGAGTATCAACGATTTTGCCGCTTTTTTAATTTCCAACACCGCTCGTATGTTCTCGATTCAGGAAAATATCATTTACGAATGCCATAAAGAGGCCCTGGAATTTTATAATTCGCAAGATTTTTCAGATATAAAAGCCTTGGAATAGCAAGAGTCTCCCTCTAAGGGACACTTCTAAAAAATAAAAAACCGCCGCGGAAATCCGTCGGCGGTCTTTCTTTTATCTTTTTATCATAATTTTAAGAAACTTAAAAACCATAATAAAAAAAATGACCCAAACACTTACCGCACCTAAGCGGACAAGCTTTTTCCACAACGCCACTTGTTTGAGCGGTCGGTTACTTTCCTGCTCCGCATGCATCGATCCTGCTTCATCCGTTCTTTCAAAGTTTATAATCAACCGTTTTTCATAGGGTGGGTAGACAGGGTCAAAGGTAAAAAGACTGACCATGTCCCTATTCGTCTCCGGCAAAAGGTATTGCCACTGAGCGCGGTCTATTAAAACAGAATCTACCACCTTATATTCTAAAACACCGCCTCCCCTATACAAGAAAGGAGCGGCACCTTTTCTCAGCCTGTTCGCGTATAGCAAGCTCACGTCTGAATAAGTGGTTCTGTGGTCGACAATTACACAGCGATTACCCTTGCCCCCGATTGGTCGTCCGCTTCTATTTCTTCGTAAGTAAAGGTTTCTATAATCCTCAGCACTTTTTCTTCGTCAGGGGTAAACGCCGTCTTGTTCGCGGACTTTTTATCCAAGATATCCCCATAGGCATCGGGGCTTTTATAGTTTTCTTCCGCTTTTCGGATGATCTTTTCCAGGGGTGTCCCTTCAACGGTAAGGGTGATTGCCGCATAGTCCGCACCGACATCCGCTAAAGGTGAGGCGCCGGTTTGTTCCGACGGAGGCGCTTCCATACCGGGGATAACTGAACGCCCAGGGCTTTTATGGTATCCTTGTCTTCTTGCGAAAGGGTCCGGCTTTTAGGGTGAATAAAAACCGCTATTGTTTTTTCGGGTCAAGGTTATTCGGGGCTACGTTTTTACAAAACTTTATATCGTATCTGTCCGACTGTTCCTCGTCGAGGGTTCGCTCGCCCACCTCTATCCAAAGAGCGTTCGGATTTTCCGTAAGGTGTTCCAAAGTTAGGTACCCTGCGAGGTTACCGCGATGTAGTCCTTATTTTGCAAGTAACCCGATTCTTTTAAGTCCTCACGCGGTTTTAAATCACCAAAGCAAATAGGAATGACGGGTATATAAAAGCGAGCTTTACACCCGGAGGTACCGCGGTTAATCCGCTCCGGAGAAAAATCGACATTTGCTTTCGAGGTTACTAATTGATCCCCTTCTTTAAAACTGTCGCGAAGAACTTTACAAGTTTTTTGCAGAATGCTTCTGGCGGCGGTTTTTTTGCCAACAACAAGACCAATCGGCCTTTTCCGTTAATGTTGATTAACTGAGGGCTTTAAAGTTATATACGGGTCGAATATGGTTTAAAATTTTAACCGTTTCATCAATGGCACATACAATCTCCGCCATTGGTTTATACGCCATGGGGGCTTCGTCCAAAGTCCTGTGATGTACGGAGCGGGTATAAATACCTTTCATTTCTTCAAAAAACGTATCCATCATTAACAGACGCCTCGCTTCGGCACGGCTCATCAGGCGACCGGCACCGTGGGGTGCCGAATAATTCCAATCGGGGTTGCCTTTCCCCTCGCAAATCAGGGCACCGTCTTTCATATTTATAGGGATCAACAGTTTTTCGCCCTTTCGCGCTGAGACGGCACCCTTTCGTATCATATTGGAAGAACGGTCGATGTAGTTGTGTACCGTGTGCCAATGATTGTAATTTTCCAGGGATTCGTCCCGCAGTTTGTCGATTAACACGGTTGCTATCGCCTCTCGGTTAAGCAGGGCAAAGTCTTGGGCAATTTTCATATCGTGGAGGTAGCTGTCTCGCAGGTCACCTTGCAGGTAGCATAAATCTTTCGGGTATTTCGGAATACGTTTTTGATAATTTTTTCGCATTTGATTTAATTTTTTTTGAATTTCTTTTTGTTTGCCCGACGCTTTGTACACCGCGATGATACGTTCTTCTTCTTGAATGAAATCCGCCAAGCCTTTATGCGTTTCGATGGCCAGGTTTTGATAGTATCGGGCAATTTGATTGCCTAAATTTCTGGAGCCCGAGTGGATAACCAAATACAGGTTGTTCGCCGTATCTTTATCGACTTCAATAAAATGGTTGCCGCCGCCCAACGTACCGATACTTTTTTCGAACCTGTGGACATCTTTTAAATGGCGGTAACAATGTAAGTCGGACAAGGGTACAAAGCGGGCACGTTTTTTATCGTGTATTTGAAAACCGGCGGGAATTTCCCGACGGATCACATCGTCTAAAACTTTTAAATCGATATCTTTTTTGCCCAACTCCACCACCAACATACCGCAGCCGATATCCACCCCTACAATGTTGGGTATGACCTTATCACCTAAATTCGCGGTAAAGCCGATCACACACCCGACACCGGCGTGGCAGTCGGGCATAATCCGAATTTGGCTGCCTGCAATAAAATCCTGATCGAGAAGCGTTGTTATCTGATTGATGACGGTGTCGTCCACATTTTTCGCGAAAATTTTTGCACTGTTATATTTCCCAACTACTTCCATTGTTTTCCTTTCACTGCCGGTTGCGTTAGTCCGCGAGCTTTACAGTCTTAAAAACAAACGCAACACCCTGCGACTAACGATACGTTAAATCCGCGATGCTGCTGTCTCCGTAAACCTCGCGCCAATCGTCGCAAAATACATCTACCGCCTCCGCCACAACAGCGTTGGTTAATATGTCCTCATAGAGGCTCGGTGTGGCGGTAACCGCGTGGGCACCGACACCGATTGCCTGATTGATTTGTGCTACATTTTTAAAAGATGCCGCCAATATTTTGGTTGGATAACGGTATCGATCGATGTAATCCGCAATCCGTTTAAGATCTGCCGCAGCGTTCATACCCATGGCTTCCATACGGTTGTAGTAAGGCGCCACATAATCCGCGCCGGCTTCACAGGCAACATAGGCCTGGGCAATTAAGTAAACAGCGGTTGCCGTTACGTGAATGCCCTTTGCTTTCAGCTCTTTTATAACTTTTACACCATCCATGGTCACGGGTACTTTAATATAAACCCGGTCGTCGACACCGTTTAGGATGGCTTCAGCGTCTTTCATCATGCCCGTATAGTCTTTTTGTGAGACTTGAATATGCAGGGAAGCCTGGTTGCCGATAATACTTCGGACAGTTTTCATATGAGAGAAAAAGTTTACCTTTCCTTCTTTTTTTATTATACTCGGATTGCTCGATACGCCGGCAACGGGCATGTGTCGGCTGAATTTTTGAATGTCTTGCAGATTTGCCGTATCCAATAAATATTCCATTTTTTACCTTCTTTTTTTATTTTTTAGCTAAGATTATACTATGCCCTTGTTATGGATACCTTTAAACCGGTAGAAACGCCGGGAGGCTGACTTTTTGGTCGCCGAGGGCGG
>CAYFTR010000046.1:0-5749 GCA_964346185.1 uncultured Lachnospiraceae bacterium | reverse complement strand
AACTCCTGTTACCGCCGTGAAAGGGCGGTGTCTTAACCGCTTGACCAAGGGGCCGTATAAAATTATGGTAGCGGCGAACGGAGTCGAACCGCTGACACTACGGGTATGAACCGTATGCTCTAGCCAACTGAGCTACGCCGCCATAAATTTTGCAAAAAAAATGGTTGCGGGGGCAGGATTTGAACCTACGACCTCCGGGTTATGAGCCCGACGAGCTACCAAACTGCTCCACCCCGCGACGATGTGATGTTATGGTGCCGAAGATCGGAATCGAACCGATACGATCTTTAAAGGATCGCAGGATTTTAAGTCCTGTGCGTCTGCCAGTTCCGCCACTCCGGCACACCATAATTGCTTGCTGTTAGACAAGAACAATATTTAGTATAACACAATTTCCAACCGTGTCAAGTTTTTTTATTTTATTTTTTAAATATTTTTTATGTTTTTTTAATAAAGCGGGAAACCGCCGCTCCTTCCAGGTTATCCCAGTCACAGATAACCGTTTCTTTTGCTCCGAGATACGTCATAGCTTGCGATGTAATTACAAGCCCTGCTAAAATAATGTCCGCTCTGGTCGGATCCAAACCGACTCTTATTTTACGACACTCTAAGGGCAGCTCCTTCATCTCGTCGATGAGGTTGTCCAGCTCCGCTTTATGTACAACTTTCAGGTGCAGAGCATTGCCGTCGTATGCTTCCAGTTTCATGAGCATGGTTGCAACGGTTGTAGCCGTACCGCCGATACTTACCAATTGCCGACGGATACCGTCCGATATTTGTGCCCCGTTTTCCTTTAAGGTCCGTTCGGCGGCTTTTTTTAGTTGCTCCAATTGTTCGGGGGTTGGCGGATCGTCGGGTAAATAGGCTTCCGTAAAGCGAACACACCCCATTTTCATGGAAACTGTTGCACCCATTCGGCTACCTTCACCGTTAATCAATTCGGTGGACCCGCCACCGACATCCAATATGCGAACGGGGCGGTTAAAAGCGGCCGATGCACCTAAATAACCGTATTCGGCTTCTTTTTCTCCGGAAATAACATCAATCTTAAGACCAATTTCCCGATAAACCCTGTCCACAATGTCTTGTTTATTTTGTGCTTCCCGCATGGCCGCAGTAGCAAAACAATACACATCGTCACAACGAAAGGTTTTGCAAATTTCCAAATAATTGTTCAATGCTTCGATTGTAGGTGCTATTGCCGCTTCGGATATTCTGCCGCTTTCCTCAAGCCCGGTTCCGATACGGGTTACCCGTAAGTCTTTATGGATTCGCTCAAAGAGCTGTTCCCGGTCGGGTGCAATAATCAGCAACCGTGTGGAATTGGTTCCGATATCAATGATGCCTTTATTCAAACGTTTCACTATCCTCTGTTTTTATTGGTACAGGACGGTTTAATCGAAAAATCTCGGACTCGTCGATATTCGTTTCGTTTTCAAAGGATTGTTCAAATTTGCGTGCTTCCGCAACCTTACCTTTGTTGTCAATCGGAACGACCAGCTTTTCGTCGGGGTAATAAAGTCCCAGCAGTTGGCGGGCTCTGTTTTCGATGTTACTTCTTTCGTCCTTTTTTTTCAAGACTTCGTCCAGGTCTTTGGCTTCTTCTTCCTTTGCCGCGATTTGTTTTTCCAAATCATTTTTCTGTCTGCTGAGCCGCAGGGTTTTTACAAAATTGTTACCCATCATAAAAAGAACAACGGCAACGATCACAATCAGTGCCAAAATCGTGTTGCGGTTTATGGTTCGTTTTCTTTTTAAGTTTCTCTTACCGCCCATACCGGCTCCTTTTACAGTTCTTTATACAGCTCCTGTGCCTTATCTTTCGGAACATGTTCCATAAGAGATAAAACTTCGACCGTACGCTCGCCGTCGCCGAAACGAATAGTAATGCGGTCTCCGACCGTTACTTTAGTGCCCGCTTTTGCCTCTCGTCCGTTAATGTCTATACGTCCGCCGTCACAGGCGGCTTTGCTGACGGATCTGCGTTTTATCAATCTTGCGTTTTTTAAAAATTTATCGATACGCATGGTTGATTCTCCTTACTATGATAAAACCGGAGTATATTTACTCCGGTCCCTATAATTTATTCTTCGTTCAAGGCGTCTTTAAATGCTTTTCCCGCTTTAAAACGCGGTGCGTTGGCAGCAGGTATTTGAATGGTTTCTTTTGTTTTTGGATTCATCCCCTGTCTTGCGGCTCTTTCTCTTACATCAAAGGAACCGAAGCCGACCAAGGATACCTTGTCGCCTTTTTTTAAGGTTTCTATAACTGTATCGATAAAAGCGGTTAAAGCTTTTTCCGCATCTTTCTTGGCCAATCCGGTTTTGTCGGACATTGCTACAATTAATTCCGATTTATTCATGTTTCCCTCCGTTATCTGATTTTATTTACTTTCAACTAATGTAGTCTCATTATAAACGTGAACTGTACTCAAATACAAGCCTTTTTCATTTATTTAGTGAATTAATTTAGATTTTCCGTTTTTTTTGCCGCTTCATACAGGGTTTCCATCTCGGCCGGGGTTAAGTCCTCCAGGTTACGATCGATGTCGCGACCGAGTGTTTCCATTGTTTTAAAGCGTCTTTTAAATTTGCGATTGGTTCGTTTTAAAGCTGTTTCAGGACTGATGTCGCAAAGCCGTGCCACATTAACGGCGGCAAACAGTAAATCGCCCAACTCCGATTCCAACGCGTCTTTCAAAACAGGTTTTTTATTCAACTCTTCTTTTACTTCTTGAGCCTCTTCATAAACTTTTCCCAGTGCCGGCAGGGCATTCTCCCAATCGAAACCTACTTTTGCCGCTTTACTTTGCAATTTGTTCGCCTCTAATAAAGCGGTAAAGGCTTTGGGAATTCTGTCCATTTCTTCCCCAACGGTAGTCGTCTCTTTTTCTTTCATTTTTATTTCTTCCCAGTTGATTAGTACCTCCTCGGAAGTCATGTTTTCTTTTCGGTCAAACACATGAGGATGTCGGTTAATCATTTTTCGGTTTACCTCTTCAATGACATCTTCAATATAAAAATGTCCGGACTCTTTGCCCAATTCCGCATGAAAAACAATCTGAAAGAGCAAATCCCCCAATTCTTCAACCAGATTGTCCAAGTCCCCCGATTCGATTGCATCTAATACTTCGTAGGCTTCTTCAACAACATAGGATTTTAAGCTTTGATGGGTTTGCTCCCGATCCCACGGGCAGCCTTCTGGGCTTCTCAAAATACGCATGATTTCCAATAATTTGTCGAAGTGCTTTAAGTTGTTTGTATCCTTCGGCACATATAAAAGGGTTTGGTGATGGTAGGTCTCTTGTTGATCAATTTGGTGCAGGTACAATGCTTCGGTACGGTCGCCTTTATCTGAAAGGCGTACCAAGGTAACCGGGGTTTCGTCATCGTAGCGTGTCATCAACCACAGCTTTACCTCCGATGCCAAATGTCGGTTATCCAACGGATAAACCAACATTGCCATTTTGGGATCCGGCGACAACGCCCGGATACAGGTCGGGTCGATTATTTGCAAGCCGTCACTTTCCAAAACCTGCAAATGGTTGCATGCAACATCAACCTCACTTACACCGGCAATCATCTCATAAGGCTGCCCTTTTTCATTTAAACGGTCGACCAGCTTTAATACCGACAAGTCGGAACCGAAAGGATTGCCCGGCACGCCATACAAAACGGGGCCTTTCTCCGCCTGCAACAAAAGGGTATCGACAATTGCGTCGTAAACCTCATTAAAATCTTTTTTTGTATCGTAGAGCTCATCGAAGCTTTTAAACACCCTGTTGTTTTCTTGCAGATACCGTGCGACGGGGTGGTGTTCCGTTCGCAGGTATAAAGGTTTATTACTTTCCAGTGCTTCCTTTGCTTTAAGCGTTAGGAGTTTCGGATTGCCGACTCCTAAACCGATAATTGTTATTGTTCCACTCATGATTTTTTTATTCTCCGTTGTAATGCAATTAAACGGCTTCCGGCGGGGAACATTTCCAACTCGTCCTCCCGAATACCGTCAGTCACTAATATGGTTGCCATATAAATCACCACACCTACGGTTATAGCCGTACAAACCGCCAAAGCGTTGGCTATAAGGGAATGACCTAAAAAAGTCAACACCAATTGAAAAACGCCGTAAACCCCTAACCCCATTAATAAGGAAGCAAAGAGCGGTTTAGTGACAATGGCTGCAAAATTTAATTTGATTTTCGTGAAATACTTTACGCTGAGGTAATTGGCAACGGTTAAATACAAAAATGTAATAATGGAGCTGACAGAAATACCGTTAATATTTAACTGCGGCACAGCTAAAAAAAGCCACGCCGTAACAAAGCGTATCACCGTTGCTACCGCCAAATGTACCAAAGGCAATCGGAAGCGGTTAATTGCCTGTAAAATACTTTGAAAGGTGTTGGACATCATCATAAAAATTGTCGCAAACGCATAGTATTTGAGTATTTCCGGTCCGTAATCGGAACCTTCGAACAACAAGTCGAAGATTCCCTGCGACAGGACAATTAATCCGATACAGGAAGGGATGGCCACCAACGCCACCACACGAATGGCCGATGTTATTTTGGCGTTCATCTCTTTACGGTTTCTGTGCATGTAAGATTCCGTAATAGCGGGAATCAGGGCGACACTTAACGTGCCGCTGATGACCAGTGGCACATTGATAATGGTATCCGCATTGGTAAAATCACCGTACATCATAATGGCGGTTTCCGCCTTTACTCCGATACTGCCCAACCGTGTCACATAGATCATGGAATCCATAGCCGAAAATAAAGATACAACGGTAGATGTCAGAGTAACGGGCACGGAAATAATCAGCAACCTTTTAAAGATATCTTTCCAGTGAATTTTAGGAAAGTAACGTTTACGATAACGGCGCTCGTGGGTACGAATATAAATACGATAGCTGTACCATAAAAACAGCATCGCAACCAGACCGCCGGCAGTCGCGCCGAAAACGGCACCGCCTACCCCCATGCCGATGGAGTCTAAACGATAAACGCCAAACCAACACAAAAACATACCGAGAAAAACCCGAACAACCTGTTCCAAAATTTGAGAAACAGCTGTAGGATTCATTAATTGATGCCCTTGAAAAAAACCCCTGAAGCACGCACAGACGGAAATAATAAAGGGGGCCAGGGCAATGCCCATAATACCGGGGTAGGTATCTCCCGGCCAATTGGAAACATTGATGATAAAATCCGCGCCGAGAAGTAAAATTAAACTGGACATTCCACCGATTACAAGAAGCGCGATCATGGAAACCTTAAAAATATCCCGCGTGCCGCAGTAATCGCCTTCCGCAAGGCTTTCCGTTATCATTTTAGATATGGCAACAGGCAACCCGACAGTAGATACCATCAACAGTAAATTATAAATATTGGTAACATTTCCGTACAAGCCATTCCCGTAAGAGCCTACCATGTGATAGAGGGGAATTTTATAAGCCAATCCGAGTAAACGAGATAATATACCCGCCATGGCAAGTACACTTGCGCCTTTTAAATAATTCGTTTGTTTTTGTGACATAAGTCCTCTTTATCATTCGTTTTATTTTCGCATTGTAACATACCTGTTTTAAAATACGCTACAAACCATCCCGATAAACGGGGTTTTTGTAAGCGAATGCCCTTATAGGACCAAACCGTAATAAGGCAAATCCAATTTGTCCAATATTTGTTTTTCACTATCGTTACAGGTAAAAATGATCACTTGTTTTTGACCGCTGACTTCCGACAGAA
>CAYFTR010000045.1:0-6129 GCA_964346185.1 uncultured Lachnospiraceae bacterium | reverse complement strand
CTGTAGGCGGAACCAATTTTATTTGGCAATTCGGTGCGGTGCTCAGTCCGCCTATTGCCGGTGCCGTATTTGAATCGACCGGAAGTTTTAACTCCGTTTGGATGATGTTGGTGGTTTTACCGGTGCTTGGGGTTGTCGGTTTGTTTTTGTTACGCAGTCAAGAGCAAAGGAAAGCGTAAAATTTTATATTGAGAAAGGAACTAAAAATGAACAGAGAAGAAATGTTAGCCTATCGGAAAAAACTGTTTTCGGATGTAACGAGATGGAAGATACCGGACAGGGTTCCTCTATGTCCTTTTGTTGAAACCTGGGTTTTTCACTATGCGGGCATAAACATTCCCGATGCGTTTTTAAAGGACAACGAACTTCTGTTTAAAGCCCTAAAAAAATACACCGACGACGTACCGGTCGATGCGATAGCCAGTATTTCCAACACCGTTCCCTTTAAAATGAGTGAAAGATTGGGTGGTGGTCTTTATACCGTTAATGAAGACGGTGTACAAATTATCGGATCCGGCGGGAGAATTATGAAAGACGGCGAATTACCGGAATTGGCAAAAGATGTCAAAACTTTTTTTGCCAATACTTTGGCACCGAGAAAATTTCCGATTTTCAACCAAAGCTTGGAAAAAAATGTCGATCTGATAAAAGCGGCAATCAAAGACATGGCCGAATGGGCAGCCTATAACGGCGAAGTGTTTGCCCGTATACAAAATGAATTGAGTGTGCCGGTAATTATTAAAGCAACCAATTACATGCCCATGGATGCACTCCTCGACTATATGCGTGACTTTGTCGGTATTTCTACCGACGTGAGACGGGCACCCGACGAGATTATGGCGGCGTCCGAATCCTTGTTGGATTTTGTGATGCAAATGTACCTGGATTCCAATTTGCCGGAAGACGACAGATGGCTCTTCTCGCCGTTACATTATCCGACTTATATGCGACCGAAGGATTTCGAAAAACTTTATTTCCCCATGATGAAGAAATATATCGAAGAATTCGGAGTAAAAGCCGGTCGTACGTTACATTTCTTTATGGAAAACGACTGGACGCCTTATTTGGACATTTTACAAGACCTTCCCGAAGGGGCAAAGGTTATCGGGTTATTTGAAATCGGACACGCCAAAGAAATCAAAGAAAAATTAAAAGGTCGAATGATTTACCAGGGCGGTTTGGCGGCAAACGACTTGAAATTCCGAAAAAAAGAAGAAATTGCCGATGTCGTCAAAAAAACCTTTGACGAATTGGCGCCCGGCGGCGGCTTTATTTACGGAACCGAATACTCCATGATGAATTTAAATGACGGAACACCGGAAAACTTCATCGAAGCGATGACTGTTGCTCAGGAATACGGAAAGTACTAGGAGGAGAAAATGGATTACGAATTAATGGATGCCTTTAAAGTTGTACAAAAAGATCTTGTTAAAGAAGGCATGTCGGAGAAAGAAGCGGAAATATTAATGAACAAAGTTATTTGGAACCTGATCTGCCGTATTTAACGGTCGACAAAGTGAAAATGAAATCCGATGTAAATCATTAAAAAGAGCGGACGATGTCCGCTCTTTTTAATTTCCGAACGCCGAGTGCATATTGTATTAAAATACTGCTCACATCACCGGGCGTTGAGTCTTTTAAACCGCAGTGAAAATTGTGTTTTTTCAAAAAATCAAGCATTAAAAACCATAAAATGGTATAGTAGGTGTGGTCGTACAATTGTCGGTTGTATGTCCGGTAGAACAACTTTATTCGGCAAGCTTTTTTGAAAAACGGCTTGCGATTAATTTGATATTTTGAAAAATTAAGGAGATATTATGGAACAATATCGCACGGTATTCCCGTTCTTGAAGAAAAATAAATGGAAATACGCCGCGGGTATCCTTTTACTGATGTTGGTGGACAGTGCCAATTTGTACATTCCGCAAGTCATTCGCCAATTTACCGACATGGTACAGTTTAACCGCCTGACCCCCGCAGGTATTCGAAACAGTTTTTTGATGATTGTTGTATTGGGGATCGGTATTGCGGCAGGTCGCTTCGGGTGGCGTATGCTGATATACGGCACTTCCAGAGGGTTGGAGTACGATTTAAGAGACCGTTTATTTCGGCATTTTTTAAAGATGGACGCGAACTTTTACAATCACCGAAAAGTCGGCGAGCTGATGGCCCATGCCACCAACGATGTGAGAGTCATTCGAATGGCTTTCGGACCCGGTGTTATGATGATTGTCGATTCGCTCTTTATGGCGACCTTAACCGTGGTATCCATGTTTTTAACCGTCGGTTTTAAAACGGCTTTAGTGGCGTTGGCATCCTTGCCTTTTATTTCCGTTGCCGTTTCTTATTTCGGCAAGCACGTGCACACACGTTCCTTAGCGGTGCAAAATACATTTTCCGAAATGACGGGTGTGGTACAGGAAAACTTTTCCGGCGTACGGGTGATTAAAGCCTTTGCCATAGAAAAGGAAAAGGAAAGCGAGTTTGACGAAGTCAACCGCTTGTACCGTCGTAAAAACCTGTACCAGGTTCGCTTGTCCGGCATGTTCCGCCCGATGATTACCGCCATTTCGGGATTTTCCTTTGTGTTGTTTATGCTCTTCGGAACCTATCAGGTTTTTTTAGGTGAAATTACCCTGGGGGCCTTTATCGCCGTTACCAATTATTTAAACATGATCGTCTGGCCGATGGTTGCCTTCGGCGAAGTGTTTAATACCTTTCAAAAAGGGTTGGCGGCGATGGAAAGGGTTAACCGTCTTTTGGAAGAACAATCGGAGATACAGGTAAGTGCCGATCCGGTTGCATTGCCGAACCCGACAGGGCACCTTAAATTTGAAAACGTATCTTTCCGTTACGGTGCACAACTGCCCATGGCATTAAAAGATATTTCCTTTGAATTAAATCCCGGCGAAACCCTTGCCGTCATCGGGCGAACAGGGTCCGGTAAAAGCACCGTTGCGGACCTGGTGCTTAGAATTTACGATATCGACAGCGGTCGCATTACCCTGGACGGGGTGGACATTCGAGAACTCGACTTAAAAGACTTAAGATCCGCCGTTGCCTATGCTTCTCAAAACAATTTTTTGTTTTCTAAAAGTATTAAGGATAACATTGCCTTCGGCAGCGACGAAGCGGTCACCGACGATGCCGCCGTAAAAGCCGCAACCTTTGCGGACTTACACGACAATGTGATGTGCTTTCCCGAAGGCTACGACACTATGGTCGGGGAGCGGGGAGTCACTCTGTCCGGCGGGCAAAAACAACGGCTTGCCATTGCCATGGCCTACATTAAAAATGCACCGTTGTTAATTTTCGACGACACCCTGTCGGCGGTGGACACTAAAACCGAAGACGCCATTTTAGACAATATCCGCAAATTGGGGGACAAGGGGCTGTTGATTATCAGCCAGAGAATTTCGTCGATTAAACATGCCGACCATATTTTGGTGTTGGACGAGGGACAAATTGTTCAGAGGGGCGATCACGACACGTTAATAGCCCGAGAGGGCTTGTACCGCAGCATTTATGAACGCCAGTTACTGGAAGACCGAACCATGGAGGCGAATAATGAAGACTGATAAACAAAAATCCAATATTTTCAGCCGCCTTTTAAGCTATACTCAAACGAGTAAACAATGGTTGGTGCTGGCCTTTGTTTTAATTTTAGGCATATCCTTTTTTGAATTGATTCAACCGAGGATTATCCAAGTGGCGATTGACCGTCACATTGCTACTTTGGATGCCCCGTGGTATGAAACCAAGTCGTGGGAAGGTGCGGTTGTTTACAGAAACAAGTATTATACCCAAGAGGCTCAGGAGGGGAAAACCCCTGTCTATATTTATCAGGGGGAGGATAATTTTTATTTTACCGAGGATGCAACCAACCTCGAGGGTGCATCGGTTATGACAAAGGACGAAGTGATGACCTTTAGAGGCGGCCACTATCGGGCGGTGGTGGTGCTTGCGTTGATTTATTTGGCGGTGGTGGTGCTGCAATTTTTAGCGACTTACGGACAGGTTTACCTGCTCAACCATATCGGTCAGTCGGTGGTTTACACCATCAGAAAAGATTTGTACAACCATTTGTTGCACCTGCCGCTGGGTTATTTTGATACCCACCCCATGGGGAACCTTGTTACCCGTATGACCAACGACACCGAAAACATCAACGAGATGTTTACCTCCGTCATTATGAACTTTTTGCGAGACGGTGTGACCTTAATCGGTATTGTGGTGATGATGTTTGTGATGAATGTGCGACTGACCCTTTACGTGTTGGCGTTGCTGCCGGTAATTGTTTTCTGTTCCTACATGTTCCGAAAAGTTATTCGGGTGGTCTTGGCAAAGGAACGGGCAATTTTATCCAAAATTAACACCTTATTGTCGGAGAACCTCTCCGGCATGTCCACCATTCAGGTATTTAATCGGGAAGACCGTGTTTATCGGGAGTTTGACGAACAAAATAAAGCCAACTACAAAGCCGGCTTGCAGGACGTTAAAATTACCTCTCTCTTTCGACCGGGGATAGAACTTTTAAAGGCTCTGGGCATTGCCATGCTCATTTATTTAGGCGGTCGCCACTACTTGAGCGGATTGGTAACCTTCGGTATTTTATACGCCTTTATCGACTATATTCAGCGGTTTTTCCAGCCGATACTGCGTTTGGCGGAATCCTACAACGTGTTGCAATCCGCCTTGACATCGGGCGAGCGAATTTTTCACCTGTTGGACGAAACCTCGGACATTCACCAAACGGAAAACCCCGTGCCCATTCACAATTTTAAAGGCAAAATCGAATTTAAAAACGTATGGTTTGCCTATGTTGAAGAAGACTGGGTGTTGAGGGACGTCAGCTTTACCATTCAACCCGGCGAGTTTGTTGCTTTTGTCGGTGCGACGGGTGCCGGGAAGTCCTCCATCATTAACTTGGTGTGTCGATTCTACGACATTCAAAAAGGGACAATTTTAATCGACGATATCGACATCAAAGACTACGATATTTACGCCTTGCGGCGTCACATCGGGTTGGTACTGCAAGATGTGTTCTTATTTACCGGAAGCGTTGCGGACAATATAGTGCTGGGTAAAAAAGACATTTCAAGAAAAAATGTCGACAGGGTGGTGGATATGGTTAATGCCCGCGACTTTGTAAGCCGATTGCCACAAGGGCTCGACGAACCGGTCATGGAACGGGGCGCAACCTTCAGTGCCGGGGAATCTCAGCTTTTGGCCTTTGCCAGAACCCTGGCACATAACCCGGATTTATTGATATTAGACGAAGCCACCGCCAATATCGATACAGAAACCGAATTGCTCATACAAGATGCCTTAAAAAAAGCAAGCTCGGGCAGAACAACCATTGCCGTTGCCCACCGCCTGTCGACCATTTCCCACGCCGATAACATTATTGTTATGCGAAACGGCAAAATTGTAGAAAGCGGAAAAGAAGCCGACCTGCTTGCCAAAAACGGATATTTTAGGTTATTATATGAATTACAATATCATGAAATATAAAAGCAAAGGAGAAACCATGCGATATCAAAAAATAGATACCACCTATGTGCTACGCTTGGACCCCGGCGACGAGTTGGTACAATGTTTAACGGATTTAGCGGAAAAGGAAAACATCGCTTTTGCCGATGTAACCGGTTTGGGCGCGGTTAATCACGTTACTTTGGGTATCTTCGACGTTAATAAAAAACAATATTACAGCCGTGATTACAGGGGCTGTTACGAAATCGGAAATATTGCGGGCAGCATAAGTCGTATGCACGGTAAGCCCTACATACACCTGCACATGACCATCGGCAACCCCGCCACGCAGGAATGCCACAGCGGGCATTTAAACAAGGCGATGATATCCGCCACCGCCGAGCTGACCCTTCGTACTTTACCCCAACCCGTCGAAAGGCGTTTTGACGAAGCCATCGGCTTAAATATCTACGATTTTCAGTAAAAGAAGTGCTTGAAACCCTTATAACCCTATTGTATAATGATTGAAGGTTAAAATAGACCGAAGGTGTTAAATGATGTATTGCCAGTTCGGTCGAAAATCCATCAACCGATCAGCATATTCTAAAGGAGAAAGAAATGGCAAAAAGTAAATTTGAAAGATCCAAACCCCATGTA
>CAYFTR010000044.1:0-6512 GCA_964346185.1 uncultured Lachnospiraceae bacterium | reverse complement strand
GCTACTTCCGCTAATCAAGTCCTGGAATTGGTGTAAATTTATTCAGGTTTACATAAGGTAATGTTGCTGGTATTGTAAAGGGCTATTGGATCGGATCAATCACGCAGACTGTACGATCTCAAAAGAATCCTCATCGGGGCTTTGGTTTTGCCAATGCCGGCCATTTCCGACCGCTGAGCCAAGTTTCGTTTTGTTCACAGAGCAAGACACCCATCAGGCGAATGACGGATGGTGCATTCGGAAATATAAAGGGAAAATGGTTCATTATTATTTACTAATGACCATTTTCAATTTACACCGTTATGCGGGCTTTATCCCCTACATTTGACATTAGGTTTTTAATTTTAAAACTTTATAACAATCTTAACTTCTTCGCCATCCATCAAACGTTTGAGGCCATACTTAAAATCTTTCAACTTTATTTCCTGAGTGATAATTACTTCCGGATTCACTTTACCTTCAGCCATTAACGCCAAGGAAAGATCCCATGAGCTGGGCTTTTGGGTTCTACTACCGATATAGGCAATTTCTCTTTGTATAACGGCATCTTGATCCATCAGATTTTTTTGCTCGGCAAACATGCCGAGTTGAATAAAGGTACCTTTTTTGCGTATTAAACGTAGGGCTTGGTTAACCGCCGGCATATAACCGGAGCAATCGGCCACAACGGTTGGTCCTAAAGTTTCAGTTTCTTCACTGATAACTTCCTCCAGTTTTTCTACTTCTACATTAATTACTCGATGCACACCGATTTTTTCAGCAATTTCCAATCGTTTTTTATCTTTAGAAATCCCCGTAATCATCACTTTTGCACCGGCCGCTAAAGCGACTTGAGCACATAACAACCCCATGGTACCGGGTCCTAAAATCAACACCGTGTCTTCTTCGGTAATGGTTGTTTTTTCAAGCAAGCCGTGAACACAACAAGCCAAGGGTTCCGTTAAAGCGGCGGCTTTTAAAGAGATGTTGTCCGGTACATGATGGACACTTTCTTCTCTGGATAGGACATATTCCGCAAACCCGCCATCCGCTTGGGTACCTAAACCTTTTCTATGATCGCATAGATTATAATCTTTAACTTGACAATAGATACAAGTCCCGCAAGTTTCGTAGGTTGTTTCCGAAGTAACATGATCCCCCACTTTAAAGTTTTTAACATCGGGACCAATTTCCGTCACTATTCCGGAAAACTCGTGACCTAAAATTACCGGCGGCTTGTTGCTTGCATACTCGCCCTTAAAAGTATGTATATCCGATCCGCAAATACCGGCATAAGCTACTTTAATTTTTACCTTATCTCCGTATACTTTAGGTTCTTCAACATCCATATACTCTATTTGATCGTAGCCTTCTTTCGTTTTTACAATTGCTTTCATTTAATAAGTTCTTCCTCCGTCCAACAGCAATATTTGCCCATGGATATAGGATGCTTCCTCAGAGCTTAAAAAATTGACCATATATGCGACATCTTCCGGTGTTCCGAAACGACCGACCGGAATGGTATTTAAAAGAGCATCTTTATCCTCTTGTTTCGGGTAAAGATCATCAAACAATTCCGTTACGATAACACGTGGCGCTATGGCATTAACAGTTGTTCCGCTTTTTTTTAAATCCTTGGAAAGTGCACGCATCAGTCCGTGGCTACCTGCCTTTGATGCGGCATAGTGGGCACCGCCGCCAGTTCCGGTTATCGCGGACCCGGAAGTAATAAAAATAATTCTACCGTCCGCCTTTTCTCTATATTCTGTAAAATGGCTATAAAATGCTTTTGTTGTTAAGAAAGATCCGGTTAAATTGATATCAATGGTTCTTTGCCACATTGCCGGATCGAGTTCTTCAAAAGAGACTCGATGGCTGACACCGGCATTGACAACTAAAACATCAATCTTTCCGTATTTATTTTCTATCTCTATCGCGGCATCTTGCATAGATTGCCAATCGGTAACATCCGCTTTAATAAAATCGGCGGCTGCCGAGAATTGTTTAGACCATTCCTCTATATTTAAACGAGCATTTTTTTCATCCAAATCCAAAATAATTGGAAAGTTGCCCCGTTTTAATTGATCCTCGCAAATGGCTTTACCAATTCCCTTTGCACCGCCTGTTACGACTACTTTTTTCATTATTTTTTTAAAATTTCTATAATTTTTTCGATGTCGCTTTCTATACCGATTCCTGTCAAAAAAGAAATGGCCCGTATAACCGGTACTTTTTTACTTTCAAAAGAAGTTGTGGTAACAATCAAGTCGACATTATCTTCATATTGACCGATTTCGGCTACTTTACATTGAATGACATCCGCTTCAATTTTATTTTTTTCCAATGCTTCTTTAATTTTCATTGTAACAACCGTTGATGTTGCAATTCCGGTTCCACAAGCTACAGCAATTTTTTTCATAGTAAACTCCTTTTTATTCTACTTCTTTGTTATCGACATATCTTTTTTTGATATCATTGCGTACAATAAACCAGCTTCCGAAGAAAATGGCCGCTGCAACGACACCCATTAAAAATTCCGGTAAATTGGAGGGATCCAGTAATTTCAAAATAAAAAATACAGTTAAGTGAGAACTCATATCAATACCGGAAACCATCGTAGCACCTTCCGGGAAAGCAAATCCGACCGCTCTCGCCATTGTTGTCGTTAATTCTCCTAAATTGGTTGCAATAAAGAAGATAATCGTTAATTGAATAATTGCATTCAATACACTTCTAAAAATATTACCGCGAGATGCCGCTACCGCCCAGATTACTGTAAAAGGAAGTACAGCCAAGTCTGCAAAAGGTAACATTTTGTTAAAGGGGAGAATTGCCGCCAATAAAATAGTAATCGGAATCATAATTAAAGCTGTCGAGATAACCGACGGATGACCGGTTGCAATTGCGGCATCCAATCCGATGTATACTTCCTTTCCGGGGAATCTTTTTTGAACAAATTCACGTGCGCCCTCAGAAATAGGCATTAAACCTTCCATTAAAAGTGCAACCATTCTCGGCAAAATAACCATAATTGCCGCCATTTGAATACCAAGTTGTAAAATTTGGGACGATTCGTAACCTGCTAAGAACCCCATACCGATACCTAATACCAAGCCTGTCATTATCGGCTCACCCATGATACCCAATTTCTCTTTCATGGTGTCGGCATCGATTTGAATACGGTTGATACCGGGTACTTTATCCCACAGTCTGTTGAGTAAAAAAGTTAAAGGTGCCCAGTTAACCGTTTCACCGTGAGGCAAACACACGCCGGGTAACCCGAATTCCGCTTCTACCGCCGGTGCCGTCCAGTCCGATAATTTAAAAATGATAAATGCGTTGATTAATGTCACTAAAATGGTAATAACGATACTGTTTGTCGCGTAGTACGCCATGGCACCAGGAAAAATTAAATGCCAGTAATTCCAAATATCCACATTCATTGTTTTAGTCATATTGACGGATAATAACAGGATATTAAATGCAAAAATAATCGGAATTAAAATGACTGCAACCGGTGTTGCCCAGGTAATTGCCGCCGCTACCGGCCAGCCGACATCAATAATGGACAATTGCAAACCTAGACGCTCAATCATTGCTTTGGAGGCAACACCTACCGAATCGGATAATAAACCGATAACCAAGTTGACCCCTGTAAAGCCGACTCCAACCGTAATACCTGCTCTAAAGGATTTCTTGAAACCCTGACCCAGAATCATACCGAAAATTGTTAAGATGAGGGGCAACATTGTCGCCGCACCCAAGTTCAAAACGTATTGAACTCCCGCTTTAATAAATTCCATTTTTTCCTCCTTAAACTTTTATTTCATCAATTGACGTAATATCTCATCAATTTGATCTGTGTCCGACCCTTCAGCAATCGTTTTTAAATACGCATTATTTTGACATAAGTCAATCAATGCACTTAAAAAATCTACCTGTTCGCTCTGGTCTTTAATTGCCAACATAAATACAATCGATACATCAATTTGTTCCGTATCGCTGGACATCAGCGTAAAGGCCGCTTTTTCTTTCAAAATACCGACGGCTAACCCTCTTTTTTTAACGTGAATACTGTCGGTATGGGGAATCGCAACCCCGTAGGGTAAAATCGGCAACCCTGTCGGGAACACCTTTTCTCTCTCCAATACCGCCGCTTCATAACTGCTTTCTACAAACCCTTCTTCGTAAAGAGCCTGTGCCATTTCACGCAAAACCGTTGTCGAATCACCTCCTTGAAGTTTTGCTAATAAGTAGTCGTCAGTTTTTTTTACTTTTTCCATTCATTCCTCCTTTTTAATTTTGTCAATCATATATGAATAGATGGATGCTTCATCTTCTAATTGAAGTAATTTTTGTCGCATCGATTCCTCCGAGAGGATTTTAAATAAATCATACAAAGCTTTTTCCATAACAATCGGATCCGTTATCGATAAGGCAAAAACAATATTAATCGGATCATTTTTTTCATTCCCGAAGGGTACCGGATTCTTTAAAATCAAAATACTGGCCGCATTTTCAACAGCACCGTAAATACTTTCCGCATGGGGGATCGCCACACCGGGATAAATTGCGATGTAGGGGCCGTTTTCCAACACGTTGTCGATCATTGCAGGAATATAGGCAGCTTCTATTTTTCCGTTTTTTAATAGCAATTGTCCGGAAAGCTCAATGGCTTCTTTCCAGTCTTTTACTGTATCCACAACGGCAATTGCCTTCGGGGACAGGATTTCTTTCATTTCCATCTTTTCGTGAAATGAAGTTTTGTTTACTTTGATTTTTCGACTCTTTTTTAATAAAATTTCATTAACGATTTTCATAATTAGATAAAAATCGCTCTCGTCGATCATGGTATTCACTTTTACTACCGGTACGGCATCGTATTCCAAAGCCTGGTTGGAAATGATCAAATCGATATCCTTTGTTAATTCCGAAGAGATGTATCGAGCCGGCACAATGTCCACAACATTTATTTTTTCGGAGAAACTTTCCAATCTGGTTTTCATATAATAGGCCGTGGCTCCACCTGTCCCACAGGAGAGTAAAACATTAACGATGATATCGTCTTTTTTGTTTTTTTCCATCATGGCAACGATATACATCACCAGAAAGGAAATCTCGTCATCGGAAAATCGCCCTTTAATATGTGCCTCCAAGGTATCCAGGTTGTCTTTTATGATTTGATAAACCTTGGTATATTTATTTAAGATTTCTTCGGTATAGGGGTTGGTCAATTCTTCGTTGTTTCTGATACGAAAAGCGGCCAATTTAACATGTTGTATGAGAAAATTATAAAAATCGTAGTCCAGGTAATAGTTGATCTTCAATTTTTTAGATATGTTATACAACAACTCATTGATCAATAAGGAAATATCGATCATGTCGGAATTTTTCCCGTTATTTTTTAAATAACGTTGGTTTCTTAATTGTGTAACCAGATATGCCAACTCCTCACGGTAGTCGTCTAATAACATATACCGATTTAATTTCTGATAAATGCGTTTACCGAGGTTGTACTTGGAGCTTTTTAGGTAATCCGAATCGATATGGCGAAAATTGGTTAAAATTTTGTTTTGTGCGATACGATTTGCCTGAATAACCGTTTTAATCAGCACTTCCGAAAAGGAGAAATCCGTCAATAATACTTTTTCCTCTTTCTCCGACTCGACGATAATTCGGCTGATTACTTCTTCGACTTTTTGTTGATCGATAAGTGTCATCAAATAGCTTTTAAAAAAATCGTATCGTTCCGACTCTTCGGTATTGCTGCGTTTACGATCGACATTGACCAAGAGCAGTTCTTCAATTGCTTTTCTTTTTTTAAATTCTTCCCCTTCAATACAATAACCGCGGTTGGAAGACACTAAAACCATGTCTTTCATAGCTGCTCTTTTTTTAATCGTTTGCAAATCTCCTAAAATAGTATTTTTGCTAACACCTAAATGCTCCGTCAACTCCGCCAATTTTACGGTATTCAACGTCATCAACAGCAAAATCATTAAAATGGTTTTTCGTTCTTCGCCGGATAATTTGTACACATATAAATTCATCTGTTTAAAGAGGGCATCTAATTGTTCTTTGCTCGGTATATCGGAACGATTAACCAAGCAGACAGCATCTTGCGAATCTATCTTCATTTGCAAAGCGGTTTTATGTTGAAACCAATCATTGATATCTTTGATATCATTTTTGATGGTTTGCTGTGTCACCATATATTTTTTTGCTAAGCATTCAACTGTCAATCTTTCCGAAGAAAGAATATCGTTGAGCAGATTCATGCCTCTCTTATTCATGCAATCACCACCATTTCGTAGTACGCTTATTATAGGTTCAAAACTAATACTCATAAAGTCCAAAGTGTTTTTACATTTGGCAAATGAAATGGATAGACACAATACGGCAGTAGTCAACCTTGCTAATGCTTGTTTATCAGTCCTTTTAAAAAAATCCCGTCTTAAAAATGTTTTACCCCACGATGACAATAAACCACGGCACTCAATTAAAATGATCGCGTATAGGGCTACTTCTTACCG
>CAYFTR010000043.1:0-7057 GCA_964346185.1 uncultured Lachnospiraceae bacterium | reverse complement strand
TTGCGGAAGAAAAACGGCGGGAAGAAGAACGGCTCGCTGAAGAAGCAAGGCTTGCAGAAGAAAAACGGCGGGAAGAAGAACGACTCGCCGAAGAAGCAAGGCTTGCGGAAGAAGAACGACTCGCCGAAGAAAAACAACGGGAAAAAGAACGACTGATTGCCGACGAACTCCATGCCGAACAATTACGGCTTGCCGCCATTGCCTCCGAAAAATCCCAACAGTCGGAAAGAGATCGTTTAATTGACGAGGAGTTACAACTTGAAAAAGAACGGTTGGCTCAAACAGCAACCGACGAGGACAAGCTCGACCTCAAGGCGGAGTCTTTTGAACACACCCAACCCGGGCAACCGGTTTCCTTTACCGAAGGCACTGCGTCCGACGAACACCCCGCCTTGGAAGAACTCGCAACCGACCCGACCGTTACGGAATTTTTAGACACTTTCAAAGAAGAAGAAAAAGAAGACAGTGTCGTTGAAGACCCCACCACCGTTATTCCGGATATTAAAGATATCGTCATTCCGGATATCAACGATTCGGATACCATTCCCCTGGAAGTCTTTGATGATGAACCTCTTCAATTTCAGGAACACACGCAAACACCCCAAACCGATATCGCCATAACCCCCGGGACAAGCCCGGCTCCCCAACAAGGGTTTCCCCTGATCACCTCTATCCGCAATTCGCTTTTATTTTTTATTGCGGCGGTGATTGCCTTTGGTGTACAGCTCATCTTTTTGAACGGTCAATTGACCATTGTGGATTACGGTGCGGTGATTGCCCTGGGTGTGATGAGTTTATTAACCGTCAACCTGTCCTTTACCAAAACCCTTATCGTGGCACTGGTGGTAATGGCCGCTTACTTGATCGGCGGTTTGGTTAACTTTTTTATTTATAACAGCAACTTTACCGTTTTCCAATTAGGTTGGTTTATTGTTATCCCTCTGTTTTTAATATCCGCTTCCAACTTAATGGCACGGGTCAAAAACCTCTTTGCTTATAAACCTTCAGATGAAGTAAATACCAAAAAATAAAAAAAGAAATTTAATTAATTTATTTTTCATTTAAAAATAAAACACCCCCGTCGACAGCTGTCGACGGGGGTGTTTTATTAATTGTTATTGACGGTTGAGCGAACATTGTCGCCGATTAACGGAATGCGCCCATCACCGTTTCTTTAACATTTCGGTAGTGGTGTGCCATGGTTTCAAAGACATTGGTCAGTTGCCCGGAGGTACCAATCTCCGCCCGATTCAAAATAAGATAATAAGCAATATTTAACGACAATCGGCTGGCGTCCAGACGATCCTGCTCTTTCGGTAAGGTGTCAAAATCCGGTAAGGGAACCAAACCGCCTACACGGGATATAATTTGACAACCGATATACCCTACCGTTTCCGACATAAAGTTGGCCATCACCCAATCTCTTAAACCGATGTGTTCTCGATACATGGGTTTAGCGTCTTTATCCCATGCTTTGCAAAACACTTCACTGTAAGTATCAATGATCCCGCGAATATCCGACAATACTTTTTGACGGTAGGCGGCACAAAAATCTTTCCCGTGGGTTTCTTCCAAATAAAACCAACGGAGGTATTCGTAGAAATAAGACCCGATCAAATAGCCCATGTCCGAAGAAAAGGGACCCATGTAGGCGTATTCCATATCAATAATTGCCATGTCGTCGCCTACCAATACGTTGGAGGTATGTAAATCGCCGTGTACCAGACATTGGGCACAGTGCATGTGCAATTGACGCAATTTTAAAAGCTCTACCTGTAGTGCTTCGCTTTGCCAGGGTGCCTGTCCCATCGCAATACGTTCCGGATGGCTGTTCAGAAAACGGACACCTTCGGTGTCAACAATCGAGTCCGGTAAAAACAATGCGTATTCGAACACCAAACGCATTTGCGAATTCATAAAGGTGGTTTGCAGCTGCTTAAACAGGGTAGCGTCCAGGTAATACTCCGACGTATAAAAATGATTACGTGCTAAAAAAGTACCCAATTGCTCTGCGATATCCGGTAAGGGCATTCCACGCATCAATTCGAAACGTAAGACTTTATAGTCTTTTTTATCTTCACAAATATAGAGGTGATTTTGACGATCGATGTGGTAAATTTCGGGAATCCAACGAGGATTGATGGCATGACGAATTTTCATGTTTCGGGCTTCCAACAGGTTGCGTTCCCGAACAAAGGGCCCCGTCCCCTCCTCGAAAGCACGGCAATAGGATTTTGCCTGTTTAAGAATGACGGATTTGCCCTTTTCATCCCATGCCCGGTACAAAAAGTTGACGTAACCGTCGCCGTCCTCTTCGCCGTCACCAATTTCATACACCTGAAGACAGGCGTTTTTATCGAAAATATCGGTCTCTTCCAACAGATAGGTTTTTACTTTTTCCGCGTTTAAATCCTGATAAGCCATCACAACCCTCCATGCTGTTATTTTATCAAATTTTACAACTTCATAAAAGATACAAAACCGACCCGTTACAGCAAAAAGCGGTAAAATGTCAAAACGCCGAAGCTTTTTAATATAAACATACAACAACGGTCGGTTATAGGTGTTGCCTCCAAGTACAGCGAAGTAAAGTCCTCCGAACCGTACCGTCTCTTAAATTTAAATATCCGAATTCCATCGCCAATAAAAAAACTCCGAAGGTGTCCCCTCGAAGTTTTGTTGTTTTAAATTTCCGCTTTCATTTGTGCAATGATGTCCATCAATTCGCCGATACCTTCGGCAACAATATCCGGTCGGTAAGGAAACATTTTTATATCTTGCAAACGGGTAACGCCGGAAAGAACCAACAGGGTGTGCATACCGGATTCGATACCGGAAATAATGTCCGTATCCATTCTGTCGCCGATAAACAACGCTTCCTCCGAGTGAACGCCCAACATACGCAGGCCGGTGCGTACCATAAGAGGATTGGGTTTACCGACAAAATAGGCTTGCCTTCCCGTTGCAATTTCGATAGGTGCTACCAGGGCTTTACCCGAAGGTGCCATTAAACCGCCCTCGATGGGGCCTGTGGTATCGGGGCAGGTCCCGATCAGTTTTGCACCGGCATTGACAAATTGCACCGCTTTAAACACATTATCGTAATTATAATTGGCGGTATCTCCCACAACCACATAGTCGGGGTTGACGTCATTCATGGTAATACCGCTTTCGTAAAGTGCATTAATAAGACCCGGATCGCCGATCACGTAGGCGGAGCTGTTGGGTGCCTGGCTCTCTAAAAAACGGGCGGTTGCCAAAGCGGACGTATAAAAATTTTCTTCGGGAATTTCAACGCCCATTCGTTGCAATTTTTCCTTTAACTCTCTGGGAGAACGGTTGCTCGCATTGGTTAAAAACAGAAAGTTAATGTTTTCCCGCTCCATCCACTCTATAAACTCCGCAACGCCCGGCAATAATTGGTTGCCGTGGTAGACGACGCCGTCCATATCGCAGATAATGCCTTTTACATTTCTCACGATGTCTTTAATTTTTTCTTTCATTACATTCTCCTTATTGTTTCAGTCTTCATTATACGAAATTTTGTAAAATTAAGCAAAATTATTCTGTGAAATAGGCGTAAAGTTTACATCAAATTACAACCGTTATTTAAGGAAACTTCCCTATACTGATGATATTGTGTCCAATGGCGGCACAACACAATATCAACAAAGAGAAAGAAAGATGAATAATACAATCAAAGACATACCTTTACTTCAAAAACTGTTGGCGGGATTTATTATTCTCAGCCTTATTTTATCGGTATTTACCGCTGTGATCATTACGGAACTAAAAAATAATAAAAAAACCCGGGCGGAACAACAAAAAATTGTCGGCACCTGGGTCACCGTGCCGGAGGACAACGCCACACCCATCGAGCTTGCCTTTACGCCAAATGATCGATTGACGGTCATGGGCGAGGATACCGCCGGCTATCGAATTGAGGGCGATACCATTCATCTCCAATACCTGCCGGGTTTAGGGCAGGACGCGGTGATGCGCTACCGTTTTGAGGAAGATTTTTTAATTTTAACCCAAGAGCCCGACAAGGTCATGCGCTGTAAAAAGGTAAATTGACCGTCGGGCTTCTTTCCGTTTTTTAATTTGAATAGTTAGACATCCAATCCGAAAAGCATTTTGCAATTTTCAAAGGTTTGGTAGAGCACATCCTCGCAAGGGATGTTTTTAATTTCCGATATTTTTTCCGCCACGTAGCGCACATAAGCGGGATGGTTGCGTTTTCCCCGAAAGGGCACAGGTGTTAAATAAGGGCTGTCGGTTTCCAACAGCAAGCGATTCATAGGAACATAGGCTACTACGTCCGGTGCTTTTCTGGCATTTTTAAAGGTTAATGGTCCGCCGATGGAAATGTACAACCCCAAGTCCAACAATTGCTTTGCCATTTCCACCGAACCGCTGAAAGCATGAAAGACACCGCCGAGTTCATCGTCCAACAAATCCCGAACCATTTCGTAACAGTCCCGATGGGCGTCCCGATCGTGGACAATAATGGGCAATTCCATACGATTCGCCAATTCGATTTGAGCTTCAAATACTTTTTTTTGTAAATCCCTCGGGGCACCGTCCTCATAATAATAGTCCAGCCCAATTTCTCCGACGGCTAACACCTTTTCTTCCCGACACCAGTCTTCCATCAACGGCAGGTGTACATCGGGGTTAAACTCCCGACAATCCGACGGGTGAAAACCCACGGCCGCATAGAGAATATCAAACTCCTTGGTAAGTTCCATGGCACAGAGGGCACTTTGTTCGTTAACGGCGGGGTTTAGGATAAAGCCCACACCCGCTTCTTCGGCCTCACGAATAACCTCGTAACGATCGGTGTCGTATCGGGTGTCGTCCAAATGGGCATGGCTGTCACTGAGATAGGGTAGGTTCATAATTTTCCTTTCATTTACTCGGGTCGGGTGTTTTTGCTTTGTTCATGCGTTGAATTTCCATAACAACCCGTTTATCCCTGACTTCCTTTAATCGGTCGATCAACGCCTCGGCGTTATCTTCGACAATATAGGTTTTTAAGGTTTGCAGGCTTTTTTCAAATTGCTCAATTTCAGCCAACAACGCCTTTTTATTCATCAAAAAAAGTTCTGTCCACATCGGGGCGTTGATCATGGCGATACGGGTCAAGTCGCCGAAGCTGCCCCCTTCAAAGTCCGTAATTTTTAAGTCATCGTCAGCATCGACCAACGCCGCGGCAATCACATGACATAATTGGGAGGTAAAGGCGATTTTTCGGTCGTGTTCCTCCGGAGTGCTTTCCACGATGTTCACAAAGCCCAAGCTTGTAATTAACGTTTTAAGAAAGTTCAGATTGTCCTGTTGATTGCTTTGTAAAGGGGTGAGCACATAGTTGCGTCCCTTAAAAATACCGTCGGTCGCGCCGAGAAACCCTTCCTTCTCGCTGCCTGCCATGGGGTGACCGGGGATAAAATCCACCGTCGAGGGTAAGGCATCCGCGATTTCATTGATAATGGGTGCTTTGATACCGACAATATCGGTTAAAAGCGCCTGTTCCCGAAAGTGTTGTCCGTAAGTTTTAATAAAGTTGATCGCGGCAGAAGGATATAAACACAAAATAACCAGATGGCTTTGGGACAGCATGTCGGCAATTTCTTCCGACGTTTGTGCCCCGAAATCGATGACTTTTTCTTCCAGGGCTTTTTCAAGTACCTCTTTATCACAGTCCGTCGCCATAATGCTTGCCGGTCGCAACTTACGTAAACCCAAGGCAAAGGCACCGCCCATCAGGCCCAACCCGATAACGGCAACGTGTCGATCTTGCAGATTCATCGGATGACCTTGCCTTCGATTTCAGCGATTTTTCGGATAATGGTCATCAGTTCGTCGAAGTCTTCCGGGGATAGTGCCTGGTCACCGTCGCAAAGGGCGTGGGCCGGGTCGTTATGGACTTCCACCATAACGCCGTCGGCACCTGCCGCCACCGCCGCCTTTGCCATGGCTTTAACCGCCCAACGCAGACCCGTTGCATGGCTCGGGTCCACAATAACGGGTAAGTGGGTTTTCGCTTTGATAATCGGAATACAGGACAAATCCAAGGTGTTGCGAGTCATGGTTTCAAAAGTACGAATGCCTCTTTCACACAGGATGACGTTTTCGTTACCGCCGGCCATAATGTATTCGGCACTCATTATCCATTCTTCGATAGTGGCGGATAACCCCCTTTTCAGTAAAACGGGTTTATCGATTTTTCCCAATTCCTTTAAGAGCGAAAAGTTTTGCATATTCCGTGCACCGACCTGAATGACATCGACATCTTCAAAAAGGTCCAAGTCCTTTAAGTCCATCAACTCGCTGACCAGAGGCAGGCCGGTTTCCTTTTTAGCAAGGGATAAAAGCTCCAAACCGGTGGGACCCATACCTTGAAAAGAGTAAGGGGAGGTTCTGGGTTTAAAGGCACCGCCTCTTAAAAAATGGGCACCGGAAGCCTTAACGTCTTTAGCTACGGACACAATTTGTTCTTCGCTTTCTACGGAACAGGGTCCCGCCATAACGGTTATGTGACCTTCTCCGACTTTTCTTCCCATAATATCGATAACGGTATCCATAGGGTGAAACATACGGTTGGCCTTTTTATAAGGCTCCTGAACGGGCAAAACCTTTTCCACAATATCACTGGAATGAATTCTGTCCCGATTAATGGCTTGGGTTTCACCGACCAAACCCAAAATAACTTGAGAGATACCCTTAGAGTAGTGGATATCGACACCTTGAATACGAATTTCATCCATCAATTTTTGAATTTCCTCTTCTGCGACATGGGGCTTGATGACGACAATCATTTTTTCTCCTTGATGGGACTGCAAGTCCCAATAAAAAAGGGACTCACGAGAGTCCCTGAATTTACCTAAAATGGTTACACTACCGGCGATGGCAAAGGTCTACCCGTTCAATTTTACGCATATTAAATTGATCAACACTACCGTAGCAGTATTGATAACGATATGCGTATACAAATTGAAAATTGACAGATTTAACCATCATTGGCTCCTATAATTTTTTATTATTATAAAGTTTA
>CAYFTR010000042.1:915-9102 GCA_964346185.1 uncultured Lachnospiraceae bacterium | reverse complement strand
GTGATTTTCCCAGACAGGGGCGAAAAATATTTAAGCACCGCCTTGTTTGAGCAAGAAGAATAGTTTAATAATAAATTCTAAATTTTTACCCTCAATAACTATAAAAAATCAACAAAATTATTAAAGAAGCTTTAAATACAAACTTTTATAATTTAAAATTTTCAAAATAACTCGACATAAAGAACATTCTAATAATATCTTTTTGTCGAGTTTTACCTTTTTACTTAATTTCTTATAATTTAACTACCCTCCAAAACCCCAACTTCACGATATCAATATCATCAAATATTCAGATGAAATATTAAACGCATGTCTCTTGATACTACCGAAGGCTGCTCAGTCACTTAAAAATACAAACTGACACTACCCGAATATACGTTTTCTTCCTGATAATTCTGGGTGCTTTAACTTAATGTAAATTTAATCAAAGGCTCTTTCGGTATTGATGGTTTATCAATAGTCTTTATCTATAAACAATATTTATATATTTTATAATTATTATGTATTTTTTATTTTTTTGAAAACGTTCTACAATATGTATAGATGCTATTAGACAGACATTTTTTGTAGACAAGGAGGATACAAATGGATAATAATGATATCTTATTAAGTTCCTATCCCGAAGGTTGGGAGTATGCTAAATCACTCTTGGAGATTCCGAAAGAGGAAAAAGAAGCATTTATGATTCGTTATATTAATTTCATACTTACATAATATTGACAAATTTAGGAGTAAAAATGAACAAGTCAAAAGCACTATTACAAGAAAGGCTGGATACTGTCCATAAAGCAATCGGTTTTGAAAAGACGGATCGAATACCAACACATTCCGTTTACTTTTCCTGGATGATCTTAGATGCCGGTTTAAAAATGAGTGATGCCATTTATCATTACGACATATTGGAAGATGTCATCAGTCAATTTCACGAACGTTATCAATTTGATTTTTATAATTATATCGGCCACAGAAATCCGTTTCGAGTTTTTGATGCAGTAGACGGAAACGCCTACGTAGTCGATGACGAAAAAGAAATGATCAGTATTACTGAAGACCATAACTTTATGGAGTCACCCGATGAAGAGTATAAGCTACTGATCGACAATCCGATAAAATATTTATGGGAATTGGTTATACCGAGAAAATGCAAAACTTTTAACACAGACAAAGCAGTTGACAGTTTTGTAGACTCTGTTAAGGAATTAAATACATTTGATGCATTTATGGCTCGAATGACCGATAAATTTGTTCATCAATATGGTGTTCCAAACAAATCAATACTGACTGAAAATGTTCCCTTTGAATTCTTATTCAACTATTTAAGAGGAATAAAGGGCGTTTCCATTGACTTGAGAAGAAGACCGAAGCTTCTTTTTGAAGCGTGCAAAGCAATTGAAGGCTTAACCGGCAGCTCCAAACGACACGAATTAATTCACACTTTAAAACCTGCAGACGATACTATTTTCTCAACTTATATTTGTTTGCTGGGACACTCTATTTTAACTGTAAAACAATTTGAAGAATTATATTGGCCTTATATTAAAAATATTATCGACGGCAGTATTAAAAACAACCAAAAGGTAATGATTTTTTCCGAAGCTTTTATCGGACGTTTTTATGAATTTTTCCAAGATGTCCCTAAAGGCGTTATTATGTTGCAACTTGAACAGGACAACGTGTTTGATATACGAAAAAAATTACCCAATGTTGCCATCAGCGGCGGCATGACGACCGATCTTTTAGGGCGTAAAAGCAAAGAAGAATGCCTTGAATATGCAAAAGTATTGGTCGACGAGCTTGGAAAAGACGGCGGTTTTATTATGGGGCAAAATAAAATGGTGTCCTATCGCAATGATGCCAAGAGAGAAAATGTATTGGCCGTACAGGAATTCTGTAGAAATTATAAAGGTTAATTCGCTTCAAGTAGAATAAAAAAGAATTTGAGGTTAAATTTATGATTAATGATTCACTATCCACAAAAAAGGGATTAATCGGATACTATTCTGTTGCTTTTGTCTGTCTCATGAAGTTTTTTACAAGTGCCATTTTAGCATACATCATCAGATCTTACAGCGACATATCCGTTGAAAATATAACATTATTAATAACAATCCCCAATATGATCGGCGTTGCGGTGTCTTTATTGATGGGACCGATCAGTTTAAAAATTCGCAAAAAAATATTAGTCGCCTTAATGCCGATAACCGTGTTTATCTATATGATGACCTTTGCACTTATCGGAAGTGACGGACCGTTTTGGATGTTGGTTATTGCGGCTATCATCGCCGGTTACACACAAGGTGCATTTTCCGTTATCGGTATCGGTTATGTTGCGGATTTTACAAAGCCGGAAACCAGAGGTAAATATATCGCAATTCACAATTTATTTGCCAACGGCGGTTCCATGGTAGCATTTTATATTGGCGGTATTATTGCTGCCGGCAATAACGGTATGAATTGGCCCCAAGCGTATTGGATGGGTCTTGCCTGCATTCCGGCAATTCTACTGTTTTTGATAATAGCTCCCAAGTACACCCCGGTCGAAGAAGAATACGGTATCGGAGGCGGTGCCGACAAAGGAGAAAACGAATCTTTTGCCGACTCTATCAAAGGTATCAAAGAATTACCCGGTATTTTGATCGCAATGGCATTGCTTCAATTGGTTTTTTATTTTGCCGTATCCGCCTACAATCAAAATATTTCCGTGTATATTATTGATGAACACAGTCTCGGATCGTCCGTACAAACGGGGATTGCTACCTCCATTATTCGAGCAATGGGGATCGTCTGCGGTCTCGCCTATTCTTTATTGAATAAAAACTTAAAAAGCTGGTCCGTTCCTTTCGGCTATTTTCTAGTAAGCCTGGGTTTATTACTTTTAACTAAATGGCACACCGTTGAAGCTGCTTATATTGCCGCTATTTTATGCGGATTAGGTAACACCTATGCCTTTGCCACGGTTTATGCCGCAGGTACCGTCCGGGCAGGCTCCAAATATTCTGCAGTTGCATTGTCACTTATTCAGGGTTGTGTCAACCTGGGAACCTTTTTAACACCCTACGCATTGAAATATGGTGCTTTGGCAATGTTCGGAGCCTCTACCGCCACAACTAAAATCACATTTGGAGGTGTTGTCGGCATTGCCTGTTCCATCTTAGCCATATTTGTATACACCAAGTATGATAAGAAACACACCGCCAAAGAAGCCTCTAATTAAGAGCTATGTCTACATAAACAAATCCACGCTGTACTGTACTTGTCGTATTGATCCTTGTTAAAGACGCTACAAACCGAGAATTTTGTAGCGTCTTTTATCCAAAATGATTTTATAATATTTATTATGTAATCTGCTAAACCAATTCCTTTCCCTTGGTAACTAAAAAATCGAGATAGGATTGTAAGCTTTTTTTATTTTTAACTTGATAAGCCATATAAATTGTAAATTTTGAATTCCCATAAGTAATCGGCACAAAGCGATATTTTGACAAGGTTTCCTTATTAAAATAATAGAGGTTTCCCAAGGTCGTTGTTGTGATCAAGTAATTGGCATCTTTGAGCATTTCGTAGTAAATGAGCGGATCATTTTGGTAATAAAAATTAAAATGAATCTTATTTTTGTTTAAAGAATCATCAATATATTTAGATAAATAACCTGAACCTCTTAACCTTAAGAATTCTTGACCGTCAAAGTCAGATAAAGATATGTTTGTATCGTCAAATGTATAATAAGGATGCTTAAAGGGAATACCGATATAAAACCTTTCTTCAAATAAGGGGATAGACTCAACATCGATGTTGTTGATTTTTCGAGGTGACAAAGCTATATCTGAAAAGCCGTCAATTAAACTACTACCGATTTCCTTTTCATCTACCAGCATCGAATCGATAAGTGCATTGGGGTAATGCTTATTAACTAAAGGGATAAAATATCGTAAAACCGATGTGAGAGATGAGGTTATTTTTACAGAATTTTGTTTGATATCTTTAAAGGGTTCGATAGCTGTTGTCATCTCTTTGAGACTATGTAAAATATGGTTGACGTAGGTCAAAACGGTTCTACCCGCTTCATTTAAATAAATGTATTTTTTTACCCTGTCAAAAAGTTGTACACCTAACTCGTCCTCTAATTTTTTTAAGCTCATGCTCAGTGCAGGTTGCGATATGTGCAATCTTTCCGAAGCCTCTGTTAAGTTTTCACATTCAGCGATTGCTTTAAATTGTTTTAATTGGGTAAGTTCCATATTTCTATACCTATCAATTTTATTTATAGATTTGATTAATATTTTATAGCTTGGGATACCTTATGTCAAATTTATAAATTCGACAACACTTTAAACGCCGGAAATGTGTGTTTTATGAAACAAAAGGAGGAATTTTATGAATAATAACTACAACCGCAATTACAATGTTGATGCGTATAAAAAAGAAGAAGACAGACGTTTTATACTCTGTAAAAAAGAAGCCATTTTTGCACAGACTATGGTTTGGGCCACTATGTTTTTGGCTTTGGGCTTAGGGTATTTATTTTGCCCCATACAAGTCAAAGAGATGACTTATTTTCTAGGATTTCCACCATGGTTTATTGTATCGACCGCCGTTATTCTCTTTACTTTTGTTGTGATGCTAATATTTAATTCAAAGAAAAGTAAACATTTCAGTTTAGATGCTAAAGAAATTAGTAACGGAGGTTTAAAAGATGAGAGGAATTGAACTGGCAGGCTTTTGGATAGAGGGTTCAACACAACGTTCCATTTTAATTGTCTTTATCATCTATTCTCTTATAATAGTGGGAATGGGCTTTTACGTTAAATACCAAAGTAAATTTAATCAAAATAATAATTTTGCATCATTTCTAACTGGAGGCGGAGGATTGAACGGATTTGAAATCGGAATGATATCGGCAACAACCGCCATGGCAGGCGGTACCATGGTCAGTGGTCCCGGATATACTTACCAAGTCGGTTTTATCTACTCTATTGTATGCTTTACTCTATTTATTCAAAACTTTGTTGTTTACGGCACCTATGGTAAAAAATTTGCCATTATGAAAAACAGATTGAATGCAACGACTTCCGTTCAATTAATCCATCATCGTTTTCAATCAAAGGCAGTCGCCATCGTCTTGTCTCTTTGCGGCGTTATTTTCTTAACCGTTATAGCGGGCGGCCAATTTTTAGCAGCCGCTAAAGTTTTCGGTGCCGTCATGGGAGAAACCGGTTATCAAATCGGTTTATTGGTATCCGCATTGGTTATTTTAATTTATTCCTTAGCGGGAGGTTACAAATCAATGGCAAAGATCGCCGTTATTCAAGGTGTCTTTATGATTGTATCCGTCATAATGCTGACTTACGGTGTTTACAACGCTGTTATTCAAAACCACGGTAGTATGCAAAACGCCATGGAATTTGTAAATCGTACCAATCCCGATTTATTGGACATCAGAATTTTTCCGCCATTACATGCCTTGGGACTGATTTTGGTAACAGGTTGGGGAAATATCGGTAGCCCCTCCATTATGCAAAGTGCGATGTTGCATAATGATACAAAATCTATGATAAGAGCATCAATCCTTGGCGGTTTTATTCTGTTATTGATAAACCTCATCATGGCGAGTACCGGTCCCATTACCTATTCTTTAAATCAAAACATCACAAATGCAGATTATCAGTTCTTGTATCTCTCTACCAAATACTTACCGAATTGGATGTCCGGAGTAATTATATCCGGGGTTTTTGCCGCCATTCAATCATCCGTAGCCAGTATGTTGATTATTTCATCGGGGTTAATTGTACAAGACTTATACAAAGATTGTTTTAATCCCAATATTGAGGATAGACAATTAAGACGGATTAACCTGGCGGTTCTCATTATTGTTGCTGTAGCAGCCTTAGCCATCGCTTGGAATCCGACACAGTTAGCACAAAAAATTCTCATATTAGGAACAGGAGGCTTTGCCGTTACTTATATAATACCCTTTATTTTCGGATTGTTTTGGAAAAAAGCAACGGCAACCGGTGCATTACTTTCAAGCCTGGGCGGGTTTACCGTCTATATAGTCATTTATCTGATTTCACTTACCGGTACTGAAGAATTTGCAAACATACACCCGATTATACCCGGAATCATTACCGGTTTTGTTTTTATGATTCTTGGCAGTCGGTTAACACAGCATAAAAAAGTTCCCCTAGGTATTTTTAAGGTATGGTTCTGTAAAGATTATGATGAGACGTTCAGCAAGATTTACAATGCATGTGAACTATCTGAAAATCAATTTAAATAAAAATCAAAAGAATCCTATTGATTGACAATAGGATTCTTTTGATTTTTTGTTACGAGTCTTTTTGAACAGGCAAAATCAACCGAAAGGTTGTACCTTCTCCGAGGGTACTTTTGCAGGTCAGACTACCGTGATGGCGATCGGCAATTTCCCGAGCAATGGGCAAACCCAATCCGGTACCGCCTCCTTTATGAAAAAATCGATCAAATATTTTTTTAACATCTTCTTCCGCGATACCCACACCGCGATCAATCACTTCCAGTATCGCTTTGTTCCCGTCGACAGTCAGTTTTAAAAGCACCTCGCTGTCGACGTCGGAATATTTGACGGCATTGTCCAGTAAAATAGTCACCAATTGCCGTAAACGGCCATAGTCTCCGCTTAGCAGCACCTCTCCCTCGGGTACTTTTTTAATTATGCGAATATTTTTATCCCGGGCGATGGCTTTTGCCATACGCACCGTGTCGGACAAAACCTGTTGAAAATCCACCCTTTCGATGTTTAAGGAGAATCCGGGGTTTTGCAGCCGCGTTAATTCCAACAGGTCGTTGACTAAACGCTCCAATTGCTTGCCCTCTTCATTGAGTTGTCGGTAGTTGTCCTCAACCTGTGCGGGGTCGGTAATCACCCCGTCAATGAGAGATTCCAGGGATGCCCGCATAACGGTAATCGGCGTACGCAACTCGTGGGATATGCCGGAAATAAAATCTCTACGTGCCTGCTCTTGGGCTCGACTTTCCCTTTGGGCCTCTTCCAACCGTTCGGCAAACACATCCAAACTCCCGGCAAGAGATCCGATTTCATCCCTTTGGGTGATGCCGGTTCTGGCGGTGTAGTCCCCGGCGGTTAGGGTCTTTGCCGTCTTTTCCATTTGTTTTAACGGTTGGGTTAAACGGGATACAAAAAGCAAAGTCACAACAACGGATAATGCGAAAGCAACCGCCAGGGACATCCATAAAATATTGTTGCCATCCCGGGTGGCCTGTTCCATTCCTTTAACCGGCGTATGTAATAAAACACCGGCGATAACGGCATCGCCGTTTCGGTTATAAACCGGCACCCCGAGGGTGATGTTTTCTTCCGTCATCAGGGTGTTAAAGGCTTCACCTGTGGTTATTTGCCCTTCAAATATTTGGCGAATCATCTGTTCGGCACCTTTCGGCAATTCACCGTAGGAGAGGGTTTTACCTTGAGGACCGAAGGTGATACTTTGGGCTTGATCGTCGATAATCCAAATTTCGCCGCTGGTCATGGCGTCCAGGGTTGTCAGCAATTTTTCGACTCCTTGACCCATGCCGTTTTGCCCCATACCCCGTCCTCCGACGACGGTAGTGTGTTCCGTATGATTTTCGGTTTCCAAATAGTTTGATACAACTCCGGCGATAGCCGTCCCCTGCTCTTTTACCTGCGTCAATTGGAGTTCGGCGGTGTTTTTGGCAAACATGTAATTGAAAGCCGTACCGATAACAACGGAAAAAAAGATTAAAATCAGCGAAAATGCTAAAACCATTTTGGCGGCTAATGAGCGTATCACGGTGTCATCTCCAGTTTATAACCCACACCGCGCACCGTTACAATGTCCCATTCCGGGTGGGGCTGTTCTTTGAGTTTGGCTCTGAGCCGTTTGATGTGGGAGTCGACGGTTCGGCTGTCGCCGTAATAATCGATCCCCCACAGAGAGTCCAACAGATTGTCGCGGGTAAACACTTTTCCGGGATAGTTTGCAAAGAGCCACAGCATTTCCACTTCTTTTTTTGTGAGAGGTACGACGACATCGTCAACGGTGGTTTCAAAGCGATCCAGGTGAATGGTCAGGTTTTTTAATTTAAGAACCCTGTCCTGACGGTGTTCCGTTTCTTCCGTTCGTCTTAACAGGGCACGCACGCGGGCCATCACCTCTCCGGGAGAAAAGG
>CAYFTR010000042.1:0-866 GCA_964346185.1 uncultured Lachnospiraceae bacterium | reverse complement strand
CGATATCCAGACCCATTATTTTTTCGAAGTCTTCCCCCCGGGCGGTAATCATAATGACAGGGATCATCGAGGACTTACGGATTTCCCGACAAACTTCGAAGCCGTCTTTTTTTGGCATCATAACATCCAGTAAAACAATATCCGGTTTTTCGTTAAGGGCTCGCTCCAGGGCATCGTCGCCGTTGGTTGCCGTTAAAACCTCATAGCCTTCTTTTTTTGCATATTCGCTGAGTATTTCCAAAATTTTTTGATGATCGTCGGCGATCAGTATTTTTGTCATGTGACACCTCCTTAAAGCAGTGTACTGACGCATTGTGTTTTTTAGATGGCAAAAAGTCTTGCAAAAAACTTTTTAAAAACACAATAATGACATATAAAGGGTTTATCATAGGGTCAAGATCATAGAACAGGAGGAAACAACTATGAAATCTAAATTAAGAATATTATTAACCATCGGTTTAATCGCATTAATTGTGGGCACCGGCCTAACGGTTTTTGCAGGTAACGGCAACAGCGGTCTTTCTCAAGAGGAAAAACTGGCACGTTTGCAGGAACGCATGGAAACCTGTGTTGCGGACGGTCGCCTTACTCAGGAAGAAGCCGACCAAAGAATACAAGCTATGAAAGAACGTCAAGCCAATTGTGACGGTGTTTGCGACGGTAGCGGCCAAGGCAACGGTTACGGTAACGGCACCTGTGACGGTACAGGTCCCATGGGTACTCAAGGTGCCGGCGGCTTGGGCGACGGTAGCGGTCCGAGAAACGGTGTCGGCGGTAACGGTAGCGGAACAGGCGTTTGTGCCAACGGCACCGGCGTTTGCGACGGATCCGGTCCGGCAAACCGCTAATTCATTTTAAGTCCAATC
>CAYFTR010000041.1:0-9751 GCA_964346185.1 uncultured Lachnospiraceae bacterium | reverse complement strand
CGCCTAAAAGTCTGGCGGCAATCCGCCAAAGACTGTCGCCGCTGACTACTGTATATGTATTCCTTTTTTAATTAAAGCATCACTTTATTTTAGATAAATCTTTTTCCCTAAAAATTTGTAAATCAATCTGAAGACCTTTGCCCATAGGCTTTATATTTCTGGATTTTTGGGGTTCTTTGCTAGTCGTTACACTATTTTCTCTTTTTTTAATTATACCACCATTACCACCGTCTGTGGGCGTCTTACCCGCCTCAACCCTTAATCGGTCATATTTGGGCTTTAACCGTGCCTGCTTACTGAAGCTGCATTTTACGTTGATATTTGATACCCGCCGCCCTTAGGCTTCACGGTCGCCTGAAGAACGGTGTCCCGTCATCTCCCGTTGGGTACGCCTGTTTGCCCGTTCCATTTGGTGTTGTTTTTGAGTCAGATCGTAGCAGGTCGTAGTAAGTATAAGTTTTACCGTCGCTCTCTAAGACCGCCGTTAAATACTCCTCAAAAACAGGCATATTTATTTTTTATAAAATGCTTTTCTTTCTTCTTTGTACATGATATAAGGTAAATATAGGTCCGAAGAAGTAACAAACGAAGCAAAGAGGTTAATGAAATTGCTTAAAAAGAACGGTTGAAAAGATAAAGGAACAAAACACATCAAATTTAGATAAGGCTCAAAGATAAAGTTGATACCGAGACATCAAGAAATAAACGAAAATCTCGCAAAGGCAATTATTAAACGGTGGGGGCTTAAATAGCCCTCTAGCCGCACATATATATAATAAAAACGAAAGGAAAACAAAATGAAGTATATCTTATCCGACAATCATCACACCACCGCTCAAAGAAGACGATTTTTATTTTGTGAATATCCCGGACATAGACCGACAAACCCAAGGGGTTGACTTATATGAAGCAATTAAAATGGCGGAAGATTTATTGGCAACCCATCTTACAGAATATGAAGACCAAAAAAAGCAACCGCCTAGGGTTACACCTATAACCGATATAGTGCTATCAAACAAAGCGGATATTTTAACCTTAGTCGCCGTTGATACTTTGGCACACAGAAAAAAATACGACAACCAGCTCCGTTAAAAAATGCTATCTATCCCATTGTAGCTTAACGAAGCCTCATTGGATAATTTAAGCACCTACAAAAAAACTTCCCTTTGAATGCAAGCATTCAGGGAAGTTTTGTAGGTACTTAAGCTGCAAATAAAGCTTAACGTTTTGAAAATTGTGGTGCTCTACGAGCTTTTTTAAGACCGTATTTCTTTCTTTCGGTCATTCTCGGGTCTCTGGTTAAGAAACCGGCTCTTTTCAGTTCGCCTCTCAGGTTGGCGTCCGCTTCGATCAACGCACGGGCAATACCGTGACGGATTGCACCCGCCTGTCCTGTTAAACCGCCACCTTTAACGTTGACAATCACATCAAAGTTATTTTCAGTTGCTGTTAAGACCAAGGGTTGTTTTGCAATTACTTTTAACGTATCCAGACCGAAATAATCGACGATATCTCTACCGTTGATCGTCATTTTGCCATCACCGGGTAATAAGCGTACACGAGCAACGGAGGTTTTTCTTCTACCGGTTCCAAAATATTGTACTTTAGCCATTTATTCCTCTCCTATTCCTAGCAATGAATCTCTAACACTTCCGGTTGTTGTGCTTCGTGGGGGTGTTCGCTACCGGCATAAACCTTTAGCTTTTTAATGATTTGGTTTCCTAATTTTGTGTGGGGAACCATACCCTTTACAGCTTTGTATACCAGAAATTCCGGTTTTTTCGCTAATAGTTCGGAGTATACCATTTCTTTACGACCGCCTTGATAGCCGGAGTAGGTTTGGTAAATTTTTTGTTCCAGTTTTTTTCCTGTCAGTTTGATTTTATCTGCATTGATAATAATCACATAATCTCCACAGTCTACATGGGGTGTAAAGTAAGGTTTGTTTTTTCCTCTAAGAATATTTGCAATTTCGCTGGCTAAACGTCCCAATACTTTATCTTGTGCATCGACGACGTACCATTTGCGTTCTATTTCTTGAGGCTTTGCCATAATTGTGGCTTTCGCTAACATTTTTCAAAGTCCTCCTGTTTTGTTTGTTTATCCTCGACAAAAGTGGGGCATTGTCGATGTTCATGAATGTAAGGGGCTTATTGTTTTACATACAACTTGTATTTTATAAAATTAATGGCTAAATGTCAAATAATTTTTTATTGATTTACTAATTTACTTTTCCATTATCATACGAGGTTTCTGCCTTTAAAGTTGTCATAAATGTTTTAGATATATCCTTAAAAATTTTAGCCCTATTCCTTTAATCTGACGACCACGATTTTTTCTAAATAAAATTGTTTCACTCTGTTTTTCAGTCATTGATTAAATTTATATTTAACATCTATAAACGTCAATTAAATGAACATATTCGGTGATTTTTGTCATCTCACTGTCTGATTTAAACCATTAAAATGCCGATTACCAACGACAAGGCACAAACAAAATCGCTTTATCACCGTTAGCAATAAAGTAAATAAATAACAGTGTAAGCAAGGCAGGTATTTTCATTAATGCCTGTTTTGCTTCGCTCGAATATTTAATTAATTTTTGCATCTTTTCAGGTTTTATAGTAAAATAGATTTGAATAAAGTTGTCTGAATTTCATCAAAAAATTCAAGTAAATTTTATATTAACGAACCCATCAAAAGAGCACTTTATATGAAAAAATTTTCAACTTCGGTTATTACCCATCGCAGAACGGTCATACTGGTATTTATTGTTTTGGCTTTTCTATCCGCTTTAGCGGCAACGCAAGTAAAAATTAATTACAACCTGACGGATTTTTTGCCGGAAAACGTGCCTTCGTCAAAGGCCATTAAAGAATTGGAGGATCAGTACACCTTCAGTATACCTAATGCCCGTGCAGTGTTTCCTGTTACTTCCGTACAGGATGCCTTGAAAATTAAAGAAAACCTGACCGCGACGGAGGGTGTCCAACAGGTTTTATGGTTGGACGATACCGTTGATATCGCAACTCCGCTGGAACTGGCCGACACTCAAACCGTCGAGTCTTTCTATAAAGACGGCTACGCATTGTTTCAACTGACAACGGATGTCAACAACGCCGCAAAGGTATTGGATCGCATTTATGCCATAAACCCGGAGGTTCAGGTAGACGGCCAACTGGTCAGCCTGGCCAATGCACAAAATTCCGTCCAATCGGAAATGGTTTCCATCACCCTTATTATCCTGCCCTTGGCTATAGGGGTTTTGGCTTTAGGAACCCGTTCGTGGTTGGATCCGTTTTTGTTTTTGATTACCATCGGTGTCGGTATTTTGTTAAACATGGGCACCAACCTGTTTTTAGGTGAGATTTCTTTCATTACACAAGCGGTGGCGGCGGTGTTGCAACTTGCCGTGTCTATCGACTATACCATTTTTCTGTTAAATCGCTTTAACGCCAATTTGGATCAAGGCGACGATATAAAAACCGCCATGGCAAAAGCCATGACCAAGGCGTCAACGGCCATATCCTCTTCGGCATCGACCACGTTGTTCGGCTTTTTAGCTTTAATTTTTATGCGTTTTCGTATCGGAGCGGATTTGGGAATCGTCATGGCAAAGGGGATTGTGTGTTCCTACCTGTCCGTCATGGTGTTTATGCCGGTTTTAACCTTGAGCCTATATAAATGGATACAAAAAACCAAACATCGCTCTTTTATGCCGGATTTTTCTTTTTTGGGTACGTTTTCCCTGAAAGGTCGTTATTTTTTGGTGATAATCGCCTTAATTTTAGCCGTTCCCGGTTACTTGGGGTCACGCAACAATACCTTTATTTACGGCATGGGTGCCTACCCCGAAGGATCGAAGGCACAAGCGGACCAAATACAGATCGAAGATACCTTCGGTGAGCAGCAACAGCTCTCCTTACTGGTACCCAAGGGCGACATTCCTAAAGAAACGGCATTGCATAAAACCTTATCGAACGACCCGGATATTGTATCGGTTATTTCCTACGTAGGGACGGTCGATAAGGCCATTCCCTCCGAAGTGTTGGATGACCAACAGCTGTCCATGTTAATTTCCGAAAAATACAGCCAATTTATCATCACGGCACAGATACCGGCGGAAGGCGACAAAGCCTTTAATATGGCCGAACGGGTGCGGGCCGTTGCCGAAGCCTCCTACGGGGACAACTATTACTTAACCGGACATAACGTTGTGATGCTGGATATGAAAACCACCATCGAAGCGGACGATTTTGTCGTGAATGTTTTAGCCGTTTTGGCGATTGCTTTTGTTATCCTCTTAGCGTTTCGTTCTTTAAGCTTACCCGTTATTCTGGTATTAACCATAGAGTTTGCCATTTGGATTAACCTGGCATTCCCCTATTTTATCGGCTACTCCCTCAGCTATATCGGCTATTTAATTATATCGACGGTACAATTGGGTGCCACGGTCGATTACGCCATTTTGTACACCGAACACTACCTGGACAATCGCAAACACTATTTAAAGGACCGTGCTCTGATTGAAACCGCAAAGGAGAGCATTCCCTCTCTCCTGCCGCCGGCCTTTATCTTAACCTGTGCCGGTATTGCCCTTAACACAACTTCTTCGCTGACCATTGTCAGTGAATTGGGAGAAGTTTTAGGACGGGGTGCCGCATTGTCTTTTATGATGGTAACCTTTGTATTACCAGGACTCTTGTATATCTTCGACCACGTGATAGAAAAAACAACCCGAAATTTAAAATTTGTTTCAGAAAAAACGGAAAAGGGGCTCTAAATGTTTAAAGATCAACACTACAAAAAAAATCGACAACCTCAACTTGTCCTTATGTTATTGGCATGTTTACTGTTTATATTCAGCGGAGTGGTCGGTCCCGTACTTGCTGAAGACCATACGCCGAACACGCCCTCGGCGGCACAAAACACCCAATCGGCGGACAGCAAGCAAAAAAACGAAGTTGTCTATGCAAAGCTCAATGATACGGGCGGTGTTTCCGAGGTGTACATTGTCAATCGGTTTAAACCCCTCGGCGATACCCCCCTTAAAGATTACGGCACCTACTCCGAAACAAAACCCTTAACGGATAACGGCTCCCTGACTCAAAAAGACGACCACCTGCTCATTAAAACCGGCAATTCCGATTTCTACTATCAGGGCAAACCGAAAAGCAACACCTTGCCTTGGCGTTTTGCAATCGGCTACTTTTTGGACGGCAAGAAAGTTGAACCTGCCGCTTTATCCGGTGCAACAGGGCAACTGGAAATACACATCGAAGTCGCCGCCAACCCCCAAATGTCCGATGAGAAAAACGGCGTCAACCCCTGGGCACAAAACGACTTATTGCAATTGTCCTTAACCATGCCCGGCGACGCCTGTAAGGATTTAGCCGTAGAAGGCGGCAACATTGCCCAAGCCGGCAGCAACCAACTGGCAACTTTTATGTTCTTTCCGAACAGCAAACCGACCACCTATAAAATTAAAGCCGACATTAACGACTTTTATATGCCCGCCATGCAAATTGCCGGCGTACCGCTGAATATGAATCTTTCCGTCGACGACTTTTTAGCCATAAGCGACGACAAAGACTTGCAAGCCCTGCAAGCGGGTATCGCCCAATTACACGAAGGCTCTTCTGCATTAAGCGTCGGCTTGTTCGAATTAAAAAAAGGCGGCGACGACTTGCAAAAAGGTCTGGGCGAATTAACCGAAGGCGGCAACAAATTGGCAGAGGGCAGTGACCGACTGGCAGAGGGATTTAACCAATATTTAAACGGTGTCGATGAACTTGCAAAAGGTATCGACCAAACCTACCAGGGCTCGGAAGCATTAGCCAAAGCGACCGACGACTTTGCCGCAGGCTTTGCCTTGCTCGACGGTCGTCCCTTAGTCGAAAACTCCAAATTAATTAAAGATTCCTTAGCTCAAATCGCAACAGGTTTAGAAGGTCTGGGCAACGCGGAGGATATTACGGCGTTAAAACAACAATTGTCCGATCTGGAAACGGCGGCAACCCGATTAAGTGCGGCGTCCTCTGCCTTTCAACAAGGTATCGATGAGTTAAGTGCCGGTTTAACCGCTTTAACGGCAGCCTCCGATGGTTTGGTCAACGGTATGGGCGGCGTTATCTCGGATATGCAAAGCCAACCCGACGCACCTACGAGTCCCGACATCATCCAACATGAAGCCGGGCTTTCCGCCAATGCAACCGAAAATGCGGACGTTCAATTACTCTTAAACTACACCGTTGCACAAAACCAAAAGCAAAATACCGATAAGGCACGTTATCTCCAAAACTTATCCGCTCTATACGACGGGGCAAATGCTTTAAATTCAAATCTAAGTACCCTGTCCCAAAATGTGACAACCTTGCAGGCAAATTACACTGCTTTTAACGAAAACATTCAACATCTGGCAACCATGTTGCCCACCCTTGCTCAAATGGCGGACTTGGTTGATTTAGCTGCAGGTATGCAAAGTCTGTCCGAAAATTATTCGAGTTTCGATGACGGACTCAATCAATATGTCGGCGGTGTCACCGCCATGCAGGAAGCCTTTAAATCCACCCAAGGTAAGCCGGATTTATATACGGGCATTCTCGGACTGCGAGACGGTCTGAAAGAAATAAATAACGGAACACGGCAATTATCCGCCAAAACACCCGAACTAAAAAAAGGGTTAAAAGAATTTGTCGGCGGTGTTAAAAAATTTACTGACGGTGTCGGACAACTCGAAAAAGGCTTTGCACAATACCTCGGCGGTGTCGGACAAGCGGCCGACGGTTCCGCACAACTTGCCGACGGTTTGGGCGAACTTTACAAAGGCGTCTCCAACATCGACGAGCAATTAAAAGAAAAAATTGACACATTGATGGAACAATACCGGTTTGACGATCAACAAACCGTCTCCTTTGCCTCCGAAAGAAACCGAAATGTCGGCCAGGTGCAATTTGTTATCATGACCGAAGCCGTCCCGGAAAAAGAAGCACCCAAAACAACCACCGAACAACCCGAAACAAACGGACTTTGGGAACGCCTTATTCATTTATTTCAATAAAAGTATCGAATGCGTGTGAAAACGCCTTGGAGCAACTGCCCCAAGGCGTTTTATTGTATATAGACCTCCCGTGCTAAACACGACAATTATTGGTAATAAGAATGCGATCCGAAATCTTATAAAATTTTATATGTAATCTTCAACACCTCAAAAGCTTGATCGCAACCCTTGCCATAACCCCCGATACTTATGCCGTTCAATCCGCCTCGGGGCTTCCGTTACATTCATAACTCAAGTCGATTTGTTTTGTTTGGTGTTTCCGATGATAAAACTATGTCTCTGCAATAACGGCAACCAACTTATTAATTTTTTTCAAAACTTTATAGTCATGATCATAGCGATCAAGGATATCATCATTATTTAAGTTTTTTAAGTGGATCATAAAAGTTTCTTTTTCATCAAACTCTAAACCTGGAATCAGCCCATCATTTACATAAACAAAATCATCAAAAGCTGTTTTGTGTATTTCTGTATCTTCCAGCTTTTGACATAAGGCCGATTGCTCTTGTAGAATCATTCTAATTTTTAGGAGATAAAGTAAAAGCATTACTTCCTGCCGAATTCTAAACCCATCGAATTCGACAGGATTAATATTGGGATTGTTAAGCGTCTCCTATAAACCTACAAACTTAACGGTATCTTTCCATCTTATCCAATTCCGAATGACATCGTTTGGTTCGTTACTTTTATACTTAGCTATGTCTACCAGACTGATAAAATCATTTTGAAAATTTCAGTCTATACTTGTATCGGAAAGCCTTTTGCTTGAATGATATCTTTTTTTATCTTTGACCTGTTTACCTCCTATATTATTTACTTACTGATTTGCCTTTAAAACAATTTGTACCATAAGTACTCTATAGAGCACATTTGTTTTTCGAACAAAGAGCTTGAAACCCATTCACCATTGTTACTATCTGCCAATGTTATAATGATGACATGAGACTTGCAAGTCGGGTCTATAAAGACGCTGTCTTTGATACAAACAGAAAAAGCCTTCTCCGGCACATAAGTGCTGAAAAAGGCTTGAAATAAAGGGCTTTCGAGGTTCCGCTGTGTTTTACAGTAGAGCTTCGGAAGCCCTTTTTCTGTTTATTTGATTGTTACTGGCCGGTTCTGTGGCTTGTGGAACTTACCCATCAAAAACGGCTGTCAGAGGAATAATTAAAAAGTGTGGAATAATTAAAAGGTTTCAAACTCTAATCCTTTTTTGTAAAAGCCTTCACCCCTGTCCATATTGCTCCGCCTATTAATGCGAGAACTCCCATTACAGTAACGCCTGTATCTCCGGCTTTCTTTTTACATGCAGAACAAATACCTGTCTTGTTTTTACCTACTATGGTTTTTCCACACATTTTGCATTTTCTCTCTTCATTGTTATTCTTGCTCATCATTTACATCCTCCACTGAAACTATGTAAACATCTTTGTTTTCGATTGCGAGTCTTGTGCTTTCTAATGCAGGTTCGAGTTCTTTTGAAAAGGTATACCAACAATCTGTGTTTTCTTTGCTATAGTGATAGTTATCGTGCATCAGCTCTATAGCAGACATACCTCTTCCGCCTATTTCCTGCGTGATAAAATCGTGCATTACGGTTTGATAACGATCCAATACGAGCTTTGAGTCCTCCCGACGACCGAGTGCCTCAAACACCTGCATTTGTACGCCAGAAAACTTTGTTGCCGACTGCAAATCATCCGATAAATTTGAAAGAAGAGTATCTATAGAAGATTGTTTGTGGAACAACGACCATTTTGTGTTCTTCGCAAGATGTAATGAAGCAGTTCGCATTTCCGCATATACGCTATTTAACGCTGTTGTCATCCTGTCAGATGCCTTTTCAAGGAACTGGTTCCTCGATTCAATAGAAGTTGCGTTCTGCGCTTGTAAGATATAGTCACGAGCATCAAAGAAAGGCGTGAGAATATCTCTATCCCGATCTCGATCCAACTGATAACTCTGCATTTCTTGGATGCCTTTTAGTGTGTCTTGAATTTGCTTCATTTGCATTTGATTAGCGATACTTCGAGTGGTTTCGAGAGTTCCGGGATTATTAATCACTTTTTTAAGTGTGATATCTTTGACACGAACCCCATTTTCGTCAACGATTACCGCACGAAGGTTACCATCCACTTGTTTTGAGTCTCCTATAGAGTATAGACCCTGTTTGAGCTTTTCTTTTATCCCTGCTGGCAGGCTATCAAAATCAGGAACAAGGGTGATGTTTCCTCTGGCAACAACAGCTGCATATTGAACAACATCATTTATTATTCCAAGGTCTGCAACAGGAATATTTGAAACCACTTCAACAAACGGACTATCTGCCAAAGATCGTGTTAACTGTTGAGCATATAAGCCCATGAAATCACTCATTTTTGATATTTCATATCCGTTCGTATCTGCGTCAGTTACAAGAATATGTAGTTCAGAAGGAACAAGAGCAGTGTCAGATTCTTTGTTTTCCTGATCCTTGTATTCATTTGAGTCAATCACGGTGTTTCACCTCTTTACACTTGGATTTTAATCATGCAAAATGCTTTATGACTATGGCATTGAGCTGTGCGGCAATCTCCGAGAAATCCCGGTTCAAATCAAGCGTCTTCACGCTGATCTTGTTGCCGCTCATCTGGTAGCTGCTGTCCGGCTGAATGGCCTCATCCGTTGCGGCATAAAGGAGCATACCGGAAACCTT
>CAYFTR010000040.1:1875-10152 GCA_964346185.1 uncultured Lachnospiraceae bacterium | reverse complement strand
CGGGAAAAACTAACACAGAACAGCTTAAAGAGCTGGAGCAGCGTGGATCACCCCCGCGGGTGCGGGAAAAACAAATATAAACGGGTTTCATGCGCTATTTCTTGAGGATCACCCCCGCGGGTGCGGGAAAAACAGTAACGGATCCCTTTAAAATAGCTATTTATTTTCCAGCTTATTGATAAATCCTTTCACTTTGAATGAAAGCTTAGTTATAAGCTCTGCATCTTCAAGTGCTCTGTGTGGCACCTCTCCCTCAATTCCATAGGCTTTTAATACAGTTTTAAGCTTATAATTGTCTAAAAATTTCTTTTCTTTCTTAACAAGATTTATCAAATCACAAGATTTATTTCTGATAATTGGTAGACTTGCTTTTTTTAATGCCTTGTTTAAAAAGCGTATATCAAAATTTAACCCATAGCCCGCTATTTCATAAGAACCGATAAATTCTACAAGTTCTTTTAAAACGTCTTCAATGGGTCTTCCTTCTTGTTGCAGCATACGCTCGTTAATACCCGTCAACTTTATAATGTCTTCCGGCAATTTGCTCTTGTATGTTATAAAACTATGGAATTTTTTCACCTTATCATATGAGATTTTAACGGCTGCGATTTCGATAATATTATTTTTTTGTACATCTAAACCGTCAGTCTCTATATCTAGAATAACATAAGTCCTCTTTTTTTGGGGCTTAACGCCGGAGAAAACTTTGCTTTTATGAAATTTAGCTGCCTTACTGTATCCAGTATTGTTTTTTTCCTTTATTTGATTTTTATTCGGAATTAAAACTAAAGGAACCCCGTCATAATCTATAACGATACTCTCGGTGTTTTTAGTTTCAAAATTATAGCCTATTTCGTTTTGATGTGCATAGGTTATGGTTGCCTGACCGTTTCCAATCCTGTCAACAACTCTTTTCCAAAGTTCTTCCCTTATACGACTGTTGAAATTTCCAACATATACGCCTGTTGCTATTTCCTGCATCCACCTAGTTAGATCGCCTCTTAATGAAGGAGGTGCATTTGTCACGGTAATTACAGTTATCGGCATTTTTTACTCTCCCCGTAATTCACCCCGTAGGCCGTTAACTTTTCTTTATCATCCCATAAATTCAGTGTATCGACATCCATTCGGTCAGTTTCTTCTATTTCCAGCAGATGTTGCAGGTCTTGGACGATTTGCCTGATTAGCTTTCCGTCTACCAAGACATCCCGAATGCAAAGCCTTGCTTTTCTCCCTATATCTTCTTCATCCTCAGTTTCGGCAGCTATTTCAAAGGCAACGGGTATGGTTATTTCAGCCTTATATAGGTCTGCAATATCGTATACAAATGATAAATCATGCCCTGTATGGATAAAACCCAGCCCCGGCGAAATTCCTAAAGCACAAATGATGCTGTAAACCAATCCGTAAAGGGCGACATTTGCAGCGGAAAGAGCTTTATTGATCGGTGAACCGCTTTCAAAATCGTCGGGATCATATTCCCTTCCCGTCCATTCAACTCCTCTTAATTTGGCATGTTCCCTGTAAACCTTACGAATTCGTGCACCTTCACGCCCTCTTAATTGTTGCATGGTTAGCGTTGACACATCTTCGCCCGGAAACCTCATCTGATACATTTTTCTGGCGACTTTTAACCGTAATCGGGTATTAGATACAAGTTTAGCCTGCTTTTCCAAAAATCGGTTTGAATGAGTTAAAGCTCTTCCGTGGGCATAGTGCCTAACGCCTCTTTCTCCTACCCATACCATTGCTGTCCCTGTATCCCCGATGAGTTCAACGGCTCTATGGCTGATATCCGTACCCGGACCCAGGAGCAATACACCAACCATAGCTGCAGGAATTTTTACAGTCCCTTTATAATCGAGTACGGTGATGGATGTATCCTGCCTATTTATTTTTGCATGCTCAATATATAAAAAGCTTACCCTGTCGGCAATTCTAGGCAATTCTTTTAAATCGGTCTTTTTCAGATTAACATTTTTACTCATACAGTCAGTTTTCAGGTATTAAGGTCATCATGCCGAAGCCATAAGCTTTTTTCTTCCCAAAGCCAAGGATGAGTGTTTTTCTGATGATCACTTCATCGGTTATTGTTAAAATTCCTTCGTAAGTGACCTTACTGATACGGATGATATGATTACAGCCTTTCTTTAGAGGCTCATAACCCCTTTCTACAATTGAAAATTCATCTTCACTTAGCTTAAAACCGTTTTTTTCCGCCCTGTCCATTAAAAACTTTCTTTGCTGTGCAACTGTAACGTGGGGCATTACACGCCCTCTCTTTGAGATGCCATCACTCACAGATTTGACAGGATTTAATACAATCCTAAAATGTGCTCTCATACCGGTCTTTAATTTTTTTATAAAAGTGTCATAAGGTTTTGTGGCTGAACTTCCTTTTACGCCATACATTTCCAGCTTTTCAGGATCCGGTTTCTCACTGCTGACAATCAACAGATATTTTTTTGACCTTATCTGATCAATCCTCCATAGTTTTCTGCTTCTATCTTTTGCGGAAATCTCTTTAGGAAAACTTTTTTCAACCCAATTATGGTAAGCACCCAAGTGTGTTAAGTCTTGGATTTTCTTTCTATTTTTCGTATCTATTTCAACTCTTGACAAATACATCCTGGCCTCCTATTGCTTCAAAGGCATCGTGGTCAGCTTGAGAAGATTTTTTCAGATTCCTAAGCTTGATATCCGTCTTTGATTCGAAGCGAAATCCGAATTTTCTCTCTTTATGTGAAAAGGACATTACTTTATCCCTTCTTCTTGTCCCGAATTCTCCCTTAACCAAGCTCGCATCCGAGTAAATTTTCAACTTTTCTATTTTATTTTTCTTTCTATACCAGTTTGCAGCTTGCCAAGGAAGGCTACGGATACTTTCCATCACACCTAGATCCTTAACTTTAATAATAAAATCGGCATTTACAGGGAGTGCTCTTTTCCCCAAATATAGTTGAAAAAAAGGATTTTTCAATGCTTCAACGATTTCATCGATGAGATGAACATCTTTATGACCTATACCTACTACAAAAACGGCATCTTCCAGATAGTATCGTTGGGTTACGTAGTTTCTTTCGAGGTCTCCATTTACTTTATATTTTTGCGCAATATGAAAATCTCTCAATAGCGAACCTCTTTGGTCTACCCTTACGGCAAAGTCCAATTCATTTAACTTTTGTATATTTATATCATCCTCTCTGGAATATCCCAAGGCTGCGGATATCATACCGATAACGGCACTTTTAGAAGGATGAAAGTCGGTATGCCTGGTTTCAAAATGAGAGCTTGTCCCCCAGGACTGGAGCGGACCTGCAAACTTCATTAATAGTGTTTTCATGGGAGGCTCCTAGTCTTCCAGTAAATTGTTAAGTGTGTTCGATAAATCTTCAATTAAAGCATTTAGACTTTCCTTGTTTTCCCACCTTTTAGAAAGGTTATCGTAGTCATCCATGGATATATAGTAAGCGGCCAAAGGTGCATTTGTAAATTTTTGAACTTTATCAAACTCTTCACTTAAATTTTTTATTGATTTTTCCACATAACCTTCTTTGGACTTAATCGGCTCTTCAAAGGCACCAACTAAATTTACAGGCCTGTCGTTTCTTATTATTACCAAAAGTGCATCGGGCAAAGTTTGGTTTGCAAAGCTATTCATTTTACCTGTCGGTAAGGAATTTGAAAATGCTTCAATAAATAATCTCAACCCGCTAACAGTTTCTTGCTTGTTATTTAATTGTCTAAACAAATCGTGAATTGCCACATTGGCATACCGGTATAAAGTCGAGGAATTGTATTCAATTGTACCAAGCATTTCGGCTCCGGCATTATCTTCAGGAGACAAATCATCAACAGCAGTATAAAAATCAAATTCAGTCTGTACGCCATGGGTTGAGATTGCATGGGCTACTTGGGATGATGCATCTTCATTTAAACCGGGGTCATCAGCCACCATCCTCCCGAAAAGAGCTATATCGACGGACGGTTTTTCGTTTAACATCTGCTGGAGAGTATTTTTATCCTTTATACCTTCTATTGCTGCCCGTGCCAGCTCTCCTGCCTGGTAATCACTTAAGAAAAATAGTGCTTTTGCCTTAAAATCTTTTGTGGTTGAAACTTTTGCATTATTTAAAATTTCTTTTGCCATATTTAATGCTTTTTCTTCACTTATGTCATCTTTTAGAACCGTAATTTTTTTCCCGATATACCTGACAATATCCAATGTTCTGATGCCTACGTTGGCAATCTCTCCATGAGCGTAAAAATACTCTCGTATTGCTCTTTTCCATGATTGAGAACTGACCCTTGCTCTTTTTACACCCCCATATTGAGCTGTCTTCGGGCTGCCGGTATCATCTCTATTGATGTTTGATGGTGGCAAGGATTGAATTGCGTGGATATCCAGGAATAGTCTTTTATTTTTTTTCATTGTTTTTTTCTCCTTTTTTACTTTTTAAGTATTGATATGAATAATATTTTCTTGCCCATTTCAGTCGGACTTTTTCCTTATCGTCTACTAAGAACCAATACAGATCTTCAGCCAATCTTGCATAATTTACCTTTATTTGTGTTTTAGCTTTAAGCAGGCTAATCATATGGCGGAGATGGTAGATAAGTTCTTCATAATCGGTCGATGTGATCATTGCGTTGAACCTTCTGTCGACAGCTTTTATATTATCTCCGATTCGTAAATGACTTAAAGAAGTTCCTACGTTTTCCCATTGTTTTTCTTTATTTACTTCAAAAACCTTATCCGAATTTCCTTGCTGGTGGAGAGCGTAGAGCTGAAGGGTATTTAGAATTGCCTTTTCATAAGGACTTTCATTCCCATATTCGCTTAAAAATTCCTCCGGCAAGTTTCTAAAGAGAAGGGGCCAGATTTCTATTGTGTCACTCAAATTTTTTCCTATTGAATTTCGTAAGTTAGCCAGAAGTGCCTTTATAGAGGACTTGTTTAAATCCGAACTCAACTCATATAAAATTCGTGTCGTCACGGAATAAACGGTTTCCCTATCAATTTTCTCCACAATCTTCCTCCTTTGTTTTTAGCAAGACATTTAAAAATTTATAGAATACATTGTATGCGGTTGCAATATTTTTAATTTTTTCGTCTTTCACTATACCCATATAGTCCCTCGGACCTGCCTCTGCAAGAATTTTATCCGCTTCTTTAAGAATGATGGTTTTTAAGATTTTTCTCCATTCAAATACCTTTTTATCCTTTGAATCTTTGACTTTTATAGTAGAAAGCCACTCCCTAAAAGGATAGTCAATCTCAAAGTAGAGTTCTTCAACCTTTTGGTTTATAAACTCCTTTGACTTAATGTTACGAATTGTCTTTATTTCCGATATAAATATCTTATAGGTTTCATCGACGGCTTTTTTTGTCTCTTCAATAGAATCATTAATTCTCGGTACCCATCCGCCTTCGGCTATGTCTGTTACTATTAAATCATTAATATTCAGCATGTCGATTACTTCGTCGGTTGGAACCCAGGAAGTTGCATTTCCATCGTCTTTCATGCTTATAGCCTGAATCGCTATCTCTTTTTCACCAATATCTTCTGAAACTTCATTTAACCAATCCATAATCCCCGGCTTTCTTTGCGGAGTTTTTCCTCCGGAATCCTGATTATATGAAAGAGTTAATAAACCGAAGGAACGCCATAAAGACTTGTTTATTTGATGTTTTCTCGGGGTGAATTTATCTTTATTTTCCCCACTTTCATTATATTTCCAAATAGTCATGAGTTCTATAAAATTATCTTGGTGACTGATCTCCGGTAACTTGACTATCTCGAAAAAAAAGGGTTTTTTCGGATCTCTATTCGGGTCAATATATATGGCTCTACTCCAATTTGTGTATAGTTCTGCTAAGTTATCTACTTCCTTTTCAGAAAATAATCTGTCTATACATTCATTGCTGTTTGACTCCCAACATGGTTTTTCTATAACATTCCGATATTTACTCTCCGTATGTTTAAGGACACAATTGAACATCAAACTTTCAAATAAACTTTTTCCAACCAGTACAATTCCGCCTATGTCGTATATCCAACCCTTCGAAGCTTTATACTTATCTTTCCCAAATATAACTTTATCTGCCAACCCGCTATAACCTTGAAAAGTTATAAGCCACCGTATGATTTCCGACTCACACAAAATTTCTTTATTTTTACCTATGTTATGTTTAGGAGAAAATAATGCTAATTTATTTCCACTTTCCGATATCATCCGATTGATATTTTTTCCTGAAACCGTACTGGCATTTTTTTTACTTATCTTTTCCGCGCTTATATCTTCTTTCCTTACCTGGAAGAAAGGATATGCTTCATCGAAGAGGTAAAATCTGTCGTACCACTTGTCCAGGTATTCATTGATAATTGGCGGAAACTTTCCATTTTCCCACAAAGTCGTCCAGGTCTCATAAAGTTCTTCCAGGTATTCATCCGCTTCATTTTCATCTTCAATAATTTCTTTTTGTCTGTACCGCTCATCAAGCTCAAAATACCCGTAAGCTTTACCATCTGCATTAAAGCGCGAAAATACTGTATGCATTATCGCCAAAATTACTCTAAAAACTGCAAAATCCTGGGTGACGGTATCCCCTGCCAGACCTTTATAGTTGTGTGCATTGTTAAAAAGATCTCTTAGGGATACCTCTTTTGAAGTTCCTTTCTCGTCTACAAGAACCGAAACCCAAGGCTCGTCAATTAAATTAAATCTTCCCACTTGTTTCCCCTCTCATACATTAGTCCCATTTTTTCATCATAAGTTAATTTGTAATCGTTTAAAATAAAGTTATTGGTCTCGTCAAAGATAATGCCCAGGCATCCTCTAAGCCAAGGTTGTTTTTGCCAATTACCAAGCTCTTTTTTGTTATAGGCTTCCAATTTTGCAATCGTGTCTTCAATATTGTAAAAACCGGTCAAGACACTTGGCAACCTCAAAGTTTCCTTTGCTATCATTTTACCAACATCAGCTTCTCCGATCAACTGAGACAAATCGCTTTCACCTTTAAAGATTGCATAACCCGTCCCCTTTTTCTTCAGAGCAATTACTTCAACTGTCTCTTTACTGTCTCTTACTTGAGCATAGGCTCTTTCTTCACTTTCGTTATAATGAGGATTTTTTAACCACCCTATTAGGGTCTTTGGTTTTCTTCTTGATGACGGGTTATCGATCAGATAGGTTTGAGCCTTGATTTTTTTGCTCTTAATATAGTCAAAATGGTCTTTTTCAGCTTTTTTATAGGTATCGATCAAATCCTCTCTTATGGAGATTTCGTCTTCTCCATATACCCATTGAACCAAGGGAGAAATATCTGAAGGAATAGTGATTAATTCTTTTAAATAGTGCTGAGTCCTTATTAGGAGATATTTTCCGTAGATTGCAACAGATCCCTCATTAAAATGATAATTTTCGTCGGTTCCTAAAACATATAAGACCGGTTGTTTATGTGCTTTCGGTCTGCTAATTTTGTGCCTGTGAAGTCTTCCAATTCTTTGAATTAAGAGGTCCATAGGAGCTAAATCACTTATAAGTACGTCAAAATCGATGTCAAGAGATTGCTCCATCACTTGAGTGCCGATAATAATTTTTCTGTCCGGTCTTACGGCTTTTTTTCCTATTTCATTTAAGAGTCTTTTCTCTTTTTCTACCCTATGAGTTGAAATAAAGGCAGAGTGAAGGAGGTCAACCGTTTCTTTACCGTAGCTTTCCGTAAATAATCGGGCAAGTTCTTGTGAACGTTTAACAGTATTGGCGATAATGCCTATAACGCCACCATCTTTTATCAATGTCTCTACTGTTTCAAAAAGGTGTTCATCTTTTAATTTGATTATCTTGATTTTTTTATCATCTTTCTTATCAAATTCTCTGTGTTGACAAGCCTTTATTCCATCCGTATAGGTAATTAAAGGATAAGCCTTTTGAGCCAGGTCGTCCAACGAGCTTTTTATCTCCTTGTATGGAACCCCTCTTGCCATTAAATAAGCTTTAATCATTTCTTCTCTTTTTTTATAAGGAAGGGTTGCGGATAAGATGATAACGGGCACACCGTATATCCCCATCCATCTGATAGCTGTTAAAAGGTATTGATCCATATAAGCATCGTAGGCATGTACTTCATCGATAACAACCACCTTTTTGCTGAAACCCAAATGCCTGAGAGCCAGATGTTTTTGTTTTAATCCCGCCATTAAAAATTGATCTACGGTTCCGACGACAAAATCATCCAAAGCGGTAGATTTTCTGCCGGAGAACCACTCATTG
>CAYFTR010000040.1:0-1865 GCA_964346185.1 uncultured Lachnospiraceae bacterium | reverse complement strand
CTCATTGGTGATGATGCTTCCGTCTCCGTCGATATCCATACCAGATGAAATGCTTTGAAAGTCTTCATTAAGGGCAGCCTTTCCGTGGGCGAGCCTTATCCCGTACTTTTCATCATAATTTCGGTCAAAATTTTTAACCCAGTTTAAAATCCTCGGAAAAATCCCGTCGGAAGTTGCCTGGCTGGGAAGACCGAAAAATATACCGCTCCTCCCGTTTTTATAGGCCAACTGTTCACAAGCAATTAATGCCGCTTCCGTTTTACCTAAACCCATGGGAGCTTCAAAGATAAAAATTCCCGGTTGTTCGGCTTCCTCAATGACTTCTGCCAATACTTTCTGAACATTATTAGGTGTAAATCCAAACCTTGATATATAGATTTTTTCAATATCGGGGTACCCCTTTGCGATCCACAGGTCCGATTTTGACCACCGATTCCAAGCCCTCTCCAGCCTTAGGCCTTTTTCCGGGACTCTATCTTCTTCAATTGAAAGGAGAGGAAAGTAATCCTCATTACTGGCTATCCAATCGGCTACAATAATAAGACCTGAAAGGAGTACCTGCCCATGGAGATCTATAGAGGGTAAGTCCTGGGCAGATTGAAAACCGCATTCATCTAATGCCCATTTAAATATATGTATCTGCTCTATTCGCCACTTCTGATAAATCTCATCATCTGCATTGTCATTCTGAAAATAGTTTTCCTCATAGGACTTTTGGTCCTTAATTATTTTCAGATGGTCTATCGGCTTCCCGTGGTGGGCACCGATAATCGAGGCGATGTCATCTGAAACCCCGTATGTTCTGAGTAAAAATTGACCGGCTACAGTATGATGGGTAGCCTCCGGTTTAGGAAGCAACAAGTTATTAATACCTTTAAAACCTGCCCTCTCCAGTTTTTCTTTTAAGCTGGAATCCAAATCCGTACTTCTTCCAAAGCTTCTCATTATTTGAAAAACAGGGGTAGCCTTACCGATATCATGTACCCCTGCCAGAAATTTGAATAGATTTTTCCCTATATCTTCATATTTTTGATTTAGAGTATGAATGATAAGATCCTTCTGTCCTTCGCTTAGCCAATGGTCCCATAGGAGACCGGCAACCGCCATGGTATCTTCCAAATGTGCCGACAGCGGTAGCCATTCAAATATTCCGTTGAAATCTTTCTTTTTCGCCCAAAAAGCTCTATTTATCTGATCCATTAATGGTCACCTCTGTCATCTGTTTTAAATTTAGCTTCGGTATTGTTAGTGTTCTTGCAGCATTATTGCCAAAATTAATCGATATTATTTTATTGTACCAACCTATTCGAACATTTTAAGCATCAGAAAGTCAGGTGAAATCGAATATATGTCACAATACTTATTCTATATATCCTATTCAGTAATAAATTTATCATCCGAACCGCAATACCGCTCAGGCGGGAGCTTAGAAACAGAGACAAGCGTTTTTCTTCCTTTCTTGATTGTCTCGTTATCAAAATATCATCACAGTTTTTATGATTTTCCGATTTTTGTTCAGATAGTACCTGCATAATATCTGCAAAGTCACAATCTGTACCTCTGTTATTACAACTATCAATTCAAAAAATACCTTCACTGATCATAAATGAAGCCATAACGTCCTTTAAGTTTAAATTGTAACAAACGAAAGTAATTGAAACAACTTTTTACATTGCAAAATTTTAAATGTTATATAAAAGATTTTTTTATTTTTTTGATTGCTATAACTGCCTGTATCTACACAGTACTCTTCATACCAAATAATTTGTTCTTAATATATATCTATCCACTCGCCGAATTACCAAAGAGCTTTGTGCTGCTTTTTCCTTGTAATAAAGGCAGATAAAGCAGATATCGAAAAACGA
>CAYFTR010000039.1:0-10845 GCA_964346185.1 uncultured Lachnospiraceae bacterium | reverse complement strand
TTAACTCTGTCCGACACGTTACGCTCGGAAAGTAAAGAAGTAATTTCGGATATTCGCCATCAGGGGTACAAACCCGTTTTGTTAACCGGCGATCACCGCGGTGTTGCACAACGCATGGCGATGCCTGTCGGAGTTACGGAAATTTATTCGGAGCTGCTGCCGGAAGATAAAATTGCACATATTCAACAATTGCAAAGTCAAGGACAAAGGATTGCCATGATTGGTGACGGAATTAACGACGCCCCCGCCTTAAAAGTGGCGTATGTCGGCTTGGCAATGGGCAATATCGGTTCCGATATTGCCGTGGATGCCGCCGATATCGTTTTAGTAGAAGACGATCTTTCCGCCCTGCCGCATTTGATGAAACTGTCCAAACGTATGATGCGCACTATTAAACAAAACTTGTTCTTTTCTTTGGGACTTAACTTTTTGGCGATTTTGCTTGCCATGACGGGTATTTTAACGCCCTTTGTCGGTGCTTTGGTACACAATGCGGGCTCTGTACTTGTTGTTATGAATGCGGTTATCTTACTGAAGTGGCAACAAAAAAATCGGTACAAACCGCAACCCCGAAACGAGAAAACCGTTAAAATTGCATAGACTATCAAAAAGAATCCCTAGTGGGGTTCTTTTTTTGGCAGAATATCACTTTAAAAAGTTACCCGCACCATTTTACAACCAATTGACACTTGTTATTGTTTGGAATGGCCGATTTATACCGTTGCTTTTTTAACGGAAAAAAGTAATAATATAAGTAAAATCCGTAAAATTTGTGTAGAATATAAGAGAAGAGGAAAACAATGAAAATTGCCGTGATTACCGGTGCCTCCTCGGGTATCGGAGCAGAATTTGCAAAACAAATTGATCGTTTGGAAGGGTTGGATGAAATCTGGTTGGTAGCAAGAAGAAAAGACCCGATGGAAACTATGTCTCAAACCTTAAAACATCCGGTAAAAATATTTCCTGCAGATCTGACAAAACCCAGAGAATTGCAACCCTTTTATAAGGCTCTTGTCAGATCGAAGGCTCAAATTAAAATATTGGTTAACTCCGCAGGCAGCGGAAAAATCGGTTACTTTGAAAACCTTCCCCTTGAGGATCACCTTGACGTTATTAACCTGAACTGTAAAGCTTTGGTCGGTTTTACCTACCTGTGTTTACCTTTTGTTGAACAAGGGACCATCTATCAGCTGGCTTCCGTAGCCGCTTTTATCCCGCAACCGAATTTTTCGATTTATGCGGCAAGTAAAGCCTTTGTACTTAGCTTTTCAAGAGCATTAAATCAGGAATTAAAAGAGAAAGGCAATCGGGTAATAGCGGTTTGTCCCAATCCCGTCGAAACCGAATTCTTTAAAAACGCGGGGAATGATTGTCAAGCTTCGGCAATTAAAAAAATAGGGGTCGAAAAAGTCGAAAGAGTGGTTGCCGTTGCTTTGAACAAATTAAAAACAGGTCGAGATATCTCGTTATCCGGCTTTTGGTCAAAGGTTATTTATCTTGCTTCAAGATGTATACCTCATCGCATCATTCTACCCATAGAAAAAAGAATTTTGTCAACGAACAGCTGCCCTGTAGGGGAAAAGCCGGCACTTGAGTGACCGTTGCCGTAAAGATTATTAAAAGTTGATGATGTAAAAAATAAGCAAAAAATTTAAAAATTTACTTGCATTTTATTATTTACCTGATATAATGTATCGAGTAAGCACGATTTGTGCGACACGTGCCCATGGCTCAGCGGATAGAGTGTTCGGCTACGAACCGAAAGGTCCGGGGTTCGAATCCCTGTGGGCACGCCATAAGTTAGTTAAAACGCGGGTTACCGCGTTTTTTATTTTAGCAATTTAAAAAAGCAACCGAAGTTAATCGAAATATTTGTGCTTGATAACAGGGCGTAACGGTTATCATGAAGTTCGGTTACCCCTATACCAATGAAGCGTTGGGGTAATGCTGTCATTATAGATTTAACGACTGCGTTAAATTTTTCAACCTGCAAATTTATAGGAACAGAACACTATTCGTTACTTGGAATAATGCAGTGTTTGTTTTTTCTGATATCTAACTGTCGGACAGATCTTTATTTATAAAATCCGATAGGGAAATCTATGAAAAAGCAGATTATTTATAAAATTCGTAAAACTAAAATTAAAAACAAAGCAATGCTTGATATTTTGCCGAAAACATGCTATGCTCTATAAGTCTGCAGATTAATTCGAGTGGGCTTGACATGTCGACAACAGGTTTTACAATTTTAGCGGGCATTGTCAATTTTAGCTGTCCTTAATACTACTAAGATCTACTAATAAAAAAGCACATGAAAAATTCATGTGCTTTTTTGATACAAAAAGTTGAAAAAATAATAAAAGTTGAGTTACCGCTAATCATAAAAAAATACGAGGGAAAATGACAATCGTAAAAAAAGGTCATTCAATCCCGAACCTTATTTTGTTCTACAACAACAGAAAAACCTTGCCTTTCATAAAAAGAAAGCGGCAGAAAGGTGCAACCGTGACAGATAGACCTATTGAAACATCTAATCGGAAGGAACGATGATAACCTGTGAACATACTAAATTCGGTTATTCCTTGTTCGGATAAAACGACACGAGCGTATTGCTACTGGTGAATTGTACGGATTAAAGCGGAACAGACAAATTTTCATACCGTCCACGATTCATACCACGGGGGAAAGTATGAAACCTTGTGCAAGACGTGAATATGAACACAAAGAATGTATGATTAAATCTACGAGTATCTTTTTATCGCGTTTGTAATACTTGTGGTATTACTTTTGATCTTAATGGCGATAGATCTCTATAATTAATACAGCATAACCGGCTACGGCCGGTTTTTTTATGAATAAAATCACGGAAAGGAGGCTATATGGCAGGCAGACACATTAAAGGCATTACCATAGAAATAGATGGCAAAACAACAGGGTTGCAGAATGCCTTAAAAAACATTACCACCCAATCCAATAAAGTTCAAACCGAATTGAGAGCCATTGAACGAGCCTTAAAATTTGATCCGGGAAACACCGTTTTATTGGCACAAAAGCAAGAACTTTTAGCAAAACAAATTGAACTAACGGCACAAAAGCTAAGAGATATGAAGATAATGGCGTTAAAAAAATGGGGTTGCCTCCCGAAGGTGGCAACCTCAACACATTACAGCATACAGAAAAAAATAAAAATTAGTTTATTTTGTCTGAAGTCCCCGGTTTACGGCAGAAATTAACGCCTTGATGGAAGAGACAATAATGTCGTTGTGAATGCCGACACCCCAGTGGGTCTTGCCATTGTCGGTGGTAATGCCCACATAGGCGGATGCCTGGGAGGTAGAGCCCTGCTCCAAGGCATGTTCTTCGTAGACCAAATCTTTAAAGTCTATATTCAGGTAGTCTTTAACGGCGTTGGCGGCTGCGTCGAAGCGACCGTTACCTTCGGCTTTCAGTCGGATTTTTTCGCCGTTATGGCTTATGGTTAAATCGGCCTCAATATGTTTGCTGATTTGCTTAAAGTGTGCGGCCTCCAAAGATATGGGCCTTTGGAGGTTAATGTAAGTTTCTTCAAAAATATCTTTAACCTCTTCAGCGGACAGCTCGCGGTGTTCCTTATCGGAGCGATCCTTAACCAAATAGCCGAAGTTTTCACGCATGGCTTTGGGCATGTCGTAACCATATTTTTGTTCCAATACATAGCCGATACCGCCTTTGCCGGATTGGCTGTTAATACGAATAACATCCTTTTCGTATTCTCGCCCGATATCCTTGGGGTCGATAGGCAGGTAGGGGACGGTCCATTGGTCCAGGTGTTTGTCTTCCCGCCATTGCATACCCTTGGCAATGGCATCCTGATGGGAGCCGGAAAAGGCTGCAAACACTAAAGCACCGCTATAGGGTTGGCGTTCGTAGACGGACATTCTGGTGTTTTCTTCGTATACGTTTGTGAGGGCGGGCAGGTCGCTGAAATTAAGCTCGGGGTCGACACCATGGGTGAACATATTCAGTGCCATGGTAATAATGTCGACGTTGCCGGTTCTTTCGCCGTTTCCGAAGAGGGTGCCCTCAATGCGGTCGGCGCCCGCCAACAGCCCCAACTCGGAGTCGGCAACGGCACAGCCTCTGTCGTTGTGGGGGTGCAGGGAAACAATAACGTTTTCTCTATGGTTTAAATGCTTGCACATATATTCGATTTGGCTGGCGTAGACATGGGGCATGGACATGGATACCGTCACCGGCAGATTAATGATGACCTTGTTTTCCGCTGTCGGTTGCCAAACGTCCAAAACGGCGTTACAAACCTCCAGGGCGTAATCTACTTCGGTTCCGGTAAAGCTTTCCGGAGAATACTGGAACTGGAAATTCCCTTCGGTTTTTGCCGCGAAATCTTTAAGCATTTGTGCACCTTTTACGGCGATGTCTATAATTTCCGATTTGGATTTTTTAAAAACCTGTTCCCGCTGTGCCAGGGAGGTGGAGTTGTACAAATGGACGATGGATTTTTTGCAACCTCGTAACGCTTCGAAGGTTTTTTCGATGATATGTTCCCGAGCTTGGGTCAGTACCTGGATGGTCACATCGTCGGGAATTAAGTTTTCTTCAATTAGCGTTCTTAAAAAGGTATATTCGGTTTCCGATGCGGCGGGAAAGCCCACCTCTATTTCCTTAAAACCTACCTTTATCAAGGCTTTAAAGAAGTTAATTTTTTCTTCCAAACTCATGGGGACAATCAGCGCCTGGTTGCCGTCTCTTAAGTCGACGGAGCACCAAATCGGTGCTTTGGTGATGTATTCCTTATGGACCCAATCCGTACAGGATTCCGGAGGCATAAAATAGCCTCTTTGATATTTTTTGTAGTTCATGTTTTCTCCTTGATAATAAAAAAGTCTCTATAATTCCGACGGAATTATAGAGACGAAACGATCGTGGTACCACTCTATTTTACAATCTTACGATTGCCTCAATTCAATGTCCAACAACATTTACCTCGTTAACGGGAGGACCCGGCACTGCCTACTTGTTTCAACAGGCTGCTCCGAGGTGAGTTCACGAATTGTTGCCCTTTGCCTCGCATCAACCGGCAATTTTCTGAACGGCTTTCAATCGGCTACTATTCCTCATCTTTGCGTTGGGTATAGTTTAAACATAATGGGGGCATTTGTCAACCCCTTTTATCGCGGAATTAAAAAGTAGGCAAAAACCAATACACCAAGGGCAATGCGGTAATAGCCGAAGGGTATAAAATTGTTTTTTCGGACGTATCCCACCAGCAAACGAATGGTTATAACGGAAACCGCGAAGGATACAAACAGCCCCGTCAGTAAGATGGCCACTTCCGTCGCCGTAAAGCCGATACCAGTTTTAATAAAGTACTTGAGCAGCTTTAAACTCGATGCGCCGAGCATAATGGGAATGGCCATAAAAAAGGAAAATTCCGTAGCGACGGTTCGGGAATTACCCAAGATCATGGCGCCGATAATGGTGGAACCGGATCGGGAGGTGCCTGGTATCAGCGAAAGGGTTTGGAACAAACCAATACCTAGGGCGTTACGAAAGCTCATGTCCTTGACGGTGGTCACCGACGGTTTGACATGTTTATTATTGTTTTCAACAACAATAAACAAGATACCGTATAAAACCAAGGTAAAAGCGACGGTTATTGGGGAATACAAATGGTCGTTGAGCCAATCGTCAAAGAGTACGCCGATAATACCTGCCGGCAATACCCCGACCAATACCTTTTTCCAGAGGGTCAGGGTATCTTTTTTTTGCTGTGCCGTTTTTCCGGAAGCAAAGGGGTTTAAGCGACGGGCATATAAAAGAACGACCGCCAGTATCGACGAAAATTGTATAACAACCAAAAACATATCCCAGAATTCTTTTGAAACTTTTAACTGAAAAAATTCTTCCAGTAAAATCATATGGCCGGTACTGCTGACGGGCAGCCATTCGGTAATGCCTTGAACAATGCCGAAGAACACCGTCTTTAATAATTCAATGAGCATAGAACCTCCTAACAGATGAATGAGGTGTTATCATAGCATAAAAACTTAGGAATTTTTTAAAAATCTGTGGGCTTTCTTTAAATCATCACGGATGGGCAGGTTTTGGGGACAGACATCTTCGCACCGACCGCATTCGACGCATTGATCCGCCTTATGTTTGTTTTTTATGTTTTGATTGTATTTTTTACGCATGTTATCGGCATCGCCGTAAATGTGTGCTTCGTTATAATATGTAAAAATTTTTGAAATGGGAATACCTTTCGGGCAGTCGATACAATAATTGCAGGCGGTACAATCCACTTGGGTTTCGCTGCGGTAATAATCTCGAAGCACCCGAATCATTTCATTTTCCTGCTCGGTTAAATCGCCGATACCGTATTCCGAGCAAACGCGAATGTTTTCGGCAACTTCTTCCATTGTGCCCATACCGCTGAGCAGGGTGGTTACTTCTTCGCGGTTTAAAATGTATTTAAGTGCCAATGTGGCTGGGGTTAAATCGGTCTTAAAACCGTCCCAAATTTCTTTTAATTTGCCGGCGGGTTTTTTGGCGATTTGTCCGCCTCGGAGGGGTTCCATAATCACTGAGGAGATGCCTTTAGTCGCAATGTCCCTTAAGCCGCGGTCTCCGGCTTGAAAATCGTCGTCCATATAATTGTATTGGATTTGTGCAAAGTCGAAGTCGTAGGCATTTAAAATCGGACCAAAGGCTTCGTATTCGTCATGGAAAGAAAAACCCATATAGCGCACTTTGCCCGAAGCTTTGGCTTTATCTATAAAATCGGTGACACCCAAATCGTAAATTTTATTAAAGCGGTAGCCGTCCAAGGCGTGGAGCAGATAAAAATCGATGTAGTCGGTTTTTAAATTTTTAAGTTGCTGTTCTAGTAAACGGTCAAAATCCGCGTATTCTCTGCACTCCCATACCGGCAACTTGGTCGCCACATACACTTTTTCGCGTTGAGCGGTTCGGTTTAAAAAATCCCCCAAAAAAGATTCCGAAGCTTTTAAATGATAATTCCAGGCGGTATCGTAGTAGTTGACGCCGTTATCGATCGCATATTGCAACAGTTCCGATGCTTTTTTTGTGTCGATTAGCTTTTCGTTATTGTGCAGAATGGGTAAGCGCATGGTACCGAACCCCAATTGCGACAAGCTGATATCCGTGTTTTTCAACAATCTGTAACGCATTTTTTCTCCTTTATACCTGTTTTAACTATTGCCGAAAAATCTCCTTGATATCGGCAAATACATATCCGACAAGCCGACAAGTGTACGTTTGAGTAGCAACGGCAACGGATGGGCATTTCATCAAAATGCACAGGTAGTATTTTTTTTATTTTATTATACATGTTATAATAACTTAATATCGATAGGAATGTCAAAAATAAACAGGTGTCACAGGAGGAGATTATGGGCGTCAGCTTTATACATATGGGGGATACGCATTTTGGTAAAAAATTTCGTTTCGGAAATAAAAGTGATTTGTACGGTAAAGATAAACGTGCCGATGTTTGGTTAACCTTCGATAAAATTATCGCGACGGCGGAAAAAAATAAAATCGATTTACTTTTAATAGCGGGAGATCTATTTGACAGCCGTGAAACGGATATCAACGATATTCGTCGTGTGAGCAGAGCCTTCCGTTCGTTAAGCCATACCCAGGTGGTGATTATCGGTGGCAACCACGATTTTTACAGTGAAGGCGATCTGTACGCCTTGGTTCAATGGCCGGACAACGTGGTTATTTTAAAAACCGGTGAGTTGGAAGCCGTATGGTTTCCGGAACTCAACGTTCACGTCTACGGCATGTCCTGGATACGTAACTCCTACCGCGAGCCGCCCTTTGATACCGCCATCACTTTAAATCCCGATACCGTCAACCTACTCCTCCTACACGGCGACGCGCTCAATTCGGGCAGCGAATATATGCCGCTGGACGTAACACTGTGGCAGGACTTCGACTATATCGCCCTGGGACATATCCATCAGCACCAATTTTTAACAGATAATGCGGCTTATTGCGGCAGCCCGGAGGCCTTGGATTTCGGAGAAGAGGGAGACCACGGCATTATTGTCGGGCAAATTAAAGACAACGGTTGCGAGACCACCTTTATTCAAACTCAACATCGTCGTTATGTTCAGGAACATTTTCACTTGATGAGCGATATCGGCGAGAGAGAAATTAAAGAGAAATTTTTAAAGTTGGACATTGAAGACAACCGAATGAACAACTATTATAGGGTATCGGTTGACGGTTATATCGACCCGACCGTGGATTTTGAAGCTCTAAAAAGAGAGTTAGAGAGATCCTTCTACTACTTGGAAATTATCGACGAAAATTTGGAGATTGATTTGGATATCGACCTCCTATACTCGGAAAACAAAAACAATATTGTAGGAACGTTTATTGAAAAAATGAGAGAAAAAGAAGATTCCCGCATTCACCGCAAGGCGATGGTTTTCGGTTTGAGTGAACTGTTGAAAGAAAAGGTGTTGTTATGAAAATAAAAACCTTGGAACTTGTTTCCTTCGGGAAATTTAAAAACAGAAAAATACATCTGGCAGATCGATTGAACCTCATTTACGGTTTAAACGAAGCGGGGAAAACCACCATTCAACATTTTATAGAAGGGATGTTTTTCGGCTTTTTAAAACCCTATCGCAAAAAGAAAATATACTCCGAATACTATGAGCAGTACAAACCCTTAAGGGATAACCGTTATTTCGGCGTGATGACCTATGAAGACGATAAGGGCAGAGAAATTCGATTGGAGCGAAACTTTTTAAAAAACGAGGAGTCCCTACATATTTATGACGGACTGACCGGCGAAGATATCAGCGACAACTACCCTTACGACCCCGTCAGCAGGCAGCCGCTCCCTTTGGGGGAGAACATTAACGCCGCCTTTTACAACAACACCGTTAACATAAAGGAACGCGGCAGTTTTTCAAGAGAAGTGATGCTTAAGGAAATTAACGATCGCCTCATCAGTAAAGGAGCCGACAAAGGAGAGGAAGTTTCCATTTACCGTGCAATGACCGAACTCGAAAACAAGCGGGATGCCATTGGAACCCTCAAGCAAAAAAAATCCAATTACGGTGAAGCCGTCACCCGATTACATCGTTTGGAAAAAGAAAAAGAAGAGAACGACAAAAATCGAGCCGCCGCCAACCGACATTTGTTTGAAATAAAAAAAATGGAAGATAAACTCGGTGCTTTAAACGACGCTTACTTAAAGTTAGCACCGGTGTACCAAAGCGATGACAACGGAAAACGAAAGCAAATCGTTCAAAGAATAGAAAGTTTAAACGAAGAAAGTGAGAAAATACAATCTCAAATCAAAGACTTTTCGGGCTACCGTGAGTTGACGGATAAAGAGCTGAGCGAACTGAATTATCTCAGACAATCCTCGGAGAGCTTGCAACAACGTATCGAGCAACGCCAAAAAGAACTTCTGACGGCGGATCGCGAACTCTTAGAAGAAGCACAAAAAGAACGGGCGTTGGTAAATTCCGTCGGCTTTTTTACAAAAGAAGAAGTCGAGGAAGATTTGGATGCTCTGCAACAAAAGAAAGACCGCCCCGATCAGGTGACACAAGATACAAATACACTTAACGCGACGGGAGCAAACATAAAAATAAAAGTTTATGCTGTGGTTGCCGCTTTGATAGTTATCGGCTTATCCTTATTAATTGTCGGCTTTGTAAAAGGCGGGGATGTTTTAAATTTTGTACATCTGCTTTTATTGGGGTTTGCCGCGTGGTTGCTTTTATTAAGTGGCATCGGGTTGTTGGTGCTATATCGAAAATACCCGGAGCGATTTTCTCAATTAACAGCACTGAACCCCGTACCGGAAGAGGAACGGGTGTCTAAAATATTTGAAAATACCGAGCAAGATACCTTTCGGGAAGCATTAATTAAAAAATATGCCGTTAAAAACAACAAAAACATTGAAGCACATTTAAAAACTTTATTGGAATATTTTAATAACTTGCAACAAACACGTATACGTCTGCAATTTATAAAAGAAAAGAAAGATACGGCTCAAAAAGAAAAAGCGACACTGGAAGAAGAACGCAACCGTTCAGAGCAAAAAGTGGAAGAAACTTTGGCAGGACGTGGACTGCAAAGTGTGGAGGCTTACGATGCGGCACTTCAACAAAAGGACAAATTAAGGTGGCTTGAAAACCGTTTGGATTATAACCGTCGTTTATATCAGGAACTGGAAGAAATGTTGACCCGTAAAAAAAACACCTCCTCGGAAGACTCGCGGGAAGCCTCCGTTCGACGTGTGGAAATACGGGAAGAAATGGAGCAACTCAATAAAAAAATCGGGGAACTGATGTATAAAAACGAAAGTCTGCTCAAAGATGTACGCCCCAGTCGGGAACTGGAGGACGAAATTGTCACCTACCGTGCACTGGTCGACGAATACAGCGAAAACTACAAGGCCTATACGGTAGCCATCGACGTGTTAAAGGAATGTGCTTCCGTCGAAAAAGATAAATTGTTACCGAAACTGGGCGAAAAAATCGGAAAAATATTTTCGGAAATTTCCGGTGAAACAACCGACGTTAAGGTCGATCCACATTTAAATATCCGTGTTATGCGAGGAAAAGACGGCTATGTCCCCATTGATACCCTGTCTTCCGGAACGGTGGAACAATTGTACTTTGCCATGCGTTTCGGCGTACAGAGTATGACCCGTGAAACCCTCAACCTGCCATTTATTTTAGACGATGCCTTTGTACAATACGATGATCGGCGTAAGGAAACGGCACTTCGTTTTCTGTCGGAAGTCAGCGGTCAAAAACAAGTGATCATTTTTACCTGTAACGATAG
>CAYFTR010000038.1:0-11265 GCA_964346185.1 uncultured Lachnospiraceae bacterium | reverse complement strand
TGAATCCTATATGAAGTTTTTCCAAGGTGACCGTTGTAACGCAACCTTAGGAGGGGACTGTTATATCCATTTAACTACAGGGGCTTACTAAGACAGGATAGCATAATTCTTTATGAAAATCAATGGAGACATCCGAAATGGAAAACTGGCAAAAACATATAATATTCTTCGGCTTACTGGTACTGGCGGCGTTGCTGATGCCGGTTTTGCTGACGGGGTTGGGGCTGCTCCTTTCGCCCGTCATACATCCCTTATGGTTGATCCTTATTTTTTTTACGGCGGCCGTTGTCATCGGATATAAAAATAGAGAAAAATAAGAGATGATCGGATACAACCTTTGTTTTTGACTAAAAGCGGACACGTGATATAATAAATCGCTCATTGCTATTGGTGATTATCGGTACGGTTTTGTTTTTTAAAAAATCTAAAATTTTAAAGGACCAAAGTTAAGACAGAAAAAAATTGAAGGCGTCGGTTCAAGTCGGCAAAGAAGACGGATTACAAATGATCTAAAAACAAAATGTCGAATTTTCCGATTTAACGATAAATGTCGAAGGCGTGCTGGCACCGGTGGGCGCGGAAGATGCCGATGACGTAAAAGTTGGATTTTCTAAAATAAATACCGACTATCATTTTACAACAAATAATTTCGAAAAAGAAATCGAAAATCTTATCGCGTACACTGAAGGGCATTGCCCGGTTATGAATACCCTGACGCACGCACCGGAATTTTCCCATGGCATTCACCTCAACGAAAACTGACAATCAATTCGAGATTGTTTTGCGAAGGCTCGGGTTTTGTGTTCTCATCACAGAAAAACACAAAAAATGCTTGTTTTATACTTGCTAAATAGCTGGCATTTTGGTATACTAATATGAGGATTAGAGGCCGAGGGCCTTTTTTTATTGCGTATTGACATTGTTTTATCTTTTATGCTATTCTAGCTAGGTGACAGTTAAGCAGATAATCAATACAATATTATAGAAATCTGAAGTGGAGGTGCTATTTTGAGAGTTAAGATAACGTTAGCATGTACGGAATGCAAACAAAGAAATTACGATACGATGAAAAACAAAAAAAACACACCGGATCGTTTGGAAGAAAAAAAATACTGCAAATTCTGTAAAACACACACGACCCACAGAGAAACAAAATAAAGAGGAATTAAATGGCGGCAAAAGCGAAACAACCTAGAAAAAAAAGAACTGTAAATACAGAAGTCAAACCAAGTCCCAAAAAAGATATTAAGGTTGAAACTGCCACTAAAAACGCGCCTGTAAAAACTCAAAGTACCAAAAAAGCGGCTAAAACAAAAACGCGGCCGGGCGTATTTGCCCGTTTTACCAACTACATTAAAGGTGTTAGAACGGAACTTAAAAAAGTTACCTGGCTGAATCGTGAGGAATTGCAACAAGCATCCGGCGTTGTCTTCGGCATCGTCGGTATTTCCGCGTTTATCGTTTGGGTTATGGATACCGGATTGAGTTTTTTAGCAAAATTTTTACTTGATTTGTCGATCGGATAAGCATGGGTTACGAACAATACGAAGAGCCCCAATGGTATGTAGCACATACCTACTCCGGTTACGAAAACAAAGTAAAGGCGAGTATTGAGGCGACTGTAGAAAACAGAAATATGGAGGACTTAATCCTCCAGGTACAAGTACCGGTTCATGAAGTTGTAGAAGTAAAGGACGGCAAGCGCGTTTTAAAGGAAAAGAAGCTTTTTCCGGGGTATGTTATCGTCCAAATGTTTATGACCGACGAATCTTGGTATGTTGTCAGAAACACCAGGGGCGTCACCGGCTTTGTCGGCCCGGCGTCCAAACCGGTTCCCTTATCGGAAGAAGAGCTCAAAAGCATGGGCATCTTGGAAAAGAAAGTTGTTACCATCGATTTTTCCATAGGGGAAGAGGTGTCTATCATCGATGGACCCTTTGAAGGATTTAGCGGATTTATTGAAGAAATTAATCCGGAAAAATCCGTAGCAATCGTCAAAATATCGATGTTCGGCAGGGATACTCCTGCAGAAGTCGTTTTTGAACAAATAAAGAAACTGAACACTTAAGGACCTATTCTTCAATTATCATCATAAAGGAGGTGGATTCATGGCAAAAAAAGTTATAGGATTAATTAAATTGCAAATCCCTGCCGGAAAAGCAACACCGGCACCGCCGGTAGGCCCGGCCCTGGGTCAACACGGCGTTAACATTATGGGATTCTGTAAAGATTTTAATGCAAGAACGGCTGATCAGGCAGGTATGCTGATTCCCGTAGTTATTACGGTATTTCAAGATCACTCGTTTACTTTCATTACGAAAACACCGCCGGCGTCAACGTTGCTGAAAAAAGCGGCAGGGTTGGACAAAGCATCCGGCGTACCGAATAAAACAAAGGTGGCCACAGTCAGTAAGGAACAGGTAAAAGAAATTGCCGAATTAAAAATGCCTGACTTAAATGCGGCCAATGTCGAATCAGCCATGCGTATGGTAGCCGGTACGGCACGCAGCATGGGCATTGTTGTTGAAGAATAATTTCAGGTTTTAGACCTTAAGTGGGAGGGGTTTCCCGATATGACCACAAGGAGGATATATGAAAAGAGGAAAAAGGTATCAAGAGCTGGCTAAAAGCTATGACAAGTCTCAGCTTTATGATTACGAAGAAGCCATAGCAATGGTTAAAAAAATGGCGAATACTAAATTCGATGAAAGTATCGAGTTGCATATTCGTTTAGGGGTTGACTCCCGTCACGCCGACCAACAGGTCAGAGGTGCTTTGGTATTGCCCCACGGTACCGGTAAAACCGTTAAAGTTTTGGTTGTTGCAAAGGGCGACAAACTGAAAGAAGCGGAAGAGGCCGGCGCCGATTATTTCGGTGAAGACGAATATCTCGAAAAAATCAGCAACGAAGGTTGGTTTGATTTTGATGTGATGATTACAACACCGGATATGATGGGTAAAGTAGGACGTTTAGGTCGCGTTCTCGGTCCGAAGGGGTTAATGCCCAACCCGAAATCCGGAACCGTTACACCGGATGTCAAAAAAGCAATCGAAGATGTCAAAGCCGGTAAAGTGGAATACCGTTTGGATAAAACCAACATCATTCACGTATTAATCGGTAAAGCATCTTTCGATGACCAACAATTGTTGGAAAACTTGACCGTTCTTTTGGAAGCTGTCAAAAAAGCAAAACCGGCGGCAGCTAAAGGACAATACTTCAGATCCGTTACCCTGTCCAGCTCTATGGGCCCTGGGGTCAAACTGAATGTAGCAAAAATTAATTGACATACTGTTCCTCAAGTGATAGTATAGTCATGTTATAAAAAAGACTGTTCATCCAGAGACAGCAGGGACGTAAGTTTAAACATCCTGCCGAGGTTGAAGATAGCTAAGATTTTATGCCCTCTCTTCACCTTTTTTGGAGAGGGCTTTTTTATACGGAAATTTAAGTGCAAGGAGGTGTTGAGAGAATATGCCGAATATGGAAAAGAAACAAGCGTTGGTGCAGGAAATAGCCGAAAAACTAAAAAACTCTCAGGGAACCGTTGTCGTTGACTACCGCGGTTTAAACGTTGAGGAAGTTACCGAATTACGTAAACAATCCAGAGAAAACAATATCGACTATAAAGTTTATAAAAACACCATGGTACGTTTTGCAGCAAAAGAAGCCGGTGTCGAAGGTCTTTTGGAACACTTAACCGGTCCGAATGCCATTGCCTTTTGTGACTCCGATCCCGTTGCAGCTGCAAAATTAATCAATAAATTTGCCAAAGACCACAAAGCATTGGAAATTAAAGCCGGTGTTGTTGAAGGTAACGTTATTGATATGGACGGCGTTATCAGTCTCGCTAAATTACCGCCGAAAGAAGAATTGGTGGCAAAGGCATTGGGCAGCTTAAACGCACCCATCGCAGGATTTGTCAATGTATTAAATGCAAACATCAGAGGCTTGGCAATTGCTTTAAATCAAATTGCCGAACAAAAACAAGCGGAAGCTTAATCACTTTAAAAATTGGAGGAAACCATCATGAGCGAAAAAGTTACACAATTAATTGAAGAAGTAAAAAATTTAACCGTATTGGAATTATCCGAATTAGTTAAAGCACTGGAAGAAGAATTCGGCGTAAGTGCTGCAGCACCGGTTGGCGTTGTTGCAGCAGCACCTGCAGCAGGCGAAGAAGCGGCTACAGCTGAAGAAAAAACAGACTTTGAAGTTGTATTGTCCAACGTTGGCGACAACAAAATTAAAGTTATCAAAGTTGTTCGCGAAATCACAGGTCTTGGCTTAAAAGAAGCAAAAGCATTGGTTGACGAAGCACCGAAAACACTTAAAGAAAGCGCCTCAAAAGAAGAAGCCGACGAAATCAAAGCAAAACTCGAAGAAGTTGGCGCAGGCGTCGAATTTAAATAAGAATTATCCGAAAAAGCGTGACGAAAGTCGCGTTTTTTTTTAAGTTAGGATATAATATAACAAATGTCTTATCTGAAAGGATCATTAGATGGTTAAAAAGAAAAAAGAAAAATTAGTAAAAGAAATAACCTCGATGGAAGAAAACTTTTCGCAATGGTATACCGACGTCGTATCCAAAACGGAATTGGTTGACTACTCACCGGTTAAAGGCTTTATGGTTATACGCCCCTACGGGTATGCCATTTGGGAAAATATCCAAGCAGCTTACGATAAACGCTTTAAAGAAACCGGCCATAAAAACATGTATTTTCCGCTCTTAATACCGGAATCCTTATTAAATAAGGAAGCGGAGCATGTGGAGGGTTTTGCCCCCGAAGTGGCGTGGGTAACCCATGGTGGCAACAAAAAGCTGGAAGAAAGACTTTGCGTACGCCCGACATCGGAAACTATTATTTGCAGTATGTATTCCAAGTGGCTGCACAGTTATCGTCAACTCCCCTTTTTATATAACCAGTGGTGCTCCGTAGTGCGTTGGGAGAAAACAACCAGACCTTTTTTAAGAACCTCCGAATTTTTATGGCAGGAAGGTCACACCTTGCACGAAACTCCGGAAGAGGCACAGCAAGAAACCATGCAAATGATTAATATTTACAGAGAAGTTGCGGAAAAGGTTTTGGCGATACCGGTGGTTGTCGGCTTAAAAAGTGAAAAAGAAAAATTTGCCGGAGCAGATAAAACCTACACCATGGAAGCACTTATGCACGACGGTCAGGCGCTGCAATCGGGAACCTCCCATAACCTGGGTCAAAACTTTACAAAAGCCTTCGAAATTCAGTACTTGGACAGAAATAACGAATTATCTAACCCCTACCATACCTCATGGGGAGTATCCACACGACTCATCGGCGGGGTTATTATGGTACATGGCGATGACAAAGGGCTCAACCTGCCGCCGGCCATTGCACCCGTTCAAGTGGTTGTACTGCCCATTGCCCAACATAAAGAAGGGGTTTTGGACAAAGCATACGAACTAAAAAAAGCATTGGAAACCGAATTCAGAGTAGAAATCGATGATAGCGACAACTCTCCGGGTTGGAAATTCAACCAATGGGAGATGAAAGGCGTGCCGATACGTTTGGAAATCGGTCCGAGAGATATCGAAAACAACCAATGTGTGTTGGCACGACGGGACACCGGCGAAAAAATTTCCGTTTCCCTCGACGAGTTGACAACAACCCTTCAAAAACTACTTGAGGACATTCAACAAAACTTGCTGGATAAAGCCTTAAAAATGCGGGAAGAAAAAACCTCCGTTGCTTTGAATATGGCGGAGTTTCAGAACAACTTAAAAGAAAACCCCGGATTTATCAAGGCGATGTGGTGCGGTGACGAAGCCTGCGAAAACAGCATAAAAGATGAAACCGGTGCAACCCTGCGTTGCATTCCCTTAGAAGACGAGCAAGAAGTTTTAGGTGAAGGAACCTGCGTTTGCTGCGGTAAACCTGCAAACAAAATGGCTTACTTTGCCAGAGCCTATTAATATGAACAACGCGACGCACCTCATTAAAGATATTCCCTTAAACCTGGATATCAACGCCTTTGCCGAACGTGTAAAATGCAGAAGAAAACAACAAATAAAAAAAATAGAAACCCTTCTGAATACTTTGAGCGATGAGGACGGTCCGGTTGTTATTTATAAAAAATGCAGCTTAACGTCCTCGGAAGTGCCCTTTTTCCAATTAGACGGGATTTCTTTTAAAAACAAAAATGTTTCAACGCATTTATCCGAAGTGGAAAATATTTTTGTGTTTATGACCAGCTGCGGCATTCATCTGCATGAAAAATCCATGACAAAAACCAATATGTTCGACCAATTTGTCATGATGGAGTTGTGCAAAGTCAGCGGCGATCAGGCACGAGATGTTTTAGAATCACACATTTATGAAAAATACGGTTTAAAGGACGGTTGTTACTTTTTTCCCGGAGAAGACGGCTGGCAGTTGGAGGAGGGAAAGGGTATTTTCACCTTATTGCAACCGGAAGCGGCACAAATGAAGATTACCCTAAACGAACGCTTTATGGTCAGACCGCATTTTTCACTTTACGGTTTGTATTGTGGATAAACGACAAAAAAACCTGGAGACACAACTGGCAGGCTTACCTCTATACGATTACCGCTGGATAAAAACCTCTGAAATAGACTTTTCACAAAAAGTACGCACCGTCTGCGAAATGAACGATTGCGGCATGTACGGCAAACGTTGGGTTTGCCCGCCGGCGATCGGACCTGTCGACGACCGTATCCGGGCATTAAAAAATTACCCCGATGCCTTTGTACTGTCAACGGTGGCGGAGTTGCCCGACGCCTATTACTTTGATGCCGGTTTAAAAAGTCGTCACATGCACGAAGATATCACCTATCAAGTTAAAGAAATCTTTAAAAAAAGTTATGCCGATGTTTTTGTATTGTCGACTGGCTGTATGGTTTGTCCTACTTGTACATACCCCGATGCACCCTGTCGCCATCCGGGCAAGGCCTTTTCTACCATCGAAAGCCACGGTATTCACATCATGCAACTGGCAAAAAAATTAGCCATGGATTTTGACTTCGGGCCGCAAACCATTGTTTATTTTTCGATTATCTTTTATGCGACGGAGGTTCAACATGAGTTCTGAAAGAGGTAAAGGTCGTAAAAGAATAGACGCTCAGCAGGAAAAAAGAAATCAAATTTGTATGCAAGTTGTTGCGTGCATGTTTGCCGAGTACCTGGAAGGGTACGATAAAAAGATTATTACGGATACCATTGAGAGTTACGTACAACAATCGGAAAAAATGGGGTTAAATGTATTAAGACCAACCAAAGGGATGGCGGATTACGGCTATGTCGTTGCCTTATTGGCAAGCAGTTTGGGCGAAGAGATGGCTGTTAAGGGGACGGAAAACCTTTTCACGGAACCTTGTGGCAATATCCTTGTGTTTCCGGATAAAAAAGACGAATACCCTATCGATCAGTCCTGGGCGGATGAGGCGAACTACGGTGATGCCTGGGATATTTTTGATAACGTGCTTCTGGACTTGGACCGTGCCAAGTGCGTGGAATGTAAAATGAATTTGCGTAAGTTACGTGCCTTAATCGGAGATGTAACCATGACGGCCGAAAAAAAACGACTTTATTTTACAGCACTTCTCTACTGGTTGTCCCGGCAGGATACAACAATACAAAGAGTTTTCGCACCGCTCTTTTTACAATATGAACGATTGGTTCACCATCGGTATTAGCGGCTTTCGATGTCGTAAAAGAGTTTGTCACCGAAAAAAACTTTAAAGTCGGTTAATTGGTGGCTGTTTTGATTGCATTACAGTATAAAGTCAAAAAAGGAAAAACAAAAAGCGGATCTTTCATAGAGGGAATGAAAGGTCCGCTTTTATCATCAAATCGAGTTAGAGTTCTTCGACGACGGAGCCGTCGGCCGCAATGGTAACGATTGACCAGGGGATCATTTTACCGCTGTTTTGAATAGCGGTTGTTACGGCATTTTGAATACCGCCACAGCACGGTACCTGCATGCGTACTACCTTAACGGATTGAATGGTGTTGTTTTTGATGATATTGGTTAATTTATCCGCATATTGAACCATGTCCAATTTCGGACATCCGATAAGAGTAACATGGTCTTTCATAAAATCCTGATGAAAATTGCCGTAGGCGTAAGCGGTACAATCGGCGGCAATTAACAGCTTGGCGTTGTTAAAATAGGGGGCATTTTCCGGCACCAGTTTAATTTGAACCGGCCATTGTCTGAGCATGGAAGGCTGTTTTTCCGTTTGTGTCCGAGTTACAGTTGTAGTCGATGCTTCCTGAGGCATAATGTAGCGGGATTCGCTACCCGGGCAGCCGCAGGGCAAGGTATCCTTTTTCTGTTTTTGACTTTCTTTTTTTGCCATATTGGCAAGAACGGCGGCTTCGTCGTAGGGTAAGGCTTCTCTCTCTTCAAAGCTGATAGCATCGACCGGGCAGGCGGGCAGGCAATCGCCCAAACCGTCGCAATAATCATCTCGCAGTAAGACGGCTTTGCCGTCCTTCATGCCGATGGCGCCTTCGTGGCAAGCATCTACACAGGCACCGCAACCGTTACATTTTTCCGCATCTATTTTTACCATTTTTCTTACGACCATGGTTGTTACCTCACTTTTTTAAAATTGATGGCTTCAGTTTATCATCTCATCGTTCGGATTAAAGTAACAAGTGTTACTAAACGGCAATCTTTAAGGATTGTTGTCGGGAATTTTATATACTATAATAAATGATTAGTGAAATGAACACGATAAGGAAATAAAAATGAAATTGCTAACAATAGATAGTGCCACCATGGTGGCAGGGGTCAGCATTGTCGATGAACAGCGCTTGATCGGCGAATTGACCGTTAATTACCAAAAAACACATTCGGAAAAATTATTGACCGCTGTCGATCATCTTCTCAGCGATGTGGGGCTGCGAATCACCGAGATGGACGCCTTCGGTATTGTAGCGGGACCCGGCTCTTTTACGGGACTGCGCATCGGAATGGCAACCGCTAAAGGTTTTGCCCAAGCCTTAAACAAACCGATGGTGACCGTATCCACATTGGAAAGCCTGGCGCATAATTTAAATTGTGTAACGGGGTTGGTATGTCCGATTTTGGATGCCCGACGCAACCAGGTGTATACGGCCGTTTATAAAGCGGAAGGTGACGGGCGTTTAAACACAATCTGTAATGAGCAGGCCGTTGGCGTCGAAACGTTAATCGGTTATTTAAAATCTTATGCCGATCAAAAAATCTATGTGGTCGGTGACGGCACGGCTCGTTTCGGAGAACAATTAAAAGCGGCATTGCCTCAAGCCGTTCTTGTAAGCCGTCAACATGGCTTAAACCGCGCGGGCTCTGCAGGGGTGCTGGCTTATGAGCACCTGCTTCAAGGCAAAACCTGTCGTTACGATCAAGCGGCCTTAACTTATTTAAGACCGTCTTACGCCGAGGAAAAACACCATGGATTATAATTTGCGTTTGATGACGCCGGAAGACGCCGCTATGGTACACACCGTGGACAAGGCGGCGGGGGTGTGTGAATGGTCGGAGGACTCCTACCGACGGGAATGCACAAACCCTGTGGGTGTTTACTATGTTTTAGAAGCCGATAACCAAATGGTCGGTTATGCAGGCATGTGGTGCGTAGCCGGAGAAGCGGAGTTGATGAACATCGGCGTATTGCCCGATCTGCAAGGTAAAGGCTACGGACAAATCCTGTTAAAAGCCCTAATTCATCACAGTATCGCTTCGGGCTGTGTGCTGATGTCTTTAGAGGTAAAAGAACACAACACAACCGCCATTGCTTTTTATAAGAAGCTGGGCTTTGAAAAGGTCGGTTACAGAAAAGCTTATTACAAAGACGGCTCAAATGCATTGTTAATGCAAAAGAAATACAATTGAGGAAAATAAATGAAAATACTTGCCATTGAAACGTCTTGCGACGAAACCGCCGTTGCCGTCGTGGAAGACGGAAGAAACATTATCACCAACCAAATTTATACACAAATCGATATTCATAAAAAATATGGTGGTGTTGTACCGGAAATCGCCTCGAGAAATCATGTGGAAAAACTGCCCTTTATCATCGACGCGGCTCTGAAAGATGCCGCATTAACCTACAAGGACATCGATGCCGTTGCCGTAACGTCGGGTCCGGGATTGGTAGGGGCATTATTGATCGGTGTATCCCAGGCAAAGGCTATGGCGTACGCATTAAATAAACCGCTGATTGCCGTTCATCATATCGAAGGACATATTGCCGCCAACTATTTACAATTTCCGGATTTGGAGCCACCCTTTTTATCCCTGGTGGTATCCGGCGGGCACAGTCATTTAATCATGGTGAAAGACTACACCGAATTTGAAGTTATCGGCAAAACTCTGGACGATGCGGCGGGGGAGGCCTTCGATAAAATATCCAGAGTTTTGGGGTTGGGCTATCCCGGCGGTCCGGCTATCGACAAAGCGGCAAAATACGGAAATCCCGAAGCGGTTGATTTCCCCAGAATATGGCTCGAAAAAAACGCCTACAACTTCAGCTTCAGCGGACTTAAATCCGCCGTGCTCAATCACATCAACAATCGGAAAATGAAAGGACAGCCCGTTATCACACAAGATATTGCGGCCTCCTTTCAGGCTGCCGTTGTAGAGGTATTAACTACCAAAGCAATTGATTGTGCCTTGCATTATGGAGTAAAAAAACTCGGCATTGCGGGAGGGGTGGCCGCCAACTCCGCACTAAGAGATGCATTAAGTGCTGCTGCAAATAATCACAATATCAAATTGTACTACCCGAATATGACATTGTGTACCGACAACGCCGCCATGATCGGTGCAATGGCTTACTACAACTACAAAGCCGGAAAGGTGGCGGATGCAAAACTCAATGCAATCCCCAATTTAAAAATCGGCTTAAATGCGGTGCAACAATAAAGAAACCTTAAATTTAGTCTTAAAAAACAATAAATTGAAAAATCTTCTTGAAAAAACAAAACACATCGTATAAAATAGCATTAGCACTCCATGAAGTTGAGTGCTAATAATTTGCTAATAACTGTAATGGAGGAAAAAATGAATCTTAGACCCTTAGGCGATAAAGTAGTAGTAAAAGTAAAAGATGACGAAGTAACCACCGCTTCCGGTATCGTATTACCGGGTTCCGCACAGGAAAAACCGCAGGAAGGTACTGTTGTTGCAGTGGGCAACGGACCGATTGTAGACGGTCAAAGAATTGCATTGGACGTAAAAGTAGGCGACCGTGTCATCTACTCGAAATACTCCGGTTC
>CAYFTR010000037.1:0-12943 GCA_964346185.1 uncultured Lachnospiraceae bacterium | reverse complement strand
ATTTGTTGATAATCATTTTCGAATGCGGCGGGGTTCCGATCGATACCGTATTTTTCAAAAAGTAATTCAAAACGTTTAACAACCAAAACCTCTTTTTCTATTTTTTTATTTTCCAAATCTTTCCATAACCTTAAATTCAAAGTAGTGTAGGTTTGTACAATATCATCATTAATGGTTAAGTTGTGGTATGCAAAGGCTTTGGTAATGGCTGCGGTTTCACTTTTTCTGAAATCAAATAAGGTTTCATCTAAATCAAATAATATATAACGATATTTTTTTACGGACAAAGGCTTTCCTCCAATTTTAATGCTAAGGCTTCAATATGGTTTTCCGGAGTTGCCCAAGAGGTTACAAAACGATAAACGGTATGGGTGGGACTGTGGTTTGCCCATTTTTGGAAAGCAAAGGACTCGGATAAACTTGCCGCAAGCTTGTTCTCCAAAATAGGAAAGAGTTGGTTGGTAGCGGTGGGGACCAGTAAGTCAATATGGTGTTTTTTAAAAAGGCAATCCAATTGCCATGCTCTTTTAATCGCATGGGCACCTAAAGATTCGTACAAATCATCTTTTAGTAAAGCGATAAATTGCAAACCTAAAGCACGTCCCTTAGCCAGTAATCCGCCACATTGCTTTAAGGTATAATGAAAATTTTCCGCTAAATGTTGATTTTCTATGACCAGAGCTTCTCCGAATAATGCCCCGCATTTGGTTGCTCCGATATAGTAGGCATCAAAAATTTTCGGTAAATCTTTCCAAGATACCGTATTGTCCTTTGCCGCAAGTGCTTGTGCGAAACGCGCGCCGTCCATGTAAAAAATTAGGTTATGATGTTTGCACAGTGCTTTCAAGGCCATTAATTCTTTTAAAGAGTATACAGTGCCCAATTCCGTCGGTTGAGAAACATATACCATTTTAGGCTGAACCATGTGGTGATCGCTTCCGTGTTCCTGTAAGACCGAGAGAACAGCTTGGGGAGTTAATTTGCCGTTTTGGTTGGGACGAACAATTACTTTATGTCCCCGTGCTTCGACGGCACCGGTTTCATGAACGGCGATATGGCCAGTATCGCAAGAAATAACGGCCTGATAAGTTTTAAGCCCATGGGTAATAAAGGTTAAGTTGGCCAAGGTACCGCCGGAAAAAAAATGTACGGCATGACTGTCGGAGCCTAAACGTTTTTTTAATAGCTCCCGTGCTTCATCACAATATATATCTTCCTGATAGCCCGTCGTTTGCTCCATGTTAGTTTGCTCCAAAGTTTTTAAAACGGCGGGGTGAGCACCTTCAGTATAATCACTGGTAAAATAAATCATAGTTTCTCCATGGGTAGTAAATTCCCTTATAAGTATAAAGTTTACGGTATGTAAGTTTTTGCATTGCCGCGTCAAAGCGGTGGCAGGGGATTGGTTTTACACTAGAGTCTTAAAAAACTTTTCGTTAATGGCAATGGCACGCAAAGTAGCTTCTTTTGCCGGTCCGCCGATTATATTTCTGGCGTTGACACAATTATTGATATCAATCGCAGGATAGATGGTTTCGTCAAATATCGGGTCGATACTTTGGTACTCTTCCAAGCTCAAATCATTCAAGTCTTTTTGTTGTTCCAGCGCGTAAAAAACCAATTTCCCGATAATGGCATGGGCATCTCTGAAGGGAACTCCTTTTTTAACCAACCAGTCTGCCGCATCGGTGGCATTTGTAAAACCGCCTTTTGCCGCTTCCAACATGTTGTCCTGATGAACGGCTATAGTGGTCACCATTTGTTTAAAGGTACGGGTAACCATCATCAGTGTATCTACGGTATCAAAGACCGGTTCCTTATCTTCCTGCATGTCTTTATTATAGGCGAGGGGCAGACCTTTCATAGTCGTTAACAGACCCATTAAATGTCCATAAATGCGTCCTGTTTTGCCTCGAACCAATTCGGCAATATCCGGGTTTTTCTTTTGGGGCATAATACTCGAACCGGTGGCATACGCATCGTCCAAAGTAATAAAGTGAAATTCCGAAGAACACCATAAAATAATCTCTTCTGAGAAACGGGATAAGTGCATCATGTACACCGCCGCCGCTTCTAAGAAATCAATGCAGAAATCTCTGTCGGATACGGCATCCAAAGAGTTTTGACAAATCGTTGAAAAGCCCAAAAGGTTTGCTGTGTAATAACGGTCGAGAGGGTAGGTAGTGGTGGCTAACGCGCCGGCTCCTAAGGGTGATGTATCGCTCATCTGATAGACTTGTTTAAATCGGGTAACATCTCGCTTTAACATTTCCGTATAAGCTAAAAGGTGATGGGCTAAGGTAACGGGTTGTGCTCGTTGTAAATGGGTATATCCGGGCATAACGGTATCTGAATGCTCTTTTGCTAAGGATAGTAAACCGAGTCCCAAACCATTGATCATTTCTATAAGTTCCGTGCAGACTTTTTTTATATACAGGCGCATATCCGTTGCGACTTGATCGTTACGACTGCGACCGGTGTGGAGTTTTTTACCGATATCGCCGATGCGTTCCGTTAGCAGAGCTTCGATATTCATATGGATATCTTCCATATGAATATCGAATGTAATTTTTTCGGATTCGATATCTTCCAGTATGCTTTTAAGCCCTTCCAGTATACGTGTTACTTCGGAGTCCTCGAGAATTTTTTGCTTACCCAGCATTTGTACGTGTGCCATGCTGCCCTGAATATCTTGTTTATATAAACGGGCATCAAAGTGAATGGAAGAATTAAAATCGTCAGTTAGGGAATCCGTTGTTTTATTAAAGCGACCGCTCCACGCTTTACTCATCGGATTTCCTTTCTTTTTGGCTCATTTTCATAAGCGCTCTGACCTTTAAAGGTAAACCGAAAAGATTTATAAAGCCTTCCGCATCTTGATGGTTGTACATATCTCCGGTGGTAAAGCTGGCGATTTCCGCATTGTATAAAGAGTAGGGCGAATCGACCGATGCTAACAAAACGTTACCTTTATATAATTTTAATTTGACTTCGCCGGTAATAACCTTTTGAGTTTCGTCGACAAAAGCGGATAATGCTTCCCGCAAAGGCGTAAACCAACGACCGTTATAGGCCAATTCCGCAAATTGAATCGCCGCTTGTTGTTTAAATGCGTAGGTATCCTTGTCCAAGCACATGTGTTCCAGTTCTTCATGGGCATGGTAAAGGATGGTGCCGCCGGGGGTTTCGTAGATGCCTCTGGATTTCATACCGACGACGCGATTTTCAATTAAATCGACAATACCGATACCGTGCTTACCGCCGATTTTGTTACAGGTTTCCAATATTTGCCGTCCTGTCATTTTTTTACCGTTTACCGCAACGGGAACACCTTCCTCAAAAGTTAGGGTGATATATTCGGCTTCATCGGGTGCGTTCTCCAATGTATTAGTTAGAGTTAATAAATTTTCGTAGTTCGGCTCGAGGGAAGGATCTTCCAATTCCAAACCTTCGTGGCTAATGTGTAAAATATTTCTGTCACGACTATAGCTTTGATCCTTACTCATATTTACTTTGATGTCATGAAGAATACAATAATCCATGGCATCTTCCCTTGATTTGATATCCCAAATACGCCAAGGAGCAATAATTTTCAGTTGCGGATCGATGGCACCGATACCCAGTTCAAAACGAACCTGGTCGTTACCTTTACCCGTAGCACCGTGACAAATGGCAACGGCACCCTCTTTATGGGCAATATCTACTAAAACTTTTGCGATGAGGGGACGAGCTAAAGAGGTTCCCAATAAATATTTTTTTTCATAAATGGCATCGGCTTTTAAAGCTGGCCATACATAGTCTTCTACAAATTCGTCGGTAACATCTTCTATATATAATTTCGATGCGCCGCTGGAGAGAGCACGCTCCTCCAAACCGTCTATTTCCGTTCCCTGTCCGACGTCAACACATACGGCGATAACATCGTAATCGTAGGTTTCTTTTAACCATGGTATAATTGCCGTTGTATCCAATCCGCCGGAATAGGCCAGTATTACTTTTTGTTTATCCATAATTTCCTCCATACAATGCTGATACTTGAATGATTATACACCATTAAAAAGTGTATATCAATGTATATTTGAAAATTTATCTTGAAATAAATAAATAATTATTCAAAATTAACGGTTGATTATACATTTAAAAAAGGATATAATGTCAAAAACTTCATCCAAAGGAGACAGTTATGATAAGTGTATCGGTAATTGGCAGTACAGGTTATGCCGGACAGGAATTGGTTCGCTTGTTATCCGGGCATCGTAAAGTAGTCATCAAACATTTGGTATCCAGATCCTATGTTGGCCAACCTTATAATGAAATATATGGAAACTATCAGAATATCGTAGATAAAAATTGTATCGATAACGATTTGAATAAAATAGCTGAAGACTCGGATCTCATCTTTTTTGCTTTACCCCATGGCTTAGCATCGAAACAAGTAAATAGCGATTTACTGGAAAAAGTAAAAGTAATCGACTTGGGTGCGGATTACAGACTTCATGATTTGAATATTTATACTCAATGGTATCAGGCGGAACATGGTAGCCCCAAATTATTATCCGAGGCGGTCTACGGTTTACCGGAGTTACATAAGGAAGCAATTGCAGATTCACGTTTAGTTGCCAATCCCGGATGCTACACAACCTGTTCAATTTTAACATTATATCCGTTGATTTATAAAAAATTGATTGACACCGACAGCATAATCATCGATGCCAAATCAGGTGTAACCGGAGCCGGTCGGTCACTTTCCGTCGATCAATTGTATTGTGAAGTTAACGAAAATGTTAAGGCGTATAAATTGGCTTCCCATCGTCACACACCGGAAATAGAGCAAGAGTTGTCCCTTTGCCATAAAGAAGATATAAAATTAATCTTTACGCCCCACCTAATACCGATGAACCGAGGCATTCTGGCAACTTGTTACGCTAAATTAATCGAAAAAATTTCAGAAAAAGATTTATATAAAATTTATCAAGACTTTTATAGCGATTCACCATTTGTTAGAATAAGGGAAAAGGATTTGCCGCAAACGCGATATGTTAAAGGATCAAATTATTGCGACATCGGTTTAAAATTAGATAAACGTACCGGACGTGTGATAGCAGTCGGTGCTTTAGACAACATGGTTAAAGGAGCTGCAGGACAGGCAGTTCAAAATATGAATTTAATGTACAACTTAAAAGAGGAGGAGGGGCTGGAAATTATTCCGCCTATGCCTATTTAGCAAGATGAAAAACTACAAACTCATAGAAAAGGGAAACGTCGTTTCACCCAAAGGTTTTGCCGCATCCGGTATTGCCGCAGGCTTAAAAAAATATAAAAAAGATTTGGCGTTAATTCTGTCGGAGACAGAAGCAACTACCGCCATGGTTTGTACTTCCGGTACTGTCAAAGCGGCACCGATTAAATGGAATATCAATCACTTTAATGCAGGTGATACTAAAACAGCTATTCTTATAAATTCCGGGAATGCCAATGCATGTACCGGTCCGGAAGGAATAGATAAAATAGATATAATTGCTGAGGAAATAAATAAAAAATATAATATTCCACAAAACAAATTACTTTTCGCATCGACTGGCGTAATCGGTGTTCCACTTCCCGAAGATAAAATACTGGCAGGGTTGATACCTTTGTTCAAAACTGCCGATTCAAATCCGGATAGGGGTGAAGCTGCCGCACAAGCGATCCTTACGACGGATACAAAAGAAAAAACCATAGCGGCGGAAGTAACGGTAGGTAACAAAAAAGTGACAATCGGTGCAATGGCTAAGGGTTCCGGAATGATACGCCCAAACATGGCAACTATGTTGTGTTTTGTGACGACCGACTTAAATATAGACGGACAATGTTTGCAACAATTATTAAAAGACGCTGTAGGGGATACCTTTAATATGATTTCCGTAGACGGCGATATGAGCACCAACGACACCGTGATTGTATTGGCAAACGGTATGGCAGGTAATGATCGGATTACATCGGAAAGTATTAGCAACAAAGAAAATGCTGCATTCATAGAAGCTTTCCAAGAAGTTTTGACGATCTTGGCAAAAGCGATCGCCAAAGACGGTGAAGGTGCAACCAAGCTGTTGGAAGCACAGGTACTGGGTGTCGACACGAAGGAAAATGCCCGGACTATCGCTAAGCAAATTGTGGATTCCGCTTTAGTTAAAACCGCAATATTCGGTGCAGATGCCAACTGGGGAAGGATTGTAATGGCTGCGGGTTCAACCGAAATTCCTTTCAATGAACAAGCATTGCAAATGCATTTTATTTCTAAAGCGGGACATCTGGATGTTTTAATGGAAGGAAGACCCATACCTTTCGATGAAGATAAAGCGAAAGCAATTTTATCGGAAGATGAAATAACCGTTGTATTAAATCTGAACATGGGGTCGGCCGAAGCTAAGGCATGGGGTTGCGATTTAACTTACGATTACGTGAAAATTAACGGTTCTTACAGGAGTTAGAGATGATCAACCAAAGACTTAATAATGCCATCGAAAAAGCGGATATTCTTATTGAGGCTCTGCCGTATATTAAAAAATTTAGAGATAAAACCATCGTCATTAAATACGGCGGTTCCTTTATGTACGATGAAGAAATAAAAAATACCATTATGGATGATATTTCCCTGATGAAACTGGTAGGCTTCCGTCCGATTGTTGTTCACGGTGGCGGCAAAGATATTACTACCTGCTTAAATGCTATGCAGGTTTCGACCGAGTTTAAAAACGGTTTGCGGGTCACGACAAAAGAAGTAGCTGACGTAGCCGAAATGGTTTTATCCGGAAATATCAACAAATCTATCGTCTCACTTTTGGAGATGCGCGGCATTCATGCCATCGGCATTTCCGGAAAAGACGGTTCAATGATTAAAGCAAAACCTTATAAGCTAGGTGAAGAAAGTTTCGGGTATGTCGGAGAAATAGAAGAAATTAATCCGGACATACTGAATATTTTTCTGGACGGAGACTACACCCCGGTCATTGCACCTGTTGGAACCGATAGTAACAACAACACCTACAATATTAATGCGGATCATGCGGCCTATGCCATTGCCGTAGCTTTAAAAGCCGAAAAACTTATTTATCTGACAGACACCAACGGTGTCTGTACGGATATTAATGACCCCGATACCAATATATCCAAATTGGCAATAAGCGACATCGACCCTTTAATTGAAAATCGAACCATAGCCGGAGGTATGATCCCCAAAGTGTTAAATTCGAAGCTTGCGATTGAGCAGGGTGTCGGAACAGTTCATATTTTGGACGGTAAACTCAGACATTCGCTATTGTTGGAATTATTTACAACTGCCGGCATCGGTACTATGATTTACGAGGAGAAATAAATGAAACAAGAGCTGAAAGAAACGGCACAACGTTATGTAATGAACACCTATAATCGTTTTCCTCTGGTGCTAACCGAGGGAAAGGGGTCCTACGTATATGATGATCAAGGCAAAAAATATCTGGATTTTACCGCGGGTATTGCCGTTAACTGTTTGGGGCATGCCGATGAAGGATTGTTGTCGGCTATTGCGGAACAGAGTAGCAAATTAATGCATATCTCCAACTTATTTTGGAATATTCCGCAAATAGAACTGGCAAAAACATTGGCTGAAAAAAGCGGTTTGGATCAGGCGTTTTTTTGTAACAGCGGTGCGGAAGCCAACGAAGCGGCATTAAAACTGGCAAGAATTTATGCAAAATTGCATAAAGATAAAAATGCGACGGAAATCATTGCTATGGAAGAATCTTTTCACGGCAGAACTTACGGTGCAATATCTTTGACCGGACAAAAAAAATATCAAAAAAACTTAGAACCCTTAGTAGAAGATATTGTCCATGTGCCGTATAATGATTTTAATACCTTGCTCGATCGTATTAACCCGCATACAGCTGCTATTTTGTTAGAACCGATTCAAGGCGAAAGCGGCGTGCATCCTGCAGATAAATCTTATTTACAAAAGGTCAGAAAGCTTTGTGATGAACAAAATATTGTTTTAATTTTTGACGAAGTTCAAACCGGTATCGGACGTACCGGAGAGCTGTTTGCTTTTCAAACTTACGACGTTATTCCGGATGTCGTTTGCCTGGCAAAAGGATTGGGCGGCGGTTTTCCGATAGGTGCTATTGTTGCGAAACAACCCTTTGCAAGTGCACTAACACCGGGAACTCATGCGGCAACCTTCGGAGGAAATCCTCTGGCATGTGCCGCTGGAAACTATATCATGAAAACCGTGGGAGAAAAAGACTTTTTAAATCAAATTAAAAGCAAAAGCAAAAGTTTAGTTAAGGGATTAATTGCACTCCAATCAAAATATTCGGACAAAATTGTCGAGGTAAGAGGTAAAGGATTATTGGTTGCTGTGGAATTAAGGCAAAATGCAGTCGAAATCTTAAATACCTGTATAGATAAGGGTTTATTATTAGTAGGAGCCGGGGATAAAAATATCCGCTTCTTACCGTCTTTAAATGTAAAAAACGAAGAAATATCGGAATGTTTGGAAATATTTGAAAAATGCCTGCTAAATTAAAAACTACTATAGGCAACCTTCAGAAACAAATAAAAAAGAGCAAAAATGAAAAGAAATTACCACAAGCATTGAATATTTAGGCTTAAGATGGTAAAATGTTTGTACGTTGCTTTTTTAACAATCTCTTATTTATGAACATCTAAAAAGAAAGGTGGTGATGTGATGTCTATTCTTGAAGCAATTCAAAATGCGGAAAGTAAAGCTGAGCAAATCATCCATGAGGCAAGAGAAAAATCACGGGATTTAGTCAGAGAATCCGACAAAAAGGCCAAGGAGGAGGCGGAGCGAGTTATTGCTGAGGCGCTAACTGAAAAGAGTGAAATTCTCGATGCACAGGAACTGGAATCGGCGAATTATGTTCGCAAAGAATTGGAAGCGGTCGACAAAAAAAATCAGAGCATTTATTCGGCGGCGGAAAAGAACATCCCGAAGGCAGTATCCATCATTATGAAAAGGATTGAGAGTTTATGATTGTACCAATGAAGAAAGCAACATTAATCGTTATGAAGGAGGACAAGGACGACGTTCTGTATGCATTGCAAGAAAGTGGCCATTTTATGGTCATTGGATCTGAAAGCAAAGATACAGAAGAAGTGAAACAAGAAGATCTTCAAGAGAAATCTGACGGTTTAACAGCAGTAATTCAACAGAACGAGACGATTTTAAGGGCGATTAAGCCTTACAATAAAAAGAGTCTGTTGAGCCCAAACCCCGAAATTACTTATGAAGATTTTAAGCAAATCAGCACAGAAGGCAAAGAAGCTATTGAAACCGTCAACAAAACCTTAAATGCCATACAGGCAAAGGAATCCAGTATTGCCAATTTAAGATCTGAAAATCTTCATTTAAAGCCTTGGTTGGATTTAACGGAACCTTGTAATGCTTATAAGGACACCAAATCAACCGTTACAAGAATCGGCTTTATTGAAGACGCTTTCATGCCGGAACTCAAAAAAATACTGGGAAATTACGACGGCGTGCTGACGTTGTACGGTTACGGAGAGCCGGGACATGCGTGTATGATCACCTATCTTAAAGATGATCAAAGTGAAATTGATCCGGAATTAAAAAACCTCAGTTTTACCGATATGGCTTTGCCGGATATCGATGTATTACCGAAAGAGCGGTACGATGAAAATATCAAACGAATGGAACGTCTTAGCTCTGAAGTTGCTATTTTAAACAAATACATCAATAATCCCAATGAAAACATTGAGGATATCAACTTATTTCACGAACAAATGGTTGCGGAACATGAAAGAGAATCCGTCGATTATGTAGAGACTGTGGAAACGGTATGTTTCCAAGGTTGGGTGCGTTTTGATAAAACCGTTGTGATTAGACAAGTTGTAGGAAAAGTAACAGATGTATTTGAACTCAAATACGAAGACCCCTCCGACGATGAAACCCCTCCAACGATTTTGGAAAACCACAAATTTTGGCATCCCTTCGAAATGATTACCGAAATGTACTCTATGCCGCCACAAGGCAGCGTTGATCCTACTCCGGTAGCAGGTTTTTGGTACTGGCTCATTTTCGGTATGATGATGGGAGACGTGGGTTACGGAGCCCTAGTTGCATTATTCAGTCTTGTTGTCAAAAAGTTTAAGAAACCCAAAGGCGATATGCTACGTCTTCTCAACTTGTTGCTGTATGCGAGTATTCCAACGATGATTTTTGGTGTATTGTTCGGAAGTTACTTTGGTGTTGAATTGACTAAACCAATTCTATTTTCTCCCATAGATAGCCCTATTTCTATGTTAATTTTTTCCATGATCATAGGTGCTTTACACGTTATTTCCGGGATGTGCATCAAAATTGCCCAAAATATTAAAGATGGCGATGTCATGTCTGCTATTTACGATCAAGTATCATGGATTGTTGCCATTATCGGTGTTGGATTAATGTTTGTACCTTCTCTCAGTCATATAGGAAAAGCGATGGCGATTGCTGGTGCTCTCGTGGTTCTCTTATTTGCCGGTAGGGATAGAAAGAACATTATCGTTCGCTTGTTGAGTGGGTTGTATTCACTTTATGACGCCAGCGGTTATTTAAGTGATATCCTATCGTATTCACGTATTTTGGCTTTGAGTTTAGCGACCGGTGTTATCGCCTACGTTATGAATCTTTTGGCAGGCATGGCTCAAGGAGCAGGTATCATTGGTTTTGTCCTGTCGATTTTCATTTATCTCATAGGCCATATCTTTAATTTAGCCATAAGTTTATTGTCTGCTTATGTTCATGACAGTAGGCTTCAATACATAGAATTCTTTGGTAAATTCTACGAAGGTGGGGGTATTCCCTTTACACCTTTAAGGTTTGATCCTAAAACATACGATTTTGTAAAAAAGTAAAATCAAGGAGGAAGATTACAACATGTCAGGTTTAGTTTTAGCAGTTATGGGAGCGGTTATCGCAGCTTGTGCAGGTCTTGGTTCAGTAGTAGGTGTTCAACTTTCAGGTTCGGCAGCAGCAGGTGTTGTAGCAGAAAAACCGGACTTATTCGGTAAAATGCTTGTGTTACAGGCACTACCGGGAACACAAGGTATTTATGGTTTCTTAACAGCTGTTTTGATTCTAAATCAAATTGGTCTATTAGGCGGTAATCCTGTTGATTTAACAGTAATGCAAGGCTGGTCTTATATTGGTGCAGGTTTACCCATCGGTATTATTGGAATTGCCTCCGGTATTTATCAAGGTAAAGCAGCGGTATCATCTATTCTTATGACCGGTAAAGATGAAACAGCCTTTGCAAAGGGTATTACCGTAACCGCTATGGTTGAAACTTACGCTATTCTAGCATTATTGGCTTCTATTCTGATACTGAACTCACTTTAAAAACTATGATGAAATCGCTAATCTTCATAGGAACGAAAGGTGAATAGAATGGAGGTAAAAATTTGAGTAGTACAAAAATTACATCAAAAATAATTGAAAAAGCGGAAAAAAATGCCTCTGAAATTCTGGAAAATGCTCAAAAGCAAGCAATTGTAAATAAAAAACAAATAAAAGAACAAACTAAAAAGCAATTAGCAGAAATCAAAGAGCAAACCGACAAAGATATCGAAGAGATCAAACACAAAAATGAATTGATGCTTCGTCTTGAAAGTCGAAAAAAAGTGTTGGCAACAAAAAGAAAAGTCATAGACTTGGTTTACGATGCGGCAGAAAAGGAGTTGTCAAAACTGGATGACAGCAAATGGCAGTCCCTGATTACGCGTATTGTGGTCAATGCTTCTGAAACCGGAACGGAAAAGCTGAGAGTACCTCAAAAAGATAGAGCAAAGTACGAACAAGCCGGACCGGACGGAAAAACCTTTTTAGCTTCTCTCAACGATGCTTTGGTGAAGAGCGGTAAAAAAGGACAATTGACAATGGATGCTGAAGATGGCAAATTTGACGGTGGCCTTGTATTGATACAAGAAAATGCCGACATCAATGCATCTTTTGATTACATTTTAAATATGATCCGTGAAGATTCCGAAAACGAGGTAGCCAGCGTTCTATTTGATAAGGAGAGATAAATATGAGTAAATCTGATTATCCTTATGCAAATGGGCGTATTGCTGTAAAAACACAACAACTCATCGGAAGGGGACAATGGCAAAGGTTAATAGAAGCGGGCGAAGGTCAAGCGCTTAAGTACCTTGAAGAGAGTGCCTACGGCGGTCACGTTGATAATATTCACGACGCACCTCTGGAACACCTTATTAAAGGTGAACTGGACGAACTGTATGCTTTGCTCAGAGAAATTTCTCCAGATGCTGAATTGACCAATATTTTGTTGTTGTTTAACGATGCTCATAATTTAAAAGCAATTACTAAAGCGCATCGCTTGGATTTGAATTTTAGAGACTACTTGACAGATCCCGGCGTCTATACTTGGGAAGAATTGATGGATGCAGTGGTTAACAAAAACTATGCTTCCCTTCCAGAAGAATTGCAGGAAGCTCTGCAAAATGCCGAATTGGAAGAAAACCCCCGATTGGCTTCTGCATATATAGACAAGGGCATTTATCAAACCATGTTAAAATGGGTTGATCGATCTAAAAATGCGCTGATGCGTGAATTTATCAAAACAAGAATTGACAATGCCAACATGATGATGGTGATACGCGGCAACCAATTAAATTGGGAACCGGGAGAAATCGAACCCATGTTCATTCAAGGCGGCACTATCGAAGTCAACACCCTCATGTCGCTACTGGGAGAACCCCTCAATCAGGTGGTGCAACTCTTGGGAATCAGCGAGCATGAGTATCATCAACTTGTAGGAAATTTAAATCAAAATGACAGCATTGCTGCAATCGAACAATTCCTAGATAATCGGTTATTGAAAATTGCAGAAAGAGAAAAAAACAATGCTTTTGGTATAGGACCGATTCTTTATTACTATTATAG
>CAYFTR010000036.1:0-15272 GCA_964346185.1 uncultured Lachnospiraceae bacterium | reverse complement strand
TATCACATGTGGCTTATTTTTATTTAATTGTCTAGCTTAATTTTACTATCCGGGTGTCTATTAAAGGATTTGGGTTATCGGTAAAAAACTTTGTTTCCGATTGCGGATTTAATGTCGGCAAACAAGCCTTTCTATTGAATTTAAAAGGGTTTTTAGTGTACAATGATATCAGATTATCGGTAATATTTTGACTGAGAGGTACATAAGTGATCAAAAGAGTATTTGTTGAGAAAAGAAAAGGGTTTAATACGGAAGCTTTGGGGCTTTTGGAAACCTTTCGGAAAAATCTGAACATACAAAACCTGGAAAATGTTCGCATGATTTACAGGTATGAAATAGACGGTATCGAAGAAGCGGTTTTTGAAAAAGCGAAGCAGACCATTTTCTCTGAACCGAATGTCGACTTTGTACAAGAGCATCGACCGGAGTTTGCAGAAAATGAAAAAGTTATCGCCTATGAATACTTGCCCGGTCAGTACGACCAACATGCGGATTTTGCCATGCAATGCGTGCAGATTTTATCGGGCGAAAAACCCCTTGTTAAAGTAACCAAAATACTGGTGTTAGCCGGAGAACTCAATGAAAAAGATCTCCGAAAAATTATTAATTACACCATAAATCCTGTTGACTCCCGGCAGATTGACCTGACGGAACGGAGCACATTGGAAGAAAAGACGGAAGAACCCGAAGCCGTTTTACATGTGGTCGGTTTTATCGATTGGACTGAAGAAGCGCTCGAAGACTATCGTCAAAAAGCAGGTTACGCCATGAGTTTTCAGGATATTCTTTTTGTTCAGGCTTACTTTAGAGACGAAGAAAAACGTGACCCTGTCGAAACCGAACTGAAGGTGATTGATACCTATTGGTCGGATCATTGCCGCCATACGACCTTTTCCACCGTGCTTGAGGACATCACCTTTGACAAAGGGAACGAAGCCGTTTGCAAAACCTTTAGCGATTATCTGAACTTAAGAGAAGAACTTTACGCCGATAAAATCGAAGAAAAACCCGTCACCTTGATGGATTTGGCAACTATCGGCACGAAGGCCTTAAAAAAATCGGGTGCCGTTACCAATATCGACGAATCCGAAGAAATTAACGCCTGCAGTATCGAGATTGATGTCAACCGTGACGGCGTTCGCGAGCCTTGGCTTTTAATGTTTAAAAACGAAACCCACAACCACCCGACGGAAATAGAACCTTTCGGTGGGGCGGCGACCTGTTTGGGCGGTGCGATTAGAGACCCCTTATCCGGGCGATCCTACGTTTATCAGGCCATGCGTGTGACCGGTGCTTGGGATCCCCGAACACCCGTTGAGGAAACCTTGCCGGGCAAATTGCCCCAGCGTAAAATTTGCATCGAAGCGGCACACGGGTACAGTTCCTACGGAAACCAAATCGGCCTGGCGACGGGGCAGGTGGCGGAAGTGTATCATCCCGGGTTTTTAGCAAAGAGAATGGAAGTCGGTGCCGTGGTTGCGGCGGCACCTAAAAAAAATGTCGATCGACGGGTACCGACACAGGGTGATCGCATTTTATTAGTCGGCGGTCGTACCGGGCGAGACGGCATCGGCGGTGCCACCGGTTCATCTAAAGGGCACACCGAGGCGTCGATTCATACCAGCGGTGCGGAAGTCCAAAAAGGAAACCCCGTCGAAGAACGAAAAATTCAACGCTTTTTCAGACAGGAAGCCGTCGCACAGATGATTAAGCGTTGCAACGATTTCGGTGCCGGGGGCGTGTCGGTTGCTATCGGCGAGCTGGCCGATTCTTTACGCATCGATTTGGATGCCGTTCCCAAAAAATACGAAGGCTTAAACGGCACGGAACTGGCCATTTCCGAATCTCAGGAAAGAATGGCCGTGGTTGTCAGTCAAGAAAACGTCGATGCGTTTATTGAACTGGGACATACCGAAAATCTCGAAATTACAGAGGTCGCACAAGTGACCGATGACGGTCGATTAGTGATGGTTTGGCACGGAGAAGAAATCTTAAATCTGTCCAGAGATTTTCTCAACACCAACGGTGCTACCCAATTTGCAAAGGTTCATGTCACATCGCCGACGGTAATAAAAAAAGAAATGCCGAAGGATTTTGCAACGGCGGTTTACGACCTGCTCGGCGATATTAATGTTGCCAGCCAAAAAGGACTGATTGAACGTTTTGACGCCAGTGTCGGTGCAGGTACCCTTGCCATGCCTATGGGCGGACAATACGGTTTAACCCCGCAGGACGGCATGGCGGCCAAAATACCTGTAGAGACCGGGGATACGACTACCGCATCCGTAATGACCTACGGCTATCGACCGGATTTAACGGAAAAAATGCCCTTTAATGGCGGGGAGATGGCGGTGGCGGAATCCTTATCCAAGTTGGTTGCCATGGGAGCCAACCATCGGGATGCTCGCTTAAGTTTTCAGGAATACTTTGAACGTCTGGGTGACGACCCGACCCGTTGGGGCAAGCCGTTCGGTGCTTTGTTGGGCGGTTTAAAGGCACAATTGGCATTTAAAACCCCGGCCATCGGTGGTAAAGATTCGATGTCCGGTACCTTTGAAGAACTCAGTGTACCGCCGACCATCATCTCCTTTGCCGTTGCACCGGCTGAGGCAAACCGAATCGTCACCTCGGAGTTAAAACGCAGCGGCACTTACCTCAGCTTTTTCCCCTTGGTAAAAAATGATGACGGCACCGTCGCTTACGAAGAAACCGTCGCTATGTACGACCGTGTGGAAACCTTAATGGCGGAAGGTAAGGTATTGTCCGCACGGGCGGTCGGTCGCTTCGGATTATTGGAAGCGTTGCTTAAAATGAGTTTTGGCAATAAAATAGGAACGGTCATTAAGGAACAATGGACCGTTAAACAATTGATAGAAGACACGGCCGGCGGACTATTATTGGAAACAAAAGAAGTAGAAGAGGGTTGGCAAGTTCTTGCAAAAACAACGGACAAACCTACGGTGACCTACGGCGAAACAACTTTAAATTTAGACGACCTCATTGAAAAATGGGAAGCACCCTTAAGAGATGTGTACCCCGAAAAAGTTACAAGCACGGCAACCGCACCGGCCTTATATTATCAGACACCGAAAATTAAAACGTATTTCGGTGTGCAGCGGGGTGCACCGAAAGTCATTATCCCTGTATTTCCGGGAACCAATTGCGAAGTCGATACGGCGAAGGCTTTTGCCCGTGCCGGTGCACAGCCGGAAATTGTCTTGTTTAAAAATCGAGATGAGCGGGATATCCTCGACTCGATTGCACAGATTGCCAATACCATTAAAGAGAGCCAAATTATTATGCTGCCCGGCGGTTTCAGTGCCGGCGATCAGCCCGAAGGCTCCGGCAAATTTATCGCAACGGTTTTTAGAAATCCGCAAATTATGGATGCCGTAAAGGATCTGTTGGAAAATCGGGACGGCTTAATGTTGGGGATTTGCAACGGCTTCCAAGCTTTAATTAAATTGGGTTTAGTCCCCTACGGAACAATTACGGATTTGGAAGTCGGAATGCCGACGCTCAGTTATAACACCATTCATCGCCATGTGTCCACCATAGCGGCAACCAAAGTGGTGTCCAATTTATCACCGTGGCTTGCCTGTGCCGACTTTGGAACCATCTACCACATACCCATTTCCCACGGAGAAGGTCGTTTTATGGCAGACGAAGCAACTTTAAAAGCCTTGGCGGAAAAAGGACAGATTGCCACACAATACATCGACCTGAAAGGTAACCCCACCATGGACGGCAACTACAACCCCAACGGCTCCGACTGGGCAATTGAAGGAATTACCTCCGAAGACGGACGGATTTTCGGTAAAATGGGACATTCCGAACGTATCGGTCAGTACCTGTATCAAAACATACCCGGAGAAAAGGATCAAAAAATCTTTGAAGCCGGTGTTAAGTATTTTAAATAAATCATAAAAGAGGAACAAAAACATGCCGAAAGTAGCAGTAATTATGGGAAGCGACTCCGATTTTGATGTCGTAAAAAAATGTTTAATTATTCTCGAAAAGTTTAATGTGGATTTTGATGCACAAGTCATTTCCGCCCACAGAAATCCGGACAAATTATTCCAATACGCAAAAACCGCAAGCGAACGGGGCATCGAGGTGATTATCGGTGCGGCCGGCAAAGCCGCACACCTGCCCGGGGTGATTGCCGGCATTACCACTTTGCCGGTCATCGGTATTCCGATACAAACATCCTTTCAAGGTGGGTTGGATTCCTTACTGTCCATCGTTCAAATGCCGGCGGGTGTTCCCGTGGCAACGGTGGCGGTGAACGGTGCGGAAAACGCGGGCATTTTAGCGGTGCAAATTTTAGCGGGCAAGTACCCGGAACTCAGAGAAAAACTCGCCGACTACAAAGAATTGTTAAACGAAGAAGTACTGAAAAAAAACGTACGTGTTCACGAATTATTAAAATAAGGAGCAAAAATGGAAAAGTTGGATATGCTCTACGAAGGCAAGGCTAAAAAAGTATACAAAACGGACGACGCGAATTTATATATTATCGAATATAAAGACGATGCCACCGCCGGAAACGGTGCAAAAAAAGGCATCATTGCAGGTAAAGGTGTCATCAACAACAAAATGACCGCTACCATCTATAAAATGCTGGAACAAGAGGGTGTCGCAACCCACTTGGTTGACAGGCTCAGCGATACCGAACAATTGGTAAAAGCCGTAACTATCTTCCCCTTGGAAGTCATCATCAGAAATACGGCGGCGGGTTCCATATCCCGGCGTTTGGGGATAGCCGAAGGGACAATGTTTGAAACACCCGTCTTTGAATTCTGCTACAAGAACGACGATTACGGCGATCCCCTCATCAACGACGACCATGTCGTCGCTATGAAACTGGCAACGCGGGAGGAAATTGCCGTCATTAAAGAGATGACCCTGCGTATTAACGAGCTGCTCATCGAGTTCTTTAAAGAGCGGGGTGTTTGCTTGGTGGATTTTAAAATAGAATTCGGCAAAACCGCACAGGGGGACATTGTTCTTGCCGACGAAATCTCCCCGGATACCTGCCGTTTCTGGGATATGAATACCGGCGAAAAATTGGATAAGGACCGTTTCAGACAAGACTTGGGCAATATCGAAGAAGCCTACCGGGAAATGCTGAAACGTGTGGATAAATAGGAGCACCCATGTCAAAAACAGATGCTTATAAAGAAGCCGGCGTTGATGTCCACGCCGGGTACGAGGCGGTTCGCCTTATGAAAGAGGACGTTAAACGGACCTTAACGCCCCATGTTTTAGGCGGATTGGGCGGTTTTGGCGGTGCTGTCGCTTTGCCTGAAGGCTATCGGGAGCCAGTGCTGATATCCGGTACCGACGGTGTCGGTACTAAACTGATGATCGCCATGATGATGGATATCCACCACACCATTGGTATCGATGCGGTTGCCATGTGTGTGAACGATATTTTATGCCAGGGGGCGGCACCGCTGTTTTTCTTGGATTATATTGCCTGCGGTAAAAACAAACCGGAAAAAATTGCACAAATTGTTAAAGGCGTTGCCGAAGGCTGTGTACAGGGTGAGATGGCACTCATCGGTGGAGAAACGGCGGAAATGCCCGATATGTACGGCGAAGACGAATACGACTTGGCGGGTTTTGCCGTCGGTGTGGTTGAAAAAAGCGAGTTGTTGACCGGTGCCGACATTCAAGAAGGCGATGTGTTGGTCGGCTTACCCTCCAGCGGTGTTCACTCCAACGGTTTTTCTTTAATACGAAAAATTTTATTTAAAGACCACAACATAAAAGTGGACACCTATGTGGCGGAGTTGGGACAAACTATCGGCGAGGCGTTGCTCACTCCGACTAAAATTTATGTTAAAGCCATTAAGGATCTCATTGTTCCCTGCCAAATTAAAGGATTATGTCATGTTACCGGGGGCGGTTTTTATGAAAATATCCCGCGAATGCTGCCGCAGGGGTTAACCGCAACCCTGCAATCCGATGTAATTGCACCTTTGCCGATTTTCGATTACTTAATGCATATGGGAAAAATCTCAAAACCGTCGATGTTTGTCACCTTTAATATGGGTATCGGTCTGGTGGCCGCCGTTCCCGAGGTAAAGGTGGATGCGTTGTTAAAAGCTTTAAAAGATAAAGGTGGTGCACCGGTGGTTTTAGGTTCGGTGCACAAAGGAAAGGAACTGGTCATTTCATGAAAAAAATCGGCGTACTCATTTCCGGAGGCGGCACCAATCTGCAAGCCTTAATCGACACAATACACGGCAAGCAAGCGGAAATTGCTTTGGTGGTATCCAATAAAGCCGATGCCTACGGTTTGAAACGAGCGGAGCAGGCAGGTATTCCCGCTGCCGTCGTATCGGAGCAAGCTTTTAAAAATGAAGACGCTTTTTTTGCTGAAATTTTGGAATTATTAAAAGACTACCGTTGCGAGGGCGTTGTGCTTGCAGGTTTTATGCGTATTTTAACGAAAAACTTTATTGAGCATTACCCTAATCGCATTATGAATATCCACCCGGCACTCATTCCCTCTTTTTGCGGTGAGGGCTATTACGGCATGCATGTCCACCGCAGTGTGGTGGATTACGGCGTTAAAATAACCGGTGCAACCGTTCACTTTGTCAACGACATATGTGACGGCGGTCCCGTTATTTTACAGGAATGTGTACCCGTACACTTTGAGGATACCGCAGAGGCGGTGCAGCAACGGGTACTGGAGCTGGAACATCGACTCCTTCCGAGAGCGGTCAGCTTGTTTTGTGAAGATCAGTTGGTTGTAAAGGGCACACGGGTACAAATTTTACCCGGAAAGGTGTAAAGATGAAAAGAGCATTAATCAGTGTTTCCGATAAAACCGGAATTATAGAATTTGCAAAAGAACTGACACAATTGGGTGTTGAAATTTTATCCACGGGTGGAACGGAAAAAGCATTACAAGATGCGGGTGTGCCGGTTACCGGTGTTTCCGAAGTGACGGGCTTTCCTGAATGCCTGGACGGCAGAGTAAAAACCCTGCATCCCAAAATTCACGGCGGCATTTTAAATATTCGAGACAACGCCGATCATCAACAACAAATCGCTGCACTTGATATTACCCCGATCGATATGATTGTTGTGAACCTTTATCCCTTTAAAGAAACCATATTAAAAGCGGATATTACCCTACAGGATGCAATCGAAAATATTGACATCGGGGGACCGACCATGTTGCGATCTGCCGCTAAAAACTATCAGGACGTTACCGTTATTACAGACCCCGCCGACTACGAAACGGTTTTATACGAACTCAAAGAAACGGGTAAAACAACCTTGGAAACCCGCTTTGCCTTGTCTTTAAAAGTATTTGAAACTACCGCCGCCTATGACGCGATGATTGCGGAATACTTCAGAAAACAACAGGGTAAAGACCTGCTCGGTGACAGCCTGACCTTAACTTACGAAAAAGTTCAGGATTTGCGTTACGGCGAAAACCCCCATCAAAAGGCCGCGTTTTACAAAGAAATCCGACCGATGGCGGGTACCTTGACCGGGGCTACCCAATTGCAAGGTAAAGAGCTGTCCTATAACAATATCAATGACACCAACGGTGCATTGGAAATTTTAAAAGAATACAAAGAGGAGCCGACCATTGTGGCGGTTAAACACGCCAACCCTTGCGGCATTGCTTCTTCTAAAACTATTCACGAAGCTTATGTTAAAGCCTACGAGGCCGATCCGATCTCCATTTTCGGCGGTATTGTGGTTGCCAACGGCACGATTGAAGCCGAAACCGCCGCTAAAATGAACGAAATTTTTCTGGAAGTTATCGTTGCACCCGCTTACTCCGAAAGAGCACTTGAAATTTTCAAAGAAAAGCCGAACCTCAGAATTTTACTGTTGGAAGATATTTTACACAACGAGCCCGGTTACGAAACAAAAAAAGTTATGGGCGGTTTCTTAGTGCAGGAAAGAGATACCTTGCTGGTTGAGTCGTTAAAAGTTGTCACCAAAAGGCAGCCGACGGAAAAGGAAATGGAAGACTTGCTCTTTGCATGGAAAGCGGTTAAAAATACCAAATCCAACGCCATCAGCTTCGCAAAAGACAAATGCTTAATTGCCAACGGTCCCGGACAGGTTAACCGTTTGTGGCCGACGGAGCAATGTGTCGCTCACAGCGGTGAAAAGGCTCGAGGTGCGGTGATGGCATCCGATGCTTTCTTCCCTTTTGATGACTGCGTTCGTGTAGCACAAAAGGCCGGCATTACCGCCATCATTCAGCCCGGGGGTGCCCTGCGAGATATGGATTCCATCGCCTTTTGCGATGAACACGATATTGCCATGGTGTTTACCGGAATGCGTCACTTTAAGCATTCCTAGGAGGTAAAATGAAAGTTTTAGTTGTAGGTTCCGGCGGGAGGGAACACGCCATTGCCTGGAAATTGGCACAAAGCCCTAAAATAAAAAAACTCTATGCCGCACCGGGTAACGGCGGCATGGCACAACTTTGCGAGTGTGTGGACATTGCCGTCGATGACTTGAAAGGTTTAAAAAAATTTGCAAAGGACAACGCCGTCGATTTAACTGTCGTCGGACCCGAGTTGCCCCTGGTATTGGGCATTACCGATGAGTTTGAAAAAGAAAATCTGACCGTCTTCGGACCGGATCGGGCATGTGCCCGTTTTGAAGGATCAAAATCTTTCACGAAGGATTTTCTTCAAAGACACGGCATACCTACCGCCGGGTACAAAGAGTATACCGATGCGGACAGATTAAAAAAAGAAGTCGGTATTTTCGGTTACCCTATGGTTCTTAAGGCCGACGGACTGGCGGCGGGTAAGGGTGTTCTGATAACGGAAAACAAAGAAGATTCTTTGAAAGCCGTCGATCGGCTCATGACTTCCGGAGAGTTCGGCGACGCATCTCGAACCGTTGTTGTTGAAGAATTTTTAACCGGTCGGGAAGCATCCCTTTTGTGCTTTGTAGACGGTCAAACCATTTTGCCGATGGAAAGTGCTCAGGATTACAAAAGAGCTCTGGACGGCGATTTAGGCTTAAACACCGGGGGGATGGGCACCTACTCTCCGAACCTGCTCATGCAGGACAAAAAATTGTCTCAAACGATCAAAGACACAATCTTAACACCGATCATCAAAGGTTTTCAGGCCGACGGTCTCAACTATAAAGGTGTTTTATTTATCGGTTTAATGATCGACAAAGGGGCACCAAAGGTCTTGGAATTTAATGTGCGTATGGGGGACCCCGAAACCCAAAGTGTTTTACCGCGTTTGGAAACGGATCTGCTGACTGTTATGGAAGCCTGTATCGAAGAACGTTTAAAAGATGTAAAGCTTAAATGGAGCCGGCAAAAAACCGTCTCCGTGGTGATGGCATCCGGCGGTTACCCCGATGCCTATCAAAAAGGCAAGCGGATTACCGGCACGGAAGCGGTAAAGGATGCGTTGGTTTTTCATGCAGGGACAAAGGCGACAGACAAAGGTTTGGTGACCGACGGCGGTCGCGTGCTTAGTGTTACCGCAAAAGCGGACAGCTTTGCAACGGCGCAACAAACGGCTTATCGGGAGCTGCGGCAAATACAGTTTGAAGATGCTTTTTACAGAAAAGATATTGCGGACATTGCAGTAAAGGAAGAATAATTGTAGACACTATCGGAGCCTTTTCAGAAGCCTTTGACTGCTGAAAAGGCTTTATAATATTGCGTTAAAAAGTTGTCTTAATAAGCATTTAATGTTATATGGATATTTAATTCTTAAAGGCGTATATCCCCGTAAAAACGACACTTCAGCCAATACGGGTCTCACCGATCTACTTGACAGTTTGGTGGAAAAGGTATAAAATAAATAAGATTAATTTGTATTTAAACTAAATTTAAAGAAAGTGAGGTGAGTGCCATACCATATATTATTCTATTAGTTTTGTGTATTCCGTTAGCCGCGGTAGCCGGCTTCCTAGTGAGAAAAAATATTGCCGAAGGCAAATTAAATAATGCCGAAGAAGTAGCAAAGAAGATAATCAGCGACGCCAATCGAGAAAGCGAAGCCCAAAAGAAAGAAATTCTTTTCAATGCGAAAGAAGAAGCAATAGCAATGAAGGACGCCCTGGAAAAAGAAAACAGGGAACGGGCATCGGAACTCCAAAAAACAGAAAAGCGTTTGGTACAAAAAGAAGAAAATCTAGACAGAAAATCTGCAAATTTAGATAGAAACCAAGAGAAGCTCGAAAGAAAGAATCGTGATTTAGAAAAAAGACAAAATGAAATTGAGTCTTTATACGAGGAACAAAAGCAAGAACTTCAACGTATCTCTGAGTTAAGCGAAGAAGAAGCCCGCGACATCATCATGGAGAATGCACGAAAAGAAACCCAGACGGAAATGGCCAAAATGATTCGCGAAATGGAAGAAGAAGCCAAAAACACGGCGGACAAAAAAGCCAAGGAGCTCATTGCTTTGACGGTGCAACGTTGTGCGGCCGACCATATCGCAGAAAACACCATAACGGTTGTCAACCTACCCAATGACGAAATGAAAGGGCGTATCATCGGTCGAGAAGGTCGCAACATCAGAACCTTAGAGAATTTAACAGGCATCGATTTAATAATTGATGACACACCAGAAGCGGTTATATTATCCGGCTTTGACCCGATCAGACGGGAAATTGCCCGAATTACTCTGGAAAAACTGATTGTAGACGGTCGGATCCACCCGACCAGAATCGAAGAACTCTTTCACAAATCCGAGAAGGAAATGGACAGTATCATTAAAGAAGCAGGCGAACAAGCCAGCTACGATACCGGTGTTCACGGATTGCACCCCGAAGTGATTAAATTACTGGGACGATTAAAATACCGTACATCCTACGGGCAAAATGTCTTAAAGCATGCCATCGAAGTATCTCATCTAGCAGGTATTATGGCCTCCGAATTGGGACTCAATGCAAAAATTGCAAAGAGAGCGGGTTTATTACACGACATCGGTAAAGCCTTGGACCACGAAATCGAAGGCAATCACGTTGAAATCGGTGTTAACATTTTAAAGAAATACAAAGAAAATCGAAATGTCATATCGGCAGTTGCATCTCACCACGGAGATTGCGAAACAACAACAATAGAAGCTATTCTTATTCAGGCGGCGGATGCCATATCGGCGGCAAGACCCGGCGCCAGAAGAGAAACCCTGGTTTCTTATGTTAAACGATTGGAAGACTTGGAAAACATTGCAACATCATTTGATGGCGTAGAAAAATCTTTTGCTATTCAGGCAGGTCGAGAAGTAAGAGTCATGGTAAAACCCGACTCCGTCGACGATACCAACATGGTAATGCTGTCCCGCGACATCGCTAAGAAGATAGAATCCGAGATGGAATATCCCGGTAATATCAAAGTAAATGTTATTCGGGAAACCAGAGCAGTGGAATACGCAAAATAAATATGACATAAAGGGGGAGATACAATCTCCCTTTATTTATTTGGAGGAACCAGTGAACATACTTATGATCGGAGACGTGTGCAGCACCCCGGGGCGTACCCTTTTAAAAGAGCAACTATCCGCCCTTGTCGAGGAATTTAAGGCGGACTTTGTTGTAATAAACGGCGAAAACCTGTCCGGCGGCAGGGGCATCACCGAAAAAAACGCTCAGGAAATGCTGCAATTGCCGGTCGATGCCATTACCCTCGGCAACCATGCGTGGGACCAATTGGAAACGGAAAACTATATCGACAACTACCCTCAGATTGTTCGACCCCTCAATTACCCCGAACCTTGTCCGGGGAGAGGTGTGGCTTATTTTGAAAAATGCGGGAAAACCGTTGCCGTTGTCAACTTAATCGGCGATGCGTTGATGCCGGCGTTGATGCCTTGTTTTTATACGATGAACACCCTTTATCCGGAAATTAAAAAAAACAGCGATATTTTGTTGATTGATCTTCATGCGGAAGCAACCGCGGAAAAAATTGCTTTCGGTTACTTTATGGACACAAAGGCAACCGCCGTGGTGGGGACCCATACCCATGTGCAAACGGCAGATGCCAGAGTGTTGGCGGGCGGCACCGCTTACATTACCGATCTCGGAATGACCGGTGCCTTAAACGGTGTCATCGGTGTCGGGAAAGATGTTGTTATCAACAACAGTTTAACCAAAATAAACCGTCATTTTAAACAGGAAAAAAGCAAGCCGTGGCAATTAAACGGTGTATGCATACAGGTAGATGACAAAACAAATCGTGCGGTAAGCATTGAGCGGATCTACCGTATTTTTGATTAGAGAATTGGAGACCCTATTGATGTAACATGGCCTTCAGGGCTTTTAAGTTTTGCTCCTGTGCTTTAAGCCGTAAAGGACCGCAACGGGACAAAAGGGCTTCGCCCGCCATCAACTTTACAGCAAAAGCCATGCAATTCTCCTCGCCGCATCGTTTGCAATTGCTGTGAGGGAGGTATTCGTAAAGATCGGTTGCGTCAATTGTATTCATGGTTATCTCCTTTCCGAAATATTTTAACATAGAATTTTTATAAAGAATACGGAGATTTTCACGAAGTCGTGTATGCTGTTGGAGGAAAAACACCGACTCATCACTAAAAAGTAAAGGAGTGATAAAATGCTAGAAATATATATCACCACTAAAAAAGAAACGGAAAATAAGAGCAAAGTTGCAAAAAATCTGCTTTCCGGAATACTCAAAAATAAAGGCTATACACAAGAGCCGATCATTAAAAAGAACCCTTACGGAAAGCCCTATATCGAAAACATAGAGGGACTTCACTACAACACCAGTCATTCCGGCGATTATGTGGGCATTGCCATCTCCGACAGAGTTGTCGGTTTCGATTTACAAAAAATCGATACGGATAAAGATGTCATGGCGATTGCACAAAGAGTATTTAACGAAGAAGAAGTAAGAGAACTTAAGCAGACTTCCGTATACAATCAACACGATTGCTTTTATGATTTATGGACGAAAAAAGAAAGCTACATGAAGTATACGGGGTTGGGCTTCGCCTTGCCGATGAATTATTTTAAAATCGGAAAAAACGAGCGACGTTGTACCGTCTTTCAGGAAGGCATTCCGATGAGCCAAATCGAATTGTACGGGCTAGCCTGGAAACAACACTATCGAATGGCTATATGCAGTGAACCGAATCAAAAACCGGATTTAATACAGGTGTATTAATCCGGTTTTTGTATTGTCGGTATGTCTGGTGATAAACCGCAGAATTCACTCATATAAATATTTGGAAGAATTACTTTGAGAACTTAAAAAATGTTGTTGCTTGGCAACATATAATACTTGCCTAAAGCCTTACTTTATTCAAGTCAGATGATAGTTAACTTTTAATTATGGTTGATGAAAACATTTTTGTCATTTTATAAATTTATTATTTGAAGTTTTCAATGATATGATAGGCTTCGCCAACAGTATTTGCTTGATCGAGTTGAAAAAAACCTCTCGGTTAGAACAAAAACTAATGATACGGCTAAATTCATTGTAATATTTTTCTGTATCAAATTCGGATAATGTAATAATGTATTTTACAGGGTCATTTTTTTCATGTCCGGAATAGACGGGTGTTTTTAAGCGGATAAAGCTGGCTGCAATTGCGGATTCACTTGAGTTAAAATCAGTAGCAGTATGGGAGAGAGCAACACCTTTCCAGAAAACAAAATAGGGTCCGTTTTTTTCTATGTTTTTTAATAGAGCATCAACAAAATTTCTACAAACTAAACCGGCTTCGTAAAGAATATTGGCTCCATATCTAATTGATGACTCCCAACACAATGTATCTACATCTAATTGAATTAGATTATTTTTAATAACGGTATTAATTTTACATGTAGGTTTTGTATTAAAACAATTAACTTCCGAGGAAATTTCATCTTTTGAATGCAATGTATGTGTGCTGAATTTTTTTATAGAAAAGATTTCTTCTTGGATATGAATGATGTCATTTAGTTGCAGTGGTACAGAAATGTAAACTACCGGTGTGTTCTCAATCTTAATGGGATTTGTTGCAATAATGATATCAGGTTGCAAATCCGTATCATTTAAATACTCAAAAAGGTTATAGGAAGAAATGGTTTCAACTGATGAGGCGTTGTAATAGTAAGAGATGGTTTCTTTTAAATAAGTGCATACGGATATCCTTGAGTCACATACAATTAGAAATCTTATCTCGTTATCCAGTTGGAGTTTTCTATTAATTGCCGCAACCAAATGCAACATGAGATACATAATTTCTTTATCATTATATAAAAAGCGAAAACTATGTTCTAAAATATAAATATTGTCACATATTGCTTGATATAATTTTTGATATTCATTTTTCAATTCATTTAACATCAAAATTTCGCAAGATGAATCTGAAATCAACACTGATAATGATCTTTTTGTATGAGATATGAGGTTAGCAATTAAAATGTGATCATTCGAAAGATTTAAATTAATTTGCTTCGAAATATTCATTAAAAAAGGTTGAAAAACCATATCCAGTGGAACATTACCTATAATGCTGTTGTTTTCAGAGATTAATCTTAAACCATCTAAATACGTTGCAAGAAAATTCACCTCAGCTTTTGTAAAAGAGCCTTTAAGTAAAATATCTAACTTTTTCATTAAATTTGCTGCAAGATAAAAATTTTTTGCTTTATGTAATGACGGGAAATTTTTTAGGATGTATCTGTTATTAAATCGCATAATAATGACTGAAACTACCCATAAAAGCTGATCTAATTGAACGCCATCAATACTAATACGACACTCGGTTTGCCAATCCAAAATGATGGGAATTAAGTTATCAACCGTTTTGTGAAATTCTAATTGTTTTGAAATCCAAACGTCCAGACCGGAAGAAAAATTATAACTACCCATAATTTGTAATCTTGAATGCATAAATGCAATTAACTGATCTCGTCTAAATGACTCAGTAATTTCCAAACTATAGCCTTTATTTGAGATTTTATAATAAACACCTTTTTCACTTAAATGTTCCAGTACTTTTTGCATATCACTTAAACATGTTTTTTTACTAATGCCCAGTTCATCAATAATATTTCTGATCGTAAGTAAGTCATTTTTGTATAATAATAGCTTAATAGCTTCTATTCTTTCTTCAACAGAAAAATTGTATTGATAAAGATTTATTGCATAGAATTCTTCTTGTAATAACGATAAATCTTTAAAGGCACAATCAGAATATAAGCATTTATCGGGAAGTGAGGCAATTATGGGTAATGTTTTATATTTTTTGCTTTGTCAAATTAAGTTAGACAAATATTCATTATTTATATAAGAC
>CAYFTR010000035.1:0-15284 GCA_964346185.1 uncultured Lachnospiraceae bacterium | reverse complement strand
GATTTTCTTGCACTGTGTTGCACTTGGTTTCATCGTATCGGGTCTACTCCTAAGGGACAATTGTGGGTTCGATTCCCGCCGGGGGTGCCAGACTTTTACACTACTTTTTTTATAAAAGCTTTTTCCTTTTATTACTTTGTCATTATACCACAAACGCCATGCACCGATTTTTTTCGTAAGCTGTAATTTGCGCCGTCGCGGGGCTGCCGCTTTATAAACCCAAACCAATTCACATTTCATTGAAATCTTATTTAAATAAAGCCTTCTCGCGAAGCCCTTGTACTAAAGATATTAATCGATATATAATAAGAAGACGAACAGGGAGGCTGATAATGAAAGAATTCTTAAAAGCAAAATACGATCAACCCATAGAAACGATCTATTTTATCGGTATAGGCGGCAGCAGTTTAAGCGGCTTAGCCGAAATGGCCATCGGTCAGGGGTTTCATGTAGAAGGTTCCGACATCAACGTGTCGGATTATACAAAAAAATTACAAAAGTTGGGTGCCATCGTTCATAAAGGGCATCACCGTGACAATATTCATTCGGGGATCGATTTAGTGGTTTATTCCGCCGCTATCCACGAAGACAATCCGGAAAGGCAACAGGCAAAAGCCTTGGGTATTCCAGAGATCGAACGTTCTTATTATTTAGGGCTGCTCTCCGCGGTATTCCCACAGACGATCGGCGTGGCGGGTACCCACGGTAAAACGACAACCTCTTCCATGATCGGCACGGCGCTTATGGCGGCGGGGTTTGACCCCAGCATCAGCATCGGGAGCACTATAGAGGCCGTTAAGAGTAACGCACGCCTCGGCAAGAGCGATTATTTTATTGTTGAATCCTGCGAATATGTCGATTCGTTTTTACATACAGATCACCAAGTTGCCGTTATCACCAATATCGAAGAAGAACATTTGGATTATTTTACAGAAGGCTTGTCTCAAATTCAGGCTTCTTTCAAAAAATTTGCATCGATTGTTCCGGACTCAGGTTTAATTATTGCCTGGGGCGACTCCCGGAATGTGCTGGATGCCCTTGAGGGGTTATCCGCCCCCATTTGGACTTACGGGTTTAATGCCGACAATAAATGGCGCGCCGACGATATAACCTTTGACGATCAGGGCAATCCGATGTTTAATGTTTACAAAGACAGCCGACTGTACGGCTCTTTTACCGTACAGGTACCCGGCAACCACAATGTATTAAACGCCCTGGCATGTATTGCCTGCTGCGATTATTACAACGTGCCTTTAGCCATCGTTCAACAATCCTTAAAAAGTTTTAAGGGCGCCAAACGGCGTTTTCAGTTTTGCGGCGAAGTTGACGGCATTAATATTTATGAAGATTACGCCCACCACCCCACGGAGTTAAAGGTTGTTATAGAAGCTTGTCGCAACCACAAACACCGTAAATTATGGGTGGTGTTTCAGCCCTATATTTATTCGCGAACCTACTATTTACTGGACGGGTTTGTTGAGTCTCTGGCTCAGGCGGACTTTTTAATTTTAAACGACATCTCCTCCGACAGAGAAGAAAACAAATGGAATATATATTCCGAGGACATCGCGAAACGTGTTAAAGCGGAGCACGCAACCCCGACCGTTGTGTTTTCCGAATTCGACACGATTGTAAAATTTTTAGCCGATAATTTAAAAAGCGGTGATTTGGTTTTAGTAGCGGGCGCATACAATATCAATCAAGTTGCTTATCGCCTGACGGAGGTTTTAAAAGAAAAAAAAGAACAAGGAGAATAACCGATTAAATGAACGGAAAAGGTTTGGTATTAAGCGGCGGCGGCACCAAAGGTGCTTTTGAAATCGGCGTATGGAAAGCGCTGCTCGAGAAAAATATACCCGTCGACATTGTTGTCGGCACCTCTGTCGGCGCGCTGAACGCGGCGGCAATCGCGCAAAACGACTACGATGCCGCCTTAGATTTCTGGGAAAAATTAACCATCAACGACGTGATTGCCTTAAACAGCTCCATGACATCAAAATACGTCGATCAGGGAGACCTGACATCCGACAGAAATCTTCAATTGTCCTTTATTAAAGATATTTTTGACGGCGGACTCGATGTAACCCCTTTGCGCGACAATCTTGTCAACTTATTAGACGAGGACAAAATTCGGCGCTCCCCCATTCGTTTGGGACTGGTCACGGTTAATTTAAAAACCTTTAAGCCCGAACAGCTGATGATAGAAGACATCCCCGAGGGTAAACTCCACGACTATTTAATGGCTTCCGCCGCATTACCGATATTTAAATTGCCGGAAATAGACGGCGCCACCTACATTGACGGTGGTTTTTATGACAACGTTCCGATTAATTTTTTATTAAATCAAGGTTGCAAAGATATTATATCCGTCGAATTTCCCGCTTTGGGTCTGCGTCAAAAAATTAAGGAAAACGACAGTCGTTTAACCGTTATCAGCAACTCGGAGTTTTTGGGCTTAACCCTGGAATTCGATAAAGACATTATTACCCGCAACATTACCATGGGCTATCTGGACACCTTACGTGCTTTAAATTACCTACAGGGGAAACATTATTATTTGGATTTTAACAAATCCCACCCCCTATACCAAAAGCTGAGCACCTATATGAAAAAGCCGTTGCGTAACGACGCGGCACGACGAAAAGTAGAACGACTTTTAGGTTTGGAACCCGACCACACCGACGCGCAAAGGCAGGTTGCCTTTGAAAACCTGTGTGTCCAATGCCGATATTCTAAAAACGATTCCTTATTAACAAACATGCTCGATATTACCGCCCGCTGTGTAGGTATCGAACGATTAACCATCTACGAACCCGACCGATTAATATTGGAAATTTTAAAAAACTTAAACGACCTAACCAAAATGCATATGCAGGTCATAAAAAACGAAAAAACAATAGCGGAAGTGTTTAAAGAAGGACCGGTCGATTTTAAACCGAGCACGCTGGTGGACTTTACCACTTTTTACGTTTTGTATGTCGGTGCAAAAACCACTTTGGGCGATACATTGCTGACAAGCTTAATCTCCAAATTAACACCGGAGTTTTCTGTTGCCATTTTAACTTTAATGTACTTACAATCTTTGTTAAAAAGTATTCGTGAGACATCATAACAATAAAAACCGTTGTCCGAAAGCTTGTTAAGACGCGATAACCGCAAAAGTCTTCGAACACACAGATACCCAAGTGTGCCGAAGACTTTTTTGCCTTTAGTATGAAGCTTTCTGTGAAATTAATATTCCCAACACGCTATTCTTTAATAACCTAAATCCTCACCAACTAAAATAACCTTTATACGTCCCGGCACCTTGCTATGTCGAGTGATCACCGTACTCGCGCAAATACAGTCGTCGCTGTGGCAATCGGAGCATATTCCGGTTGCCGAGCAGGGCGTATTCAAATTAAGCCGTACCGCATTGGCGGGCGCCGCAACATTTCGGGCTCTGTCGATGGCGGCTTCCAATGTTTTTTCGACCTTATTCATCCCTGCCACCACAATAACCCGCCTCGGACCGTAGGCCATTAAAGCCACACGGTTGCCGATTCCGTCTACATTTACCAGTTCCCCCTCTTGGGTTAACGCATTAACCGAAGTTAAAAATGTATCCGCCGTCATAGTTTTGGCGATAAGCGCTCTAGTTTCTTCAAAGGTAGTGCCTTGTTTTCGGTCAATATAATTGTAGTGCTCCTTTAAAAATTGGCTCGTCACGCCGATTTGCCCCAAAGTAACGGAACCGCCCATACCAACGGTAGACCCCTCAGGTATCCATGCTTTTATTTGTTCGAGAGCTTGCTCCTTGGAGTCGACGTAAACACCCGTAAAATGGCGTTTTTCCATTTTTTTAAGTATTATCGACGCTTTATTTCTTCTCGCCGTTAATAAATTTTCCATCTTTTACGCTCCTTCATATAATTATAACCTTTTTTATTATACACTTTTTATACCGCTATGTTTCTTTAAGTAACGGAACGGACTGACGATTTCCACCTTAAATATGGTATAATAACAATAATAAATCGGTCGACAAATAACATTAAAAAAGGAGCCCTGTATGAATCAAGTATATAACCACCGATACAAAGCGATGATTTTTGATTTGGACGGTACCCTTGCCGATACCATCAAAGACCTGATTGACGCCGTCAATAAAGCCTTAACGGATCACGGACTGCCAACACATACCTATGACGAAGGCCGCAAGCTCATCGGGCGGGGTGTCCGTAATTTAATGATGCGTGCCCTTCCGGAAGACCACCCCAAGGATGCCGCATTTATCGATAACATTACGGATTTAATGATGTCCTACTATAGCCGACAATGCGTCCACCGTACCAAAGCCTATCCGGGTATCGAAGATTTGCTGCGTTACCTGAATTATCAAAAAATACCCTGTGCCGTTGTAACCAACAAGCCGGAAGACACGGCAAAATTTATCATCGAAAAATTATTTTTCCATTGGCCTTTTAAAATTATCGTCGGACAAAGCGAACGCTTTCCCAGAAAGCCGGATCCCACCGCGCTGCTGCACGTCATAGAGCAATTAGGCGTCGAAGCGAAGGAGTGCATTTATGTCGGCGACAGTTCCGTCGATTACCAAACCGCTAAAAACGCCGGCGTCTTGCCTGTTTTATCCCTGTGGGGTTACGGCAATGCCGATGTCTTAAAGAGTTATGACGACGCTATTTGGATTAAAAATCCGCTGCGTGCCATCGATGCTCTAAAATACGGTTGGGATATGTACGACATCTTTCACGAAAAAAAAGAAGATGAGTTTGAGCGCTAACTAAGCCGCGCGAAAACCGAAGAAACAGCACCATCTAAGAATTTATTCTTAAGGGGTGCTGTTTGAAGGTTTTTATAGGGCGAGGACAGAAATTCCTCGTCCGACAGGGCGTGGAACGCGGTCTCGCGCTCTATCGCACGGCTTCAACAAACGCGAAATCTGAGCAACGACCTCTTTTATGGCTTGCCGAGGATTTACCGCGAAATTTTGTAGGGTTTAATTGATTGCGCAGTCACGCACGATTAAAAAAGAGTTTGCACCGTTATCGGTACAAACTCTTTTTTTTAATTTTCCACATACGCATCGTAGACTTCACCGACGCTCACCGCATCGTATAAAACCATTTTTCTAATATAAAGATCACGATAGATCTTCACCATATCGGCATTCGATTCAAATATTTTCGGGTTACCGCCGACCATTTTATTAAAGGCTTCCTCAAAATTTTTATAAACACCTAACGATACGGCGGCAATCATCGCCGCGCCTAAGGAACTCGCCTCGGGGTTTTCGTATCTGGCAACCTTACGATCGAAGGCATTTGCCTGAATGTCGCAAAACAAATCCGCGTTGGTCATACCGCCCGCAACGGAAACAACGGCCAAATCTCCTGTAATTTTTTGAATTAATTTGATATTGGCGGCAAGCTCCAAGGCTATCCCCTCTAAAATAGATCGGGCAAAATCTCCTCTGGTGTCATCCAAAGACAGGTTAAAAAACATACCTTTTGCCAAAGGATTCCAAAAAGGCGCGGCACTTCCTTGAAAGTGCGGTATCATAATAATACCGTTCGCACCGGGTCCGGAGGTTTGAGCCTCTTCGTTCATAACCTGATAAATATTTTCTTGACCTTCCAGTTCTTTATAAAAATTATTTCTGAACCAGCGGTAAACAGCACCGGTATTAAAAATACCGGCTTCCATAATCCATTTTCCCGGAATAGCGGCAGCCTGCAACAAGACTCTGTTTTCTTTATCGAAATAGGGCTTATCGACTGCGGAAAGTACAAAGGATCCGGTTCCCGTGTTGGCTTCGGCCGAGCCCTGTTTGATAACACCCAAAGCGATCGCGGAGGCTTGTTGGTCGCCACCGCCCAAAATAACGGGGATGTCGGCTTCCATCTTTGCTCTTTCGGCAAGGTCGGAAACCAATCCCCCGGCAACGGTACCCGGGGCTACCAATTTCGGCAATTGATCTTCGCGAATATTTGCCAATTTCAACAATTCCGAATCCCAACTGAAGTTCTGAATGTCCATTAAACAGGTCCGACACGCCTGGGAATGATCGGTCACATAAACACCGGTCAGTAATTGAACAACATAGTCCATAACACCGATAAATTTAACCGACTTCTCAAAAATCTCCCTTTTTTTTTCTTGTAGCCACAATATTTTCGGTAATACGAAATAAGGATTAATACGCAAACCCGTTTTTTGATAAAAGCAATCCAAACCGTACTTCTCGATTAATCGGTCGCATTGGGGCAAGGTTCGTTTATCCTGCCACATAATTGCTTTATGCAACGGCTTATCGTTTTTATCTACGGGAATGAGTGAAGATCTCTGTGAGGTGACGGACAGGGCATCCACCTTTAAATTTTGCTCGAAGCAATAGTCGCCCATTTTGCAAAGTACGTCCTCCAGGGCGTCTTTCCAAGTAAGGGGGTCTTGCTCAACATACCCTTCATGCGGATACTCCGAATAATACTCGTGCATAAAAACTTTTAAAAGTTTTCCACCCTCGTTGTACAAAACGGATTTCATCGAAGAAGTACCGACATCAATCGCTACAATATACAAGTTCATCTCCCCTTTCTAAATAACCGTTAACAAACTACATCAATCCCGGAAGAACACCCGACAGAAAACTTAATACAACCACCGCGAGCAACGCAACAATACCGGAGATGGAACCGCCGACCGTCCAAACTTTTAAGGTTTGTTGTGTCGTAAAGTTGGAGAAACGGTTTACAACCCAGAAACCCGAATCGTTAGGTAAGGAAAAGCCTAAGCCGCCGGCACAAATGGCCAAGCCGACCAATACCGGAGAGGTTCCCGCCAAGCCGGCAACAATAGGCGCAAAAATAGCCGAGGTGGTCACCAAGGCTACCGTTGTGGATCCTTGCGCGATACGCAATAAAGCGGAAATCATAAAGGCCGCTAAAATAACGACAACGCCGGCACCGGAAGATCCGGTAATGCCCGATAACCCCTCAACAATTACATCGCCGATACCACTTAAACCGATAATCGAACCGAAGGCTCCGCCGGCACCGGTAATCGCCAAGATCGCGCCGGATTGAGAGGTCGCGTCGGCAGTTATTTGATTTAAATCTTTCTTGAGGTAATCTTTTAATACAGCATAGCTGATCAGCACCGAGGCAATCAACGCGACGTTTTTATCTCCAATAAATCCGAAGACTGTATGCATCGCGCTTTCTTTTTCCACAAACATGGTAACAATGGTTCCGACTAAAATGAATAAAATCGGAAGAAGTATTAATAAGATCCCCATACCGCCGGAAGGTTTTTTGCCCTTTTCGCTTTTAGTTTCAGCCACTTCCGTCGTTTCGAAATCCTGCGCGAAATTATCTTTGAACTCCGCCGTTTTACCTAAGTACCGCCCGTAGATGACACCACCTGCCATGGAACCGATTAAAGAGGTGATGATTCCGTAAAATATAAACCAACCAACATTGGCACCCATGGTACCAGCGACCGCCGTCGGGCCAGGTGTCGGAATAACCATTGCGTGTGTGGTAATTAAACCGACACTTAAAGCGGCTACTAAGGATACAAAAGGAATTTTACCCTTTTGGGAAATAGATTTTGCCAAGTTGACCAAAATAACAAAGGCGGCATCAAAAAATACCGGTATGGAAACCAAATATCCCGTTATATTCATTGCTAAAGGTGTGTTTTCAATCCCCAATTTTTTTATAAACAAATTGGCGATTTCCTCCATACAGCCTGAAGCGTGCAACAATTCACCTAAAATAACGCCGGATATAATTAAAATACCGATACCGGCCATGGTATTGCCGAAACCTTTCGCCAAACCTCCGGAGATCTCCAAAAGACCGATTCCGGAAACCACCCCCATCAACAATCCGCCGAGTAACAGCGAGAAGAAAGGGTGCATATTAAATTTAATAATTGTAATCAACACAAATGCCAGAGCTAGAATAAAAGCGAGTATAATTTGTCCTGTAGCCATAATAATTTTCCTTTCATATGCTTTGAAACTTGATCTATCAGGCGCAATGTAACCCAATGTATTCACACAGCTTTGTTTTTATGAAGTTCCGTATAAAACTCTATAACTTAATAAACTGACTATAAAATCTATAAAAGTATATTCCACAAGCCGGGTACAAACGCGACCATTAAAGCAACCGTAATCATAATCACAATAAACGGTACCATTTTCCTGGATATATCGCCAATTTTAACTTTAGAAACACCTGCAGATACATAAAGTGCCGTACCGACCGGAGGTGTCAATAGCCCGATCGTCAAATTAATAACCATAAACAAACCGAACTGTACTAAATCCATTCCGATACCGGTCGCAACCGGTGCTAAAATAGGTGCTAAAAACATAATCGCCGGCCCGCTGTCTATGAACATACCGGTAATTAAAAGAATAACCTCCATAAACAACACAAGTACAAAAGCGTTATCGGTCACGGATAAGAGAGCGGCAGATAATTGCTGAGGAATTTGTTCCCTCGCAAGAATCCATGTCAATAGCGATGTACTGCAAATAATTAAAGCAATCGTTGCAGTGCTTAGGGCTGCATCCAGGAAAATTTTCGGCAAATCCCTAACTTTAACGTCTCTGTGAATAAACATACTTACAATTAAAGCGTATGCGGAGACAATCGCTCCGCCCTCCGTCGGTGTAAAGAAACCACCACGGATACCGATAATAACAATCAGGGGCATAACCAAAGATAAGGCCGACTCTTTAAACTGTTTTATTATTTCGGCACCGGTTTTCCTGTCTTCTTTAGGCAAATTATGTTTTCTTGCATAAATATAGGAATAAACCATAAAAGCGGCGCCGATCATAACCCCGGGTACCAGTCCAGAAACAAACAAGTCCCCAATAGACGCCTGGGTGGTCACCCCATAAATAATCAACGCGACAGACGGGGGAATAATTAACCCGATCGAGCCGGAGGCCGCTATTAAGGCCGCGGAATAAGCTTCGTCATAATTGTTTCTTTTCATTTCCGGAAACATCAACGCACCGATTGCAGCCGTATCTGCAACACCGGAACCGGAAATACCGCCCATAATAATGCCGGAAGCCGCCGTTACTTGAGATAAGGCTCCTCGTACATTACCGAAGATGGACAATGCAAAATCTACAATTCTTCTTGTCAAACTGCCGTGACTCATCAGTGATCCGGCTACCATAAATAACGGGATCGCCATCAAGGAAAAGGAATCTACCGCTGTAAAAAAGCGTTGTGCAAAAACATGAATCGGTATGTTTAATGTTAAAAGAGCGGATAAAGAAGCAACACCGACAGCAAAACCTACCGGTATACCGATTACCAACAATACAATAAAAACAATGAGCATTAACAAAGCTACATTCATTACAATCACCTCGAATTTCTGTTCATTTTCTGTAGATCACAAATATCTATTCGCTGATCTGCCGATCACCCTTTAAGATGTCGATTACATTTTCAAGACAAAAAAAGATAATCAAAACACCTGAGATCGGTATGCACGAATAAACGAACGACATCGGTAACTGCAATGATGAACTTTTCTGAACAGAGGCGATGGCTATTAGTTTGCTGCCCCCGTAACAGAGTACCAATCCGACAAGAGACATCATAAAATAGCCGGCTATTTTCAAATAACCTCGCGTCTTATCGTCTACCTTTTCTAAAACAAATGTTAAAGCTGTGTGAGAACCGGTTTTAATCGCTAGGGCCATTCCGAAAAATGTTACCCACACAAATAGATATCTGCCGACCTCTTCACTCCATGTGAAAGGTCTTCCCGAAAATCTTGAAATAACTTGCAGAACAATAACTAAAGTCATCGTACCAATTAAAAAAGCACATAGATTTTTGAGTATTTTTTACAATACATTACTTATTATTTTCATTTTGCTTCTTATATCTTTCTGAAAACAAGCAACGGTTTTGATGTCAGCGCTATTGCTCTACTGTAATGTTATGCCACTAAATCTTTAACCATTACTTGCTTTTCTTAAAACAACGGGCTGAGGTAGCCTTGCTCGTCCCATTTCAGTTCGACCTCACCCACAATTTCAATTCCTTCTTTGTTTTTCAGCTCTTCAAGTAACGCTTCCGATACGATAATTTCTTTGAGCTCCAATGTGTTTTTCGCCATAATTACGCGAGCGTTTTCTTTTGTCGTTAAGCGATTGCAACAATTCAGGGCAATGTCGATGGCATCCCGATCACTTTGGGCGACTACGGGCATAAAGCCTCTTTCTAAAAAACCGGAGGTAATGGTGTTAATGTAGGTAGGTTCCCAGTCAATTTTTTTTGCCATTTTTTCTGTAATCAGATCCGCGATACCGACACCGATGGCATTCCCATGGCTTTCGTCCGTTAAATCCAGGCAAACGATACGATAAATATTCGGTTTTTGGTCTTCAACATTACGTATGAGATACCGCCCCACAATGTTAGGGTCTATGCCTGTTCCGGAAATATTTTTGCCCATTTCCTGTAAGACTAAAACATCCATGTTTTCAATAGGGAAAGAGGGCATATAAGACCTTGCTCTTTCTAAGAGTAATTTTTCTTTTTCCTCAAAATCTTTCGCCGGTAATACAACGATTTCCGCGGTGCGATCTTCCTGGTTTTCTAAGATAGCAACCCCCATTAATATGGGACAATCCTGTAAAATGACACGAGCGCATTCCGGTATGCCCTCCGTCAGACCTTTAACCCCTCTTCGATGAATGGCGGAGGCGCCTTTTTGTTTACCTAACCCCACCACCATTTGCTTAATAAGACCGCTTTCTATCACACCGTTAAAATCGGTATGAGGTTTGACGCGATTAACCAGGATAATGCCGTCCATATCATAGGCATTTTTATCAAAGTGAACCGGTATGCCTCCGGGTGTATGACCGACAACAACGGTTTCCATCGTTGCCAGAAACGGAGCTTCCATCTTTTTTTCATTAATGCCGTAGCTTTCAAGAACCTCCATTTGGCCTTCTGCCGTTGCACCGCCATGGCTACCCATAGCAGGTATAATATAGGGTCTGCCACCGGCTTTTTTTACTGCCGTTACCGTTGCTTTGATGATCTTATCGTACCCGTAAATACCGCGACTTCCGGCGGCAATACCGATTTTGTCACCTTTATTTATTCTCGATAAAATTTTTTCCGACTGTTGTAAAACCGCTCCTTCGACATCATCCAGGCTAACCGTCTTCTGATGCTGTTTGACACGATACATTTTCGGTATAAAAGAATCTTCGAAAAGTTTCATTCGTTGGCTCCTTCACGCAGAGAGACGGCTTTTTTATATGCCCTCTATCTCTGCTTATTGGGGTGTTGTCGACATATCCGATTTTAAATATTTTAAAGCTTCAGATATGTCGATGTCACCCGTTTTATTTTACTTTTATGAGATTTGAGCCGTTAAAGCCTATTGACGCCCCAACTCTTTTAAGATTTTTGTGTATAACTCTTTATCCAGGCTCATACCGTAATCGTTACCTGCTTTTTCCGCAAGATCCATAAAGGATTGCGTATCCGGTTTGGTAATGGTCACTCCGCTTTCCTCGATTTCTTTGGTTAATTCCTCCGTTATTCTTTCTACTTCTTTATCTTGCCATTCGGTCGCAACTTTAGCCGCTTCTTCAACAATTTTTTGTTGTTCCGGTGTCAGACTTTGCCATTTGGTTTCTGAAATCGGAAAGGTAACATATTCGTATTTGTGATTTGTGATGGCCAGGTAGTCCTGAACTTCGTGAATGCCGCCACTGTAAATAAAAGGAATCGGGTTTTCCTGTGCTTCAACAACGCCCTGTTCAATTGCTGTGTAAACTTCATTCCAAGCCATCGTAATCGGAGATGCTCCCATTGCTTCCCATACAACTTTCATTGCGTTGATTTCAGGAATTCTAATTTTTAAACCTTTAATATCGTCAACCGTATTAATAGGTTTGTTGGAAGTTACCTGACGGGGACCTCTATCCCAGAAGCTGAGAATTCTAACACCCGCTTTATCTAAAACTCTATCTTTGATTTCCTGACCGACTTCACCGTCAATGATTTTGTCGTATTCTTCTTCGCTGTGAAACAGGTAAGGGATTTCCAATAATTGGATCGAAGGTTCAAAGTTTCCTAATACTCCGGCAACCAACGCGATATCAACGGTACCGGATTGCATACCTTCTACCATATCTCTATCGCCGCCTAAGGTTGAGTTGGCATAAATTTTTACGGTCATCTCTCCGTTAGACTTTTCTTCCACTTCTTTTTTGAAAACTTCAGACGCTTTATGCCAAACATCTTCTTCAGATTGAATATGTCCTAAAATCAGCTCCACTTTTTCTCCGGACGCCGATTGGTCTTTGCCGTTGCCGTTGCCGCTACCGCCACCACAACCGGCAAAAAAACCGACCACTAAGGATAACACTAATAATAACGCTAAATTTTAATTGATTTTTTCATAAGCTCCCCTTTGTTTATTTAAATACTGTTAGTAAATTGATTAGACCCTTATGATTTAATCTTTGTAAATTTCCATATATTTTTTTACAACATCTTTAACGCTGTCTCTTTGTGTTAATGACAATACACTGTAGTGAACCTTTTTCTCAGATAAGGATTTAAGCGTATCGTCTATAACCTGTTTGGAAATTTCCGTATTGACGTTAATTTTTGAAATGCCGTTTGCGATAGATGCTTTTAAAACATCTTCCGGGGTGCCGCTACCGCCATGTAACACTAATGGAATTTGGCATTTTTCGTTGATTTCTTTTAAGATATCAATCCTGATTTCCGGTGTTCCTTTGTACAAACCGTGAACGGTTCCGATAGATACCGCAAGGCAGTCGACTTGTGTTTCTTCTACAAATTGTTTTGCCTTGTCCGGGTCTGTGTAAATCTCCTTATCATCGGCGGAGCCTTCATGAGATTCCGCGCCGGCTGCCAAACTGCCCAACTCCGCCTCGACGGATACATTTTTTGCGTGGGCTCTTTCACACACTTTTTTGGTGTTGGCCAGGTTTTCTTCGAAGGGCAGCATGGAACCGTCATACATAACGGAGCCGAAGCCGATATCAATCGCTTCGTTAATAATATTCATATCGCCGCAATGGTCTAAATGCAGACAAACCGGAATGCTTGCCTCATCGGCAATACTTTTAACCATGGCGTAAGCGGTTTTTAAACTCATATTTGCCAAATATTTTGCACCGAAGGCCACAATGACCGGCGCGTTTTTTTCGACGCCCGCATCGACGGTTCCTTTAAAGGTTTCAAAATTATAACCGTTAAAAGAACCCAGGGCATACTTGTTATTGTAGGCGTCTTGGATGATTTCTCTAAGGTTAACTAACATGTTTTTCTCTCTTATTTTTTGGAAGCCAACCATGCTTTAAAGTCGTCGTTATCCAACACTTCTTTGTTAACGATAAACCTAGCATCACCTTGTTTTAAGAAGGACACAACATCTTCCAATAATAAGAAGGGCGAGTTGGTTAAGGCGTCGGAGGTGGTCCCCGCGATATGGGTAGTTAAGGTTACGTTATCCAAATCTCTTAAGGGATTGTCCTCTTCCAGGGGTTCCGTAATAAAGACATCCAAGGCGGCACCTAAAATTTTCTTTTCTTGTAATGTTTTTGTTAACGCGTCGAAGTCTACCAATCCGGCTCTTGCGGTGTTCACAAAAATAGCTGTGGGCTTCATCAGGTCGAATTGTTCCTGACCGATCATTTTTTTGTTGGCATCCGTTAATCTTGCATGTACGGATACAATGTCGGCACGTTTAAACAAATCGTTGAGTTCTACTTTTTCGCAACCGTCTTTTTGTAATTCTTGCGCATCGATGTAGGGGTCGTAAACAATCACATTGACATCGAAACCGGATAATTTTTTAGCTACCAAATGTCCGATATAACCGTAGCCGACTAAACCGACGGTTTTTCCATTAAGTTCCGGCACATTGTCTGAGTTGGAGAAGGTTTTTTGCCATTCGCCTTTTTTAACCGCGGCGTGGGCACGACCGATGTTTCTAGCTTCCGCCAACATCATGCCGATGGAAAAATCCGAAACGGCGTGGGCATTTCTGCCTTTGACGTTAAAGACCAATATCCCTCTTTTTGTCGCTTCTTCGACGTTGACGTTTTCCAATCCCGCTCGGGATACACCAACCACTCTTAAGTTGGGCATGGCATCCATCACTTTGCTTGAAACCGGTACAAACAGTCCGAATAACGCTTCTCTGTCCGCGCCTTTTTCAGCGATAAGCGCATCGACTTCTTCGATTTCCGGACCTTGCTTTTCGACTTCCAGACGTCGGTACTGTAATTGATCCCAATTTGTTTCGAAATCTCCCGCGATGACATCGGATCCGAAATCTCCCGCAAGGTATTTATCCCATGCTTCCACAAACCCTTTGTGACCGATCATGGCATCGCCTAAAATCATTGCTTTAATCTCTTTGCTCATAGTAATTAACCTCCTACTAAAAATGCTGAATATATAACCGTTTACTATAAAAGTATTGACTTGTAAGTGTTAAACCACCACCTTTATACAGATTGAATGACGTTTTTCAACGGCTGTTCGCTTAAAAATTTGTTGAGACGATCGTTGTGACGATCTGTAATGAAATAATCGAAGTTTTGTAGTTTCGCAAATGCGTTGAGACTTTTTTGCTTATATTTGGAGCTGTCGCACATGAGGATAGATTTATCCGAGTTGTCGACCAGTTTTTCTTTTATGGCCGCCCTCATAGTGGATGTTGAAAATGCGTATATATGATTGAAAGCATCGCATCCGATAAAACTGATATCCGCTTGCAATGTTTCAATTTTTTTGTAGGTATCGATCCCTACTAACGAAAGGGTTTTGTGTTCCAGAACACCGCCTACCAGAATGGTTGTAATATAAGGGTACCTTGCCAAGTCCGTCGCCATCGTAACATCAAAGGTGATGACCGTCGCGGATTTCAATTCGCCGATATTAAGTAGAGCAGAGAAAAAACACGATAGAAAAGAGTCTGTTCGAAAACAAATCGATATGCTCAAGGATAAAATTAAAAATACTGTGGATAAGGACAAGGTAAAGAATAAACATATGAGTATGCTCCTTTTGCAACGAGTGTTTTTCAAAGAAGCAAACGGGATGCCTTATATCGATTCTTTCAGTCCATCAAGGAAGGTGGACATAAGTATTAACTTAACCTGATAGAAATTGGATTCTCCAAACCTACAATAAATTAACACGGTCCTCTTGACATCTTTTAATTTTTCTGTT
>CAYFTR010000034.1:0-15380 GCA_964346185.1 uncultured Lachnospiraceae bacterium | reverse complement strand
GGCGCTGATATTTTCTAGGTAATGGAAAGGATGGTTAAAGAATGGGTCAAGCCCAAAATATAAAAAACACAAACAAAACCGGTACAGTTGTAAAAGTTGCCGGCCCTTTGATCGTCGCTTCGGGTATGGCAGACGTCCAAATGTTTGACGTTGTCAGAGTGAGCGACAAACGATTAATCGGTGAGGTTATCGAGCTGAGGGGGGATATGGCCTCCATTCAGGTTTACGAGGAAACTGCCGGCTTAGGTCCGGGAGAACCGGTTTATTTAACCGGCGAACCCTTATCCGTAGAATTGGCACCGGGTCTAATTGAAGGGATATTTGACGGGATCCAAAGACCGTTGGCATCTATCTACGAACAAGCGGGAGATAGAATTGCACGCGGTATTGACGTACCGAAACTGAACCACGATAAGAAATGGGAGTTTAAACCCGTTGCAAATGTCGGTGATCACGTTATCGCGGGAGATGTATTGGGAACCGTTGAAGAAACGGAAGCGGTTTTACATAGAATTATGGTGCCCAACGGTATCGAAGGAAAATTAACCTGGTTGTTTGACGGTAGTGCAACCATTGTAGAACCTATTGCAAAAATTGAAAAAGCTGATGGAACCGTTGAAGAAGTTAAAATGCTGAGAACTTGGCCAGTACGACGCGGTCGCCCATATAATGAAAAATTGGCACCTGATGAACCGATGGTTACTGGACAAAGAGTCATCGACACCCTTTTCCCGATAGCTAAGGGTGGGGTTGCTGCAATTCCGGGACCTTTTGGTTCGGGTAAAACGGTTGTTCAGCATCAGATCTCCAAATGGGCCGACGCAGATATTATCATCTATATCGGTTGTGGCGAGCGTGGAAACGAAATGACCGACGTTTTAATGGAATTCCCTGAATTGGCCGATCCCAGAACCGGACTCTCTTTGATGAAACGTACGGTACTTATTGCGAATACTTCGGATATGCCCGTTGCGGCTCGTGAAGCTTCTATTTATACCGGTATTACTATTGCGGAATATTATAGAGACATGGGTTATAAGGTTGCACTTATGGCGGACTCCACCTCTCGTTGGGCGGAAGCTTTGAGAGAGATGTCCGGTCGCCTGGAAGAAATGCCCGGTGAAGAAGGCTACCCCGCATATCTGTCTTCCCGTATTGCAGAATTCTATGAACGTGCCGGTTATGTAGCCTGCCTGGGTAGTGACAAACGCTACGGTGCGGTTTCCGCTATCGGTGCCGTTTCCCCTCCGGGTGGCGATATTTCCGAGCCGGTATCTCAGGCTACTTTACGTATCGTAAAAGTTTTTTGGAACCTTTCTGCGGATTTGGCACATAAACGTCACTTCCCGGCAATCGACTGGATTCAAAGCTACAGCTTGTATTCAGCACAAATGAGTGAGTTTTTTGACAACCACGTGGATGCCAATTGGTCTAAACAAATTCAGGAAACCATGCAGATTCTTCAGGAAGAATCCGAATTGGAAGAAATTGTACGGTTGGTCGGTGTTGATGCCTTGAGTTTTCAAGATAGACTGACTTTGGAATGTTCGCAATCTATCCGTGAGGACTACCTCCATCAATCCGCATTTGATGATGTTGACACCTATTCCTCATTAAATAAACAAAACGGAATGCTGTCTACCATCCTGGATTGGTACCATATGAGCCAGAAGGCACTGGATGCCCATGTACCTTTCAACGATATTATTCATATGTCGATTAGAGAGCGTATCGCAAGAATGAAATACGTTCCGGAAGAAAAAGTCAGCGAAACCTATAAAGAAATAAGAAGTGAGTTGGAAAAAGAGTTTTTAACATTAATGGAAGGAAGTGGCAACATTGATTAAAGAATATAAAACAATAACCGAAGTTGTCGGCCCATTGATGTTGGTAGAAGAAGTAGAAAACGTCAAATACGATGAATTGGTTGAAATTGAACAAGCTAACGGCGAAAAACGTATCGGTAAAGTTCTGGAAATCAACCAAGACAAAGCCTTGGTACAATTGTTTGAATCCTCCCAAGGGTTAAAATTACCGACATCCAAGGTGCGCTTTCAAGGTAAGGGTATTCAACTGGGTGTAAGCCAGGACATGCTGGGACGTGTTTTTGACGGTATGGGACGCCCCACCGACGACGGACCGGAAATCATCCCGGATAAAATGTTGGATATTAACGGCGAACCTTTAAATCCCTATGCCAGAGACTATCCGGCCGAATTTATTCAAACAGGTGTATCCGCTATTGATGGTCTTAACACCTTGGTTAGAGGTCAAAAACTTCCGGTTTTCTCCGGTTCCGGTTTACCCCACGCACGATTGGCCGCACAAATTGCACGTCAAGCACAAGTTTTGGAAAATGACGAAGGTTTTGCCGTTGTCTTTGCTGCGATCGGTATTACCTTTGAAGAGGCCGACTATTTTATTAAGGACTTCAGACGAACCGGTGCTATCGAAAGAGCGGTTCTGTTTATGAACTTTGCCAACGACCCTGCAGTCGAACGTATTTCGACGCCGCGTATGGCAATTACCTGTGCCGAATACCTTGCATACGAATTGGGTATGCACGTATTGGTTATCTTAACCGACCTTACCAATTACGCCGAAGCGTTGCGTGAGGTTTCCGCTGCACGTAAGGAAGTTCCGGGACGTAGGGGCTACCCCGGCTACCTGTACACCGACTTGGCATCCTTATACGAACGTGCGGGAAGAATTAGAGGTAATAAAGGATCCATTACACAAATTCCGATTCTCTCCATGCCGGAGGATGACATTACCCACCCGATTCCGGACTTAACAGGCTATATCACCGAAGGTCAAATAATTTTGTCCCGTGAACTGCACATGAGAGGTCTGGAGCCGCCAATCAACGTATTGCCTTCCTTAAGCCGTTTAAAAGATAAAGGGATCGGCGAAGGTAAAACCCGTAAAGACCATGCCGACACCATGAACCAATTATTCTCCGCTTACTCCAGAGGGAAAGATGCGAAAGAGCTGGCGGTTATTCTCGGGGATGCGGCTTTATCCGATGTAGATAAAATTTATGCGGAATTTGCAACTCAATTTGAGGAACGCTATATTTCTCAAGGGTTTGATACCAACAGAACCATACTTGAAACATTAACCATCGGTTGGGAATTATTGTCGATCTTGCCAAGAACAGAACTGAAACGTATTAAAGATACTTATATTGACGAATTCTGTCCTACACCACAAAAAAAGGAGGTGTAGTCTATGGCTGTTCGAGTCAATCCCACACGTATGGAATTGACCCGTCTTAAAAAGCGTTTAAAGATGGCTGTCCGCGGACATAAGCTGTTAAAAGATAAACGGGACGAAATGGTCAGAAGGTTTATGTTGCTGGTACGGAGAAACAAAGAATTACGTACGCAAGTTGAAGAAATCTTGGAAAAGAATATGGTTCAATTTGCTGTTGCAGGTGCACGCATGGGTGAGGAAAGCGTGCGGGAAGCCTTGATGTTTCCGGCTCAGTCCGTTAATTTGGAATTGGGCAGACAGAACATCATGAGTGTCGATGTACCGACAATCGCCTTTACCGGCGATGTTTCCGTATCGGACTTACCCTACGGTTTTGCCAATACGTCCGCTGCTTTAGATAAAGCGGTTATAGATATGGCCGAGTTATTACCGAGTTTGTTGGAGTTGGCACAAATAGAAAAAACCTGTAATATGCTGGCGGATGAAATCGAAAAGACCAGAAGACGTGTCAATGCATTGGAACACGTAATGATTCCGGAAATGACGGAACAAATTCGCTACATCAAAATGAAACTGGACGAAAACGAACGGGGCAATATAACCCGATTAATGAAAGTCAAAGACATGATGTTGGAAGAAAAACAAGCCTAAACAAAAGCTCTCGATATGACTGATATCGGGAGCTTTTTTATGATTAAACATGACTTCCGGCAATACTAATGATATGATGAATAAAACAGGCGGGTTATTATATTGAAAAATAATAAAAATATTGTTTATATTCTAAAATGTTCCGACGGTAGTTTATACACGGGTTGGACAAATAATTTAGAAAAACGTCTTAAGGCTCATAACGCAGGCAAAGCCTCTAAATATACTAGATCACGTTTGCCGGTAGTCGTCGCGTATTATGAATGTTATGAAACGAAAAAAGAAGCAATGCAAAGGGAATACGAAATTAAAACCTACACCAGAAAAGAAAAAGAAGCATTAATCATTAAAAAGGAAAAAACGTATGGATAAATTTGTCAAGGAACTTAAAAAAATATACACACAATATTTATTTTTCCATAACAAAGAGGAAATGCTTTTCTTTATAATGAAATCAGTAACATTAAAATGGTTAAGTGATCGACATTTAATTGAATTGAATGCAGAGATTAAAGTTATTTTGCAAAAAGATTTTACTATTCCCGCTATTCTTTCCTTATGGAGTGGAAAAAAACGCAAGGATATTACGATATTTCCCGAAGAGCGATTACCACTTTCCGATACCATGTGGGAGGTCGTCCTTGAAATTTTAGAATTGCCTTTGAGTTTTTGCACGAACACTTCCGACAGTTTGGCACAAATCTATGAAGCGTTGCTGCCGCCGGTAGGAAAGCAACCGAAAGGCGTCTTTTACACACCCCGACTTATTGCAAATTTAATGACAGACATGTTGTTTGAAAGAAAATATCGCAAGCCTCTTAAATCGGTAAAGGTATTGGATCCGTCCTGTGGCGGAGGTCAATTGCTGTCTGCTGTTTATGACAAACTATTAGTAGATTACTTTGCCGACGATCTGCCAAAAGGTCATCGTCTATTGTTGGAAAACATCCTCCACGGTTGGGATACGGATGCACTCTCCGTTTTAATCTGCTCGTTGGTATTGGTCTTTAAATCGGACTGTTATGTTCAACCCCGGCATATACAACAAACAGATGCGTTGCTTTTTAATGAGGACGATCAACGAAAGGCTTCTTTCGACTACATCATCGGTAATCCTCCTTACGTGGGACATAAAGAAATTAACCGAAATTATAGTGAAAAACTAAGGGAACAGTATGCACCCGTATATTCAGATAAAGCGGATATTTCCTATTGTTTTTTTGTATTGGCACAACAATTATTAAAAAAATCGGGACGTCTGGTTTTTTTAACTTCCAGGTATTTTATGGAAGCACATAACGGCACCGATTTAAGAAATTTTATAACAAATCATTTCATTATTGAGACGATTATTGATTTTAACGGTGTTCGTCCCATCGAACGAGTAGGGATTGACCCGGCGATCATCCAATTAAAAAAAGACAAAAGTACAAATACTTGCTTTGTAACAAAACGTATCAATTATACTACAGAGAATAGACATTTAGAGATTATTGAAGATCTAATGATTGAAACAGACCGTTATTATAAAAAAATTTTTACTGATCAAAAACAGTTAAAAGCAAAAGGATGGCGTATTTATGACGAGATAACGTCATCAATTATTAAAAAAATCGAGACAAAATCACTTTTTTATTTGGGCGATTTGGTTGAAAGCTTTCAGGGTATTATTACAGGATGCGATAAAGCGTTTATTTATGATGCTAAAGATGATAGGAACAATACGGCTCTTGCGGCTTTCAGTCATCCGTGGATAAAAAATAAAGATATACATGCTTATAGGATTGATTGCCCGTCACTAAAAGTAATTTACCCCAACGAAGTAAAAGAAATTCAAAAATATCCAGTCTTGGAAGAACGTTTCTTACCCTATAAGGATATTTTAATGGGACGACGTGAAACAAAAAAAGGAACATTGCCCTGGTATCACATACAATGGGGTAGAGTTCTGAGTAAATTTAAAAGAATAAAAATTGTTTACCCCTACAAAGCTGCACATAATCGTTTTGCAATAGATGATAAGGGAAACTTGTTTTCGGCCGATGTATATGGAATGGTTTTAAAAGAACTCTTATATGTTCACATAGATGAATGCTTTTTAATGTTACTTTTAAACTCACAATTGTATACTTATTACTTTCAATCCTATGCTAAAAAACTAGGATCGGATTTATACGAATATTACCCCAATACCCTCATGCGGTTACGTATTCCGGAGATAAACAGCAAAGCTTTAGAGGTTTTTCAAAGGGACTATCAGCTATACAAAAAAGGCGTTATGGAACAAAACCTTTTATCGAAAAAATTCGAGATATGGTTGCACGAGTTTTTTGAACTGAGTCCGGAAGAAAGTACCACAATTTTAAAGGAAACATCCGATGCAAGAAAACATGTTTGATATAAATAGAAAAACTAGGGAGATACAGCACGCTCCTTTGGCAGATAGAATGCGTCCTAAAAAACTGGACCAATTTGTCGGTCAAAGACACCTTTTAGGTAAGGGCAAACTCCTATACAGATTAATTAAGGCGGATCGTTTGACATCAGCTATTTTCTATGGACCTTCGGGTACCGGAAAAACGACACTTGCCCGTGTTATTGCAAATGAAACCAAGGCGGATTTTCATGAGTTAAATGCAGTAATGGCCGGAAAAAAAGATATCGAGGCGATTATTAAAGTTGCAGAAAACAACTTAGGTGTCTATAATAAGCGTACCATTTTATTTATCGATGAAATCCATCGGTTTAATAAAGCACAACAGGACGCTCTGTTGCCCTCCGTAGAAAAAGGTTTGATTACTTTAATCGGTGCGACGACAGAAAACCCTTTTTATGAAATTAACTCACCTTTATTATCTCGTTCCACGACTTTTGCTTTTCAGTCTTTATCCGATCAGGATATCAAAGCAATTATTCTAAATGCCGTATCTGATAAAGAGAGGGGACTGGGTTACTATCCCATAGTAATTGAAGAACAAGCTCTTGACCATTGGGTAGTCGCGGCAAACGGTGATGTGCGTAAGGCACTCAACGCTTTGGAATTGGCAGCACTGACCGCTGAAAAAAATAAAGAAGGACAATTAATTGTTGACAGGCAAACGGCCGTTGAATGTATCCAACATAAAGGTGTGCAATACGATAAAAGCGGAGACAACCATTATGATACCATTTCCGCTTTCATTAAAAGTGTACGAGGATCGGATCCCGATGCGGCTTTATTTTGGCTCGCAAAAATGTTGGAAGCCGGTGAAGACCCTAACTTCATTGCCAGACGTCTGGTAATTTTAGCATCGGAAGATATCGGAAATGCCGAGCCCCAAGGTTTAGCTATGGCTGTAGCGGCAGCCCATGCGGTTCAGATGATCGGTCTGCCGGAGGCACGGTTAAACCTTGCACAAGTAACAACTTTTTTAGCAGCTTCACCGAAAAGCAATGCCTCTTATGTGGCCATTAACCGAGCGGGCGAAGCACTCAAAAAGCATTCCGACGGGAAAGTGCCTGTTCATTTACAAGATAAACATTATAGGGATAAAAGTATAAAAGACGACAGGGTCTATCACTACCCTCACAACTATCCCGAGCACTACTACGATCAACCGTATTTACCGGATGATCTTGTCGGAACACAATTTTATTTTCCGACACAATCAGGCTACGAAAAAACGTTATCGAATTACTTGGAAAAAATCCGAAAATTAGGTAATTGAAAGGACAACAAATGAAAATAAACGAAATAACCCATGGCTTTAAATTAATAAATCAAGAAAAAATTGCTGAGATTCAAAGTATTGGACGTGTGTTCGAGCATATTCAAACCGGTGCACGCCTGGTTTCTATTCAAAATGACGACACCAATAAAGTGTTTTATGTCGGGTTCAGAACCCCGTCAAATAACAGTACGGGTGTTGCACATATATTGGAACATTCCGTTTTATGCGGTTCTCGTAAGTACCCATTAAAAGAGCCCTTTGTGGAGCTGGTAAAAGGTTCATTAAACACCTTTCTTAATGCGATGACCTATCCGGATAAAACCGTTTATCCCGTTGCCAGTACCAATAATAAAGACTTTAATAACTTGATGGATGTCTACATGGATGCCGTATTCTTTCCGAATATTTATGATAACCCCTATGTGTTCCAACAAGAAGGATGGCATTATCATTTGGAAAATAAAAAAGACGAGATATATTATAACGGTGTGGTCTACAATGAGATGAAGGGGGTTTACTCTAATCCTGAAGAAATTTTAGATGGTGCTTTATCTCGTGCGTTATTTCCCGATACGATTTACGGTCATGAATCCGGGGGACATCCGGATCATATTACCGATTTAACGTATGAAGCTTTTATAGAGTTTCACAGTAACTATTATCATCCGAGCAATGCATACTTTTACCTATATGGCGACATGGATTTGGAAGAAAGACTGGCTTACTTAGATCGGGAATACCTGTTCAATTTCGATAAGAAAGAAGTAAACAGCCGTATAGAAAAACAAATGGCACCTCAAAAGCCGATGCAAACGGAAGTAACCTACCCGGTTACGGAACCGATAAAAGAGCAAAATCGGGATTATATCAGTCTCGGTTATGTTTTTGACTTAGAAGAAAATGTTACGTCATTGACAGGATTGGAGATATTACTAAAATTTTTATTGGATACCAATGCTTCCCCGCTAAAAAAAGCATTGTTGGATTTAAAAATTGCAGAAGATATCGACTATGGTTTTTCAACGGCTTTAAAACAACCGGTGTTGACACTTACCGTAAAAAACACAAAGGTTGACCATAAAAAACTGATTTTAGACACCGTTAACGATGTTTTAAACAATCTTTATAAAAATGGAATGGATAAAGAGTTATTAAAGGCTCGTCTTCAAGCGTCGGAATTTGAAACTGTTGAAGCGGATTACGGCAACTACCCCAAGGGGCTTATTTACGGCTTGGACATGTTGGAGTTATGGCTTTACGAGGGCAATCCCTTTGGTTATTTAAAATACCGCACGGTTTATAGAGAACTGAAAAATTGGTTAAAAACGGATGGGTTTGAAAGTCTTCTTAAGAAAAATTTAATCGATAATAAGCATCGCACCGTTGTAACGATGCGACCCGACGAAAATCTGGGAGAAAAACAGGACCAAGCATTAAAAGAAAAATTACGAACCTTCCAAAAAAATTTATCGGAGGAGCAATTACAAAAGCTCTTGGAGGAGAATCGAAAACTTATTGCCTTTCAAAAGGAAACCGATACCCCTGAAGCATTGGCGACTATTCCCAAATTATCTTTGGAAGAAATAGACCGAAAAGCAAAAGCTTATCCCGTCGATGAGGTGATTCATCAAAACACTTACGATATTTTTTATTATCGCAGTACAGGAGAAGATATCATTTATTTCAAATTAATTTTTGACATTGAAACACTAACCTACGAAGATATTCAGTACTTAGGTTTGTTCAACAAAGTATTAACGGGTGTTTCCACTAAAAAATATCCTTTTGAAACCTTAGATCGTCAAATCGATCTTTATACCGGTGGTATTTCGACACATATCGATATCTATAACGATATACAAAATCCCGGACAATATAAAGGCAAATTTGTTATTAGCGGAAAAGCACTTTACGAAAATGTAGATCATCTTTTTGAGCTTACCGAATCCGTTGTCAAGGAGAGTATATTCAGTGAACGGGATTTAATCAAAGATATCTTGACAGAAGCTAAACTGACAAAGAAGAACCAATTGCTTAATTCCGGTCATACGGCTGCCGCCCAAAGGTTGAGGAGCTATTATTCTCAAAGCGGACGTTGCCTTGAGTTGGTCGGAGGTTACGATTTTTATAAACAATTATGCGGTTTTAACTGGACAGATGCAGATTTTTATAATATTGAACAACATTTTAAAGCTTTATCAAACCGATTGTTTACAAGTAAAAATGTAACGGTCAGCATCACTTCCCATGAAAAACAAAAAGAGGCTCTTATTCGAAAAGCGGAAATCTTAATCAAAACCTTAAACTCGGATACAGGAGAGCGACATCGTATTTATTTTCCGCAAACCGGTAATAACGAAGGCTTTAAAACCGGCGGAACGGTACAATACGTTGCAAAAGGCTTTAATATTATTGAACACGGTTTTGCTTATCGTGGCGAGATGTTGGTATTAAAACAATTGCTCTCTATGGAATATTTATGGAAGCAATTGCGCGTATTGGGCGGTGCTTACGGTGCCGCCTTCGGTGTCGGTTTCGGTGGCGATTTATATTTTACATCTTATAGGGATCCGAACCTTACATCTACTTTGAATACCTATGCCAATGCGGCGGATTTTATTAAAAATCTGAATGTTTGTCAACGAGAGCTTGAAAAATATATTATCGGATCTATCAGTCCTAAGGAAGTACCCGTTAGCGATGCCAATAAAAGTATCGTAGCCGAAACACGTTATTTTAGCGGTTTAACCGAAGAGGATCTTCAAAAAGAAAGAGATGAAATGTTATCCTGCACCCTTGCAAAATTAAAAAAATTGGCGGAAATCTTTGATACCTTCAATCAAACCGATTATCTTTGTGTCATCGGTAGCAGCGATAAATTGACGCAACGACAATCATACTTTGATCAATTGCTCAACTTGGATTGATGAAAAATAAGGATAAAGTATATATTTTATGGTTCCTGTTTTTGGTTTGTTTTTTTCAACCTATGTGCGTACAAGCTTCGGTGATTGAACCCGGACTATTTGATACCGAAGAAGGTGTATTAATCGTAGAAACCGAAAGCGGTGATCGTTTATTTGAAAAAGAAGCGAAGCACCGTTTTTATCCTGCCAGTACGACAAAACTCGTAACGGCTTTGGTTGTTTGCGATGAAGTTAAAAATTTAAGCGAAAAGATCATAGTAGGTGACGAGATCAACAACCTGGATCCGGATAGCTCCGTAGCCCATTTGGAAATAGGTGAAAGTCTGTCCTATATGGATTTATTATATGGACTGATGTTACCTTCGGGTAACGATGCCGCCATGGTCTTAGCCCATCATGTCGGTAAGAAAAGGGACTCCCTAAATCCGATTGCGGGCTTTGTTGCTTTGATGAACGACAAAGTTAAAAGTTTGGGATTGTCGGATTCACATTTCGTCAACCCCCACGGTTTACACCATTCGGAGCATTACACAACACCGGAAGATTTGGCCGTCATCGCCGAGGAATGTTTAAAATCGGAAACTTTAAACAAAGTCATGAACACATCCTTGTACACCTGCAAAGGACTTAAGGGTAAGGAACACCGATGGTATAATTCGAATTTAAATCTATACGCTGATCGAATTCCCGAAGAGTACGACCGAAGCGGGAAGTATCCGGGAAAAAACCCGTTTTATCACGAAATGGTACGAGGTGGTAAAACCGGATTTACGGACGAAGCTGGGCGATGTTTTGTTTTTTTTAGCGATATCGGAGAAATGAAAATTGTCGGAGTTTTGTTACAAGCGGAAGACAGAGTCGGAATATTTGTACAAAGCAAAGCACTTACTGAGCAAGTTAACCGCTTCTATTCCTTATTGGATTGGAATGAGGTGCTGCATGCCGAATCTCATAGAGTTATTAATCCGAGAAGTCGACAGGACAAATTTCTGAATCTGCAAACCGATAAAGAAACATTGAGTTGCTTACCCGAGGATCAAAAACAAAAGTATCAGTTAAATTATGTATGGGACGAAACCTATTGCTATGAAGAAAACGGAGCAATCCGCTTGAAACAATCGATTACAGGGAATGAAAAAATAGGTGAAGCGATTGTACTTTTAAACAATCGGGAAATAAAACGATTTCCTCTAATCAGCACACACACTGTCAGTAAGCGGTCTTGGGTGTCGATTCTTAGAGATATATTCTTAAAAGTACAGAGTGTCATTGTTGTAAACAGATGGAGTGATATGAAGGTGCTTCTATGAGAAAAATAGAATTATTGGCGCCGGCAGGTAATATGGCATCGGTTCTGGCGGCAATAAACGGCGGAGCCGATGCCATATACATTGGAGAAAAAAATTTTTCCGCAAGAAGACGAGCAGGTAATTTCGATTTAAAGGAATTGGAAGAAATTTCCTCTCTTTGTCACAACAAAGGTGTCAAAGTTTATATAGCGATGAATATATTAATAAAAGACTCCGAGTTACCGAAAGCTATCGACACTTTAAACCATTTAGCCGACATTGGTATTGACGGCTTAATTCTTCAAGATTTAGGGCTGACTGAACTTATAGGTAAGTATTACCCGATGCTTTCTATGCAGACCAGCACCCAAGGTTCAGTGTACGGTTTATCCGGTGTTCGCTATTTTGAAGATTTGGGTTTTCAGCGAGTTGTACTTCCGAGAGAAATGCCTTTAAAAGAGATTGCTGATATACGCAAAGAAACCGATATAGAGTTAAAAATATTTATTCACGGTGCTCTTTGTTATGCGTATTCCGGACAATGCCTGATGAGTGCACTTATTGGCGGCCGTTCGGGCAACAGAGGGCTATGTGCTCAACCTTGCCGAAAAAACTACAAATTGTACGATAAACAGGGGCAATTTGTTAAATCCGGTCCGTTAATCAGTACCAAGGACTTAAATACCGTCAACGATATTCAGAAAATTGTTGACGTAGGGGTTGATGCCCTAAAAATAGAAGGACGTATGAAGCAACCTGCTTATGTCTATGCCGTAACAAAGGCATATCGAAATGCTTTGGACGGTAAAGCCGAAGCAACGGAGGATATCCTACAAACGGTATTCAACAGAGACTTTACAAAAGGGCTGTTATTTGAAGATGTGCAGACACTTAATCAACAAATTGCTAAAAAGAAAGGTCGTTTAATAGGACGGGTTGAAGTTGCAAGTGCACATAAATTGGTAATACATCTACACAAAGGTGAAACCTTGGAATCGGGAGACGGTATTGCTTTCGGTGATGATCAAAAAACAGGTTGGATCGTCCGACGTTTAGAGAAAACATCATCAAATTGTGTCGTCTTACCGCCGAATTACAAAATTCGAAAGCAGATGCAGGTCTTTAAAACAAAAGACAACAGTTTGGAATCTGCTCTGGAAAAAGCGGCACTAAAGCCTTTGTCGGAACAAAAAGAACCGTTAAGTCTGCATTTGGTTTTGCGAGAAGAGTGTCCCGTTCAGGTACAAGTTTCGGAAGATGTTGTTATGTCGTTTGAAGTAGATATTTTACCTCAAAAGGCAAAAAACCGAGGGATTGACTTAAATTTTATTAAAAATCAATTAGAAAAATTGGGAGATAACCCCTACACACTAAAAAAATTAACGGTTGATATGCCACAAGGGCTCTTTCTTAAAAAAAGCGAACTCAATGCTTTAAGGAGAAAAATTGTGGACAAATTAACTAAAAGCAAACATGTCCAAAATAAAACATTTCTAAAGCTAAGAGTTGAGGATATTCTTCCTGAAAGGGAAATTCGACATTCTAAAGTAAAAAAACCAAGACTGTCTTTGGAATTAAAAGATAGCCGACAGTTGGAATTATTGCCGGAGAACGGATTGGACGAAGTGGTTGTACCTTTATACAATCATAAAGACATCAAAAATATTCGCAATAAACGAAAATTTTTATATGAGAACAAAATTGATTTAAATATCACTTTTCCAAAAGTCATCCGAAATAACTTTATGAAAAAATGGGAGAATTCGATACAAATTTTAACAGATTTGAACCCCCGGCGATTTTCGGCCAAAAGTTATGATGTTTTGTATTGGCTTAAACGAAAAAAGATTGCACCTGTCCAAGGGGACACCTCACTAAATATCTTTAATAATATGGCCATCGACCATCTGGAGAAAGACGGTGTCACGTCACTGGTACTGTCAATGGAGATGGATTACACCCAAATCAGAGAAGTTACGGAAGTTTTACGAGAGGGTTTCAGTTACATTCTGCCGGTTTACGGATATAGCGAGATGATGGTAACGGATCATTGTCCCTTTGCGTGTACAGAGCGGCATTGCGAAACTTGTCTTAAAGTAAACGGTGCTTGCTTAACAGACGAAAGAAATCAAAAATTCAGACTCTATAAAGACCCTACGGGACATATTCATCTGTATAACTCTCACGTGTTGGCACTGTATAGGGAACTGGAGCGTTTGCCTTTTTGCGACGAATGGCGACTTTATTGGACTGAAGAAAAAGCATCTGATCTACAAAAGATCATAGCACACTATTGTAAAGAGCGGCCGTTTAAATCGGAACAATGGATAGAAAACTTACCCAATAGAACACGCGGGCTAATACATAGAGGAGTTCATTAATGGATAAGAGAAGTATGCGTATTTTGGAACTGCATAAAATTAAAGAACACTTAAAACAATTTTGCAAAACCGACGGCGGTAAAACAAAATGCGAAAAAATGTTGCCGTTGTCGGAAACATATCTTGTTAAGGAAAGTTTAGAGTCGGTCGATGAGGCTTTACAGATGATTTTACGTAACGGAACCCCTCCGATGACCGATGTTTTCGATGTGAAAGATTATCTGAAAAGAGCGGAAATCGGTGCGGTGCTCAGTTTCAAAGAATTTCTGCGCATCGCTTCGATGTTAAAAGTCGGCGAAGATGTTCAAAATTACTTTGATGAAGATTTGGAAAAAAATTCTTTGAATTATTTAGGGGACTATCGCGATGGGATGGTTTCTTGTACCGACATTATCGATGCCATACAAAAATCGATCCTAAGTGAATCGGAGATGGCAGATGATGCCTCACCCGAACTTAAACGAATTCGTCATGAAATCCAATTTAAAAACAGACGTATCAACGACGTGTTGGAAAGAATCATCAACGCCCAGGACAACGATAAAGCCTTACAGGAAAAAATTGTAACTTTAAGAAGCAATCGATATGTCATACCCGTTAAACAGGAGTACCGTTCCCATATTAAGGGTCATGTACTGGATCGTTCCGGTTCGGGAGCAACCTTATTTATAGAACCGGCCCAAGTCGTTGAACTGAACAATGAATTGCGATTGTTGGAAATGGACGAAGAGGTTGAAATCCAACGTGTATTAATGGTGTTAGGTGCCGAAATTGTACAACATAAAGAAGCTGTTCTGGAAAACTATCGCTCTTTGATTGAATTAGATTTTATTTTTGCAAAGGCAACCTATGCTTTGGAGATAAAAGCAACAAAACCCAAACTATCCGAGGGCAAACACTTTTATCTTAAAAAGGCACGCCATCCTTTGTTGGAACCCCGCACAGCGGTAGCATCGGATATCTACATGCATTCTGAAATTAACACCTTGGTAATTACAGGTCCTAATACCGGCGGCAAAACCGTCACCTTAAAAACGGTCGGATTACTGACGTTGATGGTTAAATGCGGTTTGTTTATACCTGTTCAGGAAGGTTCAACCGTTTATTTATATAATCAGGTATTGGCGGATATCGGCGACGAGCAAAGTATTGAACAGAGTTTATCGACATTTTCCGCACATCTCACCAATATTGTTCGTATTTTGG
>CAYFTR010000033.1:6056-16654 GCA_964346185.1 uncultured Lachnospiraceae bacterium | reverse complement strand
CGTTTTTCTTCCGCAAGCCTTGCTTCTTCAGCGAGCCGTTTTTCTTCTGCGAGCCGTTTTTCTTCTGCAAGCCTTGCTTCTTCTGCGAGCCGTTCCTGCTCCAATCGTTTGCGTTCTTCTTCCTGACGTTTTCTTTCGATTCGTTGTTGGCGAATGGCAACTTGATCCACCGCCGCCCAACGGGGTTTTTCCATTTCTTTTAAAGCGGCGGCAACTTTTTCCAAGTTGACGGTTTGCTGTTCTTCCAGAGCAAGGCGTTTAACCTCTTCCGGATCCGGAGGGGGGGCTTGCACCGTTTCTTTTACCGCTTCCGATACATCGGAAACAGGCGGTTGTTCCGCTGCCTCCTGCGGGTCGGCTGTTTGGGGATGTATCGGGTCATCTTTCAGTAAAACGACATCGATAGGGGCTGTTTGTTTGTCCGTACCGACCTGCGGTGGTGCCTCGCTATCCGATTTTTCGCTACCTCCGACCTGTGGTTCGAGTGGTTCTCGGGTTGCCTCGGGCGGGGAGGTTTTCTTTTTTCTTTTCCAAAACATTGCAACTTTTTCCTTCCATTTACCTGATTGCTGGCAACGGTTATCCGTTACGCTGTTGTTTTACGGCACTCACGGAGTACCCTTAAAGGCTTTATTCATCGAAAAGGTTGTGTCTGCGAAAGGGGCGACGGGTCTTCGGTGATTTTTCCGCCTTGCCGTTTCGCAATGACCCTTTCGTTTTGCATCATAGTATTTTTATTATAACAAAGATAAGGCGGATAATAAAGCAATCCTTACGGAAGTCGAAGATTTTATGCCCCGTCCGTGTTTTTTGATGAAAGTGTTCTCAATAAACACCGTCATCGGCTTTTATCCGTTGCTTTTGCGGTATATAATAGGTATTGTAATTTATCGGAAAGTGATACATATCATGAAAGTAACGGATCTTAAAGAAAACGAAAAGTGCGAAAATTTAGATTTAAAGGGTCTGCACATCATTCAAAATACGGAGTTGTTTTGCTTCGGAATCGATGCGGTGTTGTTGGCGTGGTATGCTTCCCGTTTTGTTCATTTAAAAACCAAGGTGTTGGAGGTGGGCACCGGCACGGGGATTATCCCCTTATTGTTGGTGGGTCACGACAGAACAAAAAACATGGAAGCGGTGGAGGTCCAGGCGGTTATGGCGGATATGGCACGACGCAGTGTTGCCCTTAACGGTTTAGAGGATCAAATTACCGTCAGGGAGGGAGATATCCGTTCGAAAGCGTTGGATCTTAATTATCAACATTACGACGTTATTATCTGTAACCCGCCGTATATGAAAAAAACCCACGGTAAGCATGCCGAGGGGAGCAGTAGAGCCGTCTCCCGTCACGAAGTAATGATGACCGTCGAAGATTTGGCAAATTTTTCTAAAAAATATTTAAAGGATAAGGGTAAACTCATTTTAATTCACCGGGCGGATCGCTTGGGAGATGTGGTGACCGCTTTGCGTCAGGCGGATATCGAAATTAAAAAACTGCGTTTTGTGCACCCTTATGTGCATAAGCAGGCCAATTTGGTACTCATCGAAGCGGTAAAAAAGGGCAATGCTTTTTTACAGGTAGAGCCGCCTTTAATTATTTACGACAGTCAAGGCAACTACACCGAGCTTATCAATCGTATTTACGAAGAAGAAAAATACGGCAAAGCCTGGGGTTAGCAACCACTAACAGTCATACTTATACCACTGTAGGTATACATTTTGTATAGAAGTTGAACAGCTGTAAAAACAAAGTATTTCGCAGTTGACAGGGCTAAAAAATTAGCATATGATTAATGTAAATTCATACAAAATTTTTATATAAAGGAAGTCGGTGAAAATCCGCTCAGTCCCGCTACCGTGATCTCTGAAGAGTCAGACGGATACTTTATATGAAGTTTTCTGCGAGGACAGACTTTAATAATAAGATTGAAATCGCATTGAAATCACCGCAAAAGTTGAAACTCCTCGAATCAGGAGTTTTTTTTGTTAAGGAGACCTAATTGTTTAGAATTATACTCAAACGCCTATTGCAATTTGTACCCGTGCTTTTTGGCATCACCTTGATGACCTTTGCCCTTATGAGCATTGCCCCCGGCGACCCCGCAACGGTTCGTCTCGCTGCCGGCGGTGTGACGCCCTCGCCGGAGCAGGTTGCCGCCCTTCAGGAAGAAATGGGGCTCAACCGTCCTTTTCTCGTTCAATACCTGTCTTGGGTGAGTGACTTTTTACAGGGCGACTTGGGGACCTCTTTTATCAGCGGTTTGCCGGTGACGGATAAATTGTTGGGTGCCTTGCCCTACTCCATGCTCATGGCAAGCCTGTCCATAACCCTTACCTTGGTGGTTTCTATTCCCTTGGGGATTCTTACCGCCGTTCGTAAAGATAAATTCGACGATATTCTTATACGTTTGTTGACCTTTGTAGGCAACGCCGTTCCCAACTTTACCATTTCCATTATTTTAATGTACATTTTCGCTTTAAAATTGCGTTGGTTTCCCGTATTGGCGACCAGAGATCCCAAAGGAGCCGTTTTGCCGGCGATCGCCTTGGCCATTGTTATGAGTTCCCGTTACATACGGCAGGTTCGGGCGGCGGTTTTGGACGAACTGGGGAAGGATTACGTTGTCGGCGCCCGAGCCAGAGGCATCAAAGAAAAAACCATTTTGTACAAACATGTGCTTAAAAATATTATGGTAACGGTGGTGACTCTGACGGCCATATCCATCGGTTCGCTTTTAGCGGGTACCGTTGTGGTGGAAACCATTTTTAACTGGCCCGGACTCGGCGTTATGGTTATGGAAGCCATTACCACCCGGGATTACCCCGTCATTCAGGGGTTTGTGGTGTGGGTTGCCATTGCCTATATGTTGGTTAATTTATTGGCGGACATTTCCTACACATGGTTTAATCCGAAAATAAAAGAGATTTAGGTGGGCTATGAGAAATTATAAAAAATTACCGAAAAGTTTTCAGGTTTTATGTGTATTCATTGCCGTCCTGTTAATCCTTTCGTTTTTTTCGGGACGCTTAGCCCCCTACGACCCCTACGCAACCGACACCGCCAAGGTGTTACAACCGCCCTCGCGGGAACATCCCTTCGGGACCGACAGCCACGGACGGGACTTGCTGTCCCGGGTGATTGTCGGGTCTAAAACATCTATCTTCTCCGCCTTTGCCTTAATTCTTGCGACCGGTACATTGGGCATCGCGGTGGGCATTGTCGGCGGTTATTACGGCGGTTGGGTAGACAGCGTTTTAATGCGTGTCACCGATGTGTTTTTATCCTTCCCCGATATTATTTTGGCGATTGCGGTTGCCGGTGTTTTGGGCGGCGGGCTGTTAAACGCCATGCTGGCGCTCTTTTTAGTTACCTGGACCCAGTACGCGCGTTTGGCGCGTTCCTCCACCATTGCGGTAAAGGAGGAGGCCTATATACAGGCGGCGCAACTTTCGGGTTGCTCTTCCCCGCGTATTATGTTTATACACATTTTGCCCAACATTATGGGGCCTCTAATTGTTACGGCAACCCTGCACATCAGCGGCATGATGATGGGCATCGCCGGGTTATCCTTTCTCGGTTTGGGAGTCAAAGTTCCCGAAGCGGAGTGGGGCTCCATGATCAGCGAAGGTCGCAAATACTTGCAAACCGCCCCGTGGGTGGCCATTTACCCCTCGTTGGTAATGGTTGGGGTGATGATGCTCTTTAACCTGTTCGGTGACAAGGTGAGAGACCTCTTAGACCCGAAACAACGCAAAGAAGCCATATAAAACAATCATTGAGCAGTGATTGGACCATCTAAGGATGTTTACCATAAATTCATTTAAATGAAAAGGAGAATGTAATGAGAAGAAAAATATGGTTTGTAGGGCTTGCCCTGATTTTAGCGGTCAGCCTGCTTGCCGGTTGCGGCACAGGCGCTTCCTCCGAGGGCAAGAACGGCACCTCGGATACCGTTGTATTCGGCAGCACCAACGGCGTATTGGCCACCTTGGACCCTGCCGTCGATTGGGCGGGCTGGTACCCCGTGCGTTACGGCGTGGGCGAAACCCTTTTTAAATTGGACGAGGAGCTGCGTCCCTCCCCATGGTTGGCAGAAAGCTACGAAAACATCGACCCCCTTACATGGAAAATTACTCTTAACGATAAAGCGACCTTTTCCAACGGCGAAAAGGTAACCGGCGACAAGGTGGTGGAATCCTTAAAACGGGTCGGCGGTATGAACGACCGTGCCACTTACCTGACGGAGATCGACTACACCGTCGAGGGCAATACCATCACCATGAAAACCAAAGAACCTAACGCCACCTTAATTGACAATCTCTGCGATCCCGACGCCGTTATTGTGGACGTGGCCGGCACGGAGGACTTCGATAACAATCCGATTTGTACGGGTCCCTTTAAGTTTGAAAGCTTCGAACCGGAAACCCGTGTCAAAATGGTTCGCAACGACAACTATTGGAACGGCGACGTAAAAACCCCGGCGGTGGAATATGTCAACGTCAGCGATTTTAACACCCTGGCCATGTCCCTGGAAACGGGAGAGGTGGATGTCGCCCTGGAGCTGAGCCCCGAAGCGGCGGAGAGCCTAAAAGGTAAAGAGGGCATTACCGTTACCCAAACCGTACAACCCCGTACCTATCAGCTGTACTTTAATTTGGAAAGAATACCCGACAAAGCGGTTCGCGAAGCCGTTATGACCGGTATCGACAAAAAAGCCATTTGTATCGATCAATTAAAGGGGGCGGTAACCCCGGCGGTCGGCGCGTTCCCCGAATTTACCCCCTTTAACGATTCGGTCTTAAAACCCAGAGAATACGACGAGCAAAAAGCGAAACAAATTTTGGCGGACGCCGGCTATACCGACAGTGACGGCGACGGCATTGTCGACAAAAACGGCACACCCTTAAAATTACAATTTAACATCTACAAGCGTTTGGCGATGGAAAGTATCGGAACGGAAATGCAGGCGCAACTTAAAAAAATAGGCATCGATGCCGAACTGGTCGTTTCGGAAAAATCCGCCTACTTTAAATCCGGCGATTTTGACATCGGCATGTATTCCATTGTTACCATGCCCAACGGCGAACCCTCCAAAGTGTTGAGTGATTGCATGATGGAAGGCGGTGTAGCTAACTTCGGACACTACAACAACCCCGTCGTTCAGGAAAAACTTAAGGAATTGCAGCAAACTTTTGATATGGATAAACGCGTCGCTCTGGTCGGCGACATTCAACAAGCCGCTATCGACGATGCCGCTTTCGATTACATCGGCTTCAACAACATGATGGTTGCGTATAAAGACGCGGTAAAAGGCTTTAAAACCCACGCCAACGACTACTACCACGTTACGAAAGATCTCACCAAATAAACAAAGCGGGTACACCGTTAATAAAAACAAACGGGCGGCGACGGAAGTGGCTGTCGTCGCCCCGTTAAAATGAAACATAGAAATAAGAAATAGATAGGACAACGATATGACACCCTTATTACAAGTTAAAAACCTCAGCGCCGGTTACGGCAACACCAAAATTATTCGGGATATCGCTTTCGATTTAAATGAAAACGAGGTTTTGGGCATTGTAGGCGAAAGCGGTTGCGGCAAATCCACCATGGTAAAAGCCATTGCCCGCTTAAAGGGTTTGAATACCGACATTTTATCAGGAAGCATTCATTTTGAAGGGCAGGATTTGAGCACCCTGTCCCGAGAAGAAAGACGCCGAATGATGGGAGAGGATATTGCCGTTATTTTTCAAAACCCCGAGGCGAGCCTGAACCCCTCCCGTAAAATCGGCAAACAATTTTTAGAAACTCTGCAAAGCCATCAGGACAACGTGACCTACGACGACATGCGGGAACAAGCGGTGGCTATTTTTAACAAAATCGGCCTAAAGGAGGTCGACCGCATATTAAACGCCTATCCTTTTGAACTCTCCGGCGGTATGGCGCAGCGGGTAGCGGTTGCCCTGGCAATGCTGTTAAAACCCAAACTTATTTTAGCCGACGAGCCGACCTCCGCCCTGGATACCACCGTACAAAAACAGGTAGTCGAAGAAATGTTGGCACTTAAAGAAAACACCGATACCGCCATGATTGTTATCAGCCACAACATGGGGGTGGTTGGAAAAATGGCGGACACCATCGCCGTGATGTACGGCGGCAGAATGGTGGAAATCGGCAGTAAGCAACAAATTTTAAACGCCCCGGCCCACCCCTATACCAGGGCGTTGCTGTCGGCGGTACCCAAACTGGGCGGCGGTTTACCCGTCGGTTTAAAAGGGCGACCGCCACACTTTGCCTGTTTAAAGAATGTGGGGTGCGGCTTTTACGACCGCTGTGCCTACTGCACCGAAAAATGTGCCGCCTACAACAATGTCGCCTGCGAAATTCGGGAGGATCATTGGGTGCTTTGTACACGAAAGGAACTCTATGCCTGAACACTTGGTAACCTTTAAAGAGGTCAGTAAAACATTTAACAGAGGGGACTATACCGTAAAAGCCTTGGACAAGGTGAGCTTTTCTATGGAAGTCGGCGAAATTTTAGGCATTATCGGGGAGAGCGGCAGCGGTAAATCCACTCTGGTAAAGGTCTTAACGGGGCTGCACAAGGTAAGTGCCGGGCAAATCCTGTATCGGGGCGAAGACATCGTCGACTATAAACGTGCCCAATGGCACCGTTTATATACCAAAATGCAAATGGTTTTTCAAAATGCCGTCGGTTCTTTTAATCCGAGACGTAAGATAGGCCCCTCAATCGAAGAAACTATTTGCCTTTTGTGCCGAAAAAGGGGGGAAAGTGTCGGGGAACAGGTGGTCGAACTGTTACAACAAGTCGGGTTAAAAGCGGAATATAAAGACAAATACCCCCACCAACTCAGCGGTGGCGAATGTCAAAGAGCCGCCATTGCCCGTGCCATGGCGGTACACCCGGAACTGTTAATCTGCGACGAAGCCACCTCGGCGTTGGACGTATCCGCCCAGGCACAAATTATAGAACTCCTGCTGCAATTAAGGGAAACTTACAACATGGCTATTTTATTTATTACCCATGACTTGCCCCTGGTCAGCAATTTCAGTGAAAACTTAATTATTATGCACGGCGGTAAAGTAGTGGAAAGGGGAAAAACCGAAACAATATTAAAAAACCCCCAAAGTCCTTATACGCGAGCATTAATCGACGCGATTTTATAATGTATTGGAGGAGATGATTGACACAATTTTTTTCGATAAACCGTATATTACCGAAAAGCAGGCGACTGGGTCCCGTACCGGACACCAAAACCGCCTACAATAAATTTTTAAAAGTTGCCTGGCCCGCCGCCATGCAGGGTCTGCTTATCGACTTAATGATGACGATAGATCTGGCAATGGTCGGTGCCTTGGGGGCATCCGCTCTGGCAACCGTCGGTGTAATGAGCCAACCCAAAATGGTGTTGCACGTTTTAATGCGTGCTCTGTCGGTACCCGTTACCGCCCTGGTCGCCCGAAGAATGGGCGAAGGCAACAAAAAAGCCATGAATGCCACCTTAAAACAGGGCATATCCTTAACCTTTTTGTTGTACCTGCCCCTGATTGCGGCGGCTTTTTATTTTTTGCCTCAAATTATCGCTTTTACCGGCGGTCAAATTTCGCTGATTGAACCCGCAACCCGTTACGGACGCTTTGTAACCCTCGGTGTGTTTTTTACCGCCTTTACCCAGGTTATCGGGGCGGCGTTGGTCGGTATCGGTAACACTAAGGTGGTGTTTCGTGCCAACGTTCTCGGCAATGTGGTAAACACCGTATTAAACCTGTTTCTCATTCACGGAATCGGTCCCTTTCCCCGATTGGAAGTGGCAGGTGCCGGGCTTGCCACCATGGTCGGCAATATAATGGCACTGCTGGTTATATTAAGAGAGGTCATCGGTGAGGGAAAAACCCTAAGCCTTACCGCGCCCGGCAAATGGTTTGATTCCGAAATTTTAAAACCTGTCGGTAAATTGGGGGCAAGCTCCCTCGGCGAACAGGCCTTTGAACGTTTCGGTATGTTTACCTACACCATGATGGTTGCCCGACTGGGTGTGATCCCGTTGGCGGCACACCACGTGGTCATGAGCCTGTGTGATATTTTTTACTCCTTTACCCTGGGGCTGGGTTCGGCAACCAGTGCCCACACGGGGCAATACCTCGGTAAACAACGCCCCGATTTGGCGGAAGCCTACGGCAAAATCGGCATTCGGGTAGGGTTGGTTCTGGGACTTACCGCCTTTGTCCTGTACCTTTCGGGACGAACCCCCTTTATGTGGCTGTACACGCGGGATATCGCCGTCATTGAACTGGGTAAAAAACTAACGGTCATCATGGCGTTGGCCGCCGTACCCCAAGCCTTTCAATTGGTGTATTCCGGCGTTTTAAAAGGTGCAGGGGACAATTTTTACGTCATGGTGTACTCCTTAGGGGTAATTGCCGTTTTTCGGCCGATACTCACCTACTTATTGTGCTTTCCGTTAGGTATCGGCATTTACGGTGCATGGATTGCACTGGTGGCGGACCAAAGCCTGCGAATGTTTTTTTCGGGAAGACGGTTTTACGGCGGAAAGTGGAAGAAAATTAAAATTTAAAAAGAATGTAAACATTGGCTTGAAAGTTCTGGCTAAGGTAATCGGCGTACATGCCGATGGCGCGTAGCGGTAACGTCGGACGGCGGCTTGCCAAAACCGAAAACGCTTTGAATGGAACCTGCAATTTTTCAACAACCCCGCTTTGCGTGTTAATTGAGCGGCATGTGTCGGGCAGGTTGCTGAAAGACCTGAGCGTTAATCACATCTAAACGCATAAAACGGACAATTTGTAAACTTTGCTTGGAACGTTATACAAAATTGTCCGTTTTAATTTTTTGTTTATTATCCGCGCGGTGGACGCCGACCCGATGTCCCGAAAGCTGCTCGTAGCGGAGGGCGACCCGACATCCGAACAAACGTAAGGGCGGTGTTTGGAAGTCGCGTTAAGATTTTCGTGGATTTATTGTTCGTCCAATGTTGTCCGATACACCTGAATACCGTCCAGGGACCACTGGTTCTCCGAAAAACCGCCGGGCGTTAATGTGTTTTGAATGCGCTCCATGGTATTCATCCGCGCGTCGATAATGTCGATATGGTGCAGCAACTCCGCTTCGGCAAACATCGGTCGTTTCGGGCTGCCGTATTCCGCCTCGTAATGGTGGGACAACAACATATGCTCCAAAAGTAACAGAACTTCCGGGTCCGTACCCAGTGCCTGCCCCTTTAACTTGATGTCCGCGATACCCGTTACAATATGTCCGAGCAACTTGCCTTCGGCGGTATAATCGCTCACAATGCCGTTCGGATCCGAGACCATTTCGTCCACCTTACCCAAGTCGTGTAAAATAATGCCGGCGTACAGTAAATCCGCATTTAAAAAAGGGTACAGCGGCGTTAACGCCATGCCTATTTTTAACATCGATAAGGTGTGGTGGAGCAGCCCTCCCTTAACGGCGTGGTGGTGACGCTTGGCGGCGGGAAAGTACATTAAAGCCTTTTGTTTATCTTCCACCAACGCCAGGGTAATCTCTCGCAGATCCTTGTTCTTAAAGCGGTTGATAACTTTTTTAATATCCTCGAGCATCGCCTCGGCGGAAAAGGGCGCGCTATGAACATAATCATCGATATTTACCGAGTCTCCGGCGTTCGCCAAGCGTATTTTTTGAATAATCACCTGCAACTTGCCGTTGTATTCCTGAACCGAAGCCCGCACCTTTACCAACACGCCCGGGACAAACTCCTCCTCGTCGGCCTTGCTGACATCCCACATGCGTCCGTCAATCTCGTCGAAGGCCTTGTCGGTTAAAATTAAATTAAAATAACGGCTGCCATTGCTGGCGGTTTTGGCGGTTAAATTTTTTATAAATAAATAATCCTGAACTACCTTGCCTTTTTCGTAACTTTTAATGGACATGGGTCACCACCTTTAAACGGGCATGATTGCCGATACGCTCCGCGCGTCCCGCGGCGGTTTGTTTCATTAAATATGGTATAAAAGCGGAAAACCCGCCGTGTTTATTTTGATGTATCATTAAAATGCCTCCTTAATAGACTGTCTGTATGTCGCACCATTATACCATAAATCCATAGGATCCGATGCCATCATTTATAAGTAAGGGGTAAACACCGCGACGGTTAAGGCTATCTTTTTTTTAAAAAACCGGAACATCATCATAGATATTGACAGAGTCGCAAATCGCGATTCTAATTAAGTTGGAAAATCAGAAATTCCGAAAAGGAGGCGCCTATGTTAGGCGAATTAAAGGCAAAATCTCACGTTACCATTCCAAAAAAATTGTCAGTAGCTTAAACTTGAACCAAAAGGATCGCTTTGAAATAATGAAAGAAAGCGTCAAAATTACTTGAAACCCGTGGCAATTGCCCCGACTCCCCTGATACGGGCATAAAAAACGTCGGGGAAATAAAAGCAGCTGCCTGAAAAGGAGAACAGTATTCGATACGATGGACAGCCTTTTTAAAGAACGGAATAAGGAATGACTTTTAAATTAAATAAAATTAATCAGCAGAGATAATACCGTATGCCGTAAAACCTTTAG
>CAYFTR010000033.1:4884-5956 GCA_964346185.1 uncultured Lachnospiraceae bacterium | reverse complement strand
CGCAGGGCTGAGGTCCTCGACAGCCCTCGCGTATGCTATTTTCGGGACGTCGGGTTGCCGCCCCTGCAGGCAGCGGTTCGGTCGGCGGTCGTCGCAATACACTGGACCGCCGATATTTTAAATTAATTTTACAAAATTTACAAAAACGATACATAGCAAAACCACTGCAAAGCGTCTTTAAAATTGATAAAAATCAAACTAAACAACGGTTTTAAAGGGATTACAGGCATTACACCCCGCGTTAAAAATAAAAATTACAAAATCTTAGAAAAACCTTGAACTACAAACTTAAAGCTGTTATAATAAACACATCAAAAGCACTAATTGATGAATTAGGAGGACTTAAAATGAAAAAATTAGTACTAGTAGCTATTTTAGCAATGGTCGTTATGGCTGTTAGCTTCGGAGGCGTATTCGCGGAAACTGATGTAATTGGCGATGACAACACTAACAATATGTTATTTGACTTATCTGCGGCTATAGCAGCAGATGTCAATGGCAACATTGTTTATAACGCTCCTTCCCAAACTGCGAATGTAGAAGGAACTGACGTAGAAGTTAACCAAAAAATGCAATCCAACGTTACCGCTTGCGCAAAAGGCGTAGCGGCTGTTGCTCCTGTAGCGGCAAATGAAGACGGCGGCGCAACAATTATCGGCGATGGAAATGAAGAAAATGTACTTGCTGAAGGCAACTTGAACGCCGCTTTAAACATCAACGTTAACGCAGTAGCCAACATGCCTGAACAAAATGCTGAAATCAAGGGCGAAGGCGTAGTTGTTAACCAAGATATGGAATCTAACGTAAACCTTTGCGCTACCGGCGTTGCGACTGTTGGCGATGTATGTGTAGACTTGGAAGACTGCTGTGCATATGAAGAAGTTTGCGAAGAAGTTTGCGTAGAAGAATGCGAAGTTAAAACTACTGTTCCGGAAACTTCTGACGTTGCTTCCTTAGCAAGTGTTGTTGCTTTAGTAGTATCCGGCTTAGGCGCTACTGTAGTTGGCAGAAAAGTAAAATAATTACACTATAATTGTAGAAAGTATATCCACAATTAGTGCGCAAGACCCCG
>CAYFTR010000033.1:0-4784 GCA_964346185.1 uncultured Lachnospiraceae bacterium | reverse complement strand
TCCCGAATTGGTGCTTTTCTCGCTACATTTGCAATGGTTTACATTTTTTAAGCTTTTAGGAAATACTTTTCCATTTTCAGATGTATGATATAATTTAAACAGTCATTTACGTGGATTGAAAATAAATATTAAATTTACAATCCCACGGCAATCGGATTATTTTAGAAGTGGTGGAAGTCTATTGCTACCGGGGGCATAAAAGGCTGTTCGGTAAATGGTAAGGAGAAAATCGGATGTCATATTTTAAAAGGGATAAACGTGCCTACCTCTTGCTGGAGGACGGTACCGTCTTTGAAGGCTACAACATGGGGGTTGAAGGGACCGCCGTCGGGGAGTTGGTTTTTAACACCGGTATGACCGGATACCAGGAAACCCTCACAGACCCGTCCTTCTATGGGCAAATTGTCATGCAAACCTACCCCTTGGTCGGTAATTACGGTGTCAACGACGACGATATGCAATCGGAAAGAAGTTGGGTGAACGGTTTAATTGTTCGAGAATGGTGTGGCGAGCCCTCCAACTTTCGTGCGACGGCGACCATTCACGATTTTTTGGTTCGTCAAAAGAAGGTTGGTATCTGGGATATCGATACCAGAGCCCTCACTAAAATATTGCGGGATAAGGGCAGCATGCGTGGAGCCATTACAACTCAGGACATAAAAACCCAAAGGGAGATTTTACTCAAACGTATTAAAAACCCACAGACTGAGGATATGGTAGCGGCGGTAACCTGCGATAAAAAAGGGTGGTTTTACACGAGAGAAAACAGAGCCAACCACGTTGCCCTGATCGATTACGGATATCGAAAAGCGTTTTTAAATATTTTGTTGGATTTGGGTTGTAACGTTACCCTTATGCCCGCTCAAACGGATTTGGACGATATACGGGAGCTTAACCCCGACGGCATTTTTTTAAGTAACGGTCCCGGCGATCCCCGATCCTACGACACCTATGTGCGTTTGATTAAAAGCTATCTGGACTACGGTAAACCGATATTCGGCATCGGGCTGGGTCACCAGTTGTTGGCGTTGGCGAAGGGTGCCGAGGTGACCCCCCTGCACCACGGACACCGCGGTTTTTCACACCCCGTGCAATGCGTGGCTACAGGCAGGGTGTATATGACCCACCAAAACCATGGCTATACGGTGGCGGCGGACAGCTTGCCGGCAAATGTGGGTAAGGTGACCCACGTACACCTCCACGACAAAAGTTGCGAGGCTATCGAATACGCCGAGGGCTACGTGTTTTCGACGGAGTTTTATCCACAAATTACACCCTGCCCCAACTCTACCGGTTTTTTCTTTGAGCGATTTAACGAATTTATGGAAAGGGGGCAACAGGGATGCCTCTAAGACAGGAAATAAAAAAAGTTTTAGTGATCGGCTCCGGCCCTATTGTTATCGGACAGGCGGCGGAATTCGACTATGCCGGCACTCAAGCCTGTAAGGCACTGCGAGGCGCGGGTTTGGAGGTTGTACTGATTAACTCCAACCCCGCAACCATTATGACCGATAAGGCGATGGCGGATCAAATTTACATTGAACCCCTAACCTTGGACGTGGTTAAACGTATAATAGAAATCGAAAAGCCGGATTCGGTTTTGTCCACCTTGGGGGGGCAAACCGGGTTGACCCTGTCCATGCAATTGGCAAAGGAAGGTTTTTTGGAAAAACACGGCGTTCAATTGCTGGGAGCCGATGTGGAAACCATCGACAAGGCCGAAGACAGACAGGCGTTTAAAGATATGATGCGGGAAATTGGCGAGCCGGTGATCCCCTCGGAGGTGGTACATACCGTCGAAGACGCCCTTGCCTTTGCCAAACGCCTGGGCTACCCTGTTGTGGTACGCCCCGCTTTTACCCTGGGTGGTACGGGCGGCGGGATTGCCCGCTGCTCTGAGGAGTTAACCGCCATTGCGACCACGGGGCTTCGTCTGTCGCCCATCAACCAAATTTTGGTGGAACGAGGTATCGAAGGCTGGAAGGAAATAGAGTTTGAAGTGATGCGGGATGCCGCCGGCAATGCCATTGCCATCTGCTCTATGGAAAACTTTGACCCTGTGGGTATCCACACCGGGGACTCCATTGTAGTGGCACCGGTGCAAACTCTCAGCGAGAGAGAAACCCAAATGTTGAAAGCCTCCGCCTTAAAAATTGTATCCGCCCTGGGGGTACAAGGCGGCTGTAACGTGCAATTTGCCTTAAACCCCGAAAACTTTAACTATGCGGTAATCGAAGTAAACCCGCGGGTATCCCGCTCATCGGCGTTGGCGTCCAAGGCCACAGGCTACCCCATTGCCAAGGTCTCCTCTTTAATTGCCGTCGGCTACCGATTGGACGAAATTGTCAACGACATTACTGGCACCACCAGTGCCTGTTTCGAACCGGTGGTAGATTACATCGTGGTGAAGTTTCCCCGTTGGCCCTTCGACAAATTTGTTTACGCCAAGCGAACCTTGGGCACCCAAATGAAAGCAACCGGCGAGGTAATGTCCATCGGTAACAGCTTTGAACAGGCCATTATGAAAGCGGTACGGTCGGCGGAACTGGGCTACGACACCCTGCGGGTGGAAAAATACGCCAAAGCGAGCAACGAGGAAATTGCCGAAGCCATTGCCCGTCACGACGACGAACGGATTTTCTCCGTTTATGAGGCGTTATACCGCAGCATGAGCATGCGAAAAATCTGGGAGATGACCCGTATCGACATGTGGTTTTTAGATAAGTTGCGTCATTTGGCGATTATGGAACGGGATTTGGTCAACAAAGGCCTGCGGGATTTTCGCGGGGAAGAACGGTTGAACGTTGCCAAATCCTTAGGGTTTATGGACAGCACCATCGAAGCCCTAACCGGCGACAAAGTACCCCGCCGTTACGCCGCCTTTAAAATGGTGGATACCTGTGCCGGCGAGTTCGAAGCGGAAACCCCCTATTTTTACTCCACGGCGGATCGGGAAAACGAAGCCGCGCAATTTCTCGAAAAGCACGGCACCGACCGCAAACGAGTGTTAGTGTTCGGCTCCGGGCCTATTCGGATCGGCCAGGGGATTGAGTTTGATTATTGCTCCGTTCACTGTGCCCGAGCGCTGAGGGAAATGGGTTACGAGGCCATTATTATCAACAACAATCCGGAAACCGTATCGACCGATTACGACACGGCGGACAGATTGTATTTTGAACCTTTAACCGCAGAGGATGTACGTGCCGTCGTAGAGGTTGAAAAACCTCTGGGTGCCATTGTACAATTCGGCGGACAGACCGCCATTAAGCTCATTAAGCATTTGCAGGAAATCAACGTACCGATTTTGGGCACCGATCCCAAACACATCGACGCGGCGGAAGACCGAGAACTGTTTGACGCCTTACTGGAAACCTGCGGTATTCCCCGTCCCAAAGGAGAGACGGTGTACACCACCGCGGATGCGGTACAGGTGGCGGAGCGACTGGGCTACCCCGTGCTTTTGCGTCCCTCCTACGTGTTGGGCGGCCAGAATATGATTATTGCCTACGAAACCGCCGATGTGGTGGAATATATGGATATCATTACCCGACAGGAACTGGAAAACCCCGTACTCATCGACAAATACCTGATGGGTAAAGAGGTGGAAGTCGACGCGATTTGCGACGGCGATGACTTTTTAATACCCGGTATTATGGAACACGTGGAACGGGCGGGGGTACACTCCGGCGATTCTATTTCCGTGTATCCGCCCCAAACCCTGTCGGAAAAAACTAAAAACACCGTGGTGGACTATACGGGACGCTTGGCAAAGGCGTTAAAAGTCGTGGGTATGGTAAATATCCAATACGTCATTTATAAAGACGAGGTGTACGTCATCGAAGTGAATCCCCGTTCTTCCAGAACTGTGCCCTATATTTCCAAGGTGACGGATATCCCCATGGTGAAGTTGGCAACCCGTATGATGTTGGGAGAAAAGCTCAAAGACTTGGGTTATGCCTCGGGCTTATACCCGGAAAAGGACTGGGTTGCCGTAAAGGTGCCGGTGTTTTCCTTCTCGAAATTACAGGACGTGGACGTGCAATTGGGCCCGGAAATGAAATCCACCGGGGAGGTATTGGGCATTGCCAAAAACTTTAACGATGCGGTGTACAAAGGCCTGGTGGCATCGGGCAACCACATGGACAGAGAGGGCGGCGTATTGATAACCGTTCGGGATCGGGATAAGGAAGAAATTGTGGATATTGCGCGGCGTTTTGAGGCCGTCGGCTTTAAACTGTACGGTACCGTAGGTACGGCACTCACCTTAAACGAAGCGGGTATTCCCACCAAAGTGGTGCGTCGTATGGCGGAGGAAGAACCAAACATCGGTAACCTCTTGGAAAGCGGCAAGGTGAAATACGTCATATCCACCGCGACGAAAGGCCGTCAGCCGGAAATCGACGAAGTAAAAATGCGTCGCAAGGCGGTGGAAAGTTCCATCAATATTTTTAGCTCCTTAGATACGGCAAAGGCATTGTTGGAGTGCCTGGAATCGGGAAAAACCATGAAAGATATGGAGCTGGTCAACTTACAAAGCGTATAAGACGCTGCCGTTAACGGCGATTGGAAATGACTTTAGTCAGTAAAAAACTTTGCTATGGGATACGGACTGCCCGATGTCGTTATAAACGGGTGGAAGCAGGCGTTGTCCGTTCTATTTTATAAATAAAATAGCGGGGAACGGGCACTAAATACCCCGTAATTGGGGATGACAACTAAAAAGAGCGAGCCTTTTGGAGCGCTCACTTAGGGATTATAGAAAACAACGATAATTTTTGAGTGAC
>CAYFTR010000032.1:0-17555 GCA_964346185.1 uncultured Lachnospiraceae bacterium | reverse complement strand
TATGTAAACCTGAATAAATTTACACCAATTCCAGGACTTGATTAGCGGAAGTAGCCAGATCGTTATCTGTACACCTTTAAAATGTATTAGATACCGCATTTTAAACGAATAGCGAAATAATCAAAAAAGATGGCTGTCGATTAATCGGCAGTCATCTTTTTTTAATCTATTTATCGATACTTCTACAAAAAAATTCCTCTTATATCATCAATATTATTGAGCCCCTCTTCCTTGCAGTAGTTTTCTAAACCTTCAATAATTTTAATCGGTCTATAGGGGTCGATAAAATTCATCACCCCGACCTGAACGCAAGTGGCACCGACCATTATCATAGCGAGGGCGTCCTCCCAGGTGGCGATGCCGCCCGCACCCATAACGGGAATGGATACGGCTTTACATACCTGGTGTACCATGCGCAGGGCAATTGGAAAGACGGCGGGACCGGAAAGCCCGGCATAAATATTGTCGAAAATAATTTTCTTTTTATGAACATCGACCGCCATGGCCTGAACAGTGTTGATCAGGCTTAACCCCGCGGCACCGGCTTCTTCGCAGGCTTTTGCAACAGCCGCAATATCGGTGACGTTGGGCGTTAACTTAACCATAACGGGGTGGCGTGAAACGGCAACGGCCTTTGCGGTTAACTCCGCGGCACTTTTCGGTGAGGTACCGTAGGCCATGCCGCCCGCCTTAACGTTGGGGCAGGAGATGTTTAGCTCGATTAAAGGCACATCGATGGTATTAAGTTGTCTTAAGGCTTCTAAATAGGAATTTTCGTCGCTGCCGCTGACATTGGCGATGGTTACCGAAGGCAGGGTTTGTAAATGGGGCCAAATGGTATGAACAAAATGGTCAATACCCGGGTTTTCCAGACCGATGGAATTCATTAAACCGCTGGGAGTTTCATAAAGGCGTTGTCCTTTGTTTCCCGAACGCGGTTCCAGGGTTAGCCCTTTGGTGCAAAGACCGCCCAATTCGGCCAAATCGTAAAAGTTGGCGTATTCGTCCCCGAAGCCGAAGGTGCCCGAGGCGGTGGTGACCGGATTTTTAAAAGGAATTCCGGCAAAGATTGTTGCTAAGGGGTTGCTCATCGGTAAATCACCTCTCTGTTAAATACGGGCCCGTCCTTACAAATGCGTACGTTGTTGCCGTCGGCACCTTGGCGACTGCACCCCAGGCAGGCACCGACACCGCAGGCCATGTGCTCTTCCAGTGAGACATAGACGGTGTTTGTCCGAGGGGTTTGGCGACACAACGCCGCCATCATCACTTCCGGACCGCAGGTAATGACGATATCGCTTTCGGTAAGGGAAACTTTGTCCGTAATCCGTCCGCCGATATCAACAGTAACATCGTCGGCGATTGCTTCGAATGCGTCGACCATGTAAGGCTTATCGGAAAAACCCAGATACACGCTCAGATGTTTTCGGGGATATTTTTCTTTAATGCGTTTACAGGCGTAGTAAAGAGGTGCAATGCCGATACCGCCACCCACGGCCACATGGTCCGAACGGGTGACGGGAAAGCCCTTGCCGTTGGGTCCTTGCAGGTCGATACGGTCACCGGCTTTGGCATTTTTAAGCAAACGGGTGCCTTGTCCGACTTTTTGATATAAAAATTCGAGGACATCGTTATCGTAATTAAAAACCGACAAGGGGCGGCTTAAAAAAGGTTCTTTGAGCCAGGTGCGAACCATAAAAAACTGACCGGGCAAAACGGTGCCGGTATAGGCAACCTTCATATGGTATATGTCGTCGATGACGTGTTCGTTGGATAGTATTATAGCCATTTAAAAATATCCTCTTTCATTGCCAATGTTTTTTCCCGAACGATATGTACAAAACCGTTGTCTTCGCAGATGCCGCTATGGGCACCGATCAACCCTCTGGAGCTGTTAACCACTGCACATCGGGATTGTTTAAAGATGGCGGCGATATCCTTGCCCGTTCCGCCTTGGGCGCCGTAACCCGGCACCAAAAAGAAAGTGTGGGGCAGGCGTTGCAATAACTTTAAAAAGGCTTCGGGGTAGGTGAGGCCCACCACCGCTCCGATGGCGGAAAAGCCCTCTTCGCCTCGAGTGGCTTCGCCCCAGCGGTTAATGGCGTCGGCGACCGTTTCGTAGAGTTTTTCGCCGTTTTGCATTGCCTGTTCCTGAAAATCCCGGGCACTTTGATTTGACGTGTGGAGCAGTACAAAAAGACCTTTGTTGTTTTCGGTTAAGTAGGGGTAGTAGGGGCTTACGGCATCTTCTCCCATATAGGCGTTAACGGTGAGTAAGTCCACCTCGAAGTCGCCGGTAAAATGCCCTTTGGCGTAGAGTTCGGCGGTGGAGCTGATGTCGCCCCGTTTGGCATCGCCGATGGCGATTTTGCCTTTTTGTTTTAAATAGGCAAGGGTATCTCTGTAAGCGGTTAGACCGTCCAAGCCTAAGGCTTCGTAGCAGGCAATTTGCAGTTTGTAGCAGGCGACGATGTCCTCTGTTGCGTCGATGACGGCTTTGTTAAAAGCGGTGTATTTTTCGCCGAGGGACCAATCTTTGGTCTTTAAGGTAGCGGGCAAAAAAACTTCCTTGGTATCCAAACCCAGGCAAACCGGGCTTTTCAGTGCGGCTCTATACAGTTTGTCCATTATCATAGCGGATGGTACCTCCTTTCATGGTCCATAGGACACGCCCTTTTAAGCTTTCGCCGGCAAAGGGGGTGTTGTTGCTTTTTGAAATAAAGTGTTGGGGTTCTACAACCCATCGGGCTTCGGGATCCGTTAAAACCAAATCCGCCGGAGCACCCTCCGAAAGCAAGCCGCCTTGCAGCCCGTAACGTTTGGCAGGTGCGGCACTCATCATTTCGGATAAGCGTTTTAAACCGATGCCGTTGTCACTGAAAACGGTGTGATACATGGCAAAGGCGGTTTCAAAATTATTGATACCGGGGGATCCGTTGGCTTTGTCTTCGGTTGTGTGGGGTGCGTGGTCGGTGCCACAGCAATCGATGATACCTTCGGCACAACCTCGGATCAGTGCCAGGCGATCCGCCTCGCTTCTAAAAGGCGGGTGCACTTTGTAGTCGAGGTTCGATGCATAAAGGTGGTGAGGGGTGACTTCGCAGGTAATATCGAGGCCTTCTTTTTTTGCTTCGGCAATGGCGTTCAAGGTGGCTTTGAGTGAGATATGACAGACGTGTAGGTGACCGCCTTTTTGTTTTAGCAGGTCGATATCCCGCTCCACGATTTCCGTCTCGGGGTCGCAATGGGTTGCTAAAATAAAATTGTGGGCTTGAGAGGCGGTGAGGCCTTGTGCCATGGTGGCGGTGTTGTCAATGTTGACGCCGTCGTTGGAGTAGGCTCGTGTCAATTTGCGGGTACTTTTAAAGTCAACCAAAGGTGTTTTTGCAAAGTTTTCGGTTAAGGCGACGCTTTGTACCAATGTACATAAATCGAGTGCTTGTGCTTTTTCCAGGTTGGCTTTCAGTTTTTCGGCGTTGTCGATAACGGGAGCGGTGTTGGCCATGGCGATAAGGGTGGTAAAGCCGCCTTTCAGGGCCGCTTTCATGCCGCTTTGCATATCTTCCTTGTAAGTAAGCCCGGGATCTCTTAAATGGCAGTGAGTGTCGATAAAGCCGGGCATCAACACATGACCGCCGCCGTCGATAACGGTGGCACCTTCCGCTTTCGGTGTGGTTTCCCGGGTAAAAATTTTTGAAATATGTCCGTTTTCCACCAGCAGTGCACCGAGACTGTCGGTGTGTTGATCGACCAATCGGACACGGGTAATTAATTGTTTCATAAAGCCTCCTATTTTTCCAGGTAGGTGGTGTAGGTATCGCAATATTCGCAGCGGTAGGTTTTATTGGCCTCGTTGACCAAATAAAAATCGATGGAGGGGACGTATTCCGATCGGGTAATGCAACGGGGGTTTTTGCAAACCAGCAAACCGCTGACCTTTTCGGGAAGGGTTAATTTAAATTTGCGAATCAATTCACCGTTTTTTACTATATTAATAGTGGCGTTGGGATTAATGAGCCCCAAGGCGTTTAAATCCAAATCCAGATCGGTTTCGATTTTTATTAAGTCTTTCTTGCCCATTTTTCTGGAGGGGATATTTTGCATTAACACCACCGGGTCTTTGATTTGGTTGAGTTTTAATTCTTTATAAATATAATAGCCGCGACCTTCATCGATATGGTCGATGACAATACCTTCTTTTAATTTGGATACATTAATCATGAGACGACTCCCAACAATTTTGCAATTAATGCCATGCGTACAAACATGCCGTAACGTGCCTGTTTAAAGTAAACCGCCCTCGGGTCCGCGTCGACCTCTCGAGCAATTTCGTTGACCCGCGGCAAGGGGTGCATAACAATCATATCCTCTTTGGCGAGGGACAGCTTTTTCTTGGTTAGAATAAAGTAATCTTTTAAACGCATATACTCCGCTTCGTTAACAAAACGCTCTCTTTGTACTCTGGACATATACAAAATATCCAAATCGCCGATAGCGTCTGTTAAATCGTCGGTTTGCACATAGGCGTTCTCGGGCAGCAGGTTTAAGAAATGCTCCGGCATGCGTAATTCACGAGGGCTGATAAAGACAAAACGGTTATTCGGATAACGGTTGATGGTTTTAACGAGGGAGTGAATGGTTCGACCGAAGAGAAGGTCGCCGCAAACACCGATTTTTAAATCGCTCAGTCGTTTCTTTTCGTAATGAATGGTCAGCAGGTCGGTGAGGGTTTGGGTCGGGTGTTCGTGGCCGCCGTCTCCTGCATTGATGACTGGCATACCGTCGGCAAATTGAGAAACCAGTTTGGCGGTACCCTCCCGCGGGTGGCGGATTACTGCAATATCGGCATAACAGGCCACCGTGCGAATCGTATCGCTGATGGTTTCGCCTTTGGCAACGGAAGAGTTGCTCGGATTATCAAAGCCGATGACTTGACCGCCTAAGCGGAGCATCGCCGATTCAAAAGAAAAGCGCGTTCTGGTGGACGGCTCGTAAAAAAGACTGGCTAACAACTTTCCTTTGCAAATATCAATAAAACGGTCTTGATTTGCAATGATAGTATCAGCCAGTCTAAAAATTTCATCGAGTTCTTGAATGGAAAAATCGCCAGGTTCAATTAGATGTCTACCTTTTAACATACCACACCTCCTTGTTTAAATGTTTGAAGTAAGGGTTTTTAAAGTAATAAAGAGGGATTTTTTAAGTAGAAAATAAAACTCCGCTCTATTTTCTAAATCATACTTGAACCCTTTTTAAATGTCAAGGTGAGTGCAGACATGTTTATAGGGCGAGTCCGTAAATGAGTGAAGCGGTAGCGGAGGAATGAGGAAATTACCCACAAATTTTTCTGTGAAAAATTTAAAGCACGGCAGTACACTTTGTGTTTACACAAAAAATGTCTTTTTTATTGAGCGTTTGAGAGGGTATGTTCGTAAACGAGCGTTACGCAGCGGATAGGGCAATCATTTTTTTGCTATAACGCAGAGAGGTGTCCCGACAGCTCCCGTTCTCTTAAGGCTAAATGTTCGTCTGTTGAAAAGGATTAAAATATGATACTATAAAAGAAAAAAGCAAGGAGTCAACCATGTATTTTGTGACCTATCAATACGCCTCATTTTCAGAAGCCGGGGTTCTCAGTGAAGACAGGCAAAAGGTTATTCCTTTATCGACCATCGGAATGATGTTGGGCAGAAAATTACCCGAGACTATGGTGGAATTTATTCAAATGGAAAACGAAGCACCCATTGCCGCCATAGCGGAAGTACTACAGGAAAACTCGAATATGGGTATAAAAAAAGAAATGCTTCATTTTCTGGCGCCGATTCCAAAACCGCAAAGAAACATTTTTTGTCTCGGAAAAAACTATCCTGAACATGCCAAAGAAATTAAAAACATATCGACCCTTACCGATGTGCCGGAAAATCCGATTTATTTTTCAAAATTATCTTCATCGGTAACAGGCCCGGATTCGGTGATTTTGTCTCACATCGATGCGACCAAACAATTGGACTACGAAGTCGAGCTGGCGGTGATTATCGGTAAAAAAGGAGAAAATATTTCCAAACGTAAAGCGGAGGATTATATTTTCGGCTATACCGTCGCCAACGATATTACCGCTCGAGATTTACAACGCAAACATAGCCAATGGTATAAGGGAAAATCGTTGGATACTTTTTGCCCATTAGGCCCCGGAATTCTACATAAAAGTGCCTTACCCCTGCCTTTCAGCTTAAAGTTGGGTTGTCGGGTGAACGGTGTGACCATGCAATCTTCCTACACGGATCATATGATTTTTGATATTCCGACTATTATCAATGACCTTTCCCAAGGTATGACTTTGTACCCCGGAGATATTATCTTAACCGGTACGCCGGCCGGTGTCGGTGCGGCACAGGACCCGCCCCTTTTCTTAAAACGTGGCGACGTGATCGAATCGGAGATAGAAAAAATAGGTATCTTGAGAAACAGAATTCAATAATAAAAAAGTAAACGGCGGTGTTGTAAGCTGACCGGTTACATTAAAAAACGCCGACTCATCAAAATGAGATTGGCGTTTTAAATTTAGTCGTTTCTGGGGTGATAGGCCAATTCGCCGTCTAAAAAAGCTTGGATTTGCGTTTCCGCATCACCTTGAACACCGGGATAAACCATAATAACCGATTCCGCCAATAAGATGGCGGCTGTTTTACTGATACCGCCACAGAGCAAGGTTTCCACACCCAGGCCGCTCAACAAACGCCCCAGGGCTTCGTAATCGGCGGAGCGGGTGCGTACCTCTCCCTGGTAAACGGGGTAACCGTTTTCTATCTTATAGAGTCTGTACGTGTCTGCTGTATATAAATTTTTGGAAACCTGTTTTCCGTCCTGACAGGCGACGGCAATTTTCATGGTATCACCGTCCGGTTCTTTTAACGGCATAGATGCCGATGGTCAGCAGTAAGCCGATCGCCACACCGCCAGCGATACCGGCGGCAACGAGGGATAAATCCTTTCTGCCCCGGTCGGCAAAAGTTTTAATATCGTCAACCATATCGTAGGTAAAATCCGTTGCTCGATTTTTAATATCGTCAATGGTATCGACAGTTTCTTCGGCGGCGTTTTCGATGGCGTCGTACACAGCCCGACATTGACGCTTACTTAAGCCTGTTTTTTTAGAAATTTCTTTAATTAATCGCCGTTTATTCATCCTGTTCCCTCCTTACAGAGATTTATTTTGCTATGATACAATCGTTCTCATATCATACCACGGGCAACGTCTCTTTTCCCTTAAAGCGACACAAAGAGTCCGTCGGGCTTTGTCGGAGTGTTCCCCTTAAATGAACAAATGAACAAAGATGTTTTTAAAAGATCTCTTTAAAGAAATCTGGTACAATAATAAAATACATTAACATTTTAAATATTTAAGCATAAAGGAGAAAAAATGAAGTTTGTACAGAAAAAAACCGACACGACCCCGGTATACCTGGTACACGAAGCAAGTCTCTGTGGCTTTAAACCCCTTAGACGTATTATGGACAGCGGTGTGTTTAAAGGCAAAATCGGCGAGACACACCGCTATTTAACGGAAAAAGAGGATATCTTTTTTATCGGTGCCGGGCCTAAAAACGAAGACACGGCCGAATCCCTGCAACAGGTCGGCTACTATGCCGGCAAAGCTTTAAACGATGCAAAGTTGCAACAGGCCAATGTTAAATTTAATACCTATAGCGATCTGCCCGAACAAAAAGCATTAAGAGCGTTTATGGAGGGGCTTTACCTGTCCATGTATCGCTTTGATCAATACCTCAGTGACAAAGAACCCCGCACACTGAAAGAAATTTCATTTCAGCTTCAGAACGAGGTGGCACATTGGGACGCCTTGACCGATGCCGTGCAAATCGATATGCAAGCCGTTGCCCTGACCAGAAACCTTGTCAACGAACCGGCCAGAGTCATCTACCCGGCAACTTTGGCACAAGCGGCAAAGGAAGCGCTGGAGCCCTACGGCGTCAAAGTGACCGTTTACGATGAAAAACAAATTGAAGCCATCGGAATGGCGGCTTACTTATCCGTCGCACGAGGCTCCGCAAAACCGCCGAGACTCATTGTAATGACTTACAATTTAAAAGAGGGTGTCGCACCCTTGGCATTAGTCGGAAAAGGCATGACCTACGACTCCGGCGGTTACAGCATCAAACCGTCGGATTCCATGAAAACCATGCAAAGCGATATGGCCGGTGCGGCAACCGTTATCGGAGCGATGCAAGCCATTGCCCGACACGGTATCGATCGTCCGGTAGTGGCGGTGGTAGCGGCCTGCGAAAATATGGTTTCCGGTGATTCCTACAAACCCGGCGACATTATCGGATCACTGATGGGTAAAACTATCGAGGTGGATAACACCGATGCCGAAGGTCGTTTAACCTTGGCAGATGCCGTAACCTATGTCACCGAGAACTACACACCCGAAGCCGTTGTGGACTTGGCAACTTTAACTGGTGCCTGTGTGGTTGCTTTGGGCGATTTGTATACCGGCGTTGTTGCAAACGACGAGGCATTAAAAGAAAAAGTGTTGGCGGCGGCCAAAGAAGTCGACGAAAAAATGTGGGCCTTTCCCATGGATAACGCCTACAAGGAACTCAACAAGTCGCAGGTGGCGGATATTAAAAACTCCGGCGGTCGTTGGGGCGGTGCTATTTCCGCCGGGTACTTTGTCGGCGAATTTGTCACCAAGGACACCCCGTGGGCACATTTGGATATTGCGGGAACGGCATTTTTAGATAAAAGCAGAGACATTTATCCCTTCGGTGCGACGGGGCACGGCGTCAAAACGTTAGTCGCCTTGGTTAAAAAATAAAAAAGCTGAAGATCGGGCAACTCGAGCAGGTATCATCGTTTAATGAATATAAAAAAGGCTAACAAAATTGTTAGCCTTTTTATATTGATAAAAACGGTTGGTACGATTATCGACACAAAATGATGATAAACATTAAAATTTACGAACAGCCGCTTTGTCAACCTGTGTTTTTAAGTTTTTATGGATTAAAACAGCCACGGCGGTGTTAATTAAAATCAGGGAAAGGGTTGTGGCAATGCCGCCTTCCAAACCGAAGCTGCCACCGTTTATAAGAGTGCTGCCCGTCATGTTGGCGTGGAGTAAAGACGTTTGGCTGACCGGCATACCCGAAACGGAAATTCCGAAGACATGACCCTGAACAAAATTCCACATGGTGTGGCAAGCGGCCGGCACAAAAATATTATCCGTCAGGTAAAACAACAAGGAAAACAGCAAACCCGCCAAAAATAAATTGACTGCCGGCAACAGGCTGAAGCTGTTGTTAAAAAAGTGGAGCAAAGCAAAGAGCAAACTGTTGATGACAACGGCTTTGATGACGGTTGAACGTGCGGCAATAAGGTTCATTAAAATCGAACGTGTTAAAAACTCTTCCGAAAAGCCCTGAAACATAAATCCGATAAAAAACAAAATAAAAAAACCGAAAGAAAAGGCACCCGTCTGCGGTGCTAAACGCATACTGCCCGTTACAACGGCAATGAGAACGGCAAAAGCAAAACTTCCGAAACCAATCCCCAAACCGATTAAATAATCTTTGCCTTTTGTTTTTGAGACCAATCCTAAAGAAAGGCCGTTGCGACCGTGGGCATACTTTGAAAACAAATAGAGTGCAAGGGTCGGTACGAGGGTCAAAAACAACATTAAAAGCATGGCGGTATCCGATTGTATTAAGGCTTCGACGGTTTCTGCTGCTGCGGGTCCCGTTAATTCGGCAATCATCTCGTCGGTAAAGTAACCCGATCTGAATAAATACAGCGAAATGGCAATGCCGAAAATAAACGATGTCAAAAAAGACGAAAGAAAATAAATCACAATAGCTAAAAAAATACCGAGGAGGATGTTTTTGATTTTAAGTGTTTGAATGGTTTCGTTGATGGAAACATTGTTGATAAGTTGCATAGGATCTCCTTTTGGTATATTGAGCGGTAATGCCCGAATACAGGTAATCGTTTTTGATATACTTTATACAAAAAAGTCGAAAGATAAAACAAAAATCGGTAAAGTCGGCGTTAATTGACAGTGACAACACCGCAGCGATGGGTTTGTTCCGTCAGCTTGTTTGGCGACGTACCAGTTTTTTAAAACCGAAAATTAAAAGTAAACAACAAACGCCGGTCAAAACAATTGTGCCGCCGGGGCGTAGAGCCGCATAAAAAGATATGACCAAGCCGATCAAGGTAAAACTCAGACCGAAAACAACGGAAAGACCGACGGTTTGACGATAACTGCGGGCAAGTTGCAAGCTGCATGCAACGGGCAATACCATCATCGACGAGACAATCAGAGCACCAACCGTTCGGGCGGCAATGGCCACGGTGATGGCGGTCAACAGGGTAAATATAAAATTAACACGCCGGACAGGAACACCGGATAATGCTGCCGAACGTTCGTCTAGGGCAATGTAAAACAATTCCCGATATAGGGTAAAAAAAGTTAAAAGCACCAAAAGGGCCAGAGACACCACGGCAATCAGCTCTCCGTCGGAGATGGCCACAATACTGCCGAATAAAAAAGCATTGAAACCGGTAGCGTTTTGCATTAAACCGGAAAGTACCCCTGCCAAGCCCACCCCGGCGGACAACACAATAGCAATGGACAGCTCCGCGTAGCGGGGTATTTTTTTTCGAACCCACTCGACGGTAAAGGCGGCACCGATACAGGCAACCCCGGCTCCTAAAACCGGATTAATTCCGGCCAACAACCCGCCGGCAACCCCGGCTAAGGAGGTATGTGCGAGGGCATCGCCCATCATAGACAGGCGTTTGAGCACAACTATCACACCGATACAGGGTACAACAATGCCCAGTGCCGCGGCGACAATCAAAGCACGTCGCATAAAATCATATTGAAACAAACTCATCAAGGTCATGGCAGGCTCCTCGTGTATGCACGTGTCGGTGCAGTCTTTCTTTCTCTAAAGTTGCCCGCGACAACGCCAACAGGTTGCCTTCTTCGATACAAAAATGTTTGTCCGCCAAGGCAAGGGTACCGCTGATGTCGTGGGTGACCATTAAAATGCTCAAACCCTCTTTTTGATTGAGACGTTTAAGCAATTGATAAAAGGTACGGGTATTGTCGGCATCAACCCCCGTGACCGGTTCATCTAAAATGAGCAGTTCGGGTCGGGCGATCAGGGCCTTTGCCAACAAAACCCGTTGCCGTTGACCGCCGGACAGCTCTCCGATTAATTGTTTGGCACGGGTTTGCATGTCTACCGCTTTCAAGGCGGCGGATATTTTTTGATGATCATCTTTCCTTGAAAATCGAAAGCGATTTGATCGGTTGTATAAGCCCGCGGCAACAATTTCATAAACCGTTGCGGGAAAATGTACCAAATGGGTCAGCCCACCCTGGGGCACATAGGACAGTTTGGTCCAATCTTTAAAGCTTCGGACATCGATGCCGTTAATCAAAATATGTCCTTTTAAAGGTCTTAATTCGCCCAGTATTAATTTTAACAAAGTGGATTTTCCGGCACCGTTAGGACCTTGCAAAACGGCAAAGGTCCCCTTTTCGACAGTTAAATTTACTTTGTGGAGAATTTCCGAGCGGTCGTAAGCAAAGCACAGGTCGTTAATTTCTAAAATGTTCACGGCACACCTCAGTCGGAAAGAGCATGGTGCAGGCATTTTAAATTGGCGTTCATAATGGAAAAGTAATCGTTGCCGGCGTTTAATTGTTCCTGACTTAAACTCTCCAGAGGGTTTAAGACCATGGTTTCGGCTCCGGTATCCCGTGCAATGGCTTCGGCAACCTTAGGCGAAGTATTTTCTTCATAAAAAATAACTTTTGTGCCATGTTTTTTCATAAAATCTACAATTTCCGCCATACGTGCCGGAGTAGGTTCGCCCTCCGGTGACAAGCCCTCTATACCGATTTGGTTCAGTCCGTAAGCGTCGCACAGGTAGCCGAAGGCTTCGTGGGAAACCAAAATATCTTTGTGGGGCAGGGGGCTTAGGGTTTGCCTGAAGTTTTGATCCAGTTGGCGACATTCGGCTGACCATTTGTCGTAATTGGCTTTGTAGGTGTCAGCATGTTTCGGATCCTGTTTTTTGAAAGCCTCCGCAATAGCGGCCATTTGCTGTTCGGCATAAAGGGGATTCAGCCAGACATGGGGGTCGTAGGCACCGTGGTTGTGTTCCTCGTGATAATCGTGGTGATGCTCGGAACCTTCTATGAGATTAAGCCCTTCGGACGTGTTGACGACAACCAGGTCTGTGTTGCTTAAGGAGTTAAGGATATCCTCCACCCAAGGTTCCATGCCAGCACCGTTAATGATAAAAAGATCCGCCTCTTCTAAAATTGCCAAGTCGGTTGTGGTGGGCTCCCAATCGTGGGCTTCTGTGCCCGGGGCAACCAAACAGGTCAGTGAAAGGTTGTTGCCGCCAATTTTTTCGGCAAAGTCCGCCATGGGGTAAAAAGAAGCGACTACCTTTAAGTTACCGTTTTCGTCATTAATGTTTGTTTTTTCAGTCGCTTTTGGCGAACAACCCGCCATGGCGAGCAGAAAGACACAAAGAGTCAGACTAATTGTAATTTTTCTTTTCATAAAATGCTCCTTATAAGATTTGATACCGACAGGTTGTCGGTGTCTGTGGCTTATTTGTGTTGGGGTATTAAATTAGAGACAGCTTTTACAATAACCGTACAAAACAAGTTTTTCGGCATTTAATACAAAATGATGGTTCGTACTTAAGTGACGGGTAAAAGCGTCAATTTCATGACAGTACAAGGGAGTGACGGCACCACATTTTTTACAATATAATTCGCCGTTGAGTGCAAGATTGGACGTGTCTTTATATTTGTATCGGGCGGCTTGACCGTTAATACCGAATACTTTGATAACCTTGCCGTTGTCACTCAATTTTCGAAGAGTTCTGTAAACCGTTGTGTAGCCGATTGTTTTGCCCTCGGCGTTTAAGTTTTCAAAAACATCTTGAACCGTATGGTAGGTTCGGAGATGTTTTTTTAAATAATCTAAAACATTCTGCTGTTGTTCGGTATGATAAGACCCTCTTTTTTTCATGATGACACCTCCTAAAATGAAAAGTGTTTTCAAATTGAATATAGCGGTTTCGGTATCTGTTGTCAATAAAAAGTGCCGTACTGTTGTTAAGACGGTTCGACGTTATATGATTACGGCATGTCACGAAAAGAAAATGCCGCTTTTAATCGGTATCAAAGCGGCATAAGGTTTGTTTACGGAGTCGGCGGTGCGGGCATAGGTGCCGTGCCGTCCTCGTTTTTATTTTCTTCCTGTTTTTTATTTTCTTCTTCTTCCTTTAAGCGTTGTTCTTCTTCCTGACGCTTTCTTTCTTCCTCCTGACGCAGCCATTCTCTGTATTGGCGGTCTTCCTGCTCTTCGATCATGGTTTTAATGCGGTTAATTTCCGTATTTAACTCTTCCTTTAAAGTTGGGTTTTGCACATCGATCAAAAACTCTCGCAAGGCTTCGCACTCGTCGGAGTCCGCATAGTAAAACAGTTCTTTACGGGTGTTGCCGTCTTCAAAAAAAGCATCTAAACCGGCATTAATATGTTCTCTGGCATTGTATTGTTTTTGTGCCGGAGTCAGTAACTCCCGGTGTCTGGCAACAAAACTTTCAAACCCCATACTTTGAATGACTTCCAGTTTTTGGTTGACGGCGGACATTTGGTTATTGGTGATATCCCGAATTAAAACACGTTCGTTGTGGACGGTTGTATACATCGCATCGATGGCGTTGACAATATCCGCCATTTTTTTTGCGGTATCTATTCGTTGTAATTGTTCGGATTTTAATTGCGGATCCCGAATTTTGTTGGCAGACTTTGTGGCTTCCGCAAACATTCCGGAGTTATGGATGGCTTTTTCGGAAACCGCTTGCCCGTCTTCGGTATACAAAGCGTCTACCAATGCGACGGCTTTTTCGTAATTGGATGAGGGGACATCCACAAAGCTCAGTACGGTAAAGTAAGCGGTAAACAGAACAATCAGCACCAGCAATAACATACGCAGTTGTTCCTGAGGGGAAGACCGTTTTATAAAGTCAAATAAATTCATTTTATTTCCTTTTGATGGCTATATAAGTATTTTAGAATATTAAACATTATATCATATCGGGAAAAAAATAAAAATATTAAAATTTGAATTTTAAAAAGTACCAAGGGCATAAAATAATAGGGATGTTCCATGAAAGACCGTCATAACGAGAGGCTACTTTAAGTATCCGATTTTATAATAAACTAAAATTCCGCCAATAGCAGTAAAAACAATACAGGCATTCACGAAGCCCGCTTTACAACGTAAAACGAAAAACAAGTTGCGACAGTGCCGCAAATGACCTATGATGATAAAAGCCGATGTTAGCGGAATTCAGTTTGATGTACATACATTTTATTATAGAAGAGAGGAGAAAAAAATGACCGGTGAATTTATCATAGCCATTCACGCTTTGGTACTTTTAAGCCATCGCAATGAAACCCTGTCCAGCGATTGTTTGGCGGAAAACATACGCACAAATTCCGCCCGTGTTCGCAAGGTGATGTCCCAATTAAAAAAGGCGGGGCTGGTTCAATCTAAGGAAGGGGCTGTCGGCGGTTATTACTTTGAGAGCGATCCCGATCACATTAATCTGGCTATGATCAGTCAAGCGGTCAAAGACAGGCCGATTGCCAAGGTGTGGCGTTCCGGCAATGCGGACGATTTGTGTCTGGTCACCTCGTCGATGGGTGCTGTTGTGGATCACCTGGTGGAAGAACTAAACGACCTGTGCCAAAAAAGGTACGAGGAGATTACTATCAGCGATATGACCGAAGCAATTTTTAAGCGCAAGGTAAAACCCTGATAAGGTAATCATATTAGTAATGCGACCGATTTCGGTCGCGTTTTTAATGTAATAGCCAATTAAGACGTATGAGTATATCGGTTGTTTGAATTACGGGTCATTGCGCATGGGTAGGATCTTTTCGCGGTAGACTTTCAGGACAAAGTAGCCGCTTAAGGTAACCGAAAAAATTTCTGCGATGGGGTAAGCCAACCAAACGTTATTTAAATTGCCCGTTAAGGATAACAGATAGGCGGACGGTATTAAGGCAAATAATTGCCGTACAAAAGAGGTAATCATACTTTGGTGGGCTCTGTTTAAAGCCTGCAAAATAGAAATCGATATGACGGAAAAGCCGGCAAATAAAAAACTCAGACACATTCTTCTAAAAGCCGGAACGCCCAAAGCGATCATTTCCTGTGACGCGTTAAAGAGCTTTAATAAGGGAACGGGAAATACCATAAAAACAAATAAGCCGATAAGCGTCATGCACATTCCGACTACCAAAGAAAATCGCATAATTTCAATGAGTCTTTGCTTTTTCTTTGCGCCGTAATTGTAAGATAAAAGAGGGACAACGGCATTGTTGACTCCCGCCAGGGGCAAAAAGAAAATACTTTGTATTTTAATATAAATACCGTACAAGGCGGTAGCGGTGGCGGTAAAGGATAATAAAATTTGGTTGATGCTGTAAATCGTAACGGAAGTTAATGCCGTAACAAGGATGGAAGGCAAACCGATTTGATAAATTCTGGCTATGATAGAGCCTCGGGGCAACAGGTACTCTAAGGAAAAGGTAATTTCTTTATTTTTCTTTACGTTATAGTAAATGCCGAAAAACAAACCGATCCATTGCCCGGCCACCGTAGCGATAGCGGCACCGGCAATTCCCATAGCGGGGACTCCCAACCACCCGAAAATAAAAATCGGATCTAAAATAATATTGGCGACGGCACCTACGCCTTGTACAATCATCGAATCGAAGGTACGTCCGGTTGCTTGCAGCAGGCGCTCGCAGGTAATTTGACCGAAAACCCCTACGGAAAATACTGTGCAAATGCTGAGGTATCGGGTACCCATTGTAATAATTTCGGAATTATCGGATTGCAGCACAAAAAAGTGTCGGGTAAACACAAGACCCAACACCATAAACAGAAGGCCGCTCATCAAAGACAAAAAAACACCGTTGCCCGCCGCGAGATTTACACCGTTTTTGTTTCCGGCACCCAGGTGACGGGATAAAAGCGCATTGATCCCCACGCCAGTACCGGTCGCGATGGAAATCATCAATGACTGTACGGGAAAAGCGAGGGATACGGCCGAAAGGGCATTTTCGCTGATCATCGACACGAAGATACTGTCGACAATATTATACATGGCCTGTATGAATTGAGAAAAAATCATCGGGATGGCCATCGTTAACAATAGTCGGCGGACCGACATCGTCCCCATTTTATTTTCAGTTAAAGATTCCATAAAACTCCTGCAACAACTAAAGTAATATAAAATAAAACGGACAAAATTGTCCCCGAATTCAGAAAGATGGTTTTAAAACGATAACCTTTTTGCAAAGGAGAGTGGCCCGGTTTAAATCGAATCGCTTTTCGGTTACGTAGCAAAACAACAGCAGTCCCTATAATCGAAAATACGGTTAAAAAACTTAAAAACAATAATCCGAGCAAAGGTACCAAGTGTTCCGTTAGCACTTGCATACTTTCTGTCGGCGCCTGTTCAAGCATTTGGGAAAAATTTTCCACACGATCTAAAAAAGCATCGTCAATCGATTGAGTTAAAAGAAGCGGCAAAATACCGCCGACAAAATTAATAAGGGCATGCACGGCGACGACGTCCCGTAAACGACCGCTTTTAACATACAAATAACCGAGGACACAACCCAACCCGAAGGCATAAATTAATTGGTAGAGGTTAGCGTGTACCAATGCAAAAAAAAGTGCTGACACCAAAATGGCCGTCTCTTCACCGTAGGGTATCAAGAGCGATATCATACCTTTTCTGAAAATCAATTCTTCGGCAACGGGAGCGGCGATAACGGTATAAATGACAGCCTCCCAAATAGTAACAGAGCCGAGTAAGGTCTCGACGGGGTTGGTGGTGGGCAGCCCGCTGCGGGTTAATAAAGAAGACAACCCGAGGGACAAATAATTACCGATGTACACCACCCCGAAGGCAACGACGCATAGCTTTATATAAAAACCGACAGGCAAAGCCCTCTTATGTAATGAAGAAAAATCTTTACGGCGAAGCATCCAAAAAACAATAGGAACCGTAATGATGTATAAAGGTACAAAAGTTGTCACGGCACCGTAAGAAATATAAGCGGGCAGATAACCTTGTATAAAAGGAAACATCACATCGGCAACAAGCCCCATAAGTAAAGGCAGCCCGGTTAACAAAAGCGTTGAATAACCCAAATGAGAAAAGATGCGTGCCTGCCTCCGATGCCATTGCTCAGAGGTTTTTAAATGTTCCGGCACACACTTTTCGGGATTCGTATCTATAGACATAAGTATCCTTTCCGGCGATAACACGCCGTCCGTTTCATATAGGTCAGTTTAACACATAATAAACCATAAAGAAAGAAACAGAAGAGCGGGGTTTTCACCGAATATAAAAGAAAAACAAAACAAATTCAAAAAAAGTCAAAAAAGCAATTGACAAGAAGAAAAACGGCATGTA
>CAYFTR010000031.1:0-18279 GCA_964346185.1 uncultured Lachnospiraceae bacterium | reverse complement strand
CGCAATGCTCAGCGTTCCTATAAAACATAACTGTCCTTATCAACCCTGCTCATTATATCGAGAGGTTTTTATTTAAAGAAAAGTTGAGGTCGGAATATTCGACCTCAACACACTGAAAGTTCCAATATATTTACAAATATTGTTAAGATGTTAAACTTCCATAGACTCTTTAACTTGAGCGCGCATTGCACTTAATTTGTATTTGCTTTCTCTAAGCGGGCTTGCACCGTCTATTGCCAATTCAGCCGCTTGTTCAGCTAATTCGGCAGATTTTTCTTTGCCTGCCAGTAAATTTTCTACTGCTGTTAATCTCACCGGTATCGGTGCCACACCGCCTGCGACCAAACGAGCATCTTTAATGACATTATCTTCTTCATGATACGCATAGGCCAAAGATGTAACCGCAAAGTCGATGGAGTCACGTAAGCGCAGTTTGAGATACCCGCAACGATAAGTGGAAGCCTTGGGAATTCTGATTTCTTTTACCAGCTCGCCGGGATCTAAGGTATCTTTGACATCCATAGCTTTAAAGAATTCTTCAGCTTTAAATTCACGAGAAGTTGTAACGATGGTTGCATCCAATGCAACCAATGCCGGACTTAAGTCCGATGCGTTAACGGAGTAGCAACCGCAATTCATACAACGCCTTGCTTCTACTTCCGCTTCTTTCATATTTAAGCTGACGGTATCTTCTTTGTCAAGAGCTCTTTCATTAACCGGCGTATCCACTTCGACATCCGCTTGTGCTTTTGCTACACCGACCAAATCTTGTTTTAAGAATCCGCCGAATGCAACTTTACCTTCGGTCGGAAATCCCATATATGCAGACATATTTCTAGCTGCGATAACACCGTCTCTAATCGCATCGATTGCAATGGAAGGACCGGCAATGTCACCGCCTGCGTAAACACCGGGTGCTCTGGTTTCTTTATGTTCTCCGATTTCAACCAAACCGCGAGCATCTTTAATTTCGTCTTTAAATTTATCGCCTAAGAAATCCAAATCTACTTTTTGCCCCGTTGCTAAAATGATAGAATCGGCTTCATAAACTTTACTTTCACAAACATCGTAGACCGGGTTAAAACGATTATTTTCATCGTAGACGGATACGCATTTAATTGCTTGAAGACCTTTCACCGAACCGTCGTCTGCGGTTACAACTTTGTGAAGACCCCAGCCGTTGTATATTTTAACTCCTTCTTCTTCCGCACGATGGATTTCTTCCGGAATAGCAGGCATTTCGTCTCTTTCTTCAAGACAAATGAGGGTGACATCTTGAGCACCCAAACGGACGGCGGTTAATGCAACGTCCATGGCAACGTTACCGCCACCGCAAACTAAAACTTTTTTACCGATTTGTCTGTCAATAAAGGCTTTAACTTCTACCAGGAAGTTTAATCCGAATTGGGTTAAATTTTCTCCATCAATACCTAATATTGGTTGTTTCCAGGCACCGGTATTCAGGAATACGGAATCGCTGGTTTCTTTAATTTTGTCGATGGTAATATCTTTACCGACTTCCGTATTAAGTTTAAATGTAACACCCATGTTGGCAATCGCTTTTACCAAGCTTCTGACATAGTGCTTAGGCATACGATATTCCGGAATACCGTACATGAGTACACCACCGGCTTCTTCCATTTTGTCATAAACGGTTACCGTATGTCCCGCTTTACGCAAGTTATATGCTGCCGCCAAACCTGCCGGTCCACCACCGATGATTGCAGCTTTTTTACCGGTTTCTTTTTCCGGTGCTTTATAGAATTTGTCTGCATTATCCAATATGTAATCACCTAAAGTACGTTCTACGGAGTGAATGCTGACGGCATCACCATAATATTTTTGATTACATACGTTTTGGCAATTATGAGGACAAATTCTTGCAGTAAGCATCGGCATCGGGTTGGCATTTAGAATAATTTGAGCTGCAGCATCCCAATCGCCTTCTCTTATTTTTTGCATATATCCCGGAATATCCGTTCCTGCCGGGCATTCTTGGGAACACATCGATCCTGTTGCTACACCGCCCATTACAGAGTGGAAAGCATTTCTACCGCGTATCGCATAACATTCGGCGCCGCCTTTTCTGGCACAATCTAGCCTGCCCCCTACTGAATGCGGGTAACGGTAGTACCAGCAACGTACATCTTGGCAAATATTGCCGCCGATGGTTGCCGCATGGCGAATAAGCGGAGATGCAACACTTTTTGCCGCTTCGGCAACAGCTTTTGCTTCTTTATTAACTCTTCAATTTTGCACAATTTGGTTAAAGCACCGATAGCGACGGTGTCGCCTTCATCTTTAATGTAATCGGCATTTTCTATACTTTTCAAATTGACTAAAGCATCCGGCTAGTCTTCTAAAATCTGATGTTTCAGAACTCCTAAAAGATCGGTACCTCCGGCAATCGGGCAAGCCGCCTCGCAAGATTGTATGCTTTCTGTGGCGTCATTGAAGCTTTTTGCATCAATATGATTAAAATTCTTCATTTAAAGTACCTCCATTAAGCTTTCCCAAGGGCCTCTAGCACCTTGTCCGGGGTAACCGGATATTCGTTAAATTCTATTCCACCCAAAGCATTTTCGATGGCCATTATAACAGCTGCGGGACCGCTGGCTCCGGTAATTTCACCGAACCCTACAGCACCGAAGGGGTTGTCCGTCGGAAATTTAGACTCCAAGACAACAGGATTGAAATTCGGGAGTTCGTTAAACAATCTCCATTTATAGTCGATCATATTACCGTTAAGGGTACGTCCAATGTGAGTATCCAAGACATAGCCTTCTAAGTGACCGGTATCGATACCTGCCGCACCTAATCCGCCTTCCAGTTGCATCTTCAATTCGATCGGATTCATAATTTGACCGGCATCGGTTCCGCTGACGATGTCCGTTAGTTTTACCAAGCCTGTTTCCAAATCGACTTCCGCTTCAATAAATAACATAACGCAACCGTTGGAATTAAAATGACCGATGTGGCATCCTTCTCCGGTAATGGAATAGTAGAAATGAATGACCTCGCTCCAATGTTTTGCGTTGTCCGGATCGTCTTTACGGAATACCGTTAAATCTTTCGTGTCTAGTTCTTCCGGCGCACAGTCGAACACTTTTGCAAATTCTTCAAAGAGTTTTTTCTTAGCATTTTCAGCTGCAAGTCCGACAGCATGGTTGACGATAATTGTCCCCCTGGATCCTGCAAGACCGAAATCCGCCGGGTTGATAATATTGTTGGACGGAGTTAAACTTACTCTTTCCATAGGTACATTTAAGATTTCAGCAACTGTTTTCGCTGCCGCCAACCTCTGTCCCATTCCGGATTCGGATGTCGGACAGTGAACGATAACTTCGTCGTTTTCCAGTCTGACATAGGCGAAAGTTTCATCGCAAGAGGGATCACCGCTACTATGTACACTGAAACCGACGCCGTAAGCTTTGTTACCCTCTACGCGACTGGGTGTTGTCCAACCTTTCCAGCGGTCATGCCATCTGAATTTTTTTGCAGCTGTAACAAAGGCTTTATCGTAATCGATACCTTCATTCCTGTATTTGTTACCGTTTCTCCAATAATATAAATCGCCGCCGGTACAGAAGTTTTTGCGCAGCACTTCGAAAGGATCGAGCTCCAATTTTTTCATGGCTCTGGAAGCAAGGTGCATTGCACAGGACTTAAATTCCTGGCCACCGAAGCCTTTACAAATACCGACCGGATATAAGTTTGTGACAACAACATGACCGGTAACATCCCAGTGAGGTGTCTTGTTAAAGGATAAGTGCAATTCTCCTAAACCTTCGGAAACTTGTCCTTGCGTTAATTCTGCGGACATACCCGTATCGACTAACCAGTCTCCTTTGATGGCGGTAATTAAACCGTCTTTATTCATACCGATTTTGCCGATAAATTTATTGCCTAAGCGGCGTTCAAAAACAAGCATTTGTTCTTCCTTGGTTACGATGTCTTTACCGTCTTGACGTACAACAGATTTACCGATATGGCGATAATCTTTCTTCTGGCGATAATCATCCATCATAGTGTTTCCTCCTTTACAAAATCGACTTAACCGCTTCAATTACTTGATAGTGACTGATACAACGGCAGAAGTTACCGGATAGGCCTTCTTTAATTTCATCTTCTGTCGGGTTGGGGTTTTTGTTTAAGATAGATTTAACCGCCATAATGATACCCGGAGTGCAGAAACCGCATTGGAAAGCATTGTGATTATTAAATGCTTCTTGAATCGGATCCAGCTTTCCGGTAACCGGGTCTGCCAATCCTTCGATGGTTACAATCTCTTTACCCTCGCACTCTACAGTTAAGGTGATACAGGATGCAATCGCTTCTCCGTCAATTAACACTGCACAGCATCCGCAGGCGCCTTCTTCACAGGAACTCTTTGTACCTGTTAACCCGATTCGCTCACGAAGTGTTTCCAGCAGTGTCTCGGATTCAGGAATTTGACCTAAGCGACGTCCAACTGTAAAATCGTAGGTTTCACCATTGATTTTCAAAGTTAGCTCTCTGTTCATGCAATCTATCCTCCTTTTAAAATTAGAACTTAATATGATATTAATTTAACAATAAAATACGTACGCAACTACCCTCCTTTGTAATAATTGCCATTAATTGATTTTATTTTATCCTTAATCGGATATTAATTCCACGTCGGTGTATACGTTTACTTTGTAAGAAAGTGTCTATGTGTAGACACTTTTTCTATTTATGTTGTTAAACTTGTTTATCGTCACAACTCTTGTTAAAATGAATGTACAAAGCTAAAAATCTAAAGGAAGGTGGTACAGATGGCCAGTTTCAGTATTATGTTTGAAGATGATCTGATTAAATACCGCGATATGTTTAAAAAGTTTTGTTCCGCCGGTAAAAGTACTAAAAGGTAAAGATTTATGTAAACAATGTGAAACCAAAGGTTGGATGTACTATGTATTGGACGGTATTGTAAAAGTATATATTACAAATTACGACGGTAGCGAACGCATCATCGATTTTATGAAAAGTAATACGATGATCGGAATGGATTGTGTTACGGACAGTGAAAAATCCGTTGTCAGTATATCCTGTATGACGGATATTTCCGTCTTAGTTTTTAATACGGACGTTTTAAAACAAATGTTGGCATATAGTCCGGAATTTGCGTACGATTTAGTTTCCTATTACAGTAAGGTTCTGCGTCAAGTTACTTACTACTCCGGTAGTTTGGGGATCAGTGATTTAACAACAAGGTTAGCTAACTTTCTAATGTTTTTTACAGACATGTCCGGTAAACAAACAAGTTATAAAATCGAAATGAGTCAAAAAGAAATCGGTGCCGCTATCAATATTTCGCGATCACAAGTTGCAAAAATTTTAAGTGTTTTCCGACAGAAGGGCTGCATTCAAACCGCTAATCGATCTATTATTATTACAGATTTCGATAAATTGAAAACCTTTTCTAAATTATAATTGACCGCTTTATTAGAATTGTTTAGACATCTACAACAAGATTTGCCCAATGTGCAGCTGTAGCTTTAATTAAATGATACGGATTTAAAATAATTTGTGCACCGACTTGCCCGGCACTGACAGCTATCTTTTCCGACCTCATAGCACTATCATCGATAAAAGTCGGAAAAATCTTTTTCATAGCGATTGGTGAGCAACCACCGGGTTGATAGCCTGTCACCCCTTTTAAATCTTTTTTATGAATCATTTCAATTTTTTTAACGGTAGCGGCAACCGCCGCTTTTTTTAAGTCTAAAGTTTTTATAACCGGTATTACAAAAACAAAATAACTGTTTATATTTTTGCAAACCAAAGTTTTAAAAACAACATTCGGATCCAGACCGGTTTTTTCAGAAACAGAAACGCCGTCCAGCTTTCCGTCTTTCGTGTCATAAAATTTAATATCATAAGGGAAACCCATACCATCTAAAATACGCATAGCATTTGTCTTTTTCATTCTCTCACCTATCTATCTGCAGCTTCGAAAAAATTTGTTATTTGACTTTTAAAAGCCAAAATAAAGTCGTACTCGATAAAATTAACACTATCACAATTTCGGAGGTTCTATGATTTACGACTATTCAATCCAAACCGACCAAAAGGTCATGTATTATAATATTGACCGTTCCTTAAATGAAGCTATACGCAAAAGCGGTGTTAAGAACGGTATTGCAATTATTTTTTCACCACATACGACGGCGGGCATAACCATTAATGAAAACGGAGATCCCGATGTATTGAAAGACTTATCTTCAGCAATAGACACATATTTTCCAAATTTAAATACTTTTAAACATTTCGAAGGAAATTCCACTGCGCATTTTAGTTCAATGGTAACAGGGGCAAGCGAAACCGTTATAATACTAAACGGTTCTCCCCTATTGGGGCGTTGGCAATCCTTATATTTTTCGGAATTTGACGGTCCGAGAACCAGACATTATTATATCAAAATATTGGAGGGATAGTATGAAAAATATCGGTTTTATCGGTTGTGGTAATTTGGGAAGAGCAATGGTAGAGGGTGTTTATCGCTCCGGCTTATATACTTCCGAGTGTATTTATGTAGCGGATCCCTGCTCTAAAAATTTAAGTGAACTTTATAATCACTATAATATTCGTGTTACACAAAATACCTCAACCATTATGAAGGCTTTGGATATTGTTATATTAGCCGTAAAACCCGATACAATTGATCAAGTCATGAGCGAAATAAAAGATACACTTATGCCGGAAACCGTTATTGTGTCCGTTGCGGCGGGCGTAACCCTTGACCGGTTGTCTTTTAAATTGGGTGAAAACAAAAAATTAGTTCGTGCTATGCCTAATACAGCTGCCATGGTCGGAGAAGCGATGACCGCCCTCAGTTTTAATGAATGGGTAAACGAAAAAGAAAAAGAAGATATCCTTGCTATTTTTTCGTGTTTCGGTAAAGCGGAAATTGTTGATGAAAATTGCTTAGATGCAGTTACATCCGTAAGCGGTTCGGGGCCGGCTTATATTTATTTGGTGATTGAGGCCATGGCCGACGGCGGTGTCTTGGAGGGGTTGGAGAGAAATGTCGCTACCAAACTTGCTGCACAAACCGTTTTAGGTGCCGCAAAAATGGTTTTGGAATCCGGTAAGCATCCGGGACAATTAAAGGATATGTTAAGCACCCCTGGCGGAACAACCATAGAAGGCTTGGCCGTTCTTGAAGCAAAAGGCGTTCGCTCCGCCTTTATAGAAGCAGAGCGTCACGCAGCAAAAAAATCAAGAAATTTATTATAAGTTCGAATCTAATAGAAAACAGCAACTACTTAAGTCTTCTTGCTGTAGAGCCAATCACTAAAAAAGAGATGTTTACAATTCATTGCAAACATCTCTTTTTTAGCGATATATTTTTTGTTATATTTTATTTTTTTAAATAAGCATAGTAATAAGCCACAGGTACAATGACCGCACCACCGATCATATTGCCAATGGTTACGGGAATTAAATTGCCCATTAAAAATTGCGAAACGCTAACTTCGGCTCCTAAAAACATGCCTAAAGGAATGTAAGTCATATTGGCAACGGAGTGTTCAAAACCGGCAAATACAAAGAGCATAATCGGAAACCAGATTGCTAAAATTTTTCCTGCAATATCTTTCGAACCCGCTTGAAACCAACAAGCCAAAACGACAACTATATTACAGAGCATACCGCGAATAATTGCTTCCATAAAGGGCATTTGAGATTTACTTTGAGCCACAGCGATTGCCTTTTCTGCTAAAGCACCGGCAAACAGTCCGCTTTTTGCCAAAAACAGTGCCAAAAGTACCGACCCGATAAAGTTACCAATATAAACAAAAATCCAGTTTGTCAGCATTTCGGATACAGTTATTTCTTTTCTGCCTAAGGCTAAAGTAAGCAGGTTGTTACCTGTAAACAGCTCAGCACCGCAAATAATAACCATCATTAATCCTGCCGGAAAAACAGAAGCACCGATAAATTTTTGAAGCATAGCTTCAGCGGCACTCCCCCCCGGAGCTGTCGCAGTTAGAAAGCCGTGTGCACCGAGTCCAATAAAAATTCCTGCAAAAACACCCAGTATAAGCATTTTACCTATTGGTAGTTTTGCTTTTTTAATACCGTTTTGTACCCATACTTCCGCAATTTCTGCAGGTGATAAAAATCCGTTCATATCATTCCTCCTTCTTTAGTGTTAATATTACCATTTTTTAACAAAATTTAATAGTAGTAATAAATGTATTTACAAATATTATCCTCTTCATATTTTTTTGCTGATTTTTGAAAAATATTATCCTTAATAAAAAAAGTACCTATAGCAAAAAGATTTCTTTCAGCTACAGGTACTTAATACATAAAATATGTTACTAATCTTTTGTTGTTACCATTTTAACTTCCTGAGGGAGGTTTAAGCCACATTCCACCTCAATTGTTTTTAATATGGCGGAAGGAATCGGACAGGAAAGATGTTTCAGTTTTTCTCCGCTTAATCGATAAATTTCAGAAGTTGAAATTTTTTTTAAAGACTCTTGAAAACCGTCGACCTCTTTCAGCTCTTCCGCTAAATTTTTGACGGAAGGACATTGACTGGTAATCTCTATGGATACGGTATAATCTCTACGACCCTTTCCCGTTCTGTTTACACTGATAGTTGAGTTAAAGTTACAAGAACCCGGATTTAATGTTGTTATCGTCATATACGCTCCTTTAAATAAAGTTTTCCTAACTTTTTTTGACTATCATTTCAACCTCTTGAGGGAGATTTAAGCCACATTCCACCTCAATTGTTTTTAATATGGCGGAAGGTACCGGACAAGAGAGGTGTAACCCGGCTTCTTCGCTTAACCGATATACCTCAGATGTGGAAATCTTACTGAAGCATTCTTTAAAGCCGTCCAATTCTTTTAATTTTTTTGCTAATCTGTTTATATTAGCAGATTCACTTTCAATATCAATTTGAACGGTATTATCGTTACGGTCATCCTTTTTCTTCGTCACAACGATTTTGGATATTAATTTGCATGACCCCGGTTTCACAATTGTTGTAGCCATAAAGCCTCCTTACACATTATATTTTCTTTTAAATTAGCAAATGTGATAAACAAACTATATAATATTTTACTTTAATTCAGGCTATACAAATACAGCTTGAATTAAAATCATATACAAAAGCGTACCGCCACCGATAGAAACTATATTGTTTTGCTTCCACCAATGAAGTGCCGCTGTAAAAGCCAATGACAATACTTCCGGTAATCCGTAAGGATAAACACTCCATTGAATGTCCTTTAATGCATAAACAACTAATATCGCAATAATGGAAAAGGGTAAAATCTTTCCAAGTAAAATAATTCTATTTGACGGTTCTTTGTTACTGAAAAGAATAAAGGGCAAAGCACGGGTCAAATACGTTACCAGCGCGACCACTAAAATAATGCTGACAGATTCTTGAAAAGTTAACATTTATAGAAGGACTCTTTCCAGTTTTTCTTGATCCATTAATAAAAATATTAATGTAACGACGCACAACGCCGGTAAAATAAAATTGTCCGCTCCCAATATAAATAATGCCGTTAAGCCGACGACTATACCGAGAACATTCGGAAAACGGTTTTTCTTATTTTGCCATTGCTCCACAAACATTACCATAAATAAAGCCGGCATTGCAAATTCTATTCCTTTCAAATTTATTGGCATAAAACTACCCAACAGTGCACCCGAAACACAGCCGGTGATCCAATAAAATTGGTTAAGCATCGCAACTATTAATCGAATTTTAGACATATTTTTGAATTGAAAAGAATCCATTTGACACATAATTGCATAGGTTTCATCAGTTAGAGAAAAAATCATATATTGTCCGATCGACCCCATTTTTTTAAATGCTTCAATAAAGCTCAAACCATAAAATGCGTGACGCAAGTTTACAGCTAAAGTAATAAAAGCAGCATTTATTAATGCAATTCCCCCATCTAAAAATGATAAAAGAACAAATTGCATCGTTCCTGCATAAACAATACTGCTGATAAATAAAGCCCACCAAAACGAATAGCCTAATTGATTAAGTAAAATACCGAAGGCTGTTCCCGCAAAGATATAAGAGAAAAACACGGGAACAGTTAGAGGTACAGCAACTTTCATAATGTCTTTCATTTCTACACACCTCTTCAAAGTGAAAAATGTTTCCATTGTCTTTTCACTTTTACTTGAGACTTTATAACAAATGAATGATTTTATCCACTACCGATTTTAATTCCTTTAATGAAATTTCAGACGTAAGACCCCGGTTCATTAAATATTCGTTTGTTGCAAAGTAAGGGATGCTCGCATCCGCTTTAGTATTTTTTATGTCGTCAGTTTCTTCCGATGATTTATTGACAACAACTGCTAAAACAGGTATTCCTGCCGTCTCAATCATTCTGACTGATTTTTCCGTTATTATTTGTGTTAAAGCAAAGGGATTTGTAACACAGACCACTGCATTAACCGGTAAAACTTCCAAAACGGTTTGTGGTATATCTCCGGTACCCGAAGGTAAATCAATCAGGAGAAAGTCTTTATCTCCCCATATCACCTCGGTCCAAAATTGTTTTACAATACCCGCTGCCGTGGCCGCATTTAGTATTGCAGGATCTCCGCCGGATTTTTGAAGTAAACCCATAGAAAATATTTCGATACCTTCTGACGTTTTAACCGGATAGATGCCTTTATCCGACCCGCTTGCTTTTTCTTTAATACCGAAAGCATGTGATATAGCGGGTCCCATAATGTCGGCGTCTAAAATACCGACATTATAGCCTTCGTTTTTTAAAGATACCGCTAAATTGGATGTAATATAAGAGCGTCCGACCCCGCCCTTTCCACCACCGATAGCAATCACTTTTTTGATATTGGACCAGGGATGTGGTTTTAAAATATTACTTTCTGTTTCTTGACGACTACCGCACTCCTCGTTGCATGTGCTGCAATCGACGGGTGTACAATCTGTTGTTTCCATCATTCAACCATCCTTACCTGTTAAAAAAGCTCCAAAACCCTATCTTCAATGGCTGCTTTTAATCGTTCAATAAATGTATCAACGGCATATTCGTTTTGTTTGCCGGTGTCTCTGTTACGTACTGTTAAAGTTTGACTTTCCATTTCTTTCTCACCAATGACCAACATATAGGGTATTTGCTGTAATTGTGCTTCTCTGATTTTATAACCGATTTTTTCAACACGATCATCAATATTTACACGAATACCTTTTTGTGTAAATTTAGCCGCCAAATCTCGAGCAAAACTGTTATAGGCGTCACTGACAGTAATCAGTTGCACTTGCACCGGTGCTAACCACAACGGAAACTTACCGGCAAAATGTTCAATTAATATACCCATAAAGCGTTCGATACTGCCTAAAACTGTACGATGGATAACAACCGGACGATGTTTTGCATTATCCGAACCGATATAATGTAAATCAAACCGTTCAGGCATTTGAAAGTCCAATTGAATCGTACCGCATTGCCAGGTTCTTCCGATGGAGTCTTTTAAATGGAAGTCTATCTTAGGTCCATAAAAGGCACCGTCTCCTGGGTTTAAGATATAGTCAATTCCTGTTGCTTCTAAAGCTTTACGCAAGGCATCGGTTGCTTTTTCCCAATCTTCTTCGGAACCGATAGCTTTTTTCGGTTTGGTTGACAATTCGACGGAATATTCAAATCCGAAGGTTTTGTAAAAATAATCCGCTAATTGGATAACCCCGACAATTTCCTCTTGTATTTGATCAAAGGTCATAAAGAGGTGTGCGTCATCCTGAACAAAACTGCGTACACGCATTAGGCCGTGCAATGCACCACTTAATTCGTGGCGATGCACTTGCCCCAATTCCGCCATACGCAGGGGAAAATCCCGATAACTGTGCGGATTGGATTTGTAGACTAACATAGCTCCGGGGCAATTCATCGGTTTGACGGCAAACTCCTGCTCATCGATTTCCGAGAAGTACATATTGTCCCGATAATTATCCCAATGTCCGGATTGTTTCCATAATTGAGCAGATAGCATTATCGGTGTTTTAATTTCTACATAACCGCTTTCTTGATGTTTTTCTCGCCAAAATGTTTCTAATTGATTTCTTAATATCATACCCTTCGGATGGAAAAAGGGAAAACCCGGTCCTTCTTCGTGCATCGAAAACAAATCCAATTCTTTACCGAGTTTGCGGTGATCTCTTTTCTTTGCTTCTTCCAGCATTTTTAAGTAGTCATCTAACAAACTCTTTTTGGGGAAAGCAATCCCGTAAACCCTTTGCAACATTTTATTGTTGGCGTCTCCGTGCCAATATGCACCTGCAAGACTCATAATTTTTGATGCTTTAATGGCGGAAGGGTTTAAAATATGAGGACCTGCACAAAGGTCTTGCCATTCACCCTGTCCGTAAAAGGAAATATCTTCATCTTCCGGCAGGTTTTCAATTAATTCGGTCTTATAGGTTTCCCCTTCTTCTTCCGCCCATTTTAATGCTTCTTCTCTGGTTGCAATCCAACGTTTGATGGGAGGTGCTTCCTTGACAATTTTAGCCATTTCCTTTTCAATTTTTGAAAAATCTTCCGGGGTAAAGGTATGGTCGACATCTATATCGTAATAAAAGCCGTTTTCCACAGCGGGACCAATGGTTAGTTGTGCTTCCGGCCACAATCGCTTAATGGCTTGTGCCATTAGGTGAGAGGCTGAATGCCAAAAGGTTTTTTTGCCTTCGGCGTCGTCAAAGGATAACAATTCCAAAGTTCCGTTTTCCATAATGGGAAAACGTACATCTACGATGTCTCCGTTAAATTTACCGACAAGGGTTTCTCGCCCCAACCTGCCGCTGATGGATTTAGCAACATCCAAAACGGTTGTTCCCTTTTTGTATTCTCTGACGGATCCGTCTTTTAATGTAATTTCTATCATTCATTTCTCCTTTTAATTTTCTTAATGCAATAAAAAACCCTTTTATAGGATCTTTTCGATCCTATAAAAGGGACGTATTTTAAAACGCGGTTCCACCCTCGTTAACAACAGGTACTGCTGTTCACTTCATTGACAATAACGGCGTCACCGTAGGGGTTTGCCCTCGCTCCCGGGTGGTTTTCAACAATTATCGCCACATTCTCGCACCAACCGAATGCTCTCTTAAAACGCCTGATTGTTTACTCTTCCCGTTCCTAACTTTACATGATTTATAGTCATTGTAATTTATGTTCGGTTATTATACACCTTAAGCCTTTAATTTGCAAGGGGTTTAAAGGATTGTATTTTGTTGCCCACCTTCCAGCCATATTCTAAGGTTTTCGAATACAATTTCCGCCCTCAAAAGCATTGATTCCCGTGTCGAAAAAGCAATATGAGGCGTTAATAAGGTATGATCCGAAGTATGTAGCGGTTCCTGCGGCGATAAAGGTGGCTCCATATCAAAAACATCTATTCCCGCACCTGCTAATTTACCACTTTTTAAAGCAAGGGCAAGGGCATCGTTGTCGACAATTTTTCCTCTGGCCGTATTAATGAGGATGGCATCCTCTTTCATCAGAGCCAGGGCTTGCTCGTCTATCAGGTGATGTGTATTTTCATTTAACGGCAAGTGTAGGGTAACAATGTCGCTCTGCGAGAGTACGGTCTCCAAACGATCATAAATAACACCGATTTTTTGCAATTCTGGCTTCTCTGTACGATTAAATGCCAAAACTTTACAACCGAAGGCTCTTAAAATTTTAGCCACTCGTTGACCGATTGCGCCGGTACCGATAACTCCGACGGTTTTACCGCCAAGTTCCCTCCCTATTCCGTAAGGAAATGCCTTTCTTTCTCTCGTATAATGATGCGCCGCGGCCAAATAGCGATAGCAACCGATCATTAATCCGATTGCCAATTCCGCTACCGCTTGTGTTGAATAACCTGCCGCATTGGAAACACGAATGTTTTTTTCTTTTGCTGCCTCCAAACCGACATGGTCAACTCCGGTAAAAGCGACGTTGATGAATTTTAAATTGGGGCATGCCTCAATTACTTCTGTTTCCAGGGGAGTATTTGCAATGATAATGGCATCGGCGTTACCGATTCTTTTAATTTTTTCTTCTCTATTTGTTGCAACATCAGTATATATTTTAAAGTGATGTCCCAGCTGCTCAAAGGGACGGCACAAGTCCGTTAAAGCTTTCTCGTCAATTTTTAAAGGTTCAGTTATGACAATCTTCATAGAACTCCTCCCAATTTTCTTCAAAATAAAGATCTACCAGCCGGTATATTTCCCTTGTCGGAACGCCTTTCATAGCCAGGCTTTGCATAATTTTATTTTTGTATTCCCATTTTTTTAAGGGACGTTTGTTTTTTTTATTCAGTATTCTTTCGGCAGTTTTTGAAACCATCTCATTTAAAATTTGTGGATCCAGCAAATTTTCTTCTTTTTCGTTATTCCAAAACAAATCAAATTGATTTTGAACGGTCTCCCAGGAAAAGCCCTGTCGCGTCAGGTATTGCGCAATTTTTTCTTTCTTTTTTTTCGGCATATATCGATCGTATTTACGATAGGCACGTCGGTAATGAAACTCGGCATTTGCCTCTTCTCCGTTATTTTCAAGCCAACGGGCAACTTTTTCAAGTAAACTTTCAGCGATCCCCCTTTGTTTTAAATCCCGGATGATTCGATTTTTGCCGTAACGGTTACCTACAGCATTGTTTTGACACACAATCTTGACATAACGTTCATCGCCCAAATAGCCGTAATCTTTGAGTTTATCCACGGTTTCGGTTATAACTTTTTCCGAATACGCCTTTTCTTTCAGATAATTTCTAATTTCCTGTACGGTTCTGTTTTTGTATCCGATATAGGTTAACGCACGATCCATAGCTGTTATATTTTTTTGTTTCATAGATGACCTCGAAGTTATTTTACCATATAATATGGTTGCTACTTATATCTATTTAAAAAATTTAATCGTATCTTACTAATAAAGCTTTTATATAGCAATTTTTTACTAAAAAGGATACTATACTACTAATGAGCACACCATCAAATATTTTACGTTTATTAACGAAAGGCGGAACAAATGAAATCATACCACCTGAAACAACTTATTTTTTATAAAAATATTTTTAAAAATCCGAGTATTAAACTATTTGCAGAGCTACTGGAGGCTATGGAAAATAACAATACGGCTTCTATTCAATTGTCGGCTTTTTCCTTAATTCATCGGCTAGTTACCGACCAATTGTGCCAAAATCGTTGTTTTCACGAAGAGCCTTGGAAGAATTTTGTTCTGTATTTATTGTTGACCGATGAAACTCCGGTTAACTTGACGATGGAAACCAAAAAAATTAATCGAAATTTTCCTTACTATCCCGAACTGCTAAAGGATATGTCGATTATTAAAAAGTTATATTTTTTTAATTGGCAACAATTTTCCCATTATACATCATCCATAACGGGTTTTATGACACGAAAATGTTTAAAACCCGATATTGATTTAAAAACAACTTTAACAAAAGATACCGACGAGGAAGATCTGCTGCAATTTTTAAATAACGCTATTTATAATAACGGTATCGGTGTGTTTAGAGATTTTAAAACATTTTCTATTCGTCATGACGGATCTTTAAAACCTATCGGGCTGACGATGTATAAAAGTTTGGATGATATTGTCGGTAACGCATCTAAGAAAAAAGAATTAATTAAAAACACCGCCGCTTTTATTGCCGGTAAACCGGCACTGAATGTTTTATTACAAGGAGATATGGGTACCGGTAAATCAACCATGGTTAAAGCTCTGGTGCCTTATTTTAAAGACTCCCGATTGGTTTTGATCGAAGTAAAAAAAAGCCAATTGGAAACTATCCCCCTTTTAATTGAACAATTGGAAACCAGACCCTTTCGATTTATTTTGTTTTTGGACGATATCTCCTTTGAAGAAAACGAAATGGAATACAAGCTGTTCAAAAACATCATTGAAGGTTCATTGGAGGAGACTCCGGAGAACGTGCTGCTTTATGCTACTTCCAACAAAAGACATTTAGTAACCGAAACCTTTGATGAACGTGATAACGCTGTACACAAAAAGGATATTATTGAAGAAAAGCTCTCTCTATCCAGTCGGTTTGGATTGGTACTTAATTTCATAAATCCGAACCAAAAAGAATATCTGACCATTGTAAAAAAACTCGCTAATGATGCTCAAATTAATATTTCGGAAAAAGAGTTGGAGAAAAAAGCCGTTGCCTGGGAGTTACGCCACCTTAACCGATCCGGTCGTACCGCAACTCAATTTATTGATTATTTACTGACGGAAGATTTAAACAATATTAATGAAACCTGATAAGTGACGATTTTTCTTGTATTTCGATATCGAAAAATATATAATGATACAAGATTATGAATCAATCACGTGGTAAAAACCACATGTTAAGGAGGCTATTATGACAGAAAAAATAAACAAAAAAATGAGTATTATTGAAATTGTTCAAGCTTATCCGGATACCGTACCCGTATTTCAAAACTACGGCATGGGTTGCCTCGGATGTATGGCGGCACAATTTGAAACCTTGGAAGACGGTTGCCTGGTTCACGGCATCGACCCGGACGATCTGGTTCGTGCATTAAACACAGTTACGGCCTAAGTAAAAAAACACGTTTATTAAACGTGTTTTTTTAATAACATCAAACAGAAATATTGCGGTGTTTCTTTGATGTGTCATCACACTCAAAGAATTGTATAATATTTTGTGTAATGCGGTTATTTATACAAACTTCATTGACAAAAACAAATTGAAATAGTAAAATTTGTTGCAATAAAACCATAAACTCTTGTTAGATACCTTATTATTTTATCTCTCGGCAACATTGGTTTTAATATAAATCTTTTTAAAAAGGCAGGTAAAAAAATGTCCGCACAATACAATCCTTACGATCAGGTTTTAGCTACCATCGATCAGGCTACATCTATTTTAGGGTGCGATCAATGTGATTATGAAGTCATTAAATACCCGGAACGTGAACTCATGGTTTCCGTGCCGGTTACAATGGACGACGGTTCCGTTAAAGTTTTTCAAGGCTACAGAGTGCAACACTCTACCGCCAGAGGACCGGCAAAAGGCGGTATTCGCTTTCACCCCGATGTCAATCTCGACGAAGTCAGAGCTCTGGCCGCATGGATGACCTTTAAGTGTGCCGTTGTAGGCATTCCTTACGGCGGCGGAAAAGGTGGTGTCGTTTGCGATCCGACGAAATTGTCCGAAGACGAAATGATGCGTATTACCAGACGTTTTACTTCCATGATTGCACCCATTATCGGTCCGGAAACGGATATCCCCGCTCCCGATGTCGGAACCACCCCCCAGGTAATGGGATGGATTGTCGACACATACAGCAAATTGAAAGGTCATTTTACTCCGGGGGTTGTTACCGGAAAGCCGATTCAACTCGGCGGCAGCCTCGGCAGAGTTGAGGCAACCGGTCGCGGCGTTACTTTTACAACTATCAATATTTTAAACGCTTTAAACATTCCGATTCAAGGTACCACCGCCATTGTGCAAGGTATGGGTAATGTCGGCTCTATGGCAGCCAAGCTGCTTAACGAAAGCGGTTTGAAAATTGTAGGCGTATCCGATGTTTCAGGCGGTATCTACAACCCTGACGGCTTAAATATTCCCGATATTTTAACTTATTTAGCTGAAAGTAAAAACAATTATCTCATCGACTACCAAGGACAGGGCGTCGAGCATGTATCCAACCGAAAGTTTTTAGAATTAGAAACAACCGTTTTAATCCCCGCAGCATTGGAAAATCAAATTAACGCTGAAAATGCGGATAATATCAAAGCAAAAGTAATTGTTGAAGGTGCCAACGGACCAACGACCGGAGAAGCCGACGACATTCTGAGCAAAAAAGGCATTATCGTTGTTCCGGATATTTTAGCCAATGCCGGCGGCGTTATTGTCTCCTACTTTGAATGGGTGCAAAACCTGCAACATCTCTCCTGGAGTGAAGAAGATGTCAACCAACGCCTCAAGACAATTATGGATCAATCCTTCGATGCCGTTTATAAAATTGCAAAAGAAAACAACACTTCCTTAAGAACAGGTGCTTATTTAATTGCAATTCAAAGAATTGTTGACACCAACAAATTGCGCGGTCTCTGGCCGTAATCCTTAAAATACTTAAACCCCGATCTGAGAGAATTTCTCGGACCGGGGTTTTTTCGGTTAAGGTTCTAAAATAAATTTTAAAAATATATTAAAAAATGAGGTACGGAATATCTCCGCCTCATTTTTAAACACTTTTTA
>CAYFTR010000030.1:0-18342 GCA_964346185.1 uncultured Lachnospiraceae bacterium | reverse complement strand
TTGTGTGATTTTTATAGTTGAATTTTAAACTTTCAAAATTATGTGTTCGAATGTTTCAAATTATGTTATGCTTATTTCATCACATTGTACGAAATATTGTTACATCGATACTAGAAAGGAGCTACCCATGCTTTATGATTCCTTAGCTTTGTTGGAGTTTAAAAATCACCCCGATGCCCACTATGCTTTAAATGAAATTTTATTAAACTATCAGGTGGCCGTCGTTCAATCTCGTCGCATTTGCCCGGGACGCTATATTTTAGTGTTTAACGGTAAAACCCAAGATATTAAAAACACTTTAAAACATGCTCGAAGTCTCTTCGATGCAAAAGAAATTGAAACCGCTTTTATCGGCGGTGTCTCCGAACCGACCGTCGAAGCCTTAAATCGAAAAAAAGGGGATCGCCTCGGTGATGCTTTGGCAATTGTCGAAACACGTCACGCATTGCATGCCATCGCGGCTGCGGATATTGCCGTTGAAAATACACCGGTTTCAATCTTAAAATTGGATATCGGCTTAGGTCTGTTCGGTAAAGGGGTCTTACACCTGACCGGCCGCCTCGCCGATGTACAAACCGCCGTCAAGCACATTGCGGGCGAATTGAATTTAGATTCAAAATCCTTAACTTCTCGGGTTATCTCCAAGCCTGTCCAGCACTTAATTGATTATATCTGAGTTACTTTTTTAATATTGGCAAACCTATGCGTTGAAGCGGTATCTCCGGCGAGATACCGCTTCAGCTTTTTTTATCTTCTACGGTTTTCACAGCAAACCCGTAAACACTTTTTTACCTGACCGCTTAAATATTTACGGATTTCGATTTTCGATTCCGATAAGATTTTCTCACTTGTTTTTTTGATACCCATATATTGTAAAGTGATACCTCTTGAAATTCTTAACAAGTCCATAATTATTACCAAAAAAGATTGTTTCGTGATAGAATAATATAAATTTTGTCAGTAAAAGCTACAGACTTTCAACATGAACGACAGTATTATTAAGGAGGTTTATTGATGAAAATAAACAGTAAAGAGATTGTAATTGCCGGCATTTTGTTGGCATCTGCCCTCTTGCTCGGCGCTACAATGTTGCCGAGTCCTCTGCACTTTGCCAGATTGATCATCGGCTTAGGTATCGGATATACCTTGGGTAGAGGTGCTTACGGTTTTGCCGGAACGGCAAACCGTGCGTATAACTCGGGTTCAACCAAGTTAATGCGTTCCTTCATGCTTTTAATTATCCTGAGTTCTTTTGCGACGGTGGTGTTTGCGGCAGTACCCGCCAATGCCGTTAATCCGGATTTTGTGCTTAAATACGCCCACTTTATCCACCCCGTTACTTTGGGAACGGTTATCGGCTCTTTTATATTCGGTTTAGGTATGTCCTTTGCCGGGGGCTGTGCTTCGGGTGTTCTTACGGACTTGTCCGTCGAATTTCCCAAAGCGTTGTTGGCACTTATTTTCTTCGGCATGGGTTTTGTGATCTCGATGCCTTTCGGAGCAAAATTTCCGGGATTGATCAATCAATCCATTCTTAAAAGCAGTCCGGATATCAACGGTGTCTGGTTTCCGGATCTGTTTAAGTTTGACGGTCTCAACGGTTTTTTAGGTTCTTTGATTGTCAACATTATTTTGGCAATGATTGTTATTAAGTTGTCCTATGCTTACGAAGCGAAAAGAAAAGCGGCGGGTACCTATTCCCCCGTCGGTTCGGAGGTAGAATCGGAGCAAGCGCTTGAACAACTTTTAGATACGAATTTACCTTTCTATCAACGTTTCTTCGTACGTCCCTGGACTTTATGGGAAAGTGCCATCGCAATGGCGTTGATGTATGTCGCGCTGATGGGCTTTACAAAGTCCGCCTGGGGTGTTTCCGGTGCTTTCGGATTTTGGTTCGCAAAACTTTTAAATCTTTTCGGTGTTTCCGCCGAAGCCATCGGCAACTATACCGGAAATCCCAATTTTGTCGCCAGCGGTATTTTTGAGCATCAACAATCCGTTCAGGACATCGGCATTATTTTAGGTGCTTTTATTGCGTTATTCTCCATGGGTAAGTTGATCGATTCCTTTAAGGCAGGTTTAAAAATGAGCGGTAAACAAGCCATCTTCGCAATTATCGGCGGTCTGTTGATGGGTTTGAGTATCGGTATCAGCAAAGGCTGTAACGCTGGCGGTTTGTTCTCGCCGATTGTCAGTTTTTCGCTTTCCGGTTGGATTTTCCTGGTATTTATGGTTGGTGGCGCTTTTGTAGGCAATCGCATTATAAACGCAAAGGGGCAATAAGCGGTTTACGAGCCAAGGCGTGATGTGCTTTTCTAATAACAATTAAAGCGCTAACCGCTGTCCAAAAATAAAAAATCAGCGTCTTTGAAACAAAAGTTTCAAAGACGCTGATTTTACTTTTCAACAGAATCGATTAATTGATATTTTCCGGTCGATGTCCCGATATTTTTTACTGCTGTTTATTTTTTTCCTCAAACATTGCTACCAGGGCTTGTACATTTATTTTACCGGTGGTATTGCGAGGCATACTTTCCAAATGCAAATAGTAACACGGTATTTTATAGTTTGCAATTTTTCCCTTTAAATAGTTTTTGATAAATGCTTCATCGTAGGGGCGGTTTTTTCTCATGACAATGGCAACGGCAACCTGTTCCTGTAAAACAGGATCCGGTACACCGAAAGCTTTTGCTTCCAGTATGTCGGGGTGGTTTTTGATCGCTACTTCAATCTCCAGAGGCGAAATGTTTTCTCCTCCGCGAATGATGGTATCGCTGATTCTTCCGCTGATGTGTAAATTACCGTCAGTGTCAAAGAAACCCATATCACCGGTTTTTAACCAATTGTTGCTATCTTTTACGTTAAGATCCAACTTGTAGTAGCCGTTTTCCATGACATTGTACCCTTTTACCCATATCTCTCCGGGTTCGGTCAGCTTACCTCCGCCGTTTCGAATGTCTACCATTACGTGATCAATTACATGGCCGACATTATCGGCTTTTTTATCCAAACTATCCTTATATGCGGCAATGGTCACACAGGGAGCGGTTTCAGTCTGGCCGTAGGAGGGCTGTAGTTTCGGTATTCCCAGGTATTCGCAAATGGCTTTGTATTCAATTGCCGTAAAAGAGGAACCGGCTATAATGCCGGACTTTAATGTTTGCGGCGGTTTTTCTTTTAAGTAGGCATTGCGACACATGGCTAAAAATGTTGAAGGAACACCGTTAAGAACCGTGCATTGTTCCTGTTCGATGGTATCCAATACACCTTTGGTACGATAGAAGGGTACTAAAGCCATAGACATTCCGGTATAAACGGCGGACAAAATGCAGGAAGTAATGCCGAAACAATGAAAAAGCGGAACGCTTAAGCACAAAATATCCGCTTCGGTCCAACGCATTTCCTTAGCCGTTGTCCGGGCATTGTTAACCAGTGCATAGTGTGTGTGCAGCACCCCTTTCGGGTTGGATGTGGTGCCCGATGTAAAGAAAAAAGTTCCAGGATCCTGCGGTGTGACCGCATTTTCATATGTTTTCAGCATTTTGTTGTCGTCTTCGGTTAAGTCTTCCGTTGTGTGTAAATCTACGACATGGCAACAAAATTTTAACTTCGGAAAAGTTTTCAGGTCTATTTCTTTGAGGACATCGTATAATTCGTTTTCAAAGTGTCCGTCTCCGTATACCACGCCCTCTAAATCGGCATATGCCAATGCGTACTGCATTTCTGCGGTTTTATAACAGATATTCATCAGAACGGGTATAGCACCGATCTTTACCAACGCAAGATAAGCCGCAACCCATTCGATGCGGTTTTCACTCCACACACCCACATGAGATCCTTTGGTTATCTGTTTTTTTAAAAATTGAAGGGCAAATTTGTCGGACATTTTATCCAATTCCAACCAAGTATAGGTTTGCCCGTGGTCTCGGACACACACACCTTTCGGTGTTCTTGCCACCCTTCTATTGAGCATATCACCAATTGTCCAATTCTTTAAGCCCATTCAATCCTCCACTATGTTTACATTTTTCTTTCGATTATTATATGTTTTACCGTTTTAATTCTATTAAAGCCCGGTCATTTTATAAGTTTAACTATTTTAAGACGGTGTATCTTTGCATATTTATTTTTTTTAACTGTCTGTTGCGTTTCTGCAATGACCGAAAAGTACACAGTCTGTCATTATGACATTTAACAGTAAAATTTATGTTAAATACTGATTTGCTTTTGAAATAATTTGCATTTATTCCGTATGCTTAAACAGCCTGAAACCATATTATTTAAAGTATCTGCGTTGTAGTAGCAACCTACCAATACCCAGTATCTGGTATCTTTATTAATTTTAACATCGTTTTTATAACTTTTCAAACAGAAAAATGTAGGTTTTTTAAAATTTAAAACGATAATTACCGGATCAAAAGAGCATCGTCCCCGGGACGATGCTCTTTTTTCAAATATTCGTTCATTTGGAGGTGAAACGAATAAGTAAATATATGTCAGTCTTCGTAGATGACCATTACTTTTTCTTCTTTCATGGATTGGATATCTTCTGAGGAATAACCTAATTCCGCTAAAATTTCTTCGCCGTCTTCACCTAACAGGGGTCCGCGTTTGTATTCGGATACGCCCATTTCTTTAAATTTAACCGGCGGACGAACCAAAGCTTTTTCGGAGCCGTTGTCATATTTCATTTTATAGAAAAAGTTGTTGGCCCAGGCTTGCTCATCTTCAATGACTTCTTCCCATAGTTGTGCAACACCGAAAGGAATATCCAACGCCATTAAAATTTCTTTCCACTCGTCGACATTTTTCTTCGCAAAGTTTTCCGCCATAAAATCGTACATTTCGCCTGTGGCATTGTTGTCGAGCAGGTTGGTGTTCGGGAAAAACCTTTCGTTACCGATCATGTCTTCTCTGTCAAAGGCTTTCATTAATTTATCGTAATACATGTCGTAGACGGGCATACAGGTTTGAATATAACGGCCGTCTTTTGTTAACCATGCATTATTCATCGGGTTGCTGGATTCTCTTTTATCGATGGGGAAAGGTTTACCCGTTTCCGGGTATTGGGACGCCTGTATCATAATACCCAGGTTGTAAACAGCCGTTTGGAATAAACTGGAGCTGACCATTTCACCTTGACCGGTTTGTTTGGCACTGTACAATGCCGCCAATATACCGGCCGCCAAGTTCATACCGACGTTGTGGTCGCCGAGTCCCGGTACTACCATCATCGGTTCGGAGCCTTTCGGATATAAGGTACCCAGGTAACCGCCTCTCGCAAAAAAAGCCGTGTAATCGAAACCGGGCAAATCTTTATCAGGACCTTCGTCACCGTAGCCGGTCACGGACGCGTACACCAATGCGGGGTAACGTTCGTGCAAAACATCGTAATCCAGACCTGCACGTTTTAAAGCATCGGGACGCCAGTTGGTAATTAAAATATCCGCTTTATCCAAAAGTTTAAAAAGTACTTCTTTTGCCCGTTCATCTCTTAAGTTTAAAGCAATACCTCTTTTATTGGCGTTTTCCAAGTCGAAGGTTGTGTTTTCCCGTTGGTTTAACGGTCTGCCTTCGGAGTGTGCGGTATAACGCAATTGATCGCCGCGGGGAGATTCGATTTTAATAACATCTGCACCGAGGTCTGCTAAAAAGCGACTTGCCGCCGGTGCTGCAATAAAGGTAGCCAGTTCCACTACTTTAACGCCGTTTAATAATTTTTTACTCATTTTTTCTCCTTTACTCCTTTATTAATAGGCTTCTTTTACTTTTAATTGATCCAATTCTTCTATTAAAGCGGGGACGACCTGATACAAGTCGCCTACCAATCCGTAAGTGGCTACTTCAAAGATGGGGGCGGCTTCGTTGGTGTTGATGGCAATGATCACATCGGAGTCCTGCATACCCGCCAAGTGTTGAATGGCTCCGGAAATACCGCAAGCAATGTATATTTTAGGTTTAACGGTGGTTCCGGTTTGTCCGACCTGACGGGTCGGGCTGATCCAGCCTTCGTCTACCGCCGCTCTCGATGAAGCGACAACACCGCCTAAACGGTCGGCTAATTGTTGCAACAGTTCAAACCCTTCGGGATTTCCTAAGCCTTTCCCGCCGGATACTATAAATTCCGCATCGGTCAGGGATACGGCGTTTTTGATATCCTGTACCACTTCTACGACTTTGGTGCGAATGTCTCCCTCTTTAAATTTGGGGTTCAAGGTCACAATTTCGCCTTTGCGGTCTGCCTGGTAGGCGGGTTTTTCCATAACGCCGGGACGTACCGTCGACATTTGGGGGCGATGCTCGGGGCAAATAATTGTTGCCATGAGGTTACCGCCAAAGGCGGGACGGGTTTGTTTGAGTTTTTTGTCTTCCGGGTCTATTTCCAGTCGTGTACAGTCTGCGGTTAAGCCGGTGTCTACTTCTACCGCCAAATTGGGGCCCAAATCTCTTCCGATGTGGGTGGCACCCAACAAAACAATTTCCGGTTTATATTGATCGATGGCTTCCGTGATAACTTTTGTGTAGGCATCGGAGCGGTAAGTGTACAGTTCTTTGTTTTCCGCCAGATATACTTTGTCGGCACCGTAGGCAAACAGTTCCTGACACAGATCCTTTACATTGTCCCCCAACAGGATCGCACAAAGTTCCGTTCCGATGTCGTCGGCCAGTTTTCTCCCCTCACCCAACAGCTCGATCGCTACCTGCATCAGCTTGCCGTGACGTTGTTCTGCAAAAACCCAAACACCGTGGTACAGGGTTAAATCTTTTTCCATTTTTGTTGCCTTTCCTTAGATATAATGCTTTTCCTTTAAGCGAACCACTAAATCCCGAACCATGCCGTCGGCCGAACCGGTAAATATTTCTCCTTTACCTTTAACCGGCGGCGTGAAAGACTTGAATACCCGAGTAGGCGATGCTTTTAAACCGCACTCCGTAGGCTCAAGCCCCAGGTCTTCTCTACCCCATAGGGTAATTTCTTTTTCATAGGCATCCATAATGCCGGCAATGGTCATATATCTGGGTTCGCCCAATTCTTTTACAGCGGTTAACAGGCAGGGCAATTTTACTTCTATTACTTCGTAGCCCAATTCCAATTGACGTTGAACTTTGGCGGTGTCCCCGTCGATGTCGATATTTTGTACGTAGGTGACCGCCGGTAAACCCAAGCGCATTGCTACTTGGGGGCCGACTTGTGCGGTGTCGCCGTCAATAGCCTGACGACCGGCCAGCACCATATCGACGTTTCCGATTTTTCTAATGGCTGCAGCAATGGTGTTGGAGGTTGCCCAGGTATCGGCACCGCCAAACCCCCTGTCCGAAAGCAGGATGGCACTGTCTGCACCCATCGCCAAACATTCTCTCAACATATATTGTGCCTGGGGCGGTCCCATGGTTACCACAATAACTTCCGTATCCACATTTTTATCTTTTAATGCCAAGGCGGCTTCCAAAGCGTTGGCATCGTCCGGGTTGAGGATACTTGGCACTCCTTCTCGAATGAGTGTTCCTTTTACCGGATCTATTTTTACTTCGTTTGTGTCAGGTACTTGTTTTGCACATACTACGATTTTCATTTTTTACCTCTTCCGTCACTATTTCAACATTTGAGCTGCAATGACCATTTGCTGTACTTGAGATGTACCTTCGTAAATCGTTAATACACGGGCATCGCGGTAAAGTCTTTCGACTTTATACTCTTTAATATATCCGTACCCGCCGTGAATTTGTACAGCTTTCGCACATATTTCGTTACAAACTTCCGCTGCATAATATTTTGCCATGGAAGCTGCCTTGCTGGCGTCTTGGTTGGTATCTTTCAAATAAGCGGCGTTATAGGTTAATAATTTAGCAGCATTGAGTTTTGTTTCCATTTCCGCCAACATAAAGGAGATGGATTGGAATTTTGCAATAGGTCTGCCAAATTGTTTTCTTTCTTTAGCGTACTGGGTAGCTTCGTCGATAGCGGCCTGCCCGATACCGATAGCCTGGCTTGCCACACCGATTCGACCGACGTCCAGGGTTTTCATAGCGGTTGAAAAGCCTTTGTTTAATTTGCCCAGTATTTCGGTTTTAGGTACCCGAACATTTTCTAAGATGATATCGCTGGTGGCACAACCGATCATGCCCATTTTGTCTTCGGGTTTTCCGCAGGATACCCCGGGCAAGGTCATGTCGACGATAAAGGAAGTTATGCCCTTTGTACCTTTGGATAAGTCTGTTTTTGCAAAAATAACGGCATAGTCCGCCAAGGGTGCGGCTGTAATAAAAGTTTTACGTCCGTTTAAAATATAGTCGTCGCCGTCTTCAACCGCCGTGGTGGTCATTCCGCCGGCATCGGAACCGGCACCGGGTTCCGTAAGGCCGAAACAAAATATTTTTTCGCCGGAAATCATTGGGCGTAAGTATTTTTCTTTTTGTTCTTTCGTTCCAACCAATAAAAAGGGGCTACCCATCAAAGAGTTGGGAGAAGAGACATAAATACTGGCAATGCCGCTTGCTCTGGCAATTTCTTCCATTACTATGACATAAGCTCTGTGATCCGCCCCGCCGCCGCCTAATTCTTTCGGCATTTTTATTCCGAAAAAGCCGGCGTCGGCCATTTTCTTGAAAAGCTCTTTGGGGAATTCTGCCGTCTCTTCGATGTTGTCCAGGACTTCTCTGGTAAATTCTTTTTCTGCAAAATCCCTTGCGAGTTTTCTGATTAATTCATGTTGTTCTGTAAAAAACATAGTTGTATTACCTCTTATCGATGTTTTCCATATTAAATCTTTCTACCAAAGCATTTACATTAATTTTACCCGTGGTATTCAGCGGCATTTCTTCTAAGTGCATATAGTAAAAAGGTATTTTATAGTTTGCAATTTTGCCCTTCAAATAATTTTTGATGCGTTCTTCGCTGTACGGGCAATTGTTTCTCATAACAACGGCAGCGGCTACCTGTTCCTGTAAAACAGTATCGGGTACACCGAACACTTTTGCTTCCAGGATGTCGGGATGGGTTTTTATGGCCGTCTCAACCTCCAAGGGCGAGATGTTTTCTCCCCCCCGTATAATCGTGTCACTGCTTCTTCCGTTAATATGCAGATTGCCTTCGGTGTCAAAATAACCGACATCGCCGGTTTTTAACCAGTTGTTGTCATCTTTGACAGATATATTCATTTTATAGTAGCCGTTTTCCATAACGTTGTAGCCTTTGACCCATATCTCACCGGGGTCGGTCAGCTTACCGCCGCCGTTTCGAATGTCTACCATAACGTGCTCGATCACATGACCGACACTGCGGGCTTTTGTTAATAAGGTGTCGTTGTAACGGGCAATGGAGACACAAGGTGCCGTTTCCGTCTGTCCGTAGGAAGGCTGTAAACGTTGCATGCCTAACACCTTACAAATGGTCGTGTATTCTTTTTCCGTAAAGGAGGAACCGGCGATAATGCCGGATTTTAAAGTTCTCGGCGGCTTTTCTTCCAGATAGGCACTTCGGCACATCGCTAAAAATGTAGAAGGCACACCGTTAATAACCGTACATTTTTCTTGTTCAATCACGTCTAATACGCCCTTGGTCCGATAGAACGGGACTAACGCCATGGACATTCCCGTATAAATCGAAGCAATAATAGAGGACGTAATCCCGAAGCAATGAAACAAAGGAACGCTGAGACAGAGGATGTCCTTTTCTGTCCAATGCATTTCCTTGGCGGTTGACCGTGCATTATTTACCAACGCATAGTGCGTATGAATGACCCCTTTGGGATTGGATGTGGTACCCGATGTAAAGAAAAAGGTTGCCGCATCCTGCGGTGTGACCGCACGTTTACACGCTTCGAGCGTTTTCTTTTCTCGTTCCGTCAAATCTACGTCCCACGGCAAGTTTGACGTATGGCAACAAAATTTTAATTTCGGAAAGGCTGTTAAGTCTATTTCCTTTAAAACGTCGTACAATTCGCCTTCGAAGTGACCGTCGCCATACACCAAGCCTTCCAGATCCGCATAATTTAAGGCGTGGCTCAATTCTACAGTTTTGTAGCAAATATTCATAAGAACGGGAAGAGCGCCAATTTTAGTCAAGGCGAAGTAAGAGGCAATCCATTCGGTGCGGTTTTCACTCCACAACCCTACATGAGAGCCTTTGGTAATCCCCTTGTTTAGAAATTGAAGGGCAATTTTATCGGACATTTTGTCCATTTCCTGCCAGGTAAAAGTTTGTCCTTGATGTCGTACACACGCTAAATGTGGCGTTTTCTCAACTCGCCTGTTGAGCATTTGTCCGACGGTCCAATCCTTTAATTTCATAGTTCCTCCCGTTTTTTGTCAAACACTTATTTTTGAGGTTCGTTAAGTTCCGGTTTCTTGTCTTTGGACATAACTATATGAATAACAAAAGGCACGATGATAACTAAAATAGTCATATAACCGAGCATACCGTAACCTTTAGCGACCAACGGAATTAATCCGAATTGGGCAATGCCCCATGCCAAGGCCGTAAATAAACCTGCAACTAAATAAGTATAGAATTTTTCTTTCTTTTCGGTGAAATCGCCCGTGCTTTTCTTTTCGGCAGCAACAACAAAACGTTGTACCACACCTGCAACCATATTAACAGCAGTGGATACTGCACCCAGAATAATTAAAACCGAAATAATCGGCATCAATACCGAGGCACCCACACCTCTTTGTACCATAAAAACGGTAGGAACAAAGGATTTTGCCAATGCCGGGTCGGACATGGATGCAATAAGCTCCGGATTTTTGGCAACACCGAGCAAACCCAAGGTCGAAATAAAAATCATACCGCCGTTAACAATAAAACCGTACACCATTGCGGTTTTCGCATCTTTATCATTTTTAAAGGGTTGTGCGTGTTGCATCAACAAACCGATAGATGCCAATTGGAAAGCTCCGTAAATAAAGCAGGACCATAACCCCGCACCGGCTTGTGCCCATGTAAATTCACCGGCCATTGTTTGAACCGTTTCGACAATTATCGGCCATTGAGCAACAATGTTGGGAATAAACACCACCAATAAACCGACAATAATTAAAATAGATAAGGTGCTGGCAACTTTACGTACAAAGTCGGTACCGAAAATGGTTACAAAGAAAATAAACGCCCCGATAATAACGGTACAAAGCATGTAATTGATACCTGTTAATTGGGATAAAGTTGCACCGCCGGTGGCAAAAGCAACGGATGGTGCCAAACACAGGAGCACAATGTACAGCACTTCATATAAGTTTGAGAAAATAAAACGGTATTTTCCAAAGAAGGAGTCATTAAACGATTTGTAATCAAACGTTTTATGACGATAAGCGTAACGCATACCGTACCATTGAAAAAACGCACCCATGGCTTGGGCAAGTACCGGTGTCAATAAACCGATCAGCCCGTAAACAATAAAATATTGGAATAACTGCGCGCCGGAAGCAAAACCTCCGCCGAATTGTGTTGTAAACCATACAAAAGCGACACCGACAGGTATTGCCATTTTATTTTTATCTATCATAGTTTTCCTCGTTGTTTTAGATTTTGGCCGGTTGCCCTTAAAGCGGACAACCGGACTTTGTTTTAATTCATGTTACAGCATTTCCGCAAAAGCTTCTAAAATGGTTTGTGCTTGTTGGAATTCCTTCATTTGCCTGTCTATTTCAATCAACACATGGGGAATACCGGCACTTTCACAAGCTCTTTTTATCATCACATAGTCGAATTCGTCGGGATCGCAAAACTTTGTCATGACAACCACAACGCCGTTCGCATATCTTTCTTTAACTAAATCGACAATTAAATCCGCCCGCTTTTTATCTTTGTCGTAAAGGACACAGCAATGATCCGTTTCTGCAAATTTTACGGCAAGATCTTTTAGCGGATCATCGGTAACAGGTGCATCGGTACGATATTGACGGGATTCCGCCGCCACGTCGTCCGCAACTACTTGCAATCGGTTCTTTTCAAAAATTTCCAACAATCCGGGGCTGTCCGCCAAAATACCCGCGGTTACAACTTTTTTACCGTCGTGTTGTGTTGTTTCTTTAGCTTTTAAGGCATCTATCAACTCCTTGAGCCATTCGATATGTGCTTCAGGCATCATAAATTGTGCACTTTTGTACACGTCGCTACGCTGTTTCGGCATTACGCCTTTTTGTGCCATTAATGTATCGACTTCACGCATCAATGCGTTTTGTTCATTGTAAACTTTAATGGACGCCGTCAATTGTTCGGGATTAAAAACGGTACCGGTTGCCTTTTCCAAATCTGCAATCACTCTTTGGTAACCGGCGACGGAAAAATCTATTCCGAAGTCCGCTTTTCTGTTTTGGGGGTAGGTCATCGGTATAAAAGGAATATCTTTAACCGCGTATTTCCAGTTTTGTCCCAAACATTTCAAAGAGTCGCAAAGAGAAGGAACAATAAGTGCACACATACCCTCGTATTCACCGCGAATACCCAACTCCAATACGGATTGAACAATCGAGCAAATAAAAGCAGGAAAATATTCCTTGGATTCCGAAAGCTCAATATCTGCACCCCAAGCACCGAAGGGAACCAAACCCATGGCGTGGACAATTTCTTTCGGCGTATAAACGGGTACACAACCTACCACCTTTTCGCCTTTTTCCAAATAGCTTTTAAATGCGTCTTTAGGATTGACCGCTACGGAATGAAATTGTTCAAAAATTTGTTCTAAGGATTTCATTTATTTTGCCTCCTTACGCATTGCCATAATTTCGGTTAAACCTTCAACACGGGTTTCATATTGTGCCTCGGAGAAGTTTCTGGGATCCGCCTGGTCGCCGTCGAAGGAGGTAACCGGAATATCACACGCTTCGCCGATTTGACGACTCATTTCATACATAAAGCCGCTCCATAACTTACAAGAACGGTTGGTATGTACCAACAAGCCTTCCGTATCTGTCCGTTTGGCTATTTCTATACGCATATCCCGTGCTTTTTCCAAGCTGATGGAATTGGGCACTTTACAATATGCACGAATTAATCCGTCAAAATCATCATAGATAAACCCGAAAGCATCGGCGTAAATGGTTGCAACCATGTTAATGCCTCTGGATTTTAAACCTGTTGCCGTCGCTCTTAAATGTGGCCAGCAGGCAATTCCTTCAAACATAATGCGGTGTTTTTCCTCCGCTCTGAAAGTGGAGGTACCGTCTTTAACCGATTGTTTGTACTCTTCGAGCAAGGTTTCAAAGGCTTCCGCCGCTTCGACCGTTCCCCTTGCACAAACGGCAACAGCCATGTGGTTGAGTAAATCGAACCCGTTTAAAGGCGAGGGATGATATTTGGTATAGGAAGTGGCTTCAAGCCATGCTCTGGACGTACGGTTGGAAATTTCCATGACTTCTTTAAATTTTTCGTCGTCCCATTTTTTACCGGTTATGTCTTCCAATTGTTTGATCGCCGCTAAAAATTGTCCTTTAACATAAGCAACCTGTGCATCGGACACTTCGTAGTCCGGATTAAAGGGTATATCGATTAAAATTAACGGAATATCCAATTCTTTGGAGATATTTTCGTACCATTTAATCATGCAGTTACAAATATTGTTACAGCACAGTAAAAAATCCGGCTGCGGCATGTTTTGTTCCGGCACGTCTTTTAAATCCATATAAGCCAAGTTAACTCTTGCATATGCACAAATGTCGTTGGAGTAGCCGTTGTCTTCCGAGTGAACGCAAAGCTTTTCGCCCGCACCTCTTGCCGCAATTGCCGCCGCCTGGTTTTCAGGATAGCCCACCTTTAAACCTAAGGTTTGAAAGATTTCCTGAGGGAAGTTGGACGCACACCAGCCGATTTTCTCACCCCGGTCTTTTGCCTCTTGAAGTTCTCTATAGTGATCTTCAACAATTTTACCCAATTTATATTTTGCTGAATTGGGATCTACCGGTCGTCTTGCCTTCTTTTTTTCTTCGGCCATCTAATTGTTCTCCTTCTTTAAATTTTTGTACTTATCATACCCAATTAACGCCGCACCTAATGCACCGATTAATTGAGCCATGGGCGAATAATGAATTTCAACACCCAGCACCCGTGCCATCGCATTGCGTACCCCGCCGTTTTGAGCGACTCCGCCACTCATACAGACATCTTCTTTGATACCGATACGCTTCGCCAACGAAGATACACGAACCGCTACGGAGTCACAAATACCGGCAACCAAATCCGGTAGAGCGACACCCGTCGATAATTGAGAAATAACTTCCGACTCTGCAAATACGGTGCAGGTACTGGATATTTTTACAGGTTTTTCCGCTTTTGCCGCTTCCTTTTCCAGGTCGTTGATGTCCAATTGCAAAATGGTTGCCATCACATCCAAAAACCTTCCGGTTCCCGCCGCACATTTATCGTTCATCAGGAAATTGGTCATCTGTCCTTTATCATCAACCGCCATGACCTTGGCATCCTGACCGCCGATATCAATAATGGTTCGCACATTCGGGAAAAGTTGTTGTGTTCCGCGAACGTGGCAGGATAATTCGCTCATTACCGCGTCCGCCCCTTCATAACCGTTACGACCGTAACCGGTCGCTAAGGTATAGGCAATGTCTTCTCTACTTAATCCGGCCGCATATAAAGCTTCTTCTACCGCTTGTTTCGGCCCTTTTGTTCCGGTTCCCGCTACAACGACAGATTGTCCCGCAATCCGATGCCCATCTTCCAAGATGACGCATTTTGATGTTGTGGAGCCGATATCCACACCTAAAACATAATGACTTATTTTCTTACCTCCTTACGGCGAGCTTTAAAGAAACCAGATGTACTCGTTCACAATTTGGACTCGAGGTACATCCCGTTGCAACTCGGAATACCCTGAACATTTTTTACCCTGATTTTATTGATGCACGGAACAATTTTAATTTGTTCGGCATCTTTGTTAAAAATTTAATTTATATAGGTTGTATACTAGTATTTTAAAAAACGAAAAAAAATATATCCATTTTTATAAACAGATGGTGTTGTCGCAGTTATTGCCGCCATAAAATGTTCACAAATAAATAAAACATTCTAGTATACTAGTCTTATTGATAAAATAATAACATAGTCATAAGCCTCTGTAAAGTAAAATTAAGTCCAAAAAACAAAAAAAGACGCCGAGGTCGGCGTCTGCTCAATCGTCAATTTGCAGTCTTTGAATATCTAACACTTCAAAGTAATCCGGTTTTTCCTTGATAGCATAAGCACCTACTTTTTCTACGGTTTTGAGATGTTCGGACATAGCCTTGCTTGCTTTTTTTACATCTTTCTCTTGGATACCTTTTAAAATAGCACGATGCTCGGTAATTAATTCTTTGACACGGTCGTAAAACAATACATCAAAGTTTCTCCATCGGGCAACATGCACCATGTGTCCTTCTATTATGTCCAACAGCCCTTGTCTATCGGTGCTTTTAATCAAGATTTCGTGAAACTCCACATCCAGTGCTTTAAATTCCTCGCTGTAGGGTAAGTTCCAATGTTCCCCTTGTTTTCGAACATTTTTTTCCAGACGGGCAATAATCTCTTCTAAATTATCTTTATGCATCAGACATTCGATTGCTTCTCTCTCAATTAAAAAGCGTAATAATAAGATATCTTTATTGAGCTCCAGATTAATCAAATTGACATAACTGCCCCTTTGAGGGAAAACGCAAATTAATTTTCTTTGCTCCAGTTTTGCAAAGATGGGGCGGATCACCGAACGGGAGACCCCGTAATAATTGGCGATATCCTTTTCTATAAGGCGCGCTCCGGGTTCCAACTCCAAATCAATGATTCTTTGAAGAATATCTGCATGAATTTCATCTGAGGTCATCGGCTTTAAATTGTCTTTAATTCTCATTATCCTCCCCTTTTTCCCGCTTTCAAGCAAGAGTTTTCCTATATTTTATCAACGATATTTCTTACAAGTTGTTTTTTTCTTTTTTTAAATTGTTGGTTTCTTCGCTTTTTTTCGTTTAATACTTCTTCGGTACTCCGTCGGTGTCATTCCGGAGTGTTTTTTAAAAACCTTACTGAAATAATTAGGTTCATGATAGGATAAATCCATCGCGATATTAATAACAGGTACATCGGTATGTGCCAGCATTTCTTTCGCCAATTCCATTTTTCTTTCCGTTAGATAAGTCACAAAGTTAACGTTTGTTTCTTTCTTGAAAATTTTGCTTAAGTAGTATGAGCTCATGTTGGCATACTCCCCGACTTGCTGTAAGGATATGTCCTTATGGCAATTACGGTCAATAAAGTTGAGGATGTCTTCGATGTTGTTTTTGCAGTCGTCCCGGGCGGCAATCATGTGGTCGAACATCGGGTCGAGGATTTTCATAATTTCGACTTTTAATTCGTAGGGTGTTTGGAAGTGCATCACCAGGTGTTGATTTTTTTTATCTCGATGATATTTAAGTTCGTAATTACAGGTATCCTTCGATACGATGTTCAATTCATCCAGCAGCATCTGCACTTCGTTGCTTATTGATGTTAAATCATTTTGGTAGTGCTCATACAAGGCGTTTAAATAATCGTCCAAACGCAGACGGGTATCCCGATAGCGTCGTTGAACTACCGCAAAAATAATATCGCTCATCTTTTCGTCGAACTGATTTTTTGTCGTCGTATTGAGACTCTTGATGACCATGTTGATCGATTCGACCAATTGCTTGGGTCTGATGGGTTTTAGTAAAAAATCGTCCACTCTGGCTTTAATGGCCTGGTGTGCAAAATCAAATTCATTAAAAGCCGTTATGATGATCACCTTAACGGACGGATCTTCTTTTTTAATAATTTTTAAAACTTCAATACCGCTCATTTCGGGTATATTGATATCCATTAAGACAATGTCCGGTTTTAATCGTCGAATATCGTTTAATGCCTGTTTCCCGGATTGGGCCGTTCCGATAACCTCCAGGTTTTGGCTGTATTGTTCGACAATCAATCGAATGGCTTCAATTTCCAGATGTTCGTCCTCTACGATTAATAAGCTGTACATTTACTTTCTCCCTATCGGTGAATTCTTCGGTATGCGTATGATAATTTTTGTACCCTTTGTCAATTCGCTTTCTATCTTCAGGCGGTACTCGGGCCCGTAACAATATTGCAGGCGTTGATCCGCATTGTTAATGCCGATACCCGTGTTTCTAAAACCTTTGCTGCGGTATTCGCCGGACAATACTTTATCAATGAGTTCCCTGCTCATTCCGATACCGTTATCTTCTACGGTAATAATCACTTCGTCATCGACATAACGGCTGCTGACCGTTACTTTTCCTAGTTTGGAGCTGGGCTCTATGGCATGGTTTAATGCGTTCTCCACAAAAGGCTGAATGATCATGAAAGGGCACATCATGCCTTCCGTGCGGGGGTCTATATCCAGACTGTACGCCAAACGGTCACCCAACCGTGTTTTTTGAATCATTAAATAATTTTTGGCATGCTCCATTTCTTCCTGAATGGTGACAATATGGTTGTCTTCCTTTTTTAAGGTATAACGCAGCATATCGGCAAAAGAATAAATCATCTCCTGGGTTCTCTCGGCATTTTCCAAGAGAGCCAGACGCCCGATGGTGTTTAAGACATTAAAAAGAAAATGAGGATTAATTTGTGCCTGCAAAGCATTTAACTCCGCTTCCATAAGCGTTGCTTCCACTTCGCTGCGCAATTTAATTTCTTCCATTAACTCCAGGTTTTTTTTATGCAATTGTTCTTGCATTTTTTCAACCATGGTTCTTTCTGCCAGGTAGTTGGATATGGTGTATAGCAGTTCGGCACCGGCTTTTACTTTTTTCAGGTCGGTTTTTTGTGTTTCCTGAAACAACGCTTCCAGTTCGGGATCCCCGTAGCCGGGGTATTCCTGACCGTCCAAACTGGGCAAACGTTTCATTTCTTCCGGGTTTACGGTTCGCACTTGGCCGGCTAAAATGCCGCCGACATATTGCCCGTTTACAATGATCGGTACACCCATGTCTATTAATCCTGCGTGACATCGGTAAATCATCGGCGATTCTTTATCGATGGCTTGCTGTGCCCCGATCATGTCGGAACATAAGCAACGAGCCATTCTGGTTTTATCGGAGCGAATGGCATTACAATAGGGTGTAAAATTGCTGGTTTCCGTGACGGGCTTGCCTTTTTCGTCAACCGTAACCGCCGCAAAGCCGGTTGCTTCGGAAAAAGCATCCTGTATTTTCTGCAGAACCTCTATATTGTAAACATCCGTTATTTTCACAGTATCCCTCCTCCATCTCTCTACCGGATATTATAACATAGAGATGCCTTATAAGAGTAATTTTTTAACATATTAACTATTTAAAAGGGATTATTTGTCTTTATTTTTGAAAAATAATACCATTTTAATATTT
>CAYFTR010000029.1:0-18369 GCA_964346185.1 uncultured Lachnospiraceae bacterium | reverse complement strand
GTATCACATGTGGCTTATTTTTATTTAATTGTCTAGCTTAATTTTACTATCCGGGGATCTAAAAGGAGAAAAAAGTAACAGTTAGGAGTTTATAAATGATATTTGATACATTAAGGCTACCGGAAGTTTATTCGGACGATTATATGGTAGCGACATACAGCATTAGATCACAAGAAGAAACTAACTTGTATGAATGGGTAAAATTGATTGCGGCAGATCAAAGTGTTGGGACATGGACCCATGTAGAGGGAGAAACGCCGGAGGTCATTGAAAGATATGGTGCAAAAGTTGTAGGGATTTATACAATTGAAAAAAATCTGTCGTGTGTGGCCAGAATTGCATTTCCAATCGAAAACGTTCCTTCATACATGGCGATGATTTTATCAACAGTAGCAGGAAATGTATTGGGGCAAGATGGCATAAAATTAATGGATTTGGAATTGCCTAAAAAAATGTTAAACTATTTACCCGGTCCGCTAATGGGTATAGAAGGCATTAGAGAACGACTAAATATTAAAGAAGGTCCCTTAGTAGGTGCAATACTAAAACCTTGTTTAGGTGTTACACCGGACGTCAGTGCTGCTGGTGTCAAATCTGCAGCTTTAGGTGGAGCGGATGTCATTAAAGATGATGAATTATTATCTTATCCGGAGTATTCTCCTATGGAAGTACGCGTTAAATCAGCCATGAGGGAATTAGTTGAGATAGGTAAAGAAAAGACTTGTTTGTATGCTGTAAATATTACCGGTGAAAATTTATTTGATCGTGCCAGAAGAGCGATTGATGCAGGTGCCAATGCATTAATGGTAAACTATCAATCCATGGGCTGGGGGGCTGTTGAAGATTTTATCAGACAAATGAAAAGAGAAAATCTTATTTATCCTATATTTGGACATTGTGCTGGACTTGGTGCCTATTACAGGTCACCTAACACCGGTATATCAACAGAATTGGTATGTGGAAAATTGGCAAGACTCATTGGAATGGATATGCCCTTAGTATATCCGGATAGCGGAAGGTTCGGTTTAGAAACGAATGAATTAATCGCAACGCACGTACAATGTGTTTCTGAACTATACAATATTAAACAGTCATTTATGACAGTTGCAGGTGGTGTACATCCCGGGAAAATTGATTATTTAATGAACTTGTTAGGAAACAACTGTATTTTAATGGCGGGAGGTGGTATTTATGGTCATCCAATGGGGGCGGAAGCCGGGGCACGTGCCATTAAATATGCAATTGAGGCGAAAGTGAAGGGTATTGCACTGGATAATCTTGAGTATGATGAAATAAAATTGGCAATCAAGCAATGGGGAAATAAATAATTTGCATATTATATTTTAGGTCATTTAGGAATTTTAATAAAAAATAATACATTATTAATCATATGGAGAAAATCTGAATTGAGCTAAGAAACAGGAGGTCTTTGACCTCCTGTTTTAATGAAATTACTTCATATATTTTTTTTCCAATTCTCTCATCCGTGCCACCTTGGGTGTGGATCCGCCGCCGGCAAAGGTAGATGTTAAATAAGATTCCGCAATCATTTTTCCGAGTTCAACCCCGATACAACGAGCCCCCATGGTAATGACATTGGCATCGTTGGATTTTGCCAGACGCTCTGCGGCAAAACAATCGTGGCACGTTCCTGCAAACACACCCGGTACTTTGTTGGCCATCATGGCAACACCCAGACCTGTACCGCAAATAATAATACCTCTGTTGTAGGAACCCTCCGCTATTTTTTCAGCTAAGTTAAAAGCGATGTCCGGATAGTCGCAGTCATGGTTTTCGGAATAGTTTAAGTCGGTAATATCGTACCCTTTTTCTTTCAGATGATTAAAAAGTGCATTTTTAAATTCAAATGCGGCATCATCGCAATCGATTGCTATCTTCATGTAAATACCTCCTCTTTTATGATGTATTATGTCACAAAACGGCAAAATTGTTAAGTCCGGAAGATGTAGACGGTGCATTTTTAAGCGACTTCGCTTGATGTTGCTTTTGTGCAAAAAGATTTGTATAAATATTATAATCATAAAGCCTATTGCAAACCGTTAAGCAACTTTTTAAAAAGGTTTTAAAAGAGAAATTTAGAGTTTTTCATTTATAATAAACAAAATAGGTGATACCTGAACATTTAATATAGGAGAGTATATGAAAACCGGTATAGTAATTGTATCTCACAGTAAAAAGTTGGCGGAAGGTGTTGTAGAGTTAATTAGCGAAATGAACGACGGCAACGTATTGGTTCAAGCGGCGGGAGGCACGGGAGACGGACAGCTGGGTACCGATGCCATGCTTATTCAGGAAGCGATTGAAACCATGTCCGAAGCGGATCACATCTTAGTATATTGTGATTTGGGTTCCGCCATTCTCAGTACGGAAACAGCTTTAGATTTTATGGAGGAAGACCTCGCTAAAAAAGTAATAATCGTCAATGCACCCTTGGTTGAAGGTGCTTTTTCCGGCATGGTGCAAGCCGGTTTTGCCGAAAAAATCGAAGATGTTATTAACGAATCCGAAAATGCTCGAAATATTCAAAAACGTTCTTAATGTCATTTACAATGAGTTTAAAAAGGGGCTTTAAGATAAGCTTGGCTTATCTTAAAGCCCCTTTAGCATCTACTTTTCAGGTAGGCTTTGTCCGAGTTTGTAATTAAATTTTATGCATAGATTTGGTCGCAACAACGTCAATGCCTGTTCCCAGCAGGTTTTTAACCACAACATCTCCTAAACGAACGGGTGCATCTACAACGACTTGGTTGATGACGGCCATCGCATCGAAGATTTTACCTTTGGGAATGGCGTCGGAAGTGGTAACGGGTAAGCGAGGGTGCAATGCACCGCGAATAACAATGGTTGTCGGTAGGATACGTCTCGGATCGGTCATTTCCTCGATACCGTATTTAATTCCGTTTTTGCAGCTGTTTCCCGTTACGGTGTATTCACCGTTTGTTTCTTCGACAACCATTTGACAGCCGAGAGGGCAGGAAATACAGGTAATATCTTTTTTCATTATTTTGCCTCCTTCGGATCGACCCTAAAGGTGACGGTACCGTCAGGGTATTTTTTCAAAACATCTTTTTTTATTTTAAAGTTGACCATTTCCGCCGGTAAAAATTTCTTTGCTTTTTTGGTGGCGATCACTTTATCGCCGATAACGGCGTTTACGACAACATCGGAGTAAACGTTGCGGACACGCATGTAAAAGGTCAGATCTTCATCTAAATTGTCGACACATACGTGTTGGGGGACAACATAGGAAATGCCGTTTCCGTTGGCGGTTTTAAAATTGCTTTCGGTTTTTAATTGACCCTGCAGGTATCTGGCAGCACCCCTACCCGCCAAAACGGATTCTTCGGAGACAAAGTCGACCAAGTCATGGACATGAACGACGTTGCCGCAGGCAAAGATACCGGGCGTGTCGGTTTGACGCAGTTCTCCGACAACCGGACCGTTGGTACGCACATCGATATCCACTTGTGCATCGCGGGTAATTTCGTTTTCCGGTATTAAGCCAACGGATAGCAAGACGGTATCGCAAGGGATGTATTCTTCGGTTCCGGGTATGGGCTTAAGATTCTCGTCGACTTTCATAATTTGAACGCCTTCCACTCTGTCTTTACCGTCAATAAAGGTAATGGTGTGGGAGAGTTTTAAGGGAATGTTGTAGTCGTCCAAACATTGTACGATGTTTCGTACCAAACCGTTGGAGTAGGGCATAATTTCGCAGACGGCTTTAACGTGGGCACCTTCTAAGGTCATCCTCCTTGCCATAATTAGACCGATATCGCCGGAACCTAAGATGATCACTTCTTTACCGACCATAAAGCCTTCCATATTAATATAGCGTTGGGCGGTACCCGCCGTAAAAACACCGGAGGGTCTGTAGCCGGGTATGCCGATGGCACCGGCGGTACGTTCGCGACAACCCATGGTTAAAATGACGGTTTTTGTTTCAAGCAGCATGTAACCTTGTGCTTGGTTAATGGCATGTACTGTTTTGGTGTCGTCGTTGTCTTCCAATTCTAAAACCATGGTGTCAAGCAGATAGGGTATTTCTCTTTCCTTGACCTGTTCGATATAACGTTCGGCATATTCGGGGCCTGTCAGTTGTTCTTTAAAGGTGTGCAAGCCGAAACCGTTGTGGATACATTGGTTGAGTATGCCGCCCAATTCCAGATCTCTTTCCAGGATAAGTATATTTTTTGCACCTTGGTCATAGGCTTCTACCGCTGCGGCCAATCCGGCCGGTCCGCCACCTATTATAATTAAATCGTACAACATCTTATGCCTCCTCAACGTTTTTTGTTTTTTCGTTTAAGATAAAACCTTTTTGTGCATCGTATTTGATTTCATCTAAGGAACAACCCAGTTCTCTTGCCAAAATTTCGACAACTCTGGGAGAGCAAAAACCGCCTTGGCATCGACCCGTTCCGGCACGGCATCTTTTCTTAACGCCTTTAACGGTGGTAGCACCGACGTTGCGGTGGATCACATCTACAATTTCCGCTTCGGTAATGGTTTCACAACGGCAAATAATGCGACCGTAGCGTGGGTCTTTAGCGATGAGGGCTCTTTTTTCTTCTTTAGAAAGTTCGTCAAAATAAATATGGGGTTTAACGATGGGGTTAAAGCGTTCGTTTTCTTTAACTTCAATTTTTTCTCTTTCAAAGAGAGGTAAAAGAATGTCGTTGATGAGGTAGTCGGCGGCAGCGGGAATGGAGGTTAACCCGGGAGATTCGAATCCGGCCAGGTTAACAAAGTTTTTAACCGGGGATTCTTCAATAATAAAGTCGCCGTCGGTTGTGGTAAAAGTGTCCGCAACCGGTGTGTTTCTGAGCCCGGCATAGTTTCGGATAATTTTGTTCAACGGCAGGTGGGGACAGCTTTTTAAAGAGGTTTCTTTGACATAGTCCAGGCGATCCTTCGTGGTGGAAATATCGCCTTTTTTGACGGGTTCCGCATCGGGTCCGATCAGCAGGTTTCCGTGAACGGTGGGGGCGACTAAAATACCTTTACCCTTTTTTGTCGGGCAGGGGAAGATAACTTTATTGACAAAGTTGCCGACTTCTTTATCAAAAATAAAGTAGTTGCCTTTGCGTGCCAAAATTTTAAAATAAGGTTCTCCCACCATGTTGTAGACATCGTCGGCATAGATACCGGCAGCGTTAATGACAATACGGGCATCGTACTCGCCGGTTGTGGTTATCAGTTTAAAGTGGTCACCTATTTTTTTAATATCGGTGACCAAGGTATTCAGTTTAAGTGCGACACCGTTGTCAACGGCGTTTTCCGCTGCATGAACGACCAGCTCAAAGGGAGAGACCACACCGGCGGTTTCCGCCAACAGGGCACCGCACACTGTCGGGCTCAGGTTGGGTTCCATTTGGTGGACTTCTTCTTTAAAGACAATTCGCATATTGGGGACGCCGTTTTTAAGACCGTTTTGGTATAGACCGTGCAAGGTCAGCATGTCGTGTTCGTTGTGGGCGATAACTAAAGAGCCAGTTCGTTTAAAAGGTACGGATAAATCGGAACAGATTTGTTCATACATGTAGTTACCGGGTGCGTTAAAACGTCCTTTAAATTTGTAGGCGGGGGCATCATAGCCGGCATGCACTATGGCGGAATTGGCATTGGTGGTTTGATTGCCGACGTCGTTTTCGCCGTCCAACAGCAAGGTGTTTAAGTGATATCGGGAAAGCTCTCTTGCAACATAACTGCCTGCAATACCGGCTCCGATAATTGCAATATCGTACATAGTTTACTCCTTCTAGTGGTTTGTCGTTATATGTAAAAAAGCCGTACGATTCTTATCAGACACTTGCTGTCATAAGAAAGTACGGCTCTCCATTGCCTAAATATTTGTATTTATTATATTTGATCTTATATTTGATCGATAAGTGGTTTAATTTTTTCGTAGTTTTGCCACAGTTCCTTTGTGGAGGTTGTCACCGACAAAGCCCCCGCCTGTATACAGGACAAAACTTCTTCGCGTGTTTCTACAAAACCGCCGGTAATGATAGGTGTTTGGATTTCCTGATGGATGGATCGTATGAGTTTCGGAACCAAGCCGGGCAAAATTTCCACGGCATCGGGTTTTATTTTGTTAGCAGAAGTGATCGATACGTCCATTGCGGAAGAATCCAACAAAAATAATCGTTGAACCGTTAACATGCCCTCTTGTTTCGCACGGGACACCAATGCGTTTTTTGTGGATATAACGCCATGGGGTGCAATTTCATTTTTTAAATATTTAATGAAATAAGTATCTTGTGCGAAACCTTTTAACAAGTCGAGATGTACAAAAATAATTTTGTCCGAGGCTTTGACGTATTCCACAATTTTTTTTAAATTATAAATGTTGCCACATAGTAAAAAAATGACGCGGGGTTTTGAGGACACCGCTTCATAGATATCTCTGGGATTTCTAACCGCAGGGATAATTGGATTGTCTTTAAACAGTCGAAAACATTTTTTTGTTGTCATATGAGTCCCCCTAAAGCTATTCTATCACAAATGGGTTTAAATATGTAGACATCGCTTTTCTCATATCCAATTATCACAGCGGTTTTCAAAGAAATGTTTAAATCCGAAAGATATCTTGTTCCGGGAGGCGGTACACCGCCTCCCGTTGTCGTTTTTGATTATGCTTCTTCCCAACCTAAGGAGCGTTCAACAGCTTTTTGCCAGCCTTTATACAATTTGGCACGAACATCCGGATCCATCATCGGTTCGAAGGTTCTGTCGATTCGCCATGCGGAAGCAACTTCGTCCTGGTCTTTCCAGAAGCCGACAGCCAAGCCTGCCAAGTAGGAAGCACCCATTGCGGTGGTTTCTACGATGGAAGGTCTGTCGACGGGAACGCCTAAAATATCTGCCTGGAATTGCATTAAGAAGTTGTTGGCACATGCGCCGCCGTCAACTTTTAAGGATTTTAAAGTAATGCCGGAGTCTTTTTCCATGGCATCCAATACGTCTTTTGTTTGATAAGCTAAAGATTCCAAGGTGGCACGAATTAAATGGTTTTTGTTGGAACCGCGGGTTAAGCCGACAATGGCACCACGAGCGTAAGCATCCCAATGGGGAGCACCCAAACCGACAAAGGCCGGTACCATGTATACGCCGTCGGTATCTTTAACTTTTTTAGCAAAGTGTTCGGAGTCCGGGGAAGTGTCAACTAATTTTAATTCATCTCTTAACCACTGGATAGCCGCACCGGCAACAAAGATGGAGCCTTCCAAAGCGTAGTCGACTTCGTCGTTTAAGCCCCAGGCAATGGTTGTTACCAAACCGTTTTCGGATTTAACCGGTTTTTTACCGGTGTTCATCAACATAAAGCAACCGGTTCCGTAGGTGTTTTTAGCCATTCCGGGTTCAAAACAGGCCTGACCGAAAAGTGCCGATTGTTGGTCGCCGGCCATACCGGCAATCGGAATTTCGCCGCCGAACAATGTCGTTGTGCCGTAAACTTCGGAAGACGGCTTAACTTCGGGCAGCATGGATTCGGGAATGTTTAATTCCTTAAGCATTCTTTCGTCCCATTTTAAGTCTTTGATGTTGTAAGCCATGGTTCTGGAGGCGTTGGAGTAGTCTGTAACATGTACTTTACCGTCGGTGAGTTTCCAAACCAGCCAGGTATCGATGGTACCAAAAAGCAAATCGCCTTTTTCGGCTTTTTCTCTGGCACCTTCAACGTTTTCAAGAATCCAGTTAATTTTTGTTCCGGAGAAGTAAGCATCAATAACCAGGCCGCAGTTTTCCTGAACATAATCTTTCAAGCCCGGGCGTGCAACCAACTCGTCGCAGAAGGGTGCGGTACGGCGACATTGCCATACAATAGCGTTATAAACCGGTTCTCCCGTATTTTTGTCCCAAACAACGGTGGTTTCACGTTGGTTGGTAATACCGATTGCGGCAATATCTTCGGCTTTGGCATTTACTTTTGCCATCGCTTCAGAGACAACACCTTTTTGTGTTGCCCAAATTTCCATCGGATCGTGTTCGACCCAACCGGGTTTCGGATAAATTTGTGTAAATTCTTTTTGTGCTACGGAAACAATTTCGCTGTTGTGGTTAAACAGAATTGCTCTGGAACTGGTTGTGCCCGCGTCCAAAGCCAATACATATTTTTTGTCCATCATAGACCCCCTTCATATTGTTAAAATTGATAAAAACATAATAGAATGAAAAATTGGTTTGTCAGAGCTAAAATGTAACGAGTTATACGTTTTCAACAAAAATCGGGTGTAAAAAAACCATGCGAACCAATCTTAAACATCTTGTTTAAAATGACTGCACGGCCCTCCAAATACTCCTGCCCTCTATTTACTTTATTGAAAAGCCAAATCGTTGTTGTTACCACTCTTGACTTTATATATTTATCATACCATAATTTAATTGTGGTGTAAAGCGGAAGAATTAAAAAGATTGTTTGTAAAACTCCGAAAAAAATATTAAAAAAATTAATTGATCGATGCATTTATAAAACGTAAAACGAAAAGTTATATTAAAGTAGAAAAACTAAAAAGATTAAAAAATTGCAGTCAATTTAGAAAAAATGTGTTAATGTTAGCTTTAGTTTTTTGTGTTATTGTGCCAATAAAGCAATCACAACGGAGGTGTTGTATGAAAAAATTTATCAATGAAGTCGAAAATGTCGAAATCGAAATGTTTGAAGGTATGGCACTTGCTCATCCCGATATGGTAACTCGTTTGGAAGGTTGCAACGTATTTGTTCGTGCCGAAAAAAAAGAAGGAAAAGTCGCTCTGGTATCCGGAGGGGGTAGCGGGCACGAACCGGCACATGCCGGCTATGTCGGCAAAGGTATGCTCGATGCGGCGGTACCCGGTGCCGTTTATACATCTCCGACCCCGGACCAGGTATACGAAGCTATTAAAGCGGTGGACAGCGGTGCCGGCGTGTTGCTGATTATTAAAAACTACACCGGAGACGTTATGAACTTTGAAATGGCGGCGGACTTGGCACAGGCGGACGGCATTCAGGTGGAATCGGTTATTGTTAACGACGATGTCGCCGTTGAGGACAGTCTGTATACAACCGGCCGAAGAGGTGTTGCGGGAACCGTATTTGTACACAAAGTTGCCGGAGCCAAAGCGGAAGAAGGTGCCAGTTTGGCGGAAGTAAAAGCGGTTGCGGAAAAAGCAATTGCCAATGTTCGTACCATGGGGGCCGCTTTAAAACCCTCAACTGTACCGGCGGCCGGTAAGCCCGGGTTCGAATTGGGCGAAAACGAAATGGAAATCGGTATCGGCATTCATGGCGAGCCGGGTACCAATAAAGAAGAGTTGCAACCTGCCGATGTTATTGTCGATCACCTCATGGAAGTTATTTTAAAAGACATGTCTCTGGAAAAAGGAGATGAATTGGCCGTTATGGTTAACGGCAGCGGTGCAACGCCGGAAATGGAATTGTACATTATTTTCCGTAAAGTTCATCAAATTTTGGAAGAAGCCGGCTACAAAGTATTCAAAACATTTATCGGCGACTTTATGACCTCCATCGATATGGCGGGTATGTCCGTAACCCTCTTTAAAATGGACGACGAATTAAAGAAACTGGTTGCCGCACCGGCAGATACCATCGGCTTTACACAAATGTAAACAAATCCTGTAAAGAACTCGGGAGAAACTATGGCAACAAAAGAAACAGTATTAAAATTTATTGATATTTTCGGCGACAAAATGCAGGAACATCGCCAAGCTTTAACAGATATGGACCAGGCCATCGGAGACGGCGACCACGGCATTAACATGAGCCGCGGCATGAAAGCTGTCGCAGAAAAAAGAGAAGACCTGGCACAAAAAAACATTGCCGATCTTTTAAAAGATGTGGGTATGACCTTGGTCTCCAAGGTAGGCGGTGCATCCGGCCCTTTGTACGGAACGGCTTTTCTGAAAGCAAGCATGGTTTGTAAAGATAAAGAAGAGCTTAACGCTCAGGACTTATCCGACATACTGAAAGCGTTAAAGGACGGAGTTGTTACCAGAGGTAAGGCGACGGTCGGCGAAAAAACAATCTTAGATGCCTTAGTACCGGCCATTGAAGCCTATGACAAAGCCCTGGAGGAGCAAAAACCGGCAAAAGAAGCAATGTTGGAGGCGGAAAAAGCCGCATTTGAAGGTGTGGAATACACAAAAACCATTATTGCGACGAAGGGTCGGGCGTCTTATCTGGGCGAGCGCAGCATCGGTTTTCAAGATCCGGGTGCCACCTCTATGGCCTATTTAATTCAAAGTATTCAGGAAACATTGTAAAAGAGTAAAACTAAAATCACCGAGACGGGTACGTTTCGGTGATTTTTAAGTTTTACGCCAGGTTTGCGGTGAAAATAAAACCAACATCGGAAAAATTTCCAAACGGCCGACAATCATCGCCAGGGATAAAACAAGTTTAGACACATACCCTAAAGAAGAAAAGCCGGAGCTCAGTCCGAACTCACCGACGCTTAATCCGATATTGTTAAAGGTGGCGGCAACGGATCCGAAAGACGTCGACAAATCCGGTGTGCTGATCGCATCAATGACCATAAAGGCACAAAAAAGCAACGCATACACTAAAAAATAATTGTTAATGTCTCTTTCTCGATCGATGGAAATTTTCTTCTTTTCGAAAGTTAACACCACAACGGAGTTGGGGTTGATCATACGTTTCAGATGCAAAAATGCGGCTTTTATAAAAATAACCACTCTGGAAATTTTAAGCCCCCCAGCGGTAGAACCCGCGCATCCGCCGATAAACATCAGCAATAATAGTATGACTTGGCTGAAAGCCGGCCAGGTACTGAAATCCACCGTCATGTATCCCGTTGAGCTGATAATCGAAGAAACCGTAAAAAAAGTATCCCGAATACAGTCGTTGAGGGAGGTATAGCCGGGCAAAATGTTAATGATAATCAAAACAACGGAAAGAGCAATTATTAATAAATAAGCACGCAGTTCTTCACTGTTCAGGGCTTCTTTCCATTTTCGAAGGTAAATTAAAAAATACAAATTAAAATTAATACCGAATAAAATCATGCCGATGCCCAACACCCACTCAAGATAAGCCGAGTTATAGGCTAAGAGCGGCTTGTTGCTGATGGAAAATCCGCCGGTACCCGCCGTGCCGAAAGCAAGCAGCAGCGAATCAAACCAGGAGATACCGCCGAAACGCAGCAGAAACACTAAGAGAGCGGTCATAATAATGTAGATGATATACAACGCACGGGCGGTTTCAATGAGTTTTGACAAGAGTTTGCCGAACTGGGGTCCGGGTAATTCCGCTTTCATCATATGAATGGAGGAGGTGTTAAAATCCGGGAAGACCGCCAAAGCTAAAACCAGTACCCCCATTCCGCCGATAAACAAGGTAAAGCTGCGCCAGAAAAGGTTGGAACGGCTGACGCTATCCAAGTTGTCGATAACACTGCAGCCGGTGGTGGTAAAACCGCTGGCGGTTTCAAAGAAAGCATCGACCAAGTGGGGGATTTCGCCGGAGAATACAAAGGGAAGGGCACCGAAAAAGGACAACAGTATCCAACAAAGGGATACAATGACCAGACCTTCCTTTGCATAAATGGTAGCATTCTCCGGTTTTTTACGACCGATCAAGGTCACAAGTAAAATAATTAAAACGGAAGCCGCATAGGCCGCTTTTAATTGTAAAGGCTCTCTGTACAAAAAGCTTATGCAAAGTGGCACCAATAGTAGCAGAGCCTCCAGCCTTAAAACCTTGCACACTGTATAGAGAATCATTTTATTATTCATATTATTTTGAACCGGCCGGAGCTTACAGCTGCTTTGCTTAAATCCTAACCGGACTCCTTTTATGATGTTGCTAAAATCGGTTAAGCATTGTAATAAAAAATTATAATAATTTTAAGTACCTTAATGCTTACGCCAGGTTATCGGTGAAAACAACACCAACATCGGAAAAATTTCCAACCGTCCGATAATCATTGCGAAGGACAAGGCAATTTTAGACAAATTGTCGATTTCGGCATAGCTGTAAGTCGGTCCGACCTGTCCGAGACCCGGACCGATGTTGTTAAAGGTGGCGGCAACGGAGCTGAAAGAAGTTAAAAAGTCCGAAGCGGACAAGGCGGTGACCATTAAAAAGCCGGCAAACAAAATCATATAGACCATAAAGTAATTGGCAATGCCTTTTTCCGTTTGGTTGGAAATTCTTTTTTTCTCAAAGGTTAAAACGGCAACGGAATTGGGGTAAATCATCCGACGTAACGCCAATAGTGCCGACTTAAGGATAATAACCACCCTGGATACCTTAAGTCCTCCCGCTGTAGATCCGGCACAGGCACCGATAAACATCAGTAATAATAAAATAACCTGACTGAATGCCGGCCACGACCCGAAATCCGCCGTGGAATACCCGGTGGTTGTTATAACGGAAGACACCGTAAAAAAAACGTCCCGCACACATCGTGCGAGAGAATCGTAACGGGGTAACAGGTTGACGACGATCAGCAGTACGGCACCTCCGACGATCGACAGGTAAGCACGCAGCTCTTCGCTTTTTAACGCGTCTTGCCACTTGTGGATAAGCATCATAAAATACAGGTTAAAATTAACGCCGAAGAGCAACATGCCGACACCTATCACATAGTCGATATAGGCGGAGTTATACGGCAGGACAGAGCCGTTTCGCACACCGAAACCGCCGGTACCTGCCGTACCGAAGGCAATTAAAATCGAGTCAAACCAGGGCATATTGCCCAAACGCAACAAAATAATTAAGATGCCGGTCATTACGGTGTAAATAATATACAGGGTACGGGCCGTATGCATTAATTTGGACAGCAACTTACCGAATTGCGGCCCCGGCACCTCCGCTTTCATTATAAAAATGGAAGAGGTGTTAAAATCCGGAAAAATGGCGAGTGCCAATACCAACACCCCCATACCGCCGATAAAGTGGGTAAAGCTGCGCCAGAAAAGGTTGGAATGGCTGATGACACTTAAATCCGTAATAATACTGGAGCCGGTGGTGGTAAAACCGCTGGCGGTTTCAAAAAAAGCATCGATAAGCCCTGGTATTTCTCCGGAAAGCACAAAGGGCAGGGAACCGAAAAAAGACATTAAAATCCAGGATAGCGATACGATCACAAACCCCTCTTTCGAATAAATGGTGGGGTTTTCAGGTTTTTTGTGTCCGATAAAAGTTACAAGCACTATCAACAGAACGGTTGCCCCGTAGGCCGCCTTTAACTGAAAGGGTTCCCGATAAAAAAAACTGACTCCTAAAGGCAATAGTAAAAGCAAAGCCTCCAGGCGCAACAATTTACACACCGTATATACAATCATTTGTTTGTTCATTGTATTGTCAGCTTACCAGAATTTCATCAAAACGATTCAAATATTTTTTAGTCGTAATGATTAACACCCGGTCTCCTTCTAAAATAACATCGTTACCGCCCGGAAAAATCAATTGACCGTTTCTCAGAATGCAGGCAATTAACAAATTGGGGACAGTTTTCAAATCTTTTAAGGGAATGTTTAAAGTCTGACTGCTTTTATCAATAATAAACTCCAGCGATTCTACACGGTTTTCCATGAGGCGGTGCAGGGTTTCCACCTTGGAACTTTTGGTTGATTTTTCCGACCGCACAAAACGAATAATTAAATCCGAAATTACTTTTTTAGGGGTAATAACGGAATCCAACCCGATTTTATCCAAAATGGGCATCAACATTTTTCGATTAATCTTGGTAACGGCTTTTTGTACATTCACAGAGTGGGAATACATGGATAAAATCATGTTTTCTTCATCAATACCGGTCATGGCGACAACGGCATCGTAAGAAGAAATACCTTCCTCTTGGAGCAAATCCTGGTCGGTACCGTCACCGTTAATTACCGTAATTTCCGGAAAATTAAAAGAAAAATCTTCGGCAATCTCGGGGTTTACTTCTATCAATTTGACTTTGATATTCTTTTTGACGAGTCTTTCAATAAGATAGTGGGAGATTCGGCTACCGCCGACAATCATTACGGAGCGAACCCGTTTGTTTTCGTTTTTACGATCACACCAAAAGCGGTGAATGGCGTCTTCCGTTCCGGTCAGGTAAATGTGGTCCTTGGCTTGTAGAACAAATTGACCGTTGGGAATAAACACCTCGTGATTGCGGTCGACAATACACACCAATACTTTTTCAGAGGAGGTGTGTAAATCTTGCAGCATCTTTCCGTTTAAAGGGGAATCTTCCTCAATTTCCACTTCCACAATATTGACCGCACCGTGAAAAAATGTTTCGACATTATAGGCATAGGGGAATCGCAACATGGTCATAATATCCCTGGCACTTGCCAGTTCGGGGTTAATCATAAAAGTAATGCCCAGTTCGTCACGGACAAAATTCATATTGACAAAATATTCCGGGTTGCGTACCCGGGCAATGGTGTGGTGTGCTCCGAGCTTTCTTGCAATAATAGCCGATATGATGTTTAGTTCGTCTGAATTTGTAACCGAAATAAAAACATCGGCCGTATCCACCCCGACTTCCAATTGTGCCTTAATCGACGCACCGTTGCCGACCAAGCCTGTAATATCGGCCTTTTCCATGAGTTTGGTCAAACGCTCCTCAACCATTTCTATTAAAATAATGTCATAGCCCTCCGCCGATAAATCCTTACAAAGAGCCTCTCCGACTTTTCCGCCGCCAGCGATAACAATTTTCATATGATACTCCAAAAGTTGTTAGTCTTTACATTTTATAAATTAATTTAACTCCATTATAGCATAATCTTAAAAGATAAAAGTCTTAATAAAAAATAAAACATAACTACTTCTTGACAAAGACTTTTCAGGGTTTTATGATAAATGAAAAGGTATACATAAACAATGTGTGGCGATCATAAAACGTGCCGCCCTTTTGTTTATGTTCCGATAAATTTTAAACAATAAGCGAGGTTGTTATGAAAGCATTTTTATCCTATCCTTTGGATCCGCAGGATTTGGCATGGCCGGGCGAACCGACCGTAAAAGTCAATCGTTGCACCGATATTGACGATCAGGGTAACGGTTTTTCCTCTTTTATTACGGAATTGCCCAATCATTGCGGCACCCACTATGATGCCCCCAGACATTTTAATAAAACAGGTCTGGATATCAACGAACTGTCGATGGATTATTTTTGTTTTGATCGCGTTTTGTTATTGGACATTCCGAAGAAGCCTTGCGAAGGCATTACCGTTGAGGAATTAAAACCCTTTGAAGACGCCATTCAAAATGTCGACCTGTTGTTAATTCGCACCGGTTTTGAAAAAGTGCGTAAGGAGGATCCGAAAACTTATCAAATGGAAGGGCCTTTCCTCCATCCGGATACCTGCTTATACATGGTGAATACCTTTAAAAATTTAAAATCCGTCGGCTTCGATTTCTTAGCAATCGGATCGCCCTGTAACGATTTGGCGGGTATTGCTCATCAAAACCTTTTAGGATGTCATACGGAGAAATTTATTACGGCAATCGAAGATATGCAATTGGAAGTACTCGCTGATAAAAAAATAAATTTTGTTATTGCCGCACCTTTAAGAGTAGCGGGCGTCGACAGCAGCCAGGTAACGGTTATTGCCGATTTGCAAGATTAATTATTACAAAGCCGATACAAGGTTAATAATGAAGCATCCCATTGAAGGCTTTCTTTTCTAAAGACATAAAATAGATGCGTATAATCAAAAAGTGGTCAATAAAACCGAAAGATTGAAAGTTATCCTAAAACTAAATTTAATGAAAGGATATAATTTTAATGAAAAAATATTACGATGATTCTTGGTTGAAAAACAACCAATGGGGAAAATGGGGGGATGACGACGAAGTCGGCGCGCTCAATGACCTAACGCCGGAGATGACTTTAAAAGCCGTTGGCATGATAAAGCAGGGGAAAATTTACGATTTAGAAACGAAACGCTTTAAAGGCATGCCGATTTGGGACGGGCATTGCGGATTTGAAATTTTATCCTATGCTTCTCCGATTGGTAGGAAGAACATGAAGGGGAGCGACATCAGTCCGGAATTTAACTGGTATGCCGACGGCGGTATGTTGGATAGAAAAAACGATACGTACAGTATGGGACTCAATACTGAAATACTGATAGCCCCTTTACATGCGGGTACCCATATCGATGCGCTTTCCCATTGGACAACCGGAGAAGACAACCACTGGTACAATGGTTTTTCCGCCGATCGATACACAACCAATTACGGTCCGGTTAAGTGTGATATTGCTGCGATACCGCCAATGATCATGCGCGGTGTGCTGTTGGATATTGCGGGATATAAAGGTGTCGATCACTTGGATAATAATTATATTATTACGGCGGAAGATTGTAATGGCTGTGCACAGTGGCAAGGTGTTACTTTAGAAAAAGGCGATGCGGTACTTGTCAGAACCGGTCATAATTGGCCGGCATGCGATAAAGCTGCCGGTGCAGGTCTCGGTGTTTCCGCCGCACGTTACCTTGTTGAAGAGGGCGGAGCATTAATAGTCGGAGACGACCAAGCTTCTATCGAAGGTTTTAACGCCGACGGTTCTTCCTCCGTTCCGGGCCATCCTCAACCGGTACACCACTATTTATTAGTACAACAGGGCGTACATATTATAGAATTTTTGCAATTAGATGAATTGGCAAAGGATAAACGCTATGAGTTTTGTTTCATCTGCACACCTGCTAAAATAAAATGTGCGACAGGTATGTATATCAGACCTATCGCAGTAACTTAAAAATTCGCACATCCTAGTAAGAATAAAAAAGATGGTTGCCAACGGGCGAATATATAAAGTAAAATCTATCAGTCGTCCCGAACAGGTAAAATGCGCTTCGTATGTTGGACTCGACAATGCACTTAAAGCACCGTTTTGTTTGTCGTCTGACGGCGGTACGTGCAAATAACCTGATTAAAGTCGCGTCACCTTAAAGGTGGTGCGATTTTTTTCTTTTAAGGGCACCGTGGGGTAGCCCACCGCCGCTGCGGACAATATGGTGGCACCGGTCGGTAAGTTTAAAAGTGTCAATAAATCGGGTCGAGCCCTAAGTTTACGTAAACAGCCCCATATATAGCAAGAACCTAAACCGATGGCGGTGGCAGCCAACAAAATATTTTCTACGACACAAGCCGCATTACAGTACTCGATACAATCTTAGGAAATTTCGGTCGAACTGACGAGGAACAGGCTCGGTGCTCCGTAGAGCGGATCCGTTTTGGAACCGTCCCGACGTGTTAACAGAATGCCCTCCCTTATTTTATTTAAAAGCGTTTTGTTTTGTACAACGGTTAAATGGGTGCATTTGGTATCCCCCATAGCTAACGGGGCGGCGAGCGCCGCATTAATTAAAAAATCGGTTTCTTCTTCGGTGATTGGACGCTCTTTTATAAAAGCCCTTGTACTTTGGCGCATAGCCAATATTTTTGAAAAATTCATTTAAATCTCCTTTATTTATGTTTTCGACGAATCGTTTTTTATCTTTAATCCGATAACATACAAAAACACGGGGCATCACTTAAAGTTGTTGTGCTAAGATACTTTAAGATTATAATGAGCCATAACAGGCGGAGAGGTTTTCGATGCAAAAGATAGTACCCCATATATGGATGAAAGCGGCAGCAAAAGATGCGGTTTCGTTTTATACAACCTTGTTTAACAATGCACATATCGTCGGCAGTGTTACGGTTCAGGACACTCCCTCGGGAACTATGGAGATGGTTGTTTTGGAACTGGAAAATTTTAGGTTGAACATTATGAGCAGCACTCCGATTGCAAAATTAAACGCATCTTTATCCTTGACGGTTGTCTGCACAACGGAAAAAGAAATGCAGTCACTGTGGGACGCCTTGTCCCAAAAGGGTGTTGTACACGTGCCGTTGCAGCCCTATGATTTTTCAAAAAAATACGGCATGGTATCCGATCGTTTCGGTTTGGCCTGGCAATTAATGTTGGAGGATAATGCTTTACCGCAACAAAAAATCGGCATCGGTTTATTGTTTTCCGGAGACGGTTTCGGACGGGGAGAAGAAGCGGCAAAATTTTACACCAATTTTTTTCCTCAATCCAAAATAACCGAATTGCGTGATGACTTAAGGGAAGATACCCCCGATCCCGAAGCAAAAATACAAAGGACTTCTTTTAATTTAATTGAGCAAGCTTTTGTTGCTGTGAACCACGCTATAGGAGAAGCAAGCTTTAATGAAGCCTTTTCCCTTATGGTACGTTGTCAAAATCAAAAAGAAATTGACAATTTATGGCGCAGATTATCGGCCGATTCTAAAAGCGAATCCTCCGGTTGGCTGAAAGACCGTTTCGGTGTGTGGTGGCAAATTGTACCCGAGCAATTGGAAGAAAC
>CAYFTR010000028.1:0-19968 GCA_964346185.1 uncultured Lachnospiraceae bacterium | reverse complement strand
CCGTCAATAATGGTTAAGTCCGCTTCTCGAATCCTTAAACAATCCGCCATTTTTTGACCTAAATCCACACGGTGGCAGCCCTGTTGCTGAGCGCTGGGATGACAATTGGGGATGATACCGTTCCAATTCTTGATACCTAGGGTAACGGTTCCCGCCAAGTGTACCTTTAACTTCGGCAAATTGATTACCACATCGGCATCTAAAAAGGGTTTAAATACCGTAGCGTGTTTAAATACTTTAGCCCCGGGAATATCCATCGGGACGACTTCTTGCTCGTCAAAATAAATGACTTCGTCAGCTCCGCCCAAACGTGCCGCTTCTTCCATGCCCGACTCCGCGAAAGCGGGTCTTGCACGACCGACATGCATCCTCAAAGAAGGGTTGTCCCCTACAACAACCTTGCCGGCTTTGGAGTTTTCTTTTATGTAGGAAACCACCGCTTCAATGGTCCTGGGATCGACAACGGCAAAGCTCTCCGGCGGTGCCTGGAATGCCAAATTCGGTTTGATTAGGACATAGTCTCCTTCTTTAATCAGGTTATCGAGGGAGCCGACGGACAGTTCGATGGCTTTCGCCACTGCGTCTTTAATCTTTTTGACGTCTTCTTCTTTACGAACGTACTTACCTGCTAAGAATTGCTCGTTACCTTCCGGTCTGTCTACTTTTACAACAGCAACTTTTGGTTTACTCATCTTCTTACACCTCTTGTATACCTATATTCCCGTTGCCGGGTATTGATATACAATGCAATTATCGTGCCAAAAAAATCATTGCCGAATTCCCTCTTATTGATGATAATTTTATCACTTTTTTCTTAGACGTGCCAAAACGAAACATCGTTATGTGTCATTACCTGTATCATTTTGAGACACATGACACACATCCAACAACTTTTTTCTGTTTTAGATTTTTTTGAATTTTTTTCTAACTGTCTATAAGTCCCCTTACGAATACGTTTAAAAACCGGGAAAGTTGTTTGTTTTATCAGCATAGCGTAAGACCGCTAAAAGTAAAATACCGGTTGGCTCTATAATTGTTATCAGGAGTGCTCTTAAAAATATAATTAGAATTAATCTACAATAACATCCATATTTTAAATTTTTTTCATTTAATAAATAACCCGACAAAAAAGTTTACTATATTGTTATTAAAATTAGAGTACCGATGGTAGCGGATTTATGTCAAAGCGACTTATTGTATCGAAGGTGTTTCGCTCCGTCCGTAGATAACGCCCGACGGTTCAAACAACCGTCGTTTAAAAAATCGAACACAACCATAAAAAAACATACCTTTTGTCAACACAAAAGGTATGTTTTTAATATTTGTTTAATTTTATCCGCCCAGGTATGCGGAGCGTACGTCGTCGTTGCTCATTAATTCGTCGGAAGTTCCCGATAATTTAATGGTTCCGGTTTCCAATACATAACCGCGGTGGGCAATCCGCAATGCCTTGTTGGCATTTTGTTCAACCAGTAAAATTGTTGTACCGGCTCCGTTAATGGTTTGGATCATCGAAAAAATCTCATCAACCAGTATCGGCGCCAAACCCATGGAGGGTTCGTCCAACAATAATAATTTAGGCTTGGTCATTAAGGCGCGACCGATCGCCAGCATTTGCTGCTCACCGCCACTTAACGTTCCCGACAATTGTTTGTGGCGTTCCTTGAGCCTCGGAAAATAGGTGTAGACCATTTCGATATCATTGGCGATTTCTCTTTTGTCTTTTCGAATAAAGGCACCCATTATCAAATTTTCATAAACACTCATTTGCGCAAAAACCTGACGACCCTCCGGCACGTGGGCAATCCCCAAATCGGGAATAAGATGGGGTTTGATACGGGTAATGTTTTCGCCGTCAAAGGAGATAACACCTTTATCCGCTTTCAGTATACCGGATATGGTTTTTAAAGTAGTGGTTTTGCCGGCACCGTTGGCACCGATTAAGGTGACAATTTCTCCGTTTTTCACTTCGAAATCAATCCCTTTGATCGCGTGAATTTTGCCGTAATACACGTTTAAATCTTTTACTTTTAACATAGCCGCTCCCTATTCGCCCAAGTACGCCCGAATAACATCGGGGTTTTTCCGGATATCTTCCGGTAAGCCCGCAGCGATGGTTTTGCCGTAGTCCAAAACAATTAATCGTTCACAAATACCCATGACCATCTTCATATCGTGCTCGATGAGTAAAATAGCCAAGTTAAATTTCTTTCTGATAAAATGAATGGTTTCCATGAGTTCCGCCGTCTCTTTGGGGTTCATGCCCGCTGCCGGTTCGTCTAAAAGCAAAACTTTCGGGTTGGAGGCTAAGGCTCTTGCTATTTCGAGTTTTCGCTGCTGACCGTAAGGCAGGTTTTTGGCCTTGATCATCTCGTATTCGCCCATATCAAAAATATCCAGAAGTTTTTTGCATTCCTCATAAGCTTTTTCTTCTTCCTGCCAATATTTTTTCGTACGAAACAACGCATGGGGCAAATTGTAATGAATATCATTGTTATAGGCAATTTTTACATTTTGTATGGTGGTTAAGTCTTTAAACAAACGTATATTTTGAAAGGTTCTGGACATACCTAAGGTTACCACCTCGTGGGGCATTAACCCGTTGATAACCGTATCACCTAAAATAACCTCGCCCTCGGTGGGTGTATACACACCGGTCAATACGTTGAAGATAGTGGTTTTACCAGCGCCGTTCGGGCCGATTAAGCCCACCAGCTCGTCGGCGTTAATGGATAAGTTAAAATTTTCAACCGCCGTTAAACCGCCGAAACGCATGGTAACATCTTTAGCTTGTAGGATAGTACTCACGATGACTTACCTCCGTCCATACCGTCCTTTTTATAGGTTTCTCTTTTATTGGTTAACCAATAGACAAATTGGTATAGGGAAAACTCGTTACGACCCAACATACCTTGAGGTCTGAAGATCATCATTATGACCAGTGCCATAGAATAAACCAACAAGCGGTATTGTGCAAAACCTCTCAGTAATTCGGGCAACACCGTTAAGACAATGGCAGAGATGATGGAACCAGTTAAGCTGCCTAAACCGCCCAATACAACAATCACAAACATTTCGATCGAAAACATAAATTGGAATTTGTCCGGATCGATAAAGCCTTGATAGTGGGCATAAAGAGAACCGCCGATACCCGCGAAGAAAGAAGAAATGGTGAAGGCCATAACTTTAATACGGGTTGTCGGTATCCCTGATGCTTCCGCCGCGATTTCGTCTTCTCTAATGGACATAATCGCCCGGCCGTATTTTGAGACGCCCAAGGTAAAAATAAGAAAGACAACCAACACCGTTATCCAGTACACATAAGTCAGGTTAGTTAATCGAGGAATACCTTTAAGCCCCTGCGCGCCGCCCATCGGTTCAAAATTAATAAAGAAGATGCGTACAATTTCCCCGAACCCGATGGTAACAATGCCCAAATAGTCTCCGCGCAAACGCAAGCTCGGTGTACCGATGGCTACACCGGCAAGACCTGCCGCGACGCCGCCGACCAGAGAAGACACAATAAGTACCGCCAATGCCGGTGCCGTCGGCAATGCGTTGGTAACGGCAATAGAGGTAAAGCCCCCTAAATAAGCGCCGATTGCCATAAAAGCGGCATGACCGAGGGCCATCTCACCCAGAAAGCCCGCGACAATATTTAAGCTTAAGGCCATAATCATCATAATGCAGGTCATAATAATGACGCCGCCAAAATAGTTCGAGAAGATTTTAAAATGAATTAATAAATAAAAGGTGACAAATACCAGCAAAATAGCCAAGGCATTGACCAGATAAGCTTTTTTTGTTTTACTGTTCATCCTACACCTTTTCCTTTACGTCTTTACCTATAATTCCGGTCGGTCTAAACAAAAGTACGACAATTAATATTAAGAAAACAATGGCGTCCGCCCAGGTAGTGGATATATACGCCTTGGACATGTTTTCGATCATACCGATTAAAAAGCCGCCCAACATAGCACCCGGTACGGAACCGATACCGCCTAACACCGCCGCGACAAAGGCTTTAAGCCCTGGCATTGTACCCATGGTCGGCGCGATGTTGGTATAAGCCGTCGAGTACAAAATACCGCCCAAAGCACCTAAGGCCGAACCGATTAAAAAGGTGATGGATATGGTGCGGTTAACGTTGATCCCCATTAAGACTGCGGCATCCTGATTTTCCGATACGGCACGCATGGCACGTCCCTGTTTGGTGTGATTGATAAATAATTCCAACAATATCATAAAGAAAACCGATAAACCGATCGTTATTAAGGTAATCGACGAGATCTCTATACCGAATATGTTAAATACGATATTCGGGAAAATACGCGGCATAACCTTGGGGTCGGCCCCGAAAATCAGCAACGAGACGTTTTGTAAAAACATGGAAACCCCGATAGCGGTAATTAAAGCGGAAAGACGGGGTGCCTGTCTTAAAGGCCGATAGGCGATAAATTCTACCAACATACCCAATACCGCCGAAAGCCCCATCGAAAAGATGATCACAAACCAAAAAGGCATATCCAATGTTGCGGCGACAATAAACGAAAAGTAAGCGCCGAACATCATTATTTCCCCGTGGGCAAAGTTAATAAGCTTTAATATACCGTACACCAATGTATAGCCGATGGCTATCAAAGCGTAGATACTGCCTGAGTTTAAGCCGTTGATCACCTGTTGAAAAAATAACTTCATATTTAAATCCTCATTTCAAGTGTGTGTGGTGAATCTTAGAGAAACGCCAAAAAATATAGAAGAGCTGACGCTCCTCTATATTCATTTGTTTCTATTCAGGACAATGATTAAAGCACGTTATCCCCTATCCGAGGAATTGAACCTCCCGACGAGCAATTCGCCAAGCTTTACAATTGTTTAACGGAAATCTTACGGGTTATAGGAACCCCCTTCGGATTTCGAACTTTTACCAGTCTGAATGTATGCTTACTATTATTCTTTAACAGTGGTGACGTATTTTAATTCTCCTCCGTCAACTTTAATAATGGTTACTTCTTTACCTTTCGGGTTCCCTTCTTCATCAAAGGTAAATTCACCGGTGATGCCTTTAACGGTCATACCCGCAATCGCATCGATAATTGCTTGCGGTTCGGTGGAACCTGCCGTTTTGATGGCGTCGACCATTGCATAAACGGCATCATAACCCAATGCGGAGAAAGAAGCCGGCGCTTTGCCGTAAGCTTCGTTATAGTCTGCCGTAAATTTCTTGACGTTTTCGCTCGGAGAGTCGGCGGCATAGTGGTTTGTAAAGATATAACCTTGTGCCGCATCCGCGTATTCTTCCTGAATGGAGTCCCAACCGTCGCCACCTAAGCAGGGAATTTCCATTCCCATATCTTTGGCTTTTTGTAAAATAACACCAACGGTAGAATAATAATCCGGAATGTAAAGAATATCGGGGTTTGATTCTTTAATTTTTGTTAATTGTGCCGAGAAATCCTTGTCCGCTTTGGCATAGGATTCTTCGATAACAATTTGACCGCCGTTTTTCTCGAAGGTTTCTTTAAATGCACCTGCCAAACCTTCGGAGTAGGTGTTTCCTTTTGCCACCAACATTGCTGCGGTTTTAGCACCCATTCCGTCGGGCGCCGCTTTGGTTGCGTAGTTGGCAGCCGCACTACCCTGATAGTTGTCATAGTAGCAAACTCTAAAGAAGTTCGGTACACCTTCGGTAACATCGTTGCCGGTTACAGTCGGTGCAATGGTCGGCATGTTGTCTTGTTTGATCAAATCTTTCAGCGCGTTACTTTCGCCGGTTAAGACGGAGCCGACAAAAGCGACCATTTCGTCCTGGTCTCTTAAACGATTATAAGCGTTAACGGCTTCGGTTGTATCACCTTTTGTGTCGTAAAAAATAATTTCAATTTTTTTACCGTCGATACCGCCGTTATCGTTAATTTCTTTTTGCGCCAGTTCCATACCTTCTTTACAAGCAATGCCGTACATTGCCGTTTCTCCTGTATAAGGTCCGGTTGCGCCAATTTTAATGACGTCTCCGGCGTCTGCGGAATCCTTGGAATCCCCGGATCCGCCGCCACAGGCTGCCAAGGTTACCATAGCCATGATAACCACAAGCACTAGTGCCAGTCTTTTTTTCATTCCATCCTCCTTCAATGTAAATTGGTTAAATTTGTTATATTCTAATACAAGTGTATGTAAATAGCAAGCCTTTTTATAGTGCTTTAACGTGTTAAATGTATTTTTTTCAATCCACTTTTTCGGGGGTTTTATCCGGATAAATACAAATGTCCTTTAACGGACATTGGGGGCATTGGGGGGTTCTTGCCGTACATATTCGCCTGCCGTGCCATATAATCCAGTGGTGTGCCCTCGACCAATAGGATTTGGGCAGGGTTTTCATCAGTTCTTTTTCGACTTGCAGAACATTGTTGCCCGTCGCCAGGCCGATACGTTTGCTGACTCTGAATACGTGGGTGTCCACGGCGATGGCATCGACACCGAAGGCGTTACTCATCACCACGTTGGCGGTTTTGCGACCCACACCGGGCAAATCGGTCAGGGTTTCCATCGTTCGCGGCACTTCGCCGTTAAATACTTCCAATAAAATATGGGAGGTTGCCAGTATGTTTTTTGCCTTTGTTTTGGATAAGCCGCAGGAGCGTATTTTTGCTTGTAATTGGTTTTGAGACAAGGTGAGCATCGCTTGGGGTGTGTTGTATGTTTTAAAGAGTTCGTCGGTTACTTTATTGACACGTACATCGGTACATTGCGCGGATAAAATCGTAGCGACGAGCAATTCATAAGGGGTGCGAAAATCTAATCCGCACCCCTCGTTTCCGTAAAGGCTTTCCAAAATCTCAATGACTTGCTCGACCTTTTTTGTGTTTAGTGTTTTTTTCATTTGTCTAGTTAAAGAACGGGTTTACAGGTCGTAGCGTTCTCGGGGTTTCGTCATCATCGTCGTCATCGGAGACTTCTCTTCTGAAACGGATAACGGTTTTCGGTTTTTCCGGTTGTAATTCCTGCTCTTGAATCGGCATTTCCTGAGCCGATTCGGGTACGGTTCCCTCCGGTACTTCAGGGCCCACCGCTTGATGGTCTGCCGGTCGTTGATAGGCATCCCCTTGTGTAATGGAAGGAATCAGGTCGTTTTGCACCAGCGATCTGACATAGGTACCGTAGACGTTGGCGGCGACATAGGATCCCATACCGATGGGGTGATGGTCCTCGTTGCCCAACCATACCGCCGTGGTGGTGTTACCCGTCATTCCTGTAAACCAGAGGTCCCAGTCGTTATCGGTGGTACCTGTTTTGCCTGCCGTGGGATAACCGGGATAAGCCGCGCTGCCCGTTCCGCCTGTTACAACCTGGTTGAGTATTGTCCACATCTGGTCGGCTATTTCCTCCGAAAGGACTCGATAGGTTGTTAAAGTGTTGTCTTCTTTGTAATCGTAGACGGGGGTGCCGTCGGTCTTTTCGATTTTTGTAATATAATAGGGCGAGTTATAAACACCGCCGTCATTAAAGATGTTAAAACTGGTCGCCATGTCAAAGGGTTTAATGCCGTCGGTCATGCCGCCCAGGGCGGTTGCCAAGTTGTAGTCCATATCGGATACGGTTGTAACACCCATGCGTTTTATCCATTCGATGGAGTTATTGATACCCAAGGCGTTAAAAACTTTGACCGCCGGTATGTTTAAGGATCTTGCTAAAGCGGTGGTAATGGATACATTACCCGAAAAACCGCCGCCATAGTTGGAGGGTTTATATCCGCCGAAGATGGTGGGCACATCTTTAATGGTTGAGCCCGGGGTGTAGGTGCCGTTTTGCAACGCTAAACTGTAGTACAACGGCTTTATGTTGGAGCCCGGTTGTCTGGGGGTGTTGGCCATGTCCACTTGGGTTTTGTTGTAATCGCCACCGTAGTAAGCCAACACGGCTCCATCGGTATTTAAGGTTACCAGAGCGGAGGAGTCCTTGTCTCCGGTCATGCCGTAGGCGGGCATCAGTTCGTTCATGGTGTTGACGGCACTGTCCTGATAGGATACGTTAATTGTTGTATAGATTTTGTATCCGCCGCTGGCCAATTCGCCACGAATGTAGGTGACGGCATCCTCTTCCGACAGACCTCGCTCCTTCATAACTTTTTCCGCATTGTTGCGTGCGTACGTTTCAAAAGCTTTTCCGATAAATTGTTCGTAGCCGTCCCGCATTTGGTCGTTGAGCTGTTCTTCCGACCAGGGCTGGATATGTATTTCGGTATTCATGGCTTCGTCAAATTGTGCCTGATCGATATATTTTTCCTTAAGCATGCGACTTAAAACAATTTCCTGACGGGCTTTTGCCGCCTCAAAATCGTTGTTGGGCGCATAAGCCGTCGGTGCCTGAGGTATACCGGCAAGCATAGCCGCTTCCGCCAAATTAACCTCCGATATATTTTTACCGAAGTATGTTTGCGCCGCTTCCTGAATCCCGTAAGCGCCAGAACCGAAGTAGTACTCATTAAAGTACATTTCTAAAATTTGGTCTTTTGTATACTTTTTCTCTAATTGACGCGCGATGGATATCTCCGCGAATTTTCTGTTAAAGGTATCCATTTTAGTTTGCTCGGTGGAGATGGGATCCAAATACAACAGTCTTGCTAATTGCTGGGTAATGGTGGAAGCACCCGATGAAATCCCGCCGCCGAGTATGTTGCCGAAGGTCGCGCGGATAATCCCGATATAGTCGACACCGTTGTGGCTGTAAAAGCGACGGTCCTCCGTCGCGATTAAAGCGTTACGTAAATTTTGGGGAATTTGATCCAACGTAACGTACGTTCTATTTTGGGAGAATAATTCCGCGATAATTTGTTGGTCCGCGGAGTAGACAATGGTTTTTTCTTTTCTTTGATATTCCGTATCGGAAATATCTTTCCAATTTGCGACATACATCGCGAAGACGCCGGCCGTTCCCGTTAAAAATAATACCAACATAATCGCTATGATTATTTTTAACGGCGTCATTTTCTTTTTAGATGTTTTTGAGGGCAAGCCTTTTCTTTTCGGTTCGCTTTCATTTTTATTTTTCACATTTATCACCTTCTGTTAATAATTTTCGCAATGCAATCATATCGCTTTTTAAGGGTGCCGAAATTTCGATGTTTCCTTTTTTAGGCAGGGTCAAAGCAATGGTTTGTGCATGCAATGCCTGTCTGTCCATGCCTGTTCGGTCGTCACTCGGGTTGTACAAAGGGTCTCCGATAATGGGACAACCGATGTGCTTAAGGTGCACCCGCAATTGGTGGGTTCTGCCCGTCAACAGCTTTAAGCGCAACAAAGCCCCTTTGTTGCCGTAACTTTCCAATACGCAGTAGTCCGTGACGGCACGTTTGCCCTTTGGTGATACCACCCGTTCAATTGCATTTTCCGATGCTCTGGCAATAGGTGCGTCGATGGTTCCCTTTGTTTGAGACGGGCAAACTTTTACCATGGCCACGTAGGTTTTTATCGTGTTTTTCGGCTGCGATTGAATAAAGTGGTGGACGTATTTGTTTTTTGCTATGACAACAAGGCCCGTCGTATCTCTATCCAAGCGATTGATAAAACGAATTTTACTTTTTTCTCCTTTTTTTAACCAATAGTCCGCTACATAATTTGCCAAAGTGTGCTCCCGATGACGTTTGGTTTGGTGCGTCACACAACCGGCATTTTTATTGACAATTAACACTTCGTCGTCTTCATAAAGAATGTCCAGACTTTCCGGATTCGGCGCGACATCCACCTCTTCTTCCGGAAGGACAATCGCCAAGCGATCACCTTTTTTAAGGCTGTCTGTTGCCCAAACGGGTTGATCATTTTTTAAAATATCGCCGTATTTTTTAATTTGTCTTAACAAACGTGAAGAGTAACGATAGTTTTGAATTAAATAATCCTGTATTTTAGCGGGCGTGTCCTGGTTATACAAATAGGTATAAGTTCTTTTTTCCTCTATTCTATTTAATTTTTCCATTCCTCATTCTTTCAGCCCTCAAAACCACTGATAACTGTAGCTATTATACCATAAACTCATCACAAAACTCTTACATTTTTTTGAAGTTTCATCTATCCATATCGCCGTTTTGTTTTAAACTGATATAGGTGCGATCGGATACAATAATGTGATCCAGCACCGGTATGCCCAAAAGTTTGCCCGCATCAGCCAGCTTTCGAGTAACGGCAATATCTTCTCTGCTTGGGGTCGGATCGCCCGAAGGGTGGTTGTGCCCGACAATAACGGAAGCACCGTATTGCCGAATAGCCGGATAAAAAATTTCTCTGGGGTGAATGACGGTTGCGTCCAATATTCCCACAGAAATAACCTCCAGATTAATGAGTTTTTTCTTCGTATCTAACACCAATACGGCAAAATGTTCGGACTTTTTGTAACCCAAGGCTTCCATTAAACAAGCTGCCGCCGCCGAGGGTGTGGTAATGGACGTTTCTTTCGGTTTTTTATTTTCTAAACGTCTTCCCAGTTCCAAAGCGGCTTTAATTTTGCAGGCCTTGGCAACCCCGATCCCCTTAAGGGCCGGATCGCGACACAATTCTTCGATACGCATATCCAAAAACTCGCTTAAGTTATCACCGAAACGATAGAGGATTTCTCTCCCCAAATCAATGGCGGTTTTTTCACGTGTACCTGTCGATATGATAATGGCAATTAATTCCGCTTTTGTCAGACTTTGCGGACCCAGTTCTATGAGTTTTTCCCTCGGTCTTTCGTCTTCGGGCATTTCCCGAATAATCAACGGCTTTAACATATTCCCCATGCGAACCCCTTATGACTTTTCATTCATATTAACAAAAAATAAGCCCTTTGAACAGCATTTAAAGGCTTCTTTGAATTTTATTTGTAAATTGTTTGTGGTTGCCGTTTCTTATGAACACTAATAAAAAACGACCGCGCGCAGGTTTTTATACACTTGCGCACGGTCGTTTGCTTCACAAAACAACAATCTGTTATTATTGAAAAGAATTTTTTATTTTTGACCAGAAACTTTCGTTGTTTTTATTATTGTCGCTGTTATAACTGTTTTCAAACTCTTTGAGCAATTCTTTTTGTTTTTTATTTAAACGTCGCGGTGTTTCTATCGTTGTGGAAATATACAAGTCACCAATGCCCCGACCGTTAACGTTTTTAATACCTTTGCCTCTTAATCTGAAAACTTTTCCCGTTTGTGTGCCTTCCGGTATTTTAAGTTTAATTTTACCGTCCAAGGTCGGTACGACCACTTCCGCGCCGAGAGCCGCCTGGGTAAAGGTAATGGGCATATCGTAGGCGACATCCATGCCGTCTCGCCTAAACAAGGGGTCTTCTTTTACATTAATAAAGACGTAAAGATCACCCTGGGGACCGCCCCGTGTGCCGGCATTCCCCTCGCCACGAAGCGGAATGGTAGACCCGGTATCGACACCCGCGGGTATTTTAATGTTGATGGTTCTTTCTTTGGTTTCCAAACCGCTGCCGCCGCAATGACTGCAGGGGTTCTCAATGACTTGACCTTCGCCGTTACATTTGCTGCAGGTCGCCGTTTGTTGTATCGTTCCGAAGGGGGTTTGTTGACGGATGTAATTGACCCCTGTACCGCCGCATTGATCGCAGGTTTTTACGGCGCTTTGACCTTCTGCGCCGGTGCCGTTACAATGGGAACAGGCTTCCCGTCTTTTTATTTTTATTTTTTTGTCGATCCCGAAAACCGCTTCCTTAAAATCCAGCGTTAGGGTGATACGCATATCCGATCCTCTTTGAGGCCCCTTCGGTCTGCCGTAGCTCGCGCCGCCGAAACCGCCTCCCCCAAAGGAGGAAAATATATCGCTGAAGATGTCTTCGAAACCGCCAAAACCGCCACTGAAGCCGCCGCCTTGTCTAAAAGAACCGTCGACACCGGCATGTCCGAATTGGTCGTAGTCTTTACGTTTTTGCTCGTCGGAGAGAACCTCGTAGGCTTCGTTGGCTTCTTTAAACTTTTCTTCCGCTACTTTATCATCCGGGTTTTTATCGGGATGATACTTCATAGCCAGTTTTCGGTATGCTTTTTTTATTTCTTCGGCATCGGCATTTTTTCCGACACCTAATACCTCATAATAATCTCTTTTTTCACTCATTCCATCGCCTCACTAACTATGGTGTATGTTTGAAGCAGGTTCACTACGATAAATCAAATCAAATGGCAGCATAAGCTGCCATCGATTTTTATTCCTCATCTTTAATTTCTTCGAAATCCGCTTCTTCGACATTGTTGTCGTCATCGCCGCTATCAGCTTGAGTCGCCTGTTCGCCACCTGCGGTTTGTGCCGTTTGTTCGTACATTTTTTGCGCTAAAGGATACATCGCCTCATTTAATTCCTGAATGGCGTCATTAATTGCTTTGGCATCTTCGCCTTCTTTTAATCCTTTTAATTTTTCTACGATATCTTTAATCGGCGCAGCCTCGCTCTCGCTGACTTTATTTTCCATTTCCTTTAAGCTTTGCTCGGTTTGATAAATGACGGCGTCGGCATTGTTTTTGGCTTCGACCAGTTCTTTTACTTTTTTGTCTTCTTCCGCGTGGAGTTCCGCTTCTTTAACGGCCTGGTTAATTTCTTCCTCGCTCATGTTGGTGGAAGATTTAATTACAACGTTTTGGCTCTTGCCGGTTCCCATATCCTTTGCGGATACGTTGACAATACCGTTGGCGTCGATATCAAAGGTGACTTCTATTTGCGGAATACCTCTTCTGGCTGCCGGAATACCGTCTAATTGGAAGCGTCCCAAAGTTTTATTGGCACTGGCCATTTCTCTTTCACCTTGCAGCACGTGAATGTCGACCGCTGTTTGGTTGTCCGCCGCCGTGGAGAATACCTGGCTCTTTTTAGTCGGAATGGTGGTATTTCTTTCGATGAGTTTTGTAAAGACACCGCCCAGGGTTTCGATACCCAAAGATAAGGGCGTTACATCCAGGAGCAACACATCCTGAACTTCGCCGGCAAGTACACCGCCTTGAATAGCGGCACCCAACGCGACGCATTCGTCGGGGTTAATGCCTTTGTAAGCTTCTTCGCCGGTTAGGTCTTTTACAAGGTTTTGAACCGCGGGGATACGTGTGGAACCGCCGACTAAAATAACTTTGTGTAATTCGTTTTTGCCTAAACCCGCGTCTTTCATGGCTTTTTCGACCGGTTCGACCGTCGCGTTAACGAGCGATTGTGTCAACTCGTCAAATTTGGCTCTTGTTAAGGTCAGTTCCATGTGTTTCGGACCTTCTTGGGTTGCCGTGATAAAGGGTAGGTTAATTTCCGTTTTTAAAACGGAGGACAATTCGATTTTTGCTTTTTCGGCCGCTTCTTTTAAGCGTTGCAATGCCATTTTATCGGATTTTAAGTCGATGTTTTCGCTTTTCTTAAATTCTTCGACCATCCAATCGATGACTTTGTTGTCGAAGTCGTCGCCACCCAAACGGTTATTACCGTTTGTCGCCTTCACTTCAAATACACCGTCACCTAACTCTAAAATAGATACGTCGAAAGTACCGCCGCCCAAGTCAAAGACCATAATTTTTTGGGCTTCTTCCTTTTCCATGCCGTAGGCCAATGCGGCTGCCGTCGGCTCGTTGATAATTCTGAGTACTTCCAAACCTGCAATACGACCGGCGTCTTTAGTTGCCTGTCTTTGAGCGTCGCTAAAGTAGGCCGGTACGGTAATAACCGCTTTGCTGACGGTTTCGCCGAGGTAGGCTTCCGCGTCGGTTTTCAGTTTTTGCAGGACCATTGCGGAAATTTCTTGCGGGGTATAACTCTTGTTGTCGATATTTACTTTATAGTCGCTGCCCATGTGTCTTTTAATCGATGCAATGGTTCTGGTCGGGTTGGTAACCGCTTGACGTTTTGCAACTTGTCCGACCAAACGTTCACCGTCTTTTGTAAATGCAACGACCGACGGTGTGGTTCGATCGCCTTCGGCGTTGGGGATAATAACCGGTTCACCACCTTCTAATACGGCTACACAAGAGTTGGTTGTTCCTAAATCTATACCAATAATTTTTTCTTTGCTCATTTTGTTTCCTCCTGAAATTTATTCTTTCTATTTATTGATTGACGACGACCATTGACGGTCTCAGTACTTTTCCTTTTAGTTCATAGCCTTTTTGCAAGACTTCCAATACATCGTTAGATGCTTTTTCCGGATCTTCACCCATTACCACACAGTGGTGATAGTTAGGATCGAAAGGTTTACCCAGAGTTTCTATTTCACTTAAGCCTTCTTTTTCCAAAACGTCCTTTAATTGATTGAATACAATTAAAATTCCGTCGATATAACCGTCCTGTGTGTCGGGGAGGGCTTCCACGGCTCTGTCCATATTATCCAAAACCGGCAATAACTTATTGATGAAACCTTCCAATGCAAATTTTCCGATTTCCGTTTTTTCTTTAATTGTTCTTTTTTTATAGTTTTCAAAATCCGCTTGCAGACGCAACATTTGGCCTGTCAACTGTTCGAGCTTTTCTTGTGTGTTATCTGAAGAGGCATCGACCTCTGCACTTGCTTCAGCCGTTTCCTCTGGTGTTTTTTCGGATACATTCGCCGTATTATCGGGCTCTACCGTTTCTTCATGTGTTTCATTCTGATATTTTTTTTCTTCCACTGAATTCCACCTTTAATCTAATAATATTTTTAATAAATTTTGATTGATTTCATAACGTATGTATTCAAGCATCGAAGATACGTGGTCGTATTGCATACGCGTCGGACCGATAATACCGATCGCACCGATAATATTATCTTTTAATTCATACGTTGTGGTTACCAGGCTCAGTTCTTTAAGCTCTTCACCTTTATTCTCATCGCCGATGGTAATCCGTAAAACTTCGCTGTTGTAATCTTCGGTTAACGCCTCCGCTAAGATACTTTTCTTTTGAGACACCTTAACCAAGTGACGAATACGGTCCGTATCGGCAAATTCGGGATAGTCCAACAGATTGGTAACCCCGGTCGACATAACCTGAGAATGATGTTCAAACAACGCCTCTTGCACACCGATAATAATTTCTCTTAACAAGTGTTTTTCTTCCGGGGTGACATTGGCCAGTTCGTCAATTAAGTTATGATTGATTTCTGAAGCGTGCAAACCTCCCAATAGCGAATTAATGATATTGCTCAGTCGCAACGCGTCATGTATGCTGATTTCTTTTGATAGGGTCAGCTCGACATTTTCCGCAAAACCTTCCGTTGTGACAACCACAACAACCACCCGTTCTTTAAATACGGGGATAATTTGAAGGTGTTTGCAATTTGCCCATGACACCTTCGGTGATACAACAACCGCTGCGTATTTTGTCAGGTCGGACAACAAGTGGGTGGTGTACGACATAAGCTCTTCCAAATCTTCGGTTATTTTTAAATAACCCTCGTGGATATCACGCTTAAGTACCTCTCCCAGTTGTTGAACCTTCATAATTGCATCTACATAATAACGATAGGCCTTCTGTGTCGGTATACGCCCTGCAGAAGTGTGAGGTTGAATCAGAAAACCCATGTCTTCTAAATCGGACATTTCATTTCGAACTGTTGCAGCACTGATGCTCTGCTTAAACAATTTCGCTACCGTTCGCGATCCGACCGGTTCGGCCGTTTCGATATAGGAGCGAATAATAACCTCTAAAATCCTTTCTTTTCTTTCACTAAGTTCCATCTTCTCACCTCGCTATTAGCACTCTTTTATATTGAGTGCTAATGCCTTGAGTCAAATATAACACCCTGTCGGTACTTTGTCAATTGATTTCTATAATAATAAACTCAATTTTAAGAAAGAATAAATGTAGGTTTCTCATCCGACAAATCTCTCAACACAATAATTATCAGAGCTAATTCAACCTATGTGGCACCGACTTCTTAACCTAAAAATATTGCAAAGCCAACACCGATCGCCCCACCGAGAATAATAATCTTAATGATGTCCACTTTTTTTATCATCAGCACGGCAGCCACAACCATGCCCACCGTAGCGGCAATGTTGGTTTCATTTAAATAAATACCGCCTTCGGGTAAAATAACGGATCCGAACAGACCGATGGCGGAGACCAAAATTAAACCGACAACCGCAGGCTTCAGACCTTTCAGCATACGCTCTAAAAAAACAATTTCCTTGTCGCTGAATAGGTACCTGCATAGGATGAGCATTAAAATCGATTGTGGTGTGATGACCGCAATCGACGCTATAACCGCACCGCTGAAACCGGCAATTTTTGTTCCGACAAAGCTGGCCGCATTCAATGAAATCGGTCCCGGTGTCATTTGTGATATGGCAATGACATCGGTCATTTCAACAATTGTCAACCAATTCATCTGTTCTACAACAACCTTTTGGATAAAAGGCAACGTCGCATAGCCACCGCCAAAGGAAAATGCCCCGATCGTAAAAAATACGCGATATAATTGTAATAAAATCATGGGATTAACTCCTCCCTAACAACGGAAAATAAAATGAGACTCCCCAAACCGACGGTAAGAATAATAACGGATGTTTTTACTTCGGTCAAAAGTCCCACAGCAAAAGTGGCAGACATCACAAAAGCGGAAAATAACGGATGTTTTTTGATGGCACTTTTACCCATATTCCATACCGTCACAAATAGAATGGATACAATGGTACCGCCTATGCCCGCCAAAGCGGCAGATACCCATACATTGGATCTGAATTCCTGATAAAAAAGAGAAATAACGGAAATAATGATTAAGGGTGGCAGCATCGCACCCAAAACGCCTACCAGGGCACCTTTCTTGCCGAAAAGGCGATACCCCAATAACAACGATGCGGATACCACCATCACTCCGGGACCCGATTGTGCCAACGTCGTTAACTTCAAAATTTCTTCTTCTGCAATTAATTTTTTATTTTCTGAAAAATATTGCCTTAACAGCGGAATAATGGTATAACCACCACCAAAGGTAAACGCGTTAAATTTTAATATCACCAAAAAAAAATGCCATAAACTCAATTTATCTCTCCTTAATTGCCATCAGAGCAAGGTTAACATAATTTTCAAAATCCTGCCCTTTTGTTGTTAAAAATAATCTGTTTTCTTCCAATTGTAAAAAGCCTTCCCTAATTAAAGGTTTTACGGACTCCCCGAAGACTTGCTCAAACCCAATCGAAAATCTTTGTGCAAACCGATCGGTATCAATCCCCTCGGTCATTCGCAAGCCGAGCATCACATAATCTTCCATTAATTCCATCCGTGTTAAACGACGTTCCGGTATTCGCGTCGGTGAAGCACCTTTTTTTAGGTACGCCTGCATATTCGCCTCGGTTCGCAGACGGACACCGTCTACAAAGGAAGCGGCTCCCAAGCCGACACCATAGTAAGGTTTTAACTGCCAGTACCCGCTGTTATGTTTGCTTTCGTAGCCGGGTATGGCATAGTTGGAAATCTCATACTGGAGAAAACCTCTTTTTGTTAATTCCGATTTCATGAAGTAGTGGGCTTTTCTTTCATCCTCCTCTTCAGGCAAAAAATATTTTTTATTTTTTAGATTTTTTGCTAACGCCGTATTTTTCTCCACAATTAAACTATAGGCGGATACATGTTTTATATTTTTAAAATTGGTAATCCATTCTATCGTTTCTTGTAAGTCCGATCTGCTTTGCTCCGGCAGACCGTACATACAATCCACCGAAAGGTTTTTAAACCCTTCTTCACATAACATGTGATAGGTGTTTAGAAAATCTTCCTTTGTGTGGGCTCTTCCGAGCAGTTTTAATAAACGATTATTTGCTGATTGCAAACCGACAGACGCTCTGTTAAAACCTATTTTTCGGTAGCGAGCTATTGAAGACTGCAACCCTGTTGCCGGATTAATTTCTATGGTACGTTCCGCACCTTTTATCACTTCAAATTGTTTTTCAATGCATCGGATAATTTTTTCAATACAATCCGACGGTATGGCCGACGGTGTACCGCCACCGAAATAAATCGTCTCCAAGCTAACGGCTTCTGATTCTAAATTTGTAATTTCCGACATTAAACGTTCCGTATAGCGGTTAACTAAACGGTCATCCCATTGAGCAAAGGATAAAAAATCACAATAATCACATTTTTTTACACAAAATGGGATATGCACATATAAACCGAATTTTTTTATTACCGACATCTTTCACCTGCCGACACAAAGGTCTATTCAAAATACAAAAATCTCCAAAGTAATTTGTCGCTGATTAATTATTTTATCACGAAAAATATTTGAGGTAAACCGGCACAAAAAAATGAAAAAATACAAACTGATCATTGCAATAAGCGTTAACATTAATTTGGTTTTTCAGATTGTTCTATGCTATAATACGTCTACTGATGAAAATTGAGAGGAAATTATGAAAAAAAAACAAAACAAAAAGACATCTATCTTAAAAATAATTTTTAAATGGACAAAGCGCGGTCTTACCATAGGACTTCCCTTGTATTTATTCTTTAAAAATAAAAAAGAAAAAAACAAAGAAGAACAAAAAGTCACAAATTTCAAAGACGCAAACCATTTAATGCTATCGCCGGAAAGCCAACTCGACCGCAGATTTTTAAAAATTAAAGATGCTATCAACTTAAGGGATATCGGCGGTTATACCACGACCGACGGCAAAAAGATAAAATGGCAAAAGGTTTACCGAAGCGAAGAATTGGCACATCTTTCGGAAGAAAGCATTTCCGAATTAGCGACGCTGGGTATCCGACATATCTACGACTTCAGAGATGCCAACAAATTAATCAAACACCCGGATCCGGAGATTAAAGGCGCGGTAAACCACCACATTCCGGTACTTAAAAACATTCCCCATTCCGCCAAAGATATCGATTTAAATGATCCCAAAGGTATCGACACCTTTATGCGCTATGTTTACACATACCTTGTCCAAGAAAAAGCTCAGGACTTTGCGAATATTTTAAAAACCATTACCGATGAAAATCAACTACCGATACTCGTCCATTGCACCAACGGTAAAGACAGAACCGGCTTTATGATTGCCTTGATTTTGCTTATTTGTCGCGTTCCGGAAGAAACCGTCTATTCCGACTACAGCTTAAGCAACTACACCTTTGACAAAGCCTTTGATACCTTAGGTACCATTCTCCACGACGAAATTAACTCTGTTACCGAAATAAAAAAAGATGCCTTAAGAAATTTTTTCGGTGTAAAACCGGATTGGCTAAAAATTACTTTAGATTATATTCGTGAACATTACGGCAATGTCGAAAACTACCTGATAGCCCAAACAGACATGACCTCGGAAGATTTCGAAAAAATAAGATATAATTTAACGGAATAATTGAAATTTAGCCTTGCAAAACTTTTAAGAGCTGTTATAATAGGATTATGTGTTAGTCATGTTTAACACAAGGTCATCAAAGAGTGTTACCTCATCTATAAAATAGTATATCAACCCTTAAAAACACAAATTTAACTACCTTTCACCTTTACCACAGCCTCACATGGTAAATAATCTTCTTAAAGCTATGCGATGACCGACACTATTTCTCGCAGACAGAGAAATTTACTCCTTCTATGAAAGCCCCGTTACTGTAACGGGGTTTTTCAGTGTAATCATAACAACTTAAATAAAACTGCTATTTAACGAAAAAATTCTCCTGATTTTATCTTTTTAATGCAAATTATTATAAGCTTATTCTATCCATTTGTTTTAATGCTGGACAAATTTCGTAAACGTCACTATAATAAAAGTAGAAACTGAAGGAGGGATAACATGACAAACGAAGTTGCAAAAGCTATTCTTGAAAAATTGGAAAAAGTCCATTATTCAACCGGTGGTCTCGGTTCAATCGATTTAGCGGAGTTCTCCAATGTAGATCTCATAAAAGCTGCCTTAACAGAGTTAAAAGCATTAAGTGATTATAGAGATTTTAAATTTGATTACAATGAAGGCGAAATGAAATTGTCCGTCTACAATCCCGAAGAAGATATTGATGCATTCGAAGCAAGAAATCC
>CAYFTR010000027.1:0-20839 GCA_964346185.1 uncultured Lachnospiraceae bacterium | reverse complement strand
GAACTCGCGACCCTCGCCTTGGCAAGGCGATGCTCTACCACTGAGCCACTTCCGCTTGTGCATGGTGCGGATGAAGGGAGTCGAACCCCCACATCGAAAGATACTAGATCCTAAGTCTAGCGCGTCTGCCAATTCCGCCACATCCGCTTATTTGTTAACGTACTTGTGTATCATACCAGTATAAAAATAAAAAGTCAAGTTTAAGTTTAAACTTTAGGTTAAAATATGTAAATAAAAAGAACAATAAATGATTTGATATCACATAGAATTTTAATTACATTTGAAAGTTGTTAAGTAGCTATACAAATGTATCTTAAAGGGATTGTTGAAGGATTTGACCTTCACTTATATAGACAAGAGTTATAATCCGTTTAAAAAATTTAGGAAAATACGGAAGGACCATTATAAATAAGAACAAAACCCTTTAAAAATATTATAAAAATCATACAAAACTTATTTCTTGCGAAAATACTTATTATGCAGACAAAATCAACATTTTTTATGGATCCAACGGCATCTCAGAGTAATTAACATGGTAAAAATGATAAATTCTTTCCTTTTAATAGAAGTATCAATAGTTAAAATGCTCTTTCTTATGCAAATTTCTACCATCGACAGGAAGTCGTTTTTCATGTAAACTATACCTGTCATTACCTATAGGCGATGACCGCATTTTGTGCAATCGTATTCAGGTTGATATGCAGAGAGGGATAATCATCGAATAAGGTTTCATGAAACTTGCAATACGCCGGAGCTCATTTTAACATGACTTCCGTTGTGACTGATCCTTCCGGGGGGAGGGGGACGATTTAACGACTTAATAGAATTAAACACGATGTCACACAGCAAAGTGTTTGAAATTGGCCAACACATGTCAAACCGGTGTTGTATTTATTCGTGTTTAACGGATCCGAGTGTAGGCAAAAGTAAATGATTAACATACCGTTATTATGAATGGTGTGCTTTGCACGATACAAAATTGAAGGGTGCACACAATGCAAAAAAATCTACATATTCAGGAGGCTTTCGAATGAACTTGGATTTCGAAAAGAACGCGGAACAAGTCGCATCCTACCGGGAGTTTTTAGAAACACTAAATCCCGGCACGGGGTCGATTATTCCGGCACTACAGGATATGCAGTCGAAGTTCGGCTACATTCCGAAGGAAATGGTTCAAGAGACGGCAGAAGCGCTGAAAGTTTTTTCATCTGAAATTTACGGGGTAGCGACTTTTTATGCACAATTTTCTATGGAGCCTAAGGGCAAGTGGTGCTTTGATGTCTGTATGGGGACAGCCTGCTACGTTAAAGGAGCCGGCGATGTATTAAAAAAATTAGAAGATACGCTTAAAATAAAATCCGGAGAAACGTCAGCGGACGGGCTCTACACGATCGAATCGTGCAGATGTATCGGAGCGTGCGGGTTGGCACCGGTAATGACGGTAAACGGTAAAGTTTACGGCAAGGTAAAAGTCGACGATATCGAACTGATCGTTGCCAGCTTAAAGGAGGACGAAGATGACAACGTGGAATGATCTCGCAAAAATTCGTGAAGCCAATCAACCGATGAAAACTATTCGTTTGGCAGAACAGACGGATATTCACATTGACAACGCCTTCCCAGAAGACGGAAAAATTCATGTTATGATTTGTGCCGGAACGGGTTGCCAAGCTTCGGACAGCCATATCATTCTTGAAAAACTCATTGCCGGAGTTGAGAAAAGAGGCATGATGGATCGTATTGAAGTTCACAAAACCGGTTGCTTCGGTCTTTGTGAAGCCGGCCCGAATATTGTCATTTTCCCGCAAGGTATTTTTTATAGCCACGTCAAAGTTTCGGATGTCGAACGCATTCTTCAACAGCACTTTACAGACAGTGAAATTATAGAAGATTTGCTTTATAAAGAAGCCGTTACCGGTACCGACCTCATCCATCCCGTAAATCGTGTGGATTTTTACAGTCATCAAACACGTATTGCTTTGGCAAATTGCGGTGTCATTGACCCTGAAAATATCGATGAATATATTGCACTGGACGGTTACCTGGCACTTGAAAAAGTATTAACCGAAATGACACCGGAAGACGTTATTCGTCTTATTTCCGATTCCGGGCTGAGAGGTCGTGGCGGTGCAGGTTTCCCGACGGGAAGAAAATGGCAGTTTACAGCATCAGCGGAAGGCGATAAAAAATATGTTGCCTGTAACGCCGATGAGGGCGACCCCGGTGCTTTTATGGATCGTTCCATTCTGGAAGGTGATCCCCACTGCATCATAGAAGCGATGCTGATTGCGGCATATGCCGTCGGCGCGGATGAAGGGCATGTTTATGTACGCGCGGAATATCCCGTCGCGGTTAATCGTTTACAGATTGCCATTGATCAGGCGATTGAGCATGGTCTGTTAGGTAAAAATATTATGGGTACCGATTTCTCCTTCGATTTGCATATACGTCTAGGAGCAGGTGCCTTTGTTTGCGGTGAAGAAACCGCTCTTATCGAATCTATCGAAGGTAAACGCGGTATGCCGCGTACAAAACCGCCGTTCCCGGCAACGATGGGTATCTACAATAAACCGACTTTAATTAATAACGTTGAAACCTATGCCAATATTTGCCCCATTATTCGTAACGGTGCCCAATGGTTCAGACAAATCGGTACGGAAACATCACCGGGTACTAAGGTATTTTCTTTAGGTGGTAAGGTTGTTAATTCCGGACTTATTGAAGTGCCGATGGGTACAACTTTCAGAACCGTTATAGAAGATATCGGCGGCGGTATTATCGGCGGCAAAAAATTTAAAGCGGTACAAACCGGCGGACCTTCCGGTGGTTGTATTCCGGCGGAACATATCGATGCTCCGATAGATTTTGAATCCTTAAAGAAACTCGGCTCCATGATGGGTTCCGGCGGTATGATCGCTATGGACGAAGACAACTGTATGGTAGATATTGCCAAATTTTATTTGGAATTTACAGTTGATGAATCCTGTGGTAAATGTACACCCTGTCGTGTAGGTAATAAACGTCTATTAGAAAGCCTTACACGAATTACCGAAGGTCGTGCGGAACCTAACGAAATCTCAAAGATGAAAAATCTGGCCGAAACAATCATCAAAACTTCCGCTTGCGGTTTGGGACAAAGCTCACCGAACCCCGTGCTTTCAACTTTAAAATATTTTGAAGATGAATATCTGGCACATACGGAAGAGTTGAGATGTCCGGCAGGTGTCTGTAAAAAACTGGTCATCTATGAAATTACGGACGATTGTATCGGTTGTACAAAGTGTAAACGTAATTGTCCGGTTAACGCAATTTCCGGCGAGCTTAAAGATAAGCACGAAATCGATCAAAACCTCTGCATTAAGTGCGGACAATGTATCGAAGCTTGTCCGAAACATGCAATCGATAAAAAATAGGAGCAAGTGATGAAAAGACTGAGAATTAATGGTCACGAAGTGACCGTCAAAGACGATGCGACGATTCTGGATGCGGCACGTCAAATTAATATTGATATTCCGACGCTTTGCCATCTGAAGATCGAAGAGATCGGTTACGATAATAAGCCCGGCAGTTGCCGTGTCTGTATGGTCGAAAATACGGATACGGGACGTTTGGTACCGGCATGTGTCACCCCGGTAGAAGACGGGATGAATATCAATACGGAATCCATCCAAGCGGTTCGTGCAAGACGTACCAATGTTGAATTACTCCTTTCCAATCACCCCAACGCATGTTTGACTTGTGCAAAAAATACACAATGTGACCTTCAAAAACTGGCTCATGACCTCGGTGTTCGCGAAATGAAATACGGTGGCGAACAAGGTGATTTTACGATTGACAAGGGTTCAAAATCCATCGTTCGAGATGCCAACAAATGTATCCTGTGTAATCGCTGCGAAACCATGTGTTCGGAAGTACAAACGGTCGGGGCTTTGTCCATGATCGGTCGTGGCTTCGAATCCCACGTCGGTTCCGCTTTTAACCTTCCCATGAACGATACAACTTGTACGTTCTGCGGCCAATGTTTATCTGTTTGTCCGACAGGTGCACTTACCGAGGAAGATAACACCAACGAACTTTGGGACTACCTGGCGGATCCGAAAAAATTTGTTATCGTTCAAACCGCACCCGCTGTGCGTGTTGCTCTTGGCGAAGAATTCGACCTCCCGGTCGGAACCGATGTTACGGGTAAAATGGTATCGGCACTGAGAGTTATGGGTTTTGACCGTGTATTCGATACAAACTATGCAGCCGATTTGACCATAATGGAAGAAGCATCCGAATTTATGGATCGCGTTAAGAATAACGGCAAATTACCTATTTTAACAAGCTGTTGTCCGGGTTGGGTACGTTTCTTTGAAACACAGTTTGATGACATGATGGATATCCCCTCATCAACCAAATCACCGCACGAAATGTTCGGGGCGGTTGCAAAAACCTATCTGGCGGAACAAATGGATATCGACCCGGAAGATATAATTTGTGTATCCGTCATGCCCTGTGTTGCCAAGAAATATGAGGCGGCTCGTATGGAACTTTCAGTAGAAGGTAATCCGGATGTCGACTTGGTTATTACAACTCGTGAACTTGCAAGACTCATTAAAGAAGGCGGAATTAACTTTACTCGTCTTCCGGAAGATCATTTCGACAGCTTAATGGGCGAATCCACCGGTGCGGGGGCTATTTTCGGTGCTACGGGCGGTGTTATTGAAGCGACATTAAGAACAGCTTACAGCTGGTTAACCGGAGATGATTTAACCGTTGTAGAATTTAAAGAACTGCAAGGCTTTACCGGTGTAAAAGAAACTTCGGTAGAAATAGCAGGAAGAGAATTTAAAATTGCCGTCTGTAATGGTCTCGGCAACACCAGAAAAGTTCTCGAAGCCCTGCGTGACGGCACGGTTCATTATGATGCAATTGAAGTAATGGCTTGTCCGGGCGGCTGTATCGGTGGTGCGGGTCAACCTTACCACCATGGTGACATGAGCATTTTAACCAAGCGAACGGAATCTATCCACAAGATTGACCGTCAGTCGGAAATTCGTCTGTCCCATGAAAACCCCATGATTAAAAAACTTTATGCCGAATTTTTAGGTGAACCCTATGGTGAAAAAGCACATAAATTGTTGCATACACATCATTATGCGAAACCGACCCGTTAAAAATTGGCAATATGCTTATTGGCGGGTGCCGGCAATAACTGCGGCACCCGATCGTAATGAATTGTTTAATTGTGGTGATACGACTTGTTTTGATTGAAAGTTTATAAAACGATATTGTGAATCCTTCATACGAGCTACGGCTTTCATGCGGGATCAAATACGGTTAACCTGAATTGAATGAACTCTCTCAGACAATAAAGGGAACACCACCAAACCGATTTCGGTTTTTTTGGCGCTCCTGTAGCGCTTTTTTATTGGAATAAAAAGATAACACCGGCAGGAGGGCGTGTATAATGAAAACTAGAATAGCCGTTATCGGCATTATTTTGGAAAGTGGCAGCGATTCCAACCAAGTCAATCGCATCTTACATGACTATCGTCATTACATTATCGGGCGTCTGGGTATTCCTTACCGAGATAAAGAGTTGTCCGTTATTTCAATCATTATGGATGCTCCTGTAGATGTAACGGCAGCAATGTCAGGGCGTTTAGGTATGTTAACCAATGTCGCAACCAAGGTGGTTTATTCCAAAAAGGCATATTGATGGATATTGTTTTAAAAAAAATAATGCAGGGGTCAGCGGTATCGGAACAGGAATTGGCGATGTTGTTAAAGGGCTTCAACAATAAAGCCTTTATTAAAAAGCTTTACAAGGCTTCTGCAAGTGCAAAAGAGCGCGTGTATGGACGAAAGATTTATATTCGCGGATTAATTGAAATCTCCAATTATTGTAAAAACGATTGCTATTATTGTGGTATTCGTAAAAGCAATTGTAAAATATCCCGCTATCGTCTGGATAAACAAACCATCTTAAATTGCTGTGCACGCGGTTACGATTTAGGTTTTCGCACCTTTGTTTTACAAGGGGGCGAAGATCCGTACTTTACTGCAGACCGATTGGGAGAAATCATTTATGAAATAAAAAAACACCATTCGGATTGTGCTTTAACCCTATCCGTCGGAGAACGAACCGATGAGGATTACAGTTACTTTATCGAAATGGGAGCGGATCGGTTTTTACTGCGCCATGAAACGGTCAGTAAAAGTTTATATCATAGTCTTCATCCTGAAAACATGTTGCTTGAACGCCGTTTACACTGTCTAAATACTTTAAAAGCCCTGAACTACCAGGTGGGGACGGGTTTTATGGTTGGTGTTCCGGGACAAAGAACCCAAGATCTGGCAAAGGATTTATATTATTTACAGAACTTTAAACCGGAAATGATCGGTATCGGTCCTTTTATCCCTCATACGGATACACCTTTGAGCAAATTTACTGCCGGATCCGGAGAGCTGACCCTTTATTTACTGGCTGTAATTCGGCTTTTACTTCCGAAGGTTTTGCTGCCGGCAACTACAGCTTTGGCAACCCTGGGCAGTGATTACAGGATGTTGGCCCTTCAATACGGGGCAAATGTAATTATGCCCAATTTATCTCCTGAAAATGTACGCAGCAAATACGCATTGTATAACGGTAAAAAAGCTTTCGGAAGTGAAAGTGCACAAATGCTGCAGGAAATACGGGAGAAATTGGCAACTCAAAATTTTGAAATTGTTGTAGACAGGGGCGATGCCCCTGCATTTAAAAAGTGAGGTAATGATGTACGATGTGATGTCGCCGAAAGCGGAACAATTTATTAATCATGAAGAAATTTTAGAAACTTTGGCCTATGCCGAAGCCAATAAAAATAACAGAAAACTTATTACGGAATTGCTTAACCGTGCTGAAGACTGTAAAGGCTTAAGCCATAGGGAGGCCATGCTGCTTTTGGAATGCGAAGAAGCGGACTTAATAGAAAAAATAAAAGATCTGGCTAAACGAATCAAACAAAAGTTTTACGGCAACCGTATTGTTATGTTCGCTCCTTTATATTTGTCCAATTATTGTGTCAACTCCTGCGTGTATTGCCCCTACCATGTTAAAAACAAAAACATTGCCAGAAAGCAATTATCTCAAGAAGAAATTAAACGCGAGGTCATTGCCTTACAGGATATGGGACATAAACGTTTGGCATTGGAAACCGGCGAACATCCCCAATATGCATCAATGGACTATTTACTCGAAAGTATTCGAACCATTTACGGTATCAAACACAAAAACGGCGCTATCCGACGAGTTAATGTAAATATTGCCGCAACGACGGTGGAAAATTATAAAAAACTCAAAGAAGCGGGGATCGGTACCTATATTTTATTTCAAGAAACCTATCATAAAGAAAATTATGAAACCCTGCACCCTAAAGGTCCCAAACACGATTATGCCTATCATACCGAAGCCATGGATCGTGCCATGGACGGCGGCATCGACGATGTCGGCTTAGGGGTATTGTTCGGGTTAAACAGATACAAATACGATTTTGTCGGACTGTTAATGCATGCGGAACATTTGGAGGCTTACAAAGGAGTAGGTCCCCACACCATATCCGTTCCGAGAATTCGACCGGCGGACGACATTAACCCCGAAACCTTCAGCAATGCGATATCCGATGAAGTTTTCGAAAAAATTGTCGCCGTATTACGTGTGGCGGTTCCCTACACGGGAATTATAGTCTCTACCAGAGAATCGATGGATACCAGAGCTAAAGTTTTGGAAATGGGTGTTTCTCAGATATCCGCTGCTTCTAAAACCTCTGTGGGCGGTTACGCCGACGATATCCCCGAAGAGCGCACCTCGGCACAATTTGACGTTAATGACACCCGAACGTTGGACGAAGTAGCGGGTTGGTTGGCGGATAAAGGTTTTATTACTTCCTTCTGCACCGCCTGTTATCGAGAAGGTCGCACGGGAGACCGATTTATGAGTCTGGTAAAAACCGGTCACATTGCTAATGTTTGCCAGCCTAATGCAATATTAACCTTTAACGAATATCTCCTCGATTATGCTTCGGAAGAAACAAGGGAAAAGGGCAAACGTGCCATTGAAAAAGAACTGGCTTTAATTAAAAACGATAAAGTGCGAGAAGTAACCCTGAAGCATTTGTCGGAGATGGACAAGGGTGCAAGAGATTTTCGTTTTTAGGAGACGTCTATGAGCTTAATTGCAACACCCGCTGCCAATCGTTTGCATATCGGTATTTTCGGAAAACGCAATAGCGGCAAGTCCTCATTAATCAATGCATTGACCAACCAGGAAACCGCCATTGTCTCCGATGTGGCGGGCACAACGGCAGATCCGGTCTACAAACATATGGAGATAAATGGAATAGGACCGGTGACCTTTATTGATACCGCAGGCTTTGATGACAGCGGTTCCCTCGGTGTTTTACGGGTACAACAAACAGAAAAAGCAATGGAAAAAACCGATATCGCTTTGATGATTTGGGGAGATATCGGCAAATCAAAAGAAGAAAAACTTTGGATTGACAAACTTAAAGCAATGGGCACTCCGATTATTTATATCATCAACAAAGCCGATATTTTAACAAATGCCCATACCTTTGTTGAAGAGTTGTCACAAGATCTGAAACAGGAAGTTTTGTTGGTATCGGCAAAAACCGGTTTAGGAATTGGGAATATTCGAAAAGCGTTGATCGAAAATTTGCCTGCAAACGCAGAAAGTCCGTCAATAACGGGTCACTTATGTCGTGATGGCGATACGGTGATGTTGGTTATGCCCCAGGATACGCAGGCACCCAAAGGTCGATTAATTCTGCCCCAAGTGCAGACGATTCGAGAATTAATGGACAAAAAGTGTATTGTCCACTGTGTCACCGCCGACCGTTACCGAGAAGGGTTAGCAACTCTTAAGGAAGCACCTAAGCTTATCATAACCGATTCTCAGGTATTTAAACAAGTTTATGACAACAAGCCCGCAACTTCCAAACTGACGTCGTTTTCCATACTCTTTGCAGGATATAAAGGAGACCTCAAATATTTTGTACAAGGTGCCAAAGTTTTGGCAAAATTAACCAACAATTCAAAAATATTAATTGCGGAAGCCTGTACCCATGCTCCTTTGGAGGAAGACATCGGTCGGGAAAAAATCCCGGCGTTGATACGTAAAAAAGTCGGAAACGGACTTCAAGTCGATGTTGTTGCAGGAAAAGATTTCCCCGATGATGTCACACCTTATGATTTAATTATTCATTGCGGAGGTTGCATGTTTAACCGTAAACATATATTGAGCAGGGTGACAAAAGCACGCAGCCAAGGCGTACCGATGACAAATTACGGTGTAGCCATAGCCGCTCTCAACGGTATTTTAGATAAAATTGATTTGATATAAACAAATACAACCGTCGAAGCGGTTAATATTTTATACTGATTTTATGTAATTTTATACTTTTCATAGGATATTTATTAAAAAAGTTTATATTAAATTAAGCTTTGAAATTTAATATGAATTAGTGTTGACAAGGCATAGGTTAATAGTTATAATCTAGAAAATTATATGAATAAAAAAACGATGACCAAGAGAAAAGTACCAACAACTTTGTTTCAGAGAGCCGATGGGTGGTGTGAATTCGGTAATAAAGCGGTATGTAATAATCATTTGCGAGTTGCTGACCTGAAAGCTCATGTTATTAAGGAAAGCCGTTCCCACTGGGAGTGTCCCCGTTAAAGGACTAGGATTCAACAGTGATCCGAAGAGAAATAACAGGTGTTATTAAAAAAAAGAGTGGTACCGTGGACAAAGTCTGCCTCTTTTGTATACAATTAATTGTATACAAAAGAGGCGTTTTTTTAATCACAAATTCATTTGAAATCAGGAGGAAACAAATGGCAAAATTGTATTACGATAAGGATTGTAACTTAAGCTTATTAGACGGTAAAAAAGTAGCGGTTATCGGTTACGGCAGTCAAGGTCATGCCCATGCATTAAATATGAAAGACTCCGGTGTAGATGTAAGAATCGGTTTATACGAAGGCAGCAAATCCTGGGAAAAAGCCGAAGCTGCGGGATTGACGGTTAAAACAACCGAAGACGCCGTCAAAGAGTCCGATATTATTATGGTATTGGTTAACGACGAAAAACAAGCACAACTTTACGAAACGTCTATTCTTCCCAATTTAGAAGAAGGCAATTACCTGGCATTTGCCCATGGGTTTAATATTCATTTCAAACAAATTACCCCTCCGGATAATGTCAATGTTTTTATGATTGCACCTAAAGCACCGGGTCACACGGTACGTTATCAATTTGAAGCGGGCGAGGGTGTGCCGATGCTTATTGCAGTACACCAAGACCCGTCGGGCAATACCCACGACATCGGCTTAGCCTATGCGGCGGCGATTGGCGGCGGACGTTCCGGAATTTTGGAAACAACCTTTAGAGAAGAAACCGAAACCGACCTTTTCGGCGAACAAGCCGTCCTATGCGGCGGTGTAACTGCCTTGATGAAAGCCGGTTTTGAAACCTTGGTAGAAGCGGGCTACGAGCCGGAAAGTGCTTATTTTGAATGTATCCATGAAATGAAATTAATCGTCGATATGATTTTTAAAGGTGGCTTTAAAGGCATGCGTTACTCCGTATCCGATACGGCGGAATATGGTGATTACGTAGTGGGTGACCGTATCATCACCGAAGAATCTAAAAAAGCCATGAAAGAAGTTTTAAAAGAAATCCAAGAAGGCACCTTCGCAAACAGATGGCTGCTTGAAAATAAAGCCAACCGTCCTTACTTAAATGCGAAGAGAAGATTGGAATCGGAACATCAATTGGAAAAAGTCGGGGAAGAATTAAGATCCTTAATGACTTGGAGTAAATAAACGAATAATTTGTAATTTATTTATGCAAATCACATTGAAGGCGACTCGCCTTCATTTTTTAAACAAGCGGGTGAAAGAATGAAAGAGAAAATTGTATTGTTCGATTCGACATTACGAGACGGCTCTCAGGCGGAAGGCATTTCTTATTCCGTCGGAGATAAAATAGCTATCTTAAAAGCACTGGATAAATGTGGGATCGACTATATAGAATCCGGAAACCCGGGTTCCAACCCGAAGGACATCGAATTTTTTGAACAGATTAAAGATCTCGAAATGCAACATGCAAAATTATGTGCCTTCGGAAGCACAAGAAAAAGCAATATCGGTGTAGAAGACGATAACAATGTCAAAGCACTTTTAAAAGCGGACACACCGGCTGTTGCGATATTTGGTAAAACTTCCGTCTTTCATATTACGGATATCATCAGAACGACATTAGATGAAAACCTGAAAATGATAGAAGATACGATCCGTTATCTTGTAGAAAATGGAAAAGAAGTCACCTTCGATGCGGAGCATTTCTTCGACGGTTATTTTCTGGACAAAGACTACGCTATAGAAGTTTTAAAGGCGGCTCAAAAGGGTGGTGCCTCCTATCTGACACTTTGTGATACCAACGGGGGAACCCTCCCCCTGGATATTTACAATATTGTTAAATCTTTAAAAACAAAAATTAATACGCCGTTGGGTATCCATTGTCATGATGATTCGGGACTTGGTGTTGCCAACAGTATAATGGCGGTAGAAGCCGGCGTAAGGCAAGTGCAAGGTGTCTTTTTAGGGTTCGGCGAGCGATGCGGTAACGCCAATTTGGTATCTATAATATCCAACTTACAATTAAAAATGGGTTACGACTGTATATCGGAAGAACGTTTAAAAAGTTTAACCGGAACAGCCATTAAAATAGCGGAAATCTCCAACTACACCATGACGGGTCGAGAACCCTTTGTCGGTAAATCGGCTTTTGCACATAAGGGCGGTATGCATATCGATGCGGTATTAAAAGCACCGGAATCCTTTGAGCATATCATACCGGAAACAGTCGGTAACGAACGTCGCATCTTAATGTCCGAAGTGGCCGGTCGCAGTACCATCGTTAATCTCATGCAGGAGATTAACCCTGCCTTAACCAAAAAATCCGAAGAGACAACTCGTGTAATGAATCGCATTAAAGAGTTGGAACACCAAGGCTATCAATTTGAAGGAGCGGAAAGCTCTGTACGTTTATTAATCAGAAAAGAACTCAACAAATATAAACCTTTCTTTACTATTGAAGACTATAAAATTATCGGGTCGCAACCACAATCAGATTATGAGGGTGCATCGGCAATGGTGAAAGTCAATGTTGAAGGGACATCGGAAATTAATGCGGCGGAAGGCGACGGACCTGTCAACGCCTTGGATAAAGCACTGAGAAAAGCACTGGAAGTTTTTTATCCGAAATTAAAGGAAGTACGATTGATCGATTTTAAGGTACGTGTTATCGATAAAGGTGCGACGGCCTCAAAAGTTCGCGTATTGATAGAAAGTACCGACGGTAAAGATATTTGGACCAATGTCGGTGTCTCGACGGATATTATCGAAGCCAGTTTAATCGCTTTGGTGGACTCGTTGGAATTTAAATTATTGCGGGACATGGAAGAAACACTAAAAACTTACAAATTAATATAAAGGAGTACATTATGGGAATGACAATGACGCAAAAAATACTTGCGGCACATGCCGGCTGTGACAGTGTTAAAGCCGGGGACTTAATTATGGCCGACTTGGATCTGGTTCTTGGAAACGATATTACCGCTCCGGTCGCCATTGACGTATTTAAAAATTTAAAAACGGAAGACGTTTTTGATAAAAATAAAGTAGCCTTGGTTCCGGATCATTTTGCGCCCAATAAAGATATCAAAGCGGCGGAACAATGTAAAAAAATGCGGTTGTTTGCTCACGCTAAAGATGTCACCAACTATTTTGAAGTAGGTGAAATGGGTGTCGAACACGCCTTGTTGCCGGAAAAGGGTTTGGTTGTAGCCGGCGATGCCGTTATCGGCGCCGACTCTCATACCTGTACTTACGGTGCTTTGGGTGCCTTTTCCACAGGTGTCGGATCGACAGACATGGCGGTGGCAATGGCAACAGGAAAAGCATGGTTTAAAGTACCCTCAGCTTTAAAATTTAATTTAAGCGGTGCTTTCCGTGACGGAGTATCCGGTAAGGATTTGATCTTACACATTATCGGTATGATCGGTGTAGACGGCGCTCTTTATAAATCCATGGAATTTACGGGAGACGGTGTTGCCAACCTGACCATCGATGACAGATTTACCATCGCCAATATGGCCATTGAGGCCGGCGGTAAAAACGGAATTTTTCCGGTGGATGCCGTTACTGAAGCCTATCTGAAAGCCCATAGTGACAGACCGTACAAAATTTATACGGCGGACGAAGATGCCGAGTACGACGAAGTATATGAAATTAATTTGGACGATATTAAACCGACGGTTGCATTCCCGCACCTACCGGAGAATACCAAAACCGTTGACGAAATAACCGAGCCGATTGCTATCGACCAAGTGGTTATCGGATCCTGTACGAACGGACGTTTTTCGGACTTTAAAAAAGCGGCGGACATTATCCGAGGTAAAAAAATAGCCAAAGGCGTTCGCGTATTGATTATCCCGGCAACGCAAAAAATTTATCTGGATTGTATGGAAGCCGGTTATTTGAAAGACTTTATTGAAGCCGGTGCCACTGTGTCCGCACCGACCTGCGGTCCGTGCTTAGGCGGTCACATGGGTATTTTAGCTGCAGGCGAACGTTGTGTATCAACCACCAATCGAAATTTTGTCGGCAGAATGGGACACGTGGATTCAGAAGTATATTTGGCGAGTCCGGAGGTTGCCGCAGCGTCGGCACTATTAGGAAGAATCGCCTCTGTAGACGAGCTATAGGAGATCATAATGAAAGCAAAAGGAAAAGTATTTCGCTACGGCGACAATGTAGATACGGATGTTATCATCCCGGCACGTTATTTAAATACAAGTGATGCGAAAGAATTGGCAAAATACTGCATGTGTGATATCGATGCGGATTTTGTCAACAAAGTACAAGAGGGCGACATCATCGTAGCCGATGCCAATTTCGGTTGCGGATCGTCCAGAGAACACGCACCCTTGGCGATTAAAACCGCAGGGGTATCCTGTGTCATTGCTGCAAGTTTTGCACGTATCTTTTATCGAAATTCCATTAATATAGGATTGCCGATTTTGGAAAGTCCCGAAGCTGTAGCAAACATCGAAGCCGGCGATAAAGTGGAAGTGGATTTTGATACCGGCACCATTACAAACGTCACGAAAGGACAATCCTATCAGGGACAAGCCTTTCCGCCCTTTATGCAGGAAATTATCTCCGCAGGAGGATTAGTGCCCTATATCAATAAAACCCTTTTGGAGAAGTAAGTATGAAATTTAAAATAGCACTCATTAGAGGAGACGGTATCGGGCCGGAAATTGTAGACGGTGCTCTAAGAGTATTGGAGGCGGTTCAAAAAAAATATGATTTCCAATTGGACTATACGGAAGTATTGGCAGGGGGAGCCGCTATCGATCAAACCGGAAACCCGTTGCCACAGGAAACCGTAGAGGTATGTAAAGCTTCGGATGCGGTTATTTTAGGTGCCTTGGGCGGTCCGAAATGGGACAACCTACCCGGGGACAAACGACCGGAAGCGGGTTTGTTGGGATTAAGAAAAGCATTGGGTTTGTTTGCAAACTTAAGGCCTGCCATTTTGTTCGACGAATTAAAGGATGCTTCGCCCTTAAAACCCGAAATCATCGGTGAGGGTTTGGATGTGCTGGTGGTTCGTGAATTAACCGGCGACGTATATTTCGGCGAAAAAGTAAAAGAGGATAATGCCGCTTGGGATAAAATGATTTACACCCGAACGGAAGTGGAAAGAATTGCCCGCGTTGCCTTTGAAACCGCACGTAAGAGAAACAAGATATTAACATCGGTCGATAAGGCTAATGTCTTGGAAGTTTCCCGTTTTTGGAGAAGTGCTGTACTGGAAATAGCCAAAGACTACCCTGATGTTACCTTAAATCACCTATATGTAGATAATGCGGCAATGCAATTAGTCATTAACCCGGCACAATTCGATGTTATTTTAACCGGTAACCTGTTCGGTGATATTCTATCCGATGAGGCATCCATGATTACGGGGTCTATCGGTATGTTGCCTTCCGCGAGCCTGGGCGAAGGAAGCCTTGGTATGTATGAACCGATTCACGGTTCGGCACCGGACATTGCCGGACAGGACAAAGCCAATCCTCTGGCAACTATCCTGTCGATGGCTATGATGCTGCGCTACTCTTTAAATATGGAAGAAGCGGCTTTAGAAATAGAAAATGCCGTTAAGAAAACTTTACAACAAGGCTACCGTACGGCAGATATTATGAGTCAGGGCATGAAAGTTGTCGGTTGTAAAGAAATGGCCGATCGCGTAGTTGAAAATCTATAACCGTCGGCTGATGAGGTAAGCGATAATGAAAAGTAACAGTATAAAAAAAGGTGTTCAATGTGCACCGTCCAGGTCTTTGCTGAGAGCCCTGGGTTTAACGGAAGAGGAACTTTCAAGGCCTTTGGTTGCGGTTGTCAACTCTTATAACGAAGTTGTTCCCGGTCATACACACTTAAAACAATTAACCGAAGCGGTAAAAGCCGGTATTCGAATGAACGGGGGAACGCCCTTGGAATTTCCCGCCATTGCCGTCTGCGACGGCATTGCCATGGGGCATATCGGTATGAAGTATTCTTTAGTTACAAGAGAATTGGTTGCCGATTCGACGGAAGCCATGGCAGTTGCTCATGCTTTTGATGCCATGGTCATGATACCCAATTGTGACAAAAACGTACCCGGTTTGTTAATGGCGGCGGCGAGGGTTAATATTCCGACAGTTTTTGTCAGTGGCGGCCCTATGTTGGCCGGTCGAGTCAGCAATCAAAAAACCAGCTTATCTTCCATGTTTGAAGCCGTAGGTGCTTACAACGCAGGCAAAATAAATGCCGAAAAACTCGAAGAATTTGAAAATAACGCCTGCCCGACCTGTGGTTCCTGCTCCGGTATGTACACGGCAAATTCCATGAATTGTTTAACCGAAGTTATCGGTATGGGGCTTAAGGGCAACGGCACGGTGCCGGCGGTTTATTCCGAAAGAATACGTCTCGCTAAGCACGCCGGTATGCGTGTGATGGAATTATTAAAAGAGAATATAAAGCCTTCGGATATTATGACCGAAAAAGCTTTTTTAAACGCATTGGCGGTGGATATGGCCTTGGGGTGCTCCACCAACACCATGCTCCACTTACCGGCGGTTGCCGCGGAATGCGGAGTGACCATTAACCCCGACTTAGTCAACTCAATTTCCGCTAAAACGCCGAACCTTTGTCATTTAGCTCCGGCAGGATCTACGTATATGGAAGATTTAAATGCTGCCGGCGGTATTTATGCCGTTATGGCGGAAATCGATAAAATCGGTGCCATTCATAAGGATTGTATGACGGTTACCGGAAAAACCGTCGGTGAAAACATACAAAATGTTCGTATTCTGGATAATAAAACCATTCGTACCGTTGACGAACCCTTTAGCCGAACCGGAGGCATTGCCATGCTTAAAGGTTCACTGGCGCCGGATACCGGTGTTGTAAAGGCTTCGGCGGTATTACCCGAAATGATGGTACACGAAGGGCCTGCCAAAGTATACGATTCGGAGGAAGAAGCTCAGGCGGCAATTAATTCCGGTAAAGTTGTTGCAGGAGATGTTGTGGTTATCCGCTATGTCGGACCTAAAGGCGGACCGGGCATGCCGGAAATGCTCAATCCCACCTCTGCAATTATGGGGATGGGGCTCGGATCTTCCGTGGCATTGGTAACAGACGGACGCTTTAGCGGTGCCTCTCGTGGTGCTTGTGTCGGTCATGTTTCACCGGAAGCGGCAGCGGGCGGACCGATAGCTTTGGTCGAAGACGGCGACAGGATTCGCGTTGATATCCCGGCTAAAACCATTGATTTATTAGTAGACGAAGAAGTACTTGAAGCACGACGTAAAAATTGGGAACCGAAGGAACCGACCATTAATAAAGGCTATTTAAAACGCTATGTAAAAATGGTGAGTTCCGCAAATGAAGGAGCAGTTTTAAAATAGAGAGGAGACAGCTATGGGTAGCAGCGAACGATTGTTAGGCTCGGAAATTGTGGTGAAATGCTTGGAGGAACAAGGTGCCAAGCATGTGTTTTCTTTTCCCGGAGGCGTGGTTATTCCGCTCTTTGACGCCTTCTATCGTATGGAACACGATATACAGCAAATTGAACCGTGCCATGAACAAAACGGCGTTCATGCGGCAGACGGCTATGCACGGGTAACCGGACGTGCCGGCGTGGCGATTACAACATCCGGCCCCGGTGCCACCAATGCCATTACAGGTATTGCCAATGCCTATCTGGACTCTGTGCCCTTGGTTGTTCTTACCGGACAGGTGACACAAAGTTTGTTGGGAAAGGACGCCTTTCAGGAAATAGATATCACCAGTGTGACTATGCAAATTACAAAGCATAACTTTCAGGTGCGAGATGTTTCGATGTTGGCACCGACTTTGCGCGAAGCCTTTCGCATAGCGGAAACCGGGCGACCGGGACCGGTTGTTGTGGATATTCCTAAAGATATTTTTATGACCGAGAGCGACTATACCCCGGTTGATATCGAAGCCTTTAACCGAAGCGGACCGAGAAGACCGACCCCGAAAAGAGATGCGGTAATACGGGCGGCGGAGTTTATTAATGCGGCCGAGCGTCCGGTTATTTATGCCGGCGGCGGTGTCATTAAATCGCAAGCGTCGGAAGAATTGATGAACTTTGTTAAAAAAACCGGAATACCGGTCGCCAATTCTTTGATGGGCTTAGGCAGTATTCCAAGAACGGATCCCTTATCCTTAGGTTTAGTCGGGATGCACGGTTCCCACGAGTGTAACTTGGCCGTCATTAACTGCGACACTTTAATTGCCATCGGGTCACGCTTTTCCGATCGGGTTACCGGCAATATCAATGCATTTATGAGGGATAAAAAAATCATACACATCGATATCGATCCTACGGAATTCGAAAAAAACGTCCCCACCAATGTACACGTACAGGCGGATGCAAAAGAGGTTTTAAATATTTTACTGCCCCTGGTGGAGGAGAAAACCTATCCCGAATGGTATGCACAAATTGAACAATGGCCGGTAAAAGGCAGGAATGGCGACGAGTATTGTCCTAAAAACATTATTGAACGATTGAACAAAGCTTATGAAGATGCCTATGTGGTTACCGAAGTCGGACAACACCAAATGTGGGCAGGTCAGTATTGGAAATTTAAATATCCCACACAATTTAATACTTCCGGCGGTTTGGGTACCATGGGTTACGGTTTAGGCGCGAGTATCGGTATTCAATTGGCGAAACCAGAATCCGACGTTGTTTTAATAGCCGGAGACGGTAGCTTCAGAATGAATTGCCAAGAACTGATTACCGTTTCCCGTTATCAATTGCCGATTAAAATATTTTTATTTGACAATCAAACTTTGGGCATGGTGCGTCAATGGCAAAAACTTTTCCAGGACAAACGTTACGCTCAAACCGATTTGGATCAAGGCACAACCGATTATTGTAAGCTGGCAGAGGCGAGTGGCATACGAAGTTATACGGTTGAAACTTTAAATGATTTAGACCGTGTTTTGGATGAAATAAAAGATATGAGGGAGCCTGTTTTTGTAAGGTGCGTCATCTCTAAAGAAGAAGGAGTGTACCCGATGGTGGCCGCAGGAAATCCGATAGACGAATTGTATTACGAATAATTTATACTTAACCATTGTAAAAATAGTATCGTATAAAATTACACATAACTTTGTCAATATTATTGACAAAGTCGCATCATTACTTATACAATAATGGTATCAGTTGAAAGGATACGTGTTAAAATGAAAAAATGGCGTTGTACGGTATGTGGTTACATACATGAAGGCGATACCCCGCCGGATATTTGTCCGATATGCGGCGTCGGTCCGGAATTATTTGAAGAGGCAAAACCGACCGTAAAAAAATGGCGTTGTACCGTTTGCGGTTTTGTATCGGAGGGTGCAGACCCGCCGGAAGTTTGCCCGGCTTGCGGTGTCGGCCCCGAATATTTTGAACTTCTGGAAGATAACAGTGACCCGCTGGATCCGGAAACAAAACAAAAAGTTCAAACTTGCTTGTTTAATTGTTCTTACGGACTTTATGCCGTATCGGCAGTGGAGGGTGATAAAATCAACGCGATGATTTCCAACACCTTTATGCAAGTCACCGATGCACCGATTCGTACAGTAGTATGTTTGAATAAAGGTGGCAAAACCGCTCAAATGATAAAGAACACTAAAAAATTCGGTGTTTCCATTTTAGGACAAACCAATCATGATATTGTGAAGCATTTCGGCTCTCAAAGCGGTCATGTAACGGAAAAGTTTGAAGGTTACGATTACTTTTTAGGTGAAAAAACCGGATGTCCAGGTTTACCGGAAGCTTTAGTTTTTATTGAAGTCGAAGTAGAAAGCATTACCGAACTGGGAACCCATATTATGGTTGTGGGTAAAGCGGTCGGCGGTAAAAACCTTACAGAAGGCGAACCGATGACCTATGCTTATTATCGAAAAACACGCTAAGCGTCAACCGTATAAACAATAAAAAAGTTGAGTCGGTATTATACCGACTCAACTTTTTTACTTATAACAATTAACGATAGATTTTATCACCTTTAATGGCTGTTGCTAATTTTTCGCTGCTGACAGGAATTCGGTTCACACGCACACCTACCGCATCGTAAATAGCATTGAGAACTGCAGGTGTCGCCGGATTTAAGGCACCTTCGGTAAAGCCTTTAGCACCGTAGGGACCGAAGGGATGGTTTTCTTCGATCATATAGGATTTGATTTCCGGCAGATCGGTAAATTTGGGCATCTTTAAGCTGCGAAGACCTTTCTTTAAAATGTAGCCGTCTTTCTGATCAAAAATTTCCGTTAAGCAATTTCCGAGCCCCATTACAACGCTACCCACCAATTGACCTTCAACTAATGCCGGGTTGATGGCTTTACCCAAGTCGCTGGCGGCATACATCTTAAGTACTTTGACCTCTCCGGTTTCTTCGTCGACTTCAACGACTGCAATTTGTGCGGAGAAAATATAAGCCGTGTAATTTTTTTGGTCGGGGTCGTTGCTGAGGTTATTACCGTCGTCTTCTAAGGGGTTGACTTTTTTATCGACATAGTAATATTCTTCGCAGAGTTTATCGCCTTTGTCTTTTGCAAAATCGGCAATTTCTTTGTATGTTACTGAAAAATCTTCTTTAAGATCGTAAACGCCTTCGGTATTTAAATCCAAGTGGGAGGAGTTGCGATCCCAATTTTTGCCGACATACTCGGTTAATGTTTCCTTAAAGATGAGCGACACGGTTCTGGCGGCATTCCCGAAACCGAAAGTTGCCCGGGAAGCACTGGTGCTGCCTTTGGAATAAGGGGATATATCGTCGTGTACCGGTCCGATGTTTACATCGTCAAAAGGTACACCCAGGGTTTGAGCGGCAATTTGGCAGACAATGGTATCGACACCTTGACCCAATTCGACCGCACCGGTATGCATTAAGAAGGTTCCGTCGTCGGTCAGCTCGATTTTAGCACCGGCTCCGTCTTCCATACCGGTTCCGAAGCCTTGGTTTTTAAAGGCACCGGCCAAACCGACACCGATTTTTTTATTAGGACCGGAAGGTTCGGGCAGACCGTCTTTTTCGAAGCCCTCTTTTACCGCTCTAAGACAGTCTTTAAAGCCACAGCTATAGTCGATAATTTGACCGGTCGGGGTTTGTTTTCCGATGTCCATGGCGTTTTTCATTCGGAATTCGTAGGGATCCAT
>CAYFTR010000026.1:0-23126 GCA_964346185.1 uncultured Lachnospiraceae bacterium | reverse complement strand
ATAATAATGTAAAAAGAGTACACAGGGTGTACTCTTCACTTACCCGAATGTCCGAAACCGCTATCTCCCCTGTCTGTTTTTGTCAGTGCATCGACGGTTTCAACAGGGGTAAAAATAGCACGTTCGTATCGATTAAACACCATCTGTGCAATTCGATCACCGGGTTTTATTATATATTTTTTTCCTGATAAATTGGTTAAAATCACTTTAATTTCGCCGCGAAAATCGGAATCTATCGTACCGATACCGTTAACCAAAGTAATGCCGTGCTTTAATGCTAAACCGCTTCGTGCTCGAATTTGTGCTTCATAACCAACCGGAATTTCCAAATGAATGCCCGTTGATACAGCATAAATAGAACCTGTTTCAACGGTTAATTCCTCTTCCAAATATGCATAAAGGTCAACTCCTGCGGAACCTTCCGTTGCATAACTTGGAACGGGGTAAGGGCCGCAATTATAAATTTTAACCTTTAAATCAGGATTTTTTTTCATTTATTTTTTCCCCAACAAGGCTTTTCTGGAGAGGTTAATTCTACCCTGATCGTCTATTTCAATAACTTTTACCTTAACCTCATCACCGAGTTTAACGACATCTTCTACTTCTTTGACTCTTTCATTGGCCAGTTTAGAAATATGGATTAAACCGTCTTTACTGCCCGGTAACGAAACAAAAGCACCGAATTTCATAATTCGGACAACTTTACCTGTAAAGATTTCGCCTACTTCCACTTCGTGAACAATATTTTCGATGATAGATTGAGCCTCTTGTGCCGCTTGGGAATCTGCAGAAGCAATATATACCGTACCGTCGTCTTCGATATCTATGGTTACGCCGGTTTGTTCAATAATTTTATTGATGACCTTTCCGCCTGTTCCGATGACATCGCGAATTTTATCCGGATTTATTTGCATCGTTAAAATCCTCGGCGCATAGGGCGATAACTCTTTGCGAGGTTCGGGAATAACTTCCAACATTTTATTTAATATATGGAGACGTCCGATACGGGCTTGTTCCAATGCCTTCGTTAAAACTTCTTTATCGATACCGTGAACTTTAATATCCATTTGAATGGCGGTTATACCTTCCGCGGTACCGGCCACTTTAAAGTCCATATCTCCCATAAAATCTTCGACGCCTTGAATATCCGTTAAAATAGCCAGTTTATCATCTTCTTTCATCAAACCCATGGCAACGCCTGCAACCGGTTTTTTTATCGGTACACCTGCCGCCATTAAGGCTAAAGTAGAGCCACAAACCGATGCTTGAGAGGTTGAGCCGTTGGAACTCAATACCTCCGACACGACACGAATAGCATAAGGAAAATCCTCCTCGGAAGGTATCATCGGCAATAGAGCTCTTTCAGCTAAGGCACCATGTCCTATTTCTCGTCTTCCTGGACCGCGCATAGGTCTGGTTTCGCCAACCGAGTAAGAAGGAAAGTTGTATTGGTGCATATATCTTTTTTCGGTTTCACTAGATAGGCCGTCTAAAACCTGGGCATCTCTTAAAACACCTAAAGTTGCAATCGATAAAACCTGAGTTTCACCTCTGGTAAAAAGTCCTGAACCGTGTACTCTGGGAATATAATCTACTTTAGATACAATCGGTCGTACTTCGTCCATTTGTCTGTTATCCGGACGGATATGATCGTCTAAGATTAAACTTCTAATTTCGGTTCTCTGTAAATCTTCAATGACTTCCAAGATGTCGGATTCATTTTCCGGGTATTTTTCAAGGTATTTTTCAAGCGTTTCATCTTTAAGTGCGTTTATTTTTTCTTGCCGTTCCAATTTATCTTCAGTGTGCACGGCACTTTGCATTTTTTCTGCAATGTCTGTCGTAATTTCATTCACCAATTCTTCCGCGGGCAAGTACAGGGTATAATCACCTTTAACCACATTTAAATCTGCAACAATCTCATTTTGAAAGGCTACAATTTTTTTGATTTCTTCGTGAGCAAATAAAATCGCTTCCAACATAGTGGTTTCATCGACTTCATTGGCCCCGGCTTCCACCATCATAATGGCATCTGCCGTACCGGATACGACCAGATGTAGTTTGCTCTCTTCTCTTTGGGCTTCTGTCGGATTTAAGATAAACTGATCGTCTATCAAGCCGACACATACCGCTCCGACCGGTCCGTCAAAAGGGATGTCAGAAATAGATAAAGCGACAGATGCACCGATCATAGCCGCTATATCCGGTGCGTTATTTTGCTCAACGGATAAGACTGTGGTTACAATCTGTACGTCGTTTCTGAAGCCCTTGGGAAAGAGTGGACGAATCGGTCTGTCAATTAACCGGGAGTTTAGAATAGCCTTTTCACTGGGACGTCCTTCTCGTTTTAAGAACCCGCCCGGTATTTTACCTACGGCATATTGTTTTTCTTCATAGTCTACGGACAGCGGGAAAAAGTCCAATCCTTCTCTCGGCTTTTTCGAAGCACCGGCTACCGCTAATATGCTGGTATCCCCATAGCGAATCATAGCGGATCCCTTTGCTAATTGAGCAACTTCACCTATTTCCACGATTAATGGTCGCCCGGCGAGATCCATTTGATATGTCTTCATTATTCCTCCTGAATCTTAATAAAAAAGGGCGGATAACCGCCCCGTTGTGTTATTTTCTCAACCCTAATTTTTGTACAAGATCACGATATCTCATGATATCTTTATTTTTTAAGTAATTTAATAAACCTCTTCTTTGACCGACCATTTTTAACAGTCCTCGACGGGAGTGGTGATCTTTTTTGTGGGTAGCAAAGTGATGGTTTAAATCGTTAATTCTTGCTGTTAATAATGCAATTTGCACCTCGGGAGATCCTGTATCTCCTTCATGGGTTTGGTGCTGTTGAATAATTTGTTCTTTTTGTTCTTTAGTTATCATTTTCTTCTCCTCTTGCTTCATTCACAATGAACTTAGTAAAACGTTGGAGCCTCGTTAAACCAAGTGCATTGCATAACATTATAAATATATCATTTAATAAATGTTAAGTCAATTGTTTTCGTATGTATCTATCATTTTAATGCAAAGTTCCACCGTGTTTTCCAGCGAGTAGTTGGAGGCACTTTTAGACATGTTTTCGATCATTCTTTCCATTACAAATTTATGGGAAATTAAAAAACTTATTATTTCAGTTAAATCCGTTATTTTATCTGCCCTTATGGCCATACCGTTAGCGACTAAAAAATCCGCATTTTCTTCTTCTTGCCCCGGATAAACGTAGGGAATAATCATAGGAATATTTTTAATAATAGCTTCCGTGGTGGTTAAACCGCCGGGCTTTGTTATCAGAGCATCCGCTTCGTCCATCAATTGTGATATATTGTCGACATAACCGTAAATTGAAATTTTTTTGTTGTCGGAACCGTGAATATTTACAAGTTGTTGGATTGATTTTTTTGTCTTTTCATTTTTACCGCATACAACAGTAATTTTCAGTTTACTTTTAATGCGCATTAAAGCAATGAAAGCACTCTCCAACTGCTTACTTCCTAAAGAACCGGCCATGAGCAAAACGGTTAACAGAGGCGCTTCATCTTCTTTCCAATCTTTTCGCCTCAACTTTTCCCTGAATTCTTGGCGAATCGGAATACCGTAAGGGTAAATAATTTCTTCCGGAACATTTTTTTCGATTAAAGTTTTTTTAGTATACTCGGTTGCAACGATATACGCATCTGCCAATCTGCCGACATACAGACCATGCCCTTTATAATCGGTCACAAAAGAGACAACGGGTACATCAAAAACACCGTGTTCTTTTAGACCGGCCAAGAGATAGGTTACATAAGGGTGGGTAGAAATAATTAAAGACGGTTTGTTTCTTTTAATAATTTCAACAATATCCGGGTTAATGAAAAAGGAAACCGTATCTAAAATTCTTTGTTGAAAAGCCGTCATCAAATTAAATTGTTGATAGATCACTCTATAGAGTACGGGCGTTATTTCTACCATTTGTTTATAGCCTTTTACAACCATTTTATTTAAAAGCGGGTTGCTGTCTTTAAAAGTATCATAAATCGCAGAGGAAATACCCTTTTCAGCCAAAGCTTGCTGCACGGATTGTGCAGCTAAATTATGGCCGCCTCCTGTAGAAGCAGTGAATATACACACCTTATTCATGGGGAACCTGCTCTCTAATCGTTGAACTCCCGGGTAAATCTGTATTGTACTTTCATGAGTCGTCCGCCGACCGCTTTTTCTCTGTGTTTTTCAATAACGGTATATACACCGAACAAAGTCATCATACCGGCTGTAACAACGCAAGTACCGATAAGAATTTTTTTAAACATTCACTTTTCCTCCCTTTAAAAAAGTTCCGATTTTTTTACCATCTAAAATGTCGTGTAGAATTTTAAAGTTTTCTCCTGATGCTATAATTGTATCGATTCCTTTTTCGGTTGCATAGTGTGCTGCCGAAATTTTTGAAATCATGCCACCTGTTCCCCGATTAGATGAGGAGCATTGTGCGTAATCGTATATAGAGTTGTCAATTTGATCGATTTGTTCAATAAAACGGGCATTTTTATTATGGTTGGGATCGCAATCATACAAGCCTTGAACGTCTGATAAAATAATCAACAAGTCCGCTCCGAAAATTTCTGCTGTCATCGCAGATAAAATATCATTGTCTCCGAAGTTTTCTTCTTCTATTTCTTCTGTAGAAACACAGTCATTCTCATTAACAATCGGTATTACCATACGTTTTTTCAGTGCACGAAAAGTGTTGATTGCATTTTGTCTTTTTGTTGCATGGTTAAAGACATCTTTCGTCAATAAGATTTGTGCGACAACTTGATAATACTGATCAAAAAATTTCTGATAAGTACTCATCAGAATACCTTGACCGACGGAAGCGGTGGCTTGCTTCGCTTCCAAGGTTTTAGGTCGCTCTTTTAAACCCAATTTTTTCATGCCACATCCGATGGCTCCGGAAGAAACCAAAACAATTCGATAACCAGAATTTTCAAGATCGGTTAACACTAAAGCCAATTCGTCCATTTTTTTAAAGTTCGGTTGTCCGTTTTCATGGGTTACCGAGGTCGTTCCAACTTTGACGACAATTTTTTTAGCCTTGTTCATGGCTTCTTTTCTCATGCATACGCCTCCGAGACAAGTTACTTACCCTAAGGGATAAAGCGCCTTTATTATAGCATTAATTTTTTTCTCTTACAAATAAAAACGCGCCACCCTTATGGTTTTCAGGGCTGTTAACTGCAACCGGTCGTGGAACCGCAATCTAAGCAAACTTTGCAGGTACCGCTTTGTATCATCTGATCACTACCGCATTGCGCACAGATAGAATCGTAAAGTTTTTCTCCGCTAATATGGGGCGCGGAATAAGGTTCGTATACATCTTCGACCGGTTTTTCCTTGTGCTTGTGAGTTTTAGGTTTTGTTTGCGCGTTGCTTGCCTCGTGGGGTTTGACTTGACAAGTTGAATAGTCACCACACTCAAAATCGATAACTTTAGAAATTAAATCCGAAATAGATGAAGCGTATTTTATATAAGGATGGCGGGAAACAAATCCGGCCGGCTCATATTTTTGCCCTCTTAACATTTTGGATATTTTTTGTGGCGGTATTTTGTACTGGAGCATATTGGAAATAGACTTAGACAAAGAGGCCAACAAACCTTTAACAACGGTACCGTCCTTATCGGTCGATACAAATATTTCCGCGATTTGACCGTCATCATAAAATCCGATAGTAATATACAATTCGATATCGCCTATTTTTGCAGCATGGGTTCTACTTTCCCGCATGCCGTCGGGACGAAGCCTCACCGGTACGTTGGAATTACTTTTTTTCGCATAATCCAATAACTCGGAATAGGACAAATCTTCCAGGTTTATCTTTTTAGTTTCCTCGTCAAAACTGCTAAGTGGTTGCGACGCTTTGCAACTGTCTCGATAGACGGCAATTGCCTTGCTGCCTGTTTGATAAGCCAATAGATGAATCTTTTCGACATCTTTTACTGTTGCTTCATTTTTCATATTGACGGTTTTTGAAACGGAGCCGGAAATCATCGGTGTTACGGCAGATACCATCAACACATGTCCTTCAGGGCTAATATCTCCGGCTGTATGAAAAATCGGCACATGCTCTGGTTGAATGTGGGGTGCTTGACTAAAATCCGTGTGAATTAACCGCCCCGACTCATCTCGTGTTAAAAGATAGTTCATCATATCCTCAATTTGTTTTTCAGAATAGTTGAGGTTTTCCAAAGCCGTTTGCATAACGGGATTTATCATTTCCATTACACCGCCGCCGATCAGTCTTTTCATGACAATATGATTGTAAAAAGGTTCTACAGATGTTGCACCGCAATCCATCGCAAAGGAAATAGTGCCTGTCGGTGCAATAGCCGATACCTGTGCGTTACGGTATCCGAACTTTTCCCCGCAATCGATGGCTTTTTTCCAAGCGGTTATCAAGGTTTTACTTAAATTACTTTGTCCGATTTCCTCCAGTATATGATGATTAACTTTAAAAGGCGTATAGGTTAATCCCTCATAATCATCCTCTAAGGCTCCCGCTACTCTGGCGTGATTGCGAATGACACGGTTCATGTAGGGTTTATTGGCTTTATAATGTATAAAAGGACCGATTTTTTTCGCCATCAATGCAGAGACGTAATAGGAATGTCCGGTCATCAGGCCGGTTAGAGCAGCGATCAAGGCTCTGGATTCCTCCGAATGATAAGGATAACCCATCGCCATTACAACCGATGCGGCATTGGCAACACCTAAACCGGTGGTGCGAAAACCATGGCTTTTTCTTGCAACGGCTTCTGTCGGAAATTGCCCGCGATGAATGGAGGCTTCTAAAATTAATTGTATTAAACCGACAAGATGTATGTAATCTTCTACATAAAGTTTTTTTGATTTCGGTTCTAAAAATCCGTATAAGTTAATTGAAGCTAAATTACAGGCGGTATTATCCAGAAAAGCATATTCGGAACAAGGGTTTGTCGCATTGATACGGTTGTATTTGGCATTGTAAACACCGTCTTCCCCCGCCGGGCAGGTGTGCCATTGATTGAAGATGTCATCGAATTGTAAACCGGGATCCGCACAACTCCAGGTTGCGTAGTTAATTTTATCCCACAAAGACTTGACTGAAACGGTTTTATTAACCGATGAATCAACACGCCCTTTTAAAGTAAAATCAGGGTTTTGCCCTTGACTTAGCCCCTCAACGGCTTTCATAAATTCTCCGGTTAGTCGTACGGAGTTATTGGCATTTTGTCCGGATACGGTTTGGTACGCCTCACCATCAATAGAGGTATCATAACCCATTTTGCCCAGAGCTTTTACTTTTTCTTCTTCCAACATTTTCCAATCGATAAAGTCTTCTATTTCGGGATGATCAATGTCTACAATCACCATTTTTGCGGCTCTTCTGGTTGTACCACCGGATTTAATGGCACCGGCATTTTTATCCAGTCCGACAAGAAAGCTCATCATTCCGGAAGAAAATCCGCCGGAGGACAATTTTTCGTTTTCTCCTCTTAAATTAGAAAAGTTGGTACCGACACCGGAGCCACCTTTAAACAATCTTGTTTCTGAAACGTAATGGTCGCTAATAGAGTTCGGACCTAAAAGCTGATCTTCGATAGACAATATAAAACAAGCCGATGCTTGTGTTCGTTCATAGCGGCTCTTTGCTGTTACAACCTTATTTTTGTCAAGATCAAAATAAAAAAGCCCGTCACTGTCTCCAGATATTTTATAATTACGGTAAAGGCCGGTATTAAACCATTGCGGAGAATTGGGTGCCCACCATTGTTTTAAAAAAGCATATACCAATTCGTCGTAAAGAATTTGCCATTGCTCCTTGTTGTCTATAATACCTTCGTCCATTAATGCGTCCGCCCAAAAACCGACCATTCTGTCCGCAACTTCGCGCATACTCCGTTCGTATCCGACAGCATTCGGAACTCCCTTTCTTCGGAAATATTTACTGGCAATAATATTACAGGCGTTTTGAGAATATCCTTCCGGAAATTCACAATTTTTCATTTGAAAAATAACTTTACCCGTTTGGTGATTTTTTAATTCAATATCTAATGTTTGCCATTTGAATAAATCATAAACATTTTTTGTTCCGTTTTCCAGTACAGTTGTATATCGGCGTTTAATTACGTCACCAATCATGCTTTACTCCTTATGTTATGTTATAAAGACAAATAAATTCCCTAAAGGGAATTTATTTGTCTGATGTTACTTATTTGACAAAATAGTTTGTGTGTAATTAATATAAGGGTTATTACAGCACATTGATTTTATCGATCCATTTTAATTTTCTGACCGATTTTACTTTCGGTTCCTGACAGAATACGCTTAATGTTCGAGCGGTGCTGAAATATGGAGGATGTAGCTATAAATAAAGTCAATAAAAGGGTGGGGATATTTGTAAATCCATAAAACAGCAGAGTTAAAAACGGTGAAATACCAATACCTGTTATAGATGTCAGCGACACCATTTTAAATACAGCCAGTATAATCAATCCTAAAGCAATTGCAATCAATGCTACTTTATAATCCCATATCAACATGGCACCTAAGGTAGTCGCCGTACCTTTACCACCCCTATATTTTAGTAGAACAGGCCAGTTGTGGCCGCTGACTACAGCCATGACACCGAACATGGCAATCCATTCATTTTGAAACAGCATACGACCTATTAAAACAACAATTGTCCCTTTCAGAGCATCTAAAATAAAGACGGGAGCAGCATACTTTGCACCCGCAGCACGCAATACGTTGGTTGTTCCGGCATTACCGCTACCATAATTGCGAATGTCTTCATTTTTTGCCAATTTGACAATAATATAGGCGAAATTTAAATTTCCGATAAAATACGCTACGATAACCCATAAAACAGCCAGTAATGAAAACATGCTTTTCTCCTTTATTTTTCTCGTACGATTTCAATTAAAACTTTTATTTTTTTTAACATCTTATCGTAATTCTCTCGCCGATGCGGAAAAATACATTTTGTACAATCTTTCACACCTTTATCGGAATAACAATAGTCTCCACCACAATTTCTCCCTAAAGCATACAGGGGGCAATAACAAAACAAACAACTGAAATCCTCAATGTTTGCAACACGATGGCAGGGAAAATACTTGCAATTTGTATTTTGAAAAAAACGCTCGTTATAATTTTTCGCTTCCATGTTCTTTAAACGTATCCATACCGAGCTTAAAAGCTTGAAAGTTCAAATCAATCCATTGTTTTTTAATAGCGTTCCCAATTGTTTTTTGCCAATCCAGCTTATCTAAAGACATTGCTTTGATGAGAACTCCCAATAGTATAACATTTGCGACTTTAGGATTACCTAAAGCCGTTGCCATTTTTTGTGCGTCAATTTTTAATATATCAGTTTTATCTTTTAGTTTTTCTATTATATTATTAGGATAGCTTGCTTTGTTAATAATTACCGATAATGGTCGAATTTCGTGGTCATTAACAATAATCAAACCGTCCTTTTTCAAGTATTCCAGGTAACGCATCGCTTCCATTTTTTCAAAAGCTACAATGATGTCGGCGGTACCGAGTTCGATAACCGGTGACATCACCTTCTCACCGAAACGCACTTGAGTTGAAACTGAACCGCCTCTTTGACTCATCCCGTGTATTTCACTCATTTTAACATCGTAGCCATGTTCAAGTAAGCCGGTTGTTAATAATTTGGCTGCGGTGATAGTTCCTTGACCGCCTACGCCAACCAATAAAATATTTTTATTTTCCATGGGCTTTTTCCTCCGCTTTAATGGCATCTACCGGACATATCTGTAAGCAAACTCGACAGCCTAAACATGTGTCTTTTAAAATGTTTGATTTTCCCTCCACAACGGACGAAAAAGCCAAGGCGGGACAACCGGATTTTAAGCATTTTTTACAACCGATACAGATACTCGTATCTACATAGCACTTTTCCATAAAGGCATCGGGAAATGCTTCTTTGTCTTCAACAGAAAACTTTTTTAAAGCACAAGGCCATTTGGTAATGATAACTGAAGGCTCACCCAATTGTATCCCCCATTCCAAGGCTTGTTCGACGCCTTTGAGATCATTGGGATCAACCGTTTTAATATGTTGAATGCCCAAGGATCGAACCAAGTTTTCGAGGTCGATATAAGGGGTGGGGTTTCCCATTAAATCGTAACCGGAACCCGGGTTTTCCTGGTGACCGGTCATCCCGGTAATGCGATTATCTAAGATGAAAGTTGTAGTTGTGGAGCCATTGTAAACAACATCCAGTAACGATGTCATTCCGGAGTGAAAAAAGGTCGAATCTCCTATAATTGAAACAACGTGAAGAGATTCCGCTTCCTGTCCTTTTAACTGTAAGGCTTTTGCCACACCGTGACCACCGCTGATACTGGCACCCATACAAATCATTGCGTCGGTAGCATTATACGGCGGGCTCATACCGAGAGAGTAACACCCGATATCGCTGAAAATCATCAAGTCTTTTCTTTTACCTAAGGTGTAAAAAACACCTCGATGAGGGCAACCGGCACAAAGAGAAGGTGGTCTGGGCAAGGCATTTTGAGGGTCGATATCTTCATAATGCTTTAAGCTTTTCCCGAAGATCGCACCTCGTAAACGTTCCGGTGTTAGTTCTCCATACTCCGGTATTATTTCTTTGCCGATACACGGTATGCCTGCGGCACGAATTTCCGTTTCCATAATCGGATCATTTTCTTCCAAAACATATAGTGTCTCAACTTTATCCGCAAAGGCTTTAATTAACCCCATTGGCATCGGGTGAGAAAAACCGATTTTTAGATAAGACGCCGTCTTGGCAAAGACTTCTTTTCCATAGTAATATGCAACACCGGATCCGATAACCCCTATCTTTGAGCCATTATCTTCAATATAATTCCATTTTGAGTCATCAACGGTTTTTTCCAAAGCCTTCATATTTTTTATGAGCTTTTGCTGATTAACTTTAGCTGCCGCCGGAACGACCGTACGGCCCATGGTATTTTTGATATAAGGACGATTGATTACAGCTTGCCTATCTTTACATTCAACGACTGATTTGGAATGACACACCCGTGTTGTTAAACGAATAATAACCGGAACATCGTAGGTTTCGCTGATTTCAAATGCAGTCGCTACCATATCTTTCGCTTCCTGGCTATCGGAAGGTTCAAAAAGCGGCATTTTTCCTAAACGTGCATAGTGGCGATTATCCTGCTCGTTTTGTGATGAGTGCATTCCTGGTTCATCGGCCGTAATAATCACGCAACCGCCGTTAACACCGATATAAGCAAAAGACAACATCGGATCCGACGCGACATTCATACCGACATGTTTCATGGCACATAGGGTGCGAATACCTGTAAAGCTGGCTCCCGCAGCGGATTCCATTGCTGTCTTTTCGTTGGGAGCCCATTCGGAGATGACGTCCGAATAAGTCGCTAAATTTTCTAAAATTTCCGTACTAGGGGTTCCTGGGTAAGCAGTGGCATATTGAACACCGGCCTCCCAAGCTCCTCTTGCAATTGCCTCATTACCTGTTAATAATTTTTTCACGTGGACTCCTTATTTAAATGTTGTCAGATCCTTTTAATAAAATCGATATTTTTATTAAAAGGTATAACTTCAATTCCTTTTTCTACAAACAGTTTATCTTTTTTTAAGATTCGCAACAAGACTTCCGATGCAAATTTTTCGGTTCCGTAATGACCGCAGTCTAAGATACAAATGCCGTTTTCATAAGCTTTTTGAGCATCGTGATGTTTTAAATCTCCTGTAATATACAAATCCGCCCCTTGCTTTTTTGCTGTCATCATCAAATCACTGCCACTACCGGTACATATAGCAACTTTATGTACTGTTAAGGGCGGCTCTCCGCACTCCCGCAGAGTGTGTAAGTCTAATTGTTTTTTTATATAAGTAATAAACTCGGAATACGCCGTAGCTTCCTTTAAATATCCGACTCGTCCAAAACCGTGAAAAGAAGGCAGGTATGAATCCTCCAAAGAATAGACATCAATAACGGCTTCTTCATAGGGGTGACTTTGTTTGATTTTATTTATTGTTTCATAAAGTTGGTAAGCTTGCACGGTCATCTCAATTTTAATTTCCTGCACTTCCGTAAAACAACCCTGTTCTCCGATGAATGGTTCAGCGGTACTTAAAGGGGTAAAAGTACCTGTGCCTTCACATCGAAAAGTGCAGTCTTTGTAATTACCGAAGCTAATAGACGCCTCCAAAGCTTTTAAACCATCTAAGACAGGTTCGAGATGAGTTTTGGGAACAAAAGCAACAACTTTATATAAACCTCCTCTCGCGCTATCGCCAACCAAAGGTACTAAACATTGTAGACCCAACACGTTTGCCACGTAGTCATTTAAACCGCCATGTGCTTTATCCAAATTAGTGTGAGCGGTATAGACGCTTATGTTATTTTTTAAGAGCGCAGTAATAATTTTGCCGATATATTCGCTACGGTTTATTCTTTTTATACTTTCGAAAAACATGGGGTGATGGGTTATAATTAGCCCTGCTTGTAATGCGATTGCCTCTTTTACAACTTTATCCGTCAGATCCAGACAAGTCAGGATTTTTGAGACCTCCTGGTTATAAGAACCTACCTGTAAACCGGAGTTATCCCAAGGCTCCGCTAATGATAAAGGTGCCGTTTTTTCTATAATTTTAAATATTTCTGATGTTTTCAATGAATTTTCTCGCTTGTAATAAATCTTCAATACGCTTGTTGAGCTCCACTTTTTTTTGTTTGGCCGTTTCAGTTGTGTGTGCTTCCAATTTTTTTAAAATGGCTTTATCGCGACGAATTAAAGTTGAAACTTTTTCCGTCAAAAGCTTATAATCCGCCGCTTTCTCGATTAAGCCGATTTCATATTCAATCGGATGCAAGAGTTCACTCTTTCCTTGTGTAACAACGATTATTTCATAAATTCTGTCATCTTCCTTTGCCAATAACTCAGTGTTGATTTGATATCCGTTACAAACCAAGTATTTTCTAAGGACATGAGCATTATTCATTGGCTGTAGAATCAATTTTTTTGTTTTAATAAAAACATTTTTTTCTTTTTTTAAAATGTCTTTAATCAAAATACCGCCCATCCCCGCAATGACAGTTGTCTCCACTTCAAAATGTTTTAAGGCTTCCAACCCGTCGGAAAGCCTTGTGTCTATTTTTTCTTCGAGACAATGATCTTTAATGCATGTCACAGCTTTTTGAAGGGGATCCGCTCGGAGATCCATGGCGATTGCTTTTGGAACCAAGCCTTTTAATACCATATAAACGGGTAGTAGCCCATGGTCACATCCTATATCCGCCATGGGCTTGTGCTGTATAATATACTCTGAAATGAGGCCTAATCTCGGAGATAAATCAATCACTCAAGTAATCCTTCAATTTTTTGCTTCTACTGGGGTGTCTAAGCTTACGCAGTGCTTTTGCTTCAATTTGTCGAATACGTTCTCTTGTCACTTTAAAACGCTTACCCACTTCTTCCAAGGTTCTTGCACGGCCATCGTCTAAACCGAAACGTAGACGCAGGACTTCCGCCTCTCTGTCGGTAAGAGTACCTAATACCTCCGCCAATTGTTCTTTCAACAAAGCAGATGAGGCTGCTTCGGAAGGAGCCAAGGCATCATCATCGGGGATAAAATCTCCTAAGTGGCTGTCCTCTTCCTCGCCGATGGGTGTTTCCAGGGATACTGGATCTTGAGCAATTTTTTGAATATCTCTCACCTTTTCCTCCGTGAAACCCATTTCCTTAGCGATTTCCGCCGGAGTGGGTTCTCTCCCTAATTCCTGTAGTAATTGTCTGGATACTCTGGTTAATTTATTGATCGTTTCGACCATGTGAACGGGGATCCTTATGGTTCTGGCTTGATCCGCAATAGCTCTTGTTATCGCTTGGCGAATCCACCAGGTCGCATAAGTAGAAAACTTAAATCCTTTTGTGTAATCAAATTTTTCGACTGCTTTAATCAATCCTAAGTTCCCCTCCTGAATGAGATCCAGAAAGGACATTCCCCTGCCCACATATTTTTTTGCAATGGATACAACTAAACGCAAATTGGCGTCGGCCAATTCTTTTTTTGCTTCCTTGTCTCCGTTCTCGATTCTTTTTGCCAGTGCAACTTCTTCGTCGGCGGTTAACAGGTTCACTTTTCCAATTTCTTTTAAATACAAACGTACAGGGTCGTTGATCGATACATTGTCAGGTACATCAACTAAAACTTCTTTTTCTTTTCGAGCATTTTCATCAACATCGTCCAGATCGTCATCATCCAAGCTTAGTTCCTGGAATTTTAAATCAATGCCTTCTTTTTGTAAAAACATATAAATTGAATCGATGTCATCTCCGTCCAAGGTTTCATCATCCAGTAAGGCGTCAAAATCCGTATCTGTCAATTCACCTTTTTGTTTACCTTTTTTAAGAAGTGCCTGCACCTCCGGATCCTTTTCCAGCTCCGGTGTAATATCTAAGACTTCCTGACTTTCTTCGATTTGATTTATTATGATTTCTTTTTCCATTTTCACTCCTTAAAACTATTTAATTTAGTTTTCAAATCTATCATTTTGGTTAGATGATCTACCGTGTTTTTATCTTTCATTCCAATTTGAGATCGTATGGTTGTCAATTGCCTTTCAAGAAAATCCTCATGAATGATCTCTATTAATCGGTTGGTAGGTATTGACGTGTCTTTCAACATCTGTATTTCTGTTATTTCCTGTTGCTGAGAGTCAGTAAATGCTTGCAAGATAGGGGCTACAGGAAAGATGTCATCTTCGCTATCTTGAGTTGTTATTTTACGATGCAATCTACGTAAGGTCGAGTTGCAAAATGCTTCTGAAGGCAGATTGTCTTGTTTTCTCACATCTTTGGAAACCATTAACCTATGTAGATAAAGTTTATTCGCATTGAGCACGGCTTGATTTGCATTACTTTGTGCAGCTTTAAAGTTATTTTTTTGAGTATTTTCATTCTTAACGTATCTTTTTAATAAAGCGTCCGTAAGACCTAAGCGTAAGGATAAATCCTGTAAATAAATATTACGTTGAATCGGATTGTTTATTTTATTTAATTCTATCATCGCTTGTCGTGCATACGCCGATTTTTCGTTTGTATCATTAATATTGAATTGTTTTTCTAATTGCCCAAGAATAAATTCAAATCCCGGCTTTGCATGTTGTAGTTTTTCTAAATATGCCTCCCTGCCTTTGGAGGCAATAAAACTGTCCGGATCATCTTGGTTACCGTATTCAACGACGCGGTTAGGTATATCCAAACGGTTAAATACTTCAACGGCTTTATAGGTGGCAGTTTGACCGGCAACGTCACCGTCGAAAGATAAAACGACTTCTTTAGCGTAGCGACTAATCAATTTACCGTGATCGGTTGTAAACGCTGTTCCAAGAGCCGCCACTACATTTTTAAATCCGGACTGATTTAATGCGATAACATCCATATAACCTTCTACGAGAATGAGCTGTTCGTTATCAATATGTTTTCTTGCTTGATTTAGATTATATAAGAGTTTCCCTTTTTTGAATATTAAAGTTTCCGATGTGTTAAGATATTTAGGACCACGCTGATCAGTCGCAAGGGTTCGTCCTCCGAAGCCCACAACACGGCCGGACAAATCGACAATGGGAAAGATTAAACGATCGCGAAATCGATCATAGATATTGGATTTCCCTTTTACACATACCCCCGCGGCAATCAATTCATCATTATTAAAGCCTTGACGGGTTAAAAAGCGGAACAATGTATCCCAACCCTGCGGTGCGTAACCCAAAGCAAAATTTTTTATTGTTTGTTTTGTAATTTTACGTTTCTTTAAATAGTTAAGGGCCGATGTACTTCTTTTTAATTGAAGATAATAGTAATTGGCAGCCAAACGATGGATTTCATACAGACGTTTTTTATGTTGGTAGTTTTGATCCGTTTCTTGACCTTTTTGCGGTATCGGTATACCAGCTCTCTTTGCCAGATATTCAACGGATTCCGGAAAGCTCATATTTTCTATTTCTTTTAAAAAAGTAAAAATATTCCCCCCCGCTCCGCAACCGAAGCAATGATACAGCTGTTTTTCCTCGGACACAACAAAAGAAGGGGTTTTTTCGTTATGAAAGGGGCACTTTCCTTTGTAGGATTGGCCTGCTTTTTTTAAAGGTAGATAATCATTAATTAAGTCGACGATATTATTTTTTTCAATAACTTCATCGATAAAACTCTGATCATATTTAAATGCCACATGCCTCCCCTTTCTTTTATTAAGTTAAATGAAAATCACAGGATATAGTTTGAATTATAGGCTTCTCTATAGCGATTAAAGTTACGATTAATGTTATATGGTATCATAGAGATCCAATAATGTAAATTAAAGCATTTAAACGGAGGAATAAAATGAGTAAAGTTTTTGTTTACTTGGCAACAGGTTTCGAAGAAGTCGAAGCATTAACCGTTGTAGACCTTCTACGCAGAGCAAATATAGAAGTAAAAACGGTATCCGTCCATCAAGGTCCGGTTGTAAAAGGTGCTCACGATATACCCGTTGTAGCCGATACGACAATTGGGGTACTCAGTGATGAAATTGCGGATTTGGTGGTATTACCCGGTGGCCTTGTCGGTATCGACAACCTTTACCGCTCGAAAAAACTCAGAGATGATGTACAGCGCCAAGAAAAAGAAGGCCGATTGATTGCCGCTATTTGTGCCGCTCCCTATGTGTTGCATCAACTTGATTTATTGGAGGGAAAAAACTATACTTGTTACCCCGGGATAGAAAACCGTATCGATTCGGGACAGCACCAAGATATGCCTGTAGTTGTAGACAATAATATTGTTACAGGGCGAGGTGTCGGTGCGGCAATACCCTTTGCCGCTAAGTTGATTGAAGTTTTAAAAGATAAAACAACGGCAGAAGGTATTTTAAAAGAAGTCGTTTATCAAAGTTAAGAAAATATTAGAGGCTGAGATGATAACACAGCCTCTTTTAAATTTTATGCTATTTGTTCTTCAATATTGCGATAGGCAGTTGCCAACATCAACTTGATACGATTGATTTGGTTAACTTCCGACGCACCCGGGTCATAATCAATGGTGGTTATATTGGCTTTGGGATAGCGTTGACGGATCGGCTTTATCATCCCCTTGCCCATAACATGGTTGGGAAGACAGGCAAAGGGCTGAACACAGACAATGTTTTCAAAGCCGTCTTCTATCAATTCCATCATTTCCGCTGTAAGGTACCAACCTTCGCCCCCTTGGTTTCCTAAAGAGATAAACTCCTGAACTTTTTGAGCTTTTTCCTCTATCGTACCCGGTGCGGTAAAGTGCTTGCTGTTATTAAGTGCCGTTTTCATTTCCTCTCGATGTTTTTCGATAAATTGAATAGACCAGGAACTGACCTGTTTTGCAACGTAACTGCCGGATAATTCCTCATGTTTATAAATTTGATTGTAAAAACAATATAACAAGAAGTCCACTAAATCCGGGAGAAAAACTTCACATCCTTCTTCCATCAAAAAATCCGCTAACCGATTGTTTGCCACAGGGTGGTATTTAACCAAGATCTCTCCGACAATAGCAACCTTTGGTATCTTTTTTTCTACTCGCGGCAATTGGTCAAACTCTTCAACGATTATTTTGCAATTTTTCTTTAATTGTCTGAGACTCGGCTTTTTAAGTTCTTTTTTTAATCGATGCGCATGCTTTTCATATAATCGGTACGCCGATCCTTCTTTCGCTTCATAAGGAATACTGGCATAAAGCAAACGTTGCAGTAAATCTCCGTAAATACAGGCGATGATAACTCGATGCAGTAACGGCAACGTTAATCTGAAACCGGGCGCCGACTCTATACCGTTTAAATTAACGGAAACTACCGGTATATGCCCCATCTTGGCATCATTTAGTGCCTTCCTCAAGAATCCCACATAATTAGATGCCCTGCACGGTCCTCCGGTTTGGGTCATTAAAACGGAAACTTTGTTCAAATCATACTTGCCGGATTTTAAAGCTGTCATCACTTGTCCGGTAGTCAGTATGGATGGGTAACAGGCATCGTTATTGACATAGCTCAAGCCCTCTTCAACCGCGTTGTTATCGACAGTCGGCAAAAGCTCTACATTGTAGCCGCTGTAACGCATGGCTTCGGCAATCAAATCGAAATGAATGGGTGACATTTGAGGCATCAATAAGGTATGTTCTTTTTTCATTTCTTTCGTAAAAGTTGCCCCTTGGGGATCGGTTGCTTCGATTTTCATCGATGCTACATCCCGTTTTTCAATAGCAGCTTTCAAAGATCGTAAACGAATTCTAATGGCGCCCAAGTTACTGATCTCATCTATTTTAATAAGGGTATATATCTTTCCTTCTTTTTCCAACAACTCCTGAACTTGATCTGAGGTGACGGCATCTAAACCGCAGCCGAAAGAGGTTAATTGCACTAATTCCAAGCTTTTTGACCGAGTAACATATTCAGTTGCGCGATATAACCTACTGTGGTATTTCCATTGGTCTAAAACTCTCAGCGGTATATCACTTTCACTGAGATGGGCAACGGAATCCTCGGTTAAAACCGCCATACCCAGTCCCGTTATTAATTTATCTACACCGTGGTTGATTTCGGGATCGACATGATAGGGTCGACCTGCCAGTACAATACCCGTGGTATTGTTTTTGCCTAACCAGGCTACGGTTTCTTCTCCTTTGCGACGAATATCATTTTTAAAACGTTCATCCTCTTCAAAGGCTTTTTTACACGCGCGCTTTACTTCATAAGCGGAGATGTTTTCTTTTGCCATCAGTTTAACCAATTTTTGAATCATCTTTTTTTTGTCATTAAAAGCAATAAAAGGGTTGATTAATCTGATTTTTTTGTCTTTTATACTACCAATATTGTGCTTGACCGTTTCAGGGTAGGACATCACAATGGGGCAATTGTAATAATTATCGGCGGATTCGTACTCCGGCTTTTCGTAAGGGATGCATGGATAAAAAATTGTAGTTACACCCATTTCAATTAAACTCTCGATATGTCCGTGGGCTAATTTTGCGGGGTAGCATACCGACTCCGACGGGATACTCTCGATACCTTTCGTATACAAAGCGTGATCCGACTCGTCGGATAACAGCACACGATAGCCTAATTCTGTCAAAAATGTAAACCAAAAAGGATAATTTTCATAAAGATTTAAAACTCTTGGGATACCTAACACACCTCTCGGTGCATCTTTTAAATTTAATGGTTCGTAATCGAATAATCGTTCATATTTATATTGATAAAGATTGGGTATTTTATCTTTCTTAGTTTGTATACCGGCACCGATTTCGCAGCGGTTTCCGGTAATATGGCGACTGCCGTCGTTAAAAATATTAATTGTCAGCAAGCAATTATTGCTACAACCGTTACAGCGTCGGTGCTTAATTTCTGTTGATAAACTTTCCAACTCCTGCAAGGATAATAAGGTGGTCTTTGCCTCGGGGTTCTCCTCATAGGAGTATTTTGCAATTAAAGCCGCTCCAAAAGCACCCATCAAACCGGCTATATCTGAGCGTATGGCATGCTTTCCTGTAATTTTCTCAAAAGTACGTAATACGGCTTCGTTGTTAAAGGTGCCGCCTTGCAGCATGATATGGTCGCCCAACTCTTCATTATTTCTTAACTTTATAACTTTTTGCAATGCATTTTTAACAACGGAATAGGATAAACCGGCCGCAATATCTCCAACGGATGCACCTTCCTTTTGAGCCTGTTTTACCCTTGAGTTCATAAAAACCGTGCAACGTGTACCTAAGTCGACCGGGTTTTGAGCTTTTACGGCTTCTTTAACAAAGTCGTCAATTGTTAAATTCAAGGACTTTGCGAAAGTTTCCAAGAAGGAACCGCACCCGGAAGAACAGGCTTCATTCAAGATAATACTGTCAATGGCACCATTTCTAATCTTCATGCACTTCATGTCTTGTCCGCCGATATCTAAGATAAAGGTTACATTCGGTAAAAAGTGCATTGCTCCGGTGTAATGGGCAATCGTTTCGATTTCACCGATATCTATTTTCAATGCCTGTTTGATCAAGCTTTCCCCATAGCCCGTAACTGCAGCACGGTCGATGACGGCGTTTTCCGGTAAATTTTGATAGATATCTTTTAATATTTGTATCGACTTATCTAAGGGAGATCCTTCATTACTGTTGTAATACTCATAGAGCAATTCGCTCCCCTTTCCAATTAAAACAGCTTTTGTTGTTGTAGAGCCCACATCCAAACCCAAGAAACATTTGCCTCGGTAGGTTGCCAAGTCCTTACGCTTTACTTTTACTGCATCATGACGTGTTTTAAACTCTTTGTAATCTTCTTCACTTTCAAACAAAGGCTCTAGACGTTCGACCTCTTCTATTGAGAAGTCTTTATTTTCCTCCATTATTTTTAGGATTTCCGCCATGGTTGTCGCCTCAGTTTTTTCCGCATAAAGGGCTGCCCCCAGAGCAACAAACAGGTTGGAATTATCGGGAAAAATAATTTGATCTCCTTCAAGTTTCAAGGTGTCTATAAAACGCTTCCTCAGTTCCGATAAAAAATATAAAGGACCGCCTAAAAAAGCAACATTTCCCCGTATCGGATGTCCACATGCCAAACCCGAAATGGTTTGATTTACCACCGCTTGAAAAATTGAAGCGGCTATATCGGATTTTTCGGCTCCTTCATTAATAAGGGGCTGAATATCCGTTTTGGAGAAAACACCGCAACGGGAAGCAATGGGGTAAATAACGGTATGGTCTTTTGCCAATTCGTTTAAGCCCGATGCATCGGTTTTCAGCAAAGATGCCATTTGATCGATAAAGGATCCTGTACCTCCTGCACAAGTACCGTTCATTCTTTGTTCAAAGCTTTGACCGAAGAAAGTAATTTTTGCGTCTTCTCCTCCCAATTCAATTGCGCAATCGGTTTGAGGTATCACATTTTCCACTGCATTGGTACTTGCGACGACTTCTTGAACAAACGGTATATTTAACCATTGGGATATAAATAAACCGCCGGATCCTGTCGCGGCAATGCCGATGGGGGTATCCTTCAATTCTTTTGCCACCTTTTTTAGCAAAGAGGATACAAGTTCTTTTATATTAGAGAAATGACGTTGATAGGTAGAATAAATCACTTCTTTTTTATTTGTGACAACAACTTTAACGGTTGTTGAGCCGATGTCCAAACCAACAAAATGACTTAACTTATTCATAGGCAGCAGTACTCCCTTTCGCATTAATACTATCAATAATTGAATATATTTTATTATTGTAATATATATAAGTAAAATCCACAAAGGTAAATACCCGGCGACTTAAAGTAATTCAGAAATCTATTTTATTGGCTATTAACGCAATCATAATATAGTATATTGCTTGCTAATATTGCATTATGAATAATTTTAAGGTAAAATATATTTAAAGAAGTTGAGGTAGGGTTAAAATGAATAAAAAAATATTCGGTGAACGATTAAAATACTTAATGGATCTCTATGATGAGACGACTTACTCCTTAGCAAAAACCTTAGGACTCTCCGCACCAACCATTTCCAGATATACACGTGGTGAAATGGAACCTAAAACAACCACCGTGCAAGTTCTGGCCGAATATTTTAACGTGGCTGTCGAATGGTTAAGCGGTGCCAACGTCGGTATGTATCCTCAAATCGGCAGTTCGCATTTGTTGGATAGCAGTTTTGAGACGGAAATTGCCATATTTAAAGAAATTTCTTACGATTTACCGATTTTCTCCAATTTAAAAGACGAAAAAAGTAAATTAACGATGAATAGTGAGCATCTCAATCAGTGGGGTGCCGTATTCGCTTTGCGTATTAAAGATGACAGCATGTCCCCTACTTTGATGATGGAAGATATTGCCGTTATTAAAATGACACCTAAAGTTAAAAACAATCAACTTATAGCACTACATGTTAATCGCTCGCCGTTGATAATTCGAAAACTTGTCAAAGACCAAAACAAAATTTTATTACAGCCCCATAACCCGGCTTACGACAGTCAAATTTTTGATATTAAAAAAGATCAAATACACATCATCGGTCAGGTTGTCTACGCCAGACGTCAAAGAGAACGTTTTTTTTAACCTACTTATTTTTTATAACCCAAGCTTCATAAGAGTTATCCGAAAATTTAAGTGATACTTTGTTTGACAATTCTATTGAAAAGGTCTATGATATCAATTAAGCTTTCAGTAATGCTTGCCATTTGTAGGGAGAAGTATCGAAGTGGTCATAACGAGCCGCACTCGAAATGCGGTTGTCCGCAAGGGCACGTGGGTTCGAATCCCACCTTCTCCGCCATCTGTTTTTATGATATATTGTCAGTATATAGTTGTAATATTGAAATGCTATTCACATAATGTTGGATGGTGTTTTTTTATGCTTATGAATAATGTGTGAATTTAGCAACGAAAAGATAAGAAATTAAATATTGCCGGTCGTTTGGATTTCATTGTTCTGATTATATAAGCAACGTACTCAATTTAGTGCGTATACTTTTCTCATAGATAATCGGCTGTATTGTTACTGATTCCAAATTCATGCTGTGCAGAGTTGCCAGAGCCCTACAGTTCGTTCGACTCACAATCAACCAGAAACTCTCCTGAAAAATCCGAACTTACATATTGTTATTGTTCTGTAACCTTCTTAACATAAGTCGGAAGTGTTCTTTTCTCTAAACCGTTGTTTACTCTCTTCAGACTTTTTATATTATTCTGTCATTCGGAATTAATTTCATATATCCCACCCCCTGCGATACCCGTTGTATTGTTTATCTCAGAGCGAAGGTGGAAAGAGGGTGCTAAATGCGAAAACTCAGAAAATTACGCAACATAGGATATGAAAGGCACCAAATTTTTAATCGAAGAAACGATAAAATTCGAAAGTGAGCGATTATAATAAAGCGATAAAGACGATTCCTTTGATACTTTTAAATTTCAATCGAAATTCTTCCACTTGACGTGATAAAATATGACAATACGTTTTGAGAAAGTATAAAAACAAAAACCTCTCGTCTTTAGCCAGAGGTGGCTAAGGACAGTCGGGGTATGTAGATACGGTGTAGCCGATTA
>CAYFTR010000025.1:0-23438 GCA_964346185.1 uncultured Lachnospiraceae bacterium | reverse complement strand
ACTGCTTGTGTTAAGTTTTTCCAATCTGCCATAAATAATTACCATCCCTTCATTTAATAAACCATAAGATACATGTATGCACATGTTGATTAACATCATAATAAATCAGAATGGTAAAAGTGTCAAGAGATTATGTTAAAATAACAAAAAATTATCCTAAATTCTTAAAGGAATAAAGCGGATGGCTAAAACAGCACCCCAAATGGGATATTTTGCACAAGAACGCTTTTTAAGGAATGTAATACTTTACAATGACAACACCTAAAACAAACATATTTGAATATCGGAAAACATCAATCAAGAAAACAACCTATAATTACTAAAAATAATTTATGCCAAGGTCTCTAAAAGGCTGTAGGCAATGACCATCTTTACCGTTATGTGATTCGTTATAAAATTTGAAATGCTAATTATTTTTATAAAAAAACTGATTTTGACAGAAGACAAATTAAAGATTATAATGATAGTGGTGAAATTTATCTGAAGAGTTCAGTAAAGGATTGAATCATGAGCAAAGAACTGTTATTAAATGAAACAGCCGATTTTTGGGACTTAAGAGCGGAAGAATTCGAAAAATCCCGCTCTTTAAACAGAGTTCGGACGGAAACCGAAGAAGCCCTTGCTTATTTGGAAAATAAAAATGCACTAAAAGAAAATTTTAAGGTGCTGGAGATAGGTTGCGGTGCCGGCAGATTGACCATACCTGTTGCTAAGCGGGTACAATCGGTGGTTGCGGTAGATATCTCACCGAAAATGATCGAAGCGACAAAAAGATACGCCCGGGAAGAAGGTGTCGACAACATCGAGTTTTTGCAAATGTCCTGGGAAAAAATGAAGGAAAATCGCAAGGCTTATTACCAAAAATTTGACTTAGTGATTGCTTATGAGTGCGGTGCCATTAAAAACAGAGACTCCTTTTATCAATTGAGTGAGTTTGCAAAAAAACACGTCTTTGTCAGCCTTTACGCCAAACGAAAAGACGAATACCAATTGATGGTCGCCCGCAAATTATTTAAAGTTAAAAAAGATAAAAAACGAAATTTCGTCTTTAAAATATTTGAGTTTTTGTGGAACAACGGCTATTATCCGGAAATCACCTATCACGACAAAGCGTATAGTAAAATTTTACCTCTAGAAATTATCGCCCGCATTTACGGGGAAGACTTTGTTAAAGAAAAAGATAGCAGAGAAAAATTAATCGAGGCGACGGAAAAAGTATACGAATTTCTAGAACCCTTTGCCATCGGTGGAATGATAACGGAAAATGTCAAGGCAAAGGCGGCATGGTTTTTCTGGAGCAAAAACGCGGGAAGAAAATCCTCTAATGATGAAAAAACACCGACATATAAGGAAAACGCGCAGAGTACATAAAAATGACATGCGGCCTTTTAGTTTTAATGAACCCATTCAAACACGTGCTACACGTGTTTTTTTAATGCGATTGGACACAAACCTTTACTTTTTATTCAAGCATGGCTTCAATTTGGAACTCATGTTACAATTTAAATTGACAAACAACTCAGGTGATTTTTATCAAAGGAGGATAGCGATGAAAGACACAATACAAAAAAGGCTGGATCGGGAAACCCTGAATCATTTAATAGAAACAAAGAATTATGCAGAAATAAAGCAGCACTTATCCTCAATGAACGAAGTAGACGTAGCGGAATTGTTAAACCCCTTGGATACTACGCACACCTTATTGATCTTTAGAATGTTGCCGAAGGATTTGGCGGCGGAAACCTTTGCTCACATTAATAAAGATCGCCAATTGGGCATTATTACCGCTATTACCGATAAGGAAGTCGAAGAAATTGTACAGGAATTGTATTTTGACGACATGATCGACCTGTTGGAGGAAATGCCCGCAAGTGTCGTTAAGCGGGTCATCAAAAACACGCCGGTACAGGAACGTAAATTAATTAACCAGTTTTTGCGTTACCCGGAGGATTCCGCCGGCAGCATTATGACCATCGAGATGGTACACCTTAAAAAAGAAGAAACGGTAGGAGAGGCGATTGCGCATATTCGGGAAACGGGTCTCAACAAAGAAACGGTCTATACCTGTTACGTTACCGATGCCGAGCGTCACCTGGAAGGAATTGTATCTTTAAGGAAACTGATTACCTCTGATGAAAACCAAAAGATAAAAGACCTGATGGAAACGGATGTCATCTACACCAATACCTCCGCCGATCAGGAAAGCGTTGCCGCCCTGTTTAAACGCTACGGTTTTATCGCCATACCGGTAGTTGACAATGAAAACCGTTTAATCGGCATTATTACGGTCGACGACATCATGGAAATCATGGAACAGGAGGCAACGGAAGACTTTCAAATTATGGCGGCCATGCGTCCCACCGAGGAGGAGTATATCGATACGTCCGTTCTGACTTTGGCAAAAAACCGTTTGCCTTGGCTTTTGATTCTTATGTTGTCGGCAACCTTTACCGGGCGTATTATGATGCGTTTTGAAGGGTTGCTATCTCAAGTTGCCATATTGGCGGCCTTTATACCGATGCTCATGGATACCGGCGGTAACAGCGGCAACCAATCTTCAACTTTAATGATTAGGGGGTTGGCAACCGGCGAAATCACGTCGAAGGATTGGTTGATCGTATTTTGGAAGGAAGCGCGAATTGCCTTACTGGTCGGTTCGGTTTTGGCCGCCGTTAATTTTTTACGCCTCCTGGTTTTGGAACAGGTCAACATGCCTATTGCCGCAACGGTGTGTGCCACCTTGATAATAACAGTGGTGGTGGCAAAGCTGATCGGCGGGCTATTACCCCTTTTGGCCCATCGACTCAAACTGGACCCGGCAATTATGGCGGGTCCGCTGATTACCACTATTGTCGATGCTTTGGCTCTGATGGTTTATTTCGGAATTGCACAAGCGGTTTTGGGTATCTAATCTAAAACTTAAATAGTTTCTGAAACACGTATGGAGATTTTTATGTCCACAATGCCTTTATCACTGGTTATTTTTATCATGTACCTGACGATTTTTGCCTTGGGTACCTGTGTGGGAAGTTTTATCAATAAGGCGGTTTACCGCATTCCCTTGGGCCTCCCCTTGTTTAAAGGGCGGTCTTTTTGCCCCCATTGCGGTAAACCCGTTCCTTTACATTTACGCGTACCCATACTTTCTTACTTTTGGTTGGGCGGTCGTTGTGCACGTTGTCACCAACCGATTGCACGGCGTTATCCGACGGTGGAACTGTTGACCGGGTTATTGGCTGTTGCCCTGGTTTATTACTATAATTACGACTTTACTCGGGAAATGGTTTGGATATTTATCTTGACCGGTATTTTATTGACCATTGCTCTGATAGACCACGACCATCGGATCATCCCCGATTCTACGGTTCTTTTGCTGATTATTTTGGCAATCCTACGATACACGTGGTTACCGACGTTTAATGGTGGCAGCTACTTAATAGGCGTTATTGTAGCGGCCGGACCGATGATTTTTTTTCATGTGGCTTTTAACGGTTTCGGTATGGGGGATGTAAAATTAGCCATAGCCGCCGGATTGTTGCTTGGTTTTCCAAAGGTACTTTTGGCCATTTTTGTCGCCTTAACGGTCGGCTCTTTGGAAGCGGTTTATCGAATGGTTAATCGACACGAAGAAACCTACATGCCCTTCGGACCGCACTTAAGTTTGGGGATTTTTATCGCATTAATTGCCGGAGAGCCGATTATTACCGCCTATTTGGGACTCATTCGTTAAATAATAAACGTTGCAATTTTTAAAAAACAGCCGAAATTTATGTTAAAATAGAATAAAAAATTTGCACATATATAAGAAAGAAGGAAGATTCATGCACTTTGAAAGAAAATTGCAACTGGCAACAGACCTTTACCAGCTCTCTATGGGTAATGTGTACCTTGCGGAGAATAAAGCCGACGAAATTGCCGTGTTTGACATGTTTACAAGACGCAACCCCTTTAACGGCGGATACACCGTCTTTGCCGGACTGGAGCAAGTGATCGAATATCTTCAAAATATAAAATTCGAAGAAGATGACATCCGATTATTGAAAAAAAATCATCCGGATTTTTCTGATGAATTTTTAAATTACTTACTTAACTTTAAATTTGAAGGTGAGCTTTATGCTCTGCCGGAGGGAAGCGTATTTTTCCCTTACGAGCCGATACTACGTGTCAAAGCACCTTTAATTCAGGCACAGCTCATCGAAACGACCATGCTTGCCATTATCAACCACCAAACACTTATTGCAACCAAGGCGGCGCGTATTTGCGAAGAAGCGGGAGACGACCCGGTAATGGAATTCGGTCTACGCCGTGCCCACGGTACGGAAGCGGGCTACTTCGGTGCACGTGCCGCGGTGATTGGCGGTTGTGTGGGCACATCGGTAGTGGAAACCGAAAAATTACTTGGAAGACCTTCCATGGGCACCATGGCACACAGCTATGTCCTGTCCTTTGATGACGAAAAAGAAGCTTTCGAAAAATACATCGAGCACAGCCCGAATTCCGCGACTCTTTTAGTAGACACCTACGACACCTTGGGCATCGGTATACCTAATGCGATCGATGTCTTTAAAAAAACATTGGCAGAAGGAAAAATAAAGGGCAATTACGGCATTCGCATCGACTCCGGGGATTTGGCGTACCTGTCGTCGGAAGCTCGTCGCATGTTGGACGATGCCGGGTTGACGGAAGCAAAAATAACCGTATCCTCGGATTTAGACGAATACTTAATTAAAGACTTGAGAACTCAAGGGGCACAGGTCGACTCTTGGGGAATCGGCACGAAGCTGATTACCGCCTACGATTGGCCGGCACTGGGCGGCGTTTATAAACTGGTGGCCATTGATGATAAACCGAAAATAAAAATATCCAACGATCCGTGGAAAATTACCAATCCCGGTTATAAAAAAATTATTCGAATCTACGGAAAAAGTAACGATATGGCCCTGGCGGATTTGCTGATGCTGGATCACGAAATCGTCGATGAAAGCAAACCGCTGACCATTTTCCATCCGGTGCATACCTGGAAAAAAAGAGAAATTAAAGATTTTTACGTTAAAGAATTATTGCGACCCATTTTTCAAAAAGGACAATTGGTTTACGACCAACCCGACTTGAAAAGTATTGTAGCATATCGTAAAAAAGAAATGGCAACCCTATGGCCGACCTTTAAGCGGATGATCAACCCCCATGTATATCACGTGGATCTCAGTCAGCAACTTTGGGACTTAAAACACGACTTGTTGCCTAAGGGTGGGGAATAAGTGAAAACGGAAGTTTTTTCCATTCGATCCAACTGTCCCGATCCGCGGGCGATAGCCCGTTGCGCGGCACTTATCCGACAAGGGGAAACGGTGGTGTTTCCGACGGAAACGGTTTACGGCTTAGGAGCCGACGCGTTAAACGCCGAAGCGGTAAAAAAAATTTATCACGCCAAGGGTCGCCCCGGGGATAACCCCCTCATTGTGCATATTGCCGATCAAAATACCTTGCCCGCCTTGGTCAAAGAAGTCCCAGAGGTCGCGAAAAAATTAATGACCGCCTATTGGCCGGGACCTTTAACGCTGATTATGAAAAAAAACAGGGACTTACCTCAAGCCGTAACCGCCGGACTTGAGACGGTGGGCATTCGCTACCCCGCCCACCCGGTGGCACAAGCCCTTATTAAAAAAAGCGGTTGCGCCATTGCCGCGCCCTCCGCCAATCTGTCGGGGCGTCCCAGCCCTACAACGGCTCACCATGTACTCAAAGATATGCAAGGCCGTGTGGCGGCGATCATACTGGCGGAAGACACAAAAGTCGGCTTGGAATCCACCGTATTGGACATCACAAAAAAAACACCGATTATCTACCGACCTGGGGCTATTACCCGGGAAATGATTTCCGAAATTATCGGTGAAGTGATTTTAGACGACGCCGTTCTTCAAGAGAGCCTTGACAGTCAACCCCTTTCACCCGGAGTCAAGTACAAGCACTATGCCCCCGCGGCGGAAATGTTTGTGGTCAAAGCACCTGCCGATCGAATGACGGAAAAGGTAAAAAGCTATGTAAAAGGCAAACAAAATTTCGGGATTTTAACGGTAGATGAACATATTAAAGATTACGACAAAGGCTTGGTTATTTCAGTCGGGGCTTTAAAAGAACCGGAAGAAATGGGCCATAATCTTTACGCCGCCCTTCGACGCTTTGATGATGCCGACGTCGCCGTTATTTTTGCTGAAGACATTCCCATGTGTTCGCGAACCTTGGCTTTGATTAATCGTTTATACCGAGCTTGCGGCTTTCAATTTTTATCGTAACCTCGAGATAAAAGGTGAGGGTTGCATTCTAATCGGAGTTTTTGGATTTATAAACATAATTAAAAAGCTTCTATACCGCACAGGTGTTTCTGTGTCGTATAGAAGCTTTTTTGGAGTGAGGTGGCACCGGCTTCAATAATAAATAGAGGGTTGGTGTTGTCAAAATTAGCTTTTGTTATTGTACGTGCCGTGCCGCCCTTGTTAAGGGATGAATGATACCCATTAACAGCAGTAAAACAGCGACGCTCCATGCGAGCCTTCTACGCTTCATTGTTGCTTCTTTTCATTAATATTTTATTTTGTTGATGATGTGTTCATTCAAACAACACGTGAGGGTCGCTCTTATAAGGCGACTGTTTTTAATAAAAAAACGCTGTTCGCATAGTAGTTTTAATTGTGGCCGAATACGGCGATCAAATAGTATGATAAATAAAATTATTTTCTAAATTCGAGAGAAATCGGTTCTCATAAAATGTACCCTGTCTCACCCTCCTTTTAATTAAACAAGTATTTTAACCACAGGATACTGTTTTTGTTTACGCTTTACTAGTTAAAATTTACTTATTTTTACATCAAATGAAAAAGAACGGCTGTTCCCTTTTTTCGGCTTTGTTGTAAATCGATAAGTCGTTGATTGTTTGAGCCGCGAAAGGCAAGACGTAAATTTTTTTGTGCTTCGATATAAGGACCGTCGACCAATACGTCTACCCATTGCAGGGCATTGAGGATCTCCTTTTGATCGAGGAGATTTTCGTAAATATAGCCGGTATAAAGCCAAATATTTTTGTTGCTTTGTGTTTTTACAGCTTTTAAAAAGTTTGAAAGCTCCGACGGATTTTGTTGCAAGGGTTCGCCGCCTAAAAGGGTCAATCCTTCGATGACGGGTTTGTCCAGGCAGGTAAGAATGTAATCCAATTGTGTTTCGGTGTAAGGTTCGCCATAGGCGAAGTCCCAATAGTCTCGGTTAAAACAATTGGGACAGCCGTGGGTACAGCCGCTAAAAAAAACACTGACCCGTATACCCGGCCCGTTGGCGACATCCAAAGGGCGTATTTGCGCGATATTCATTTAAATATGTAAAACCCTTTCGCTGATTTCTTTGGTTTTGCCGTGGTTCCAGTAGTTTTCGCCGAGGTAACCGCAGGTTCGGCGCACCACGGTCATGGTGTCTTCGTCCCGATTGTGGCATTGGGGACACTCCCAATGATTATCCGCATTGACGATGATTTCGCCATCAAAACCGCAACGATGACAATAATCGCTTTTGGTGTTAAACTCCGCATAGGTAATGTGGTCGTAGATGTAGTGCATCATGGTTAAAATAGCGGGGATATTGTTTTGCATATTGGGGATTTCCACATAGGAGATGCAACCGCCGGTGGAGATATTTTGGAATTGCGCCTCGAAATCAAATTTAGCGAAAGCGTCGATTTCTTCGCCGACAAAAACGTGATAGCTGTTGGTGTAGTAGTCCTTATCGGTGATGTTTGCCACCTTACCGAAAATGGCTCTGTCTTTGCGACAAAAGGTGTAAACGGTACTTTCCGCCGGGGTGCCGTAAAGAGCAAAGCCCAAGTCGGTTTCTTTACGCCAGGTGTCCACGGCATTTTTAAGATGTTTCATCACTTTTAAGGCAAAGGCTTCACCTCGGGGTTGGGTGTGGGATTCGCCGATCACCGCCAAGGTTGCTTCGTACAATCCTACATAGCCTAAAGAGATGGTGGCATAACCGCCCGTCAACAATTTGTCGATGGGTTCGCCTTTTTCAAGTCTGGCAATGCAACCGTTCTGCCAATGTACGGGGCTGACATCGCTGGTGGTACCCTTTAACAATTTGTATTTAATCAACAGTGCCTCTTTACAAATTTTCAAGCGTTTATCCAATAAATCAAAGAAAACTTTTTCCTTATCCTCACGCTCCGATTGCATGGTAATCAATCCGATTTGCGGCAAGTTCAAGGAAACCACACCCATATTGAAGCGACCGTCAAATTGGTAGTCTCCTTTATCATTTTTCCAGGGGGACAGGAAAGAACGGCAACCCATAGGGCTGTACACGTTGCCTTCGTAGGTTTCGCGCATGCGTTTAGCGGAAATATAGTCGGGGTACATGCGTTTGGCGGTACACTTCGCCGCCAATTCGGTTAAATAGTAATAGGGGGCGTCGGCTGTAATGTTGTGTTCGTCCAAAACGTAAACCAGTTTCGGAAAGGCCGGCGTAATGAATACATTTTTTTCGTTTTTAATGCCCTCTAAACGTTGTTTGAGAATTTCCTCGGTGATCATGGCGGCCTCTTCGGCATAGGGGTCGTCCGGTTCAAAGAACATAAACAAGGTGACAAAGGGGCTTTGACCGTTAGTGGTCATCAAGGTATTAATTTGGTATTGAATGGTTTGAACCCCGTCCCTTACCTCCTTACGGGTACGGCGGCGAGCAACTTCCGCCGCTTTTTCTTTGTCGGGTTCGATGCCGTAAATATCTTGCTGTTCGTTGAGAGCGGTGCGGTAGTATTTTTCGTAGGAGCGCCGCACGTAGGGTGCTAAGACGCGGTCGACACCGTTAATGCTTTGACCGCCAAATTGGGAGCTGGCAACCTGGGCGATGATTTGCGTCATCACCGTGCAAGCAACTTGAAAACTTTTTGGAGGGTCAATTTTTTTACCGTTGATGACGGTACCGTTTTTAAGCATGTCTTCCAGATTGATAAGACAGCAATTAAAAATGTGTTGAATGTAATAGTCCATATCGTGGATATGAATGGCACCGTCGTCATGGGCCTGTAAAATATCCGCGGGGATTAACATGCGTCGGGTAATATCTTTAGAAACTTCCCCGGCGATCAAATCTCTTTGTGTTGACGACAATTTGGCATTTTTATTGGAATTTTCCTTAGCAAGTAAATCGTTTTTGTTGGAAATTAAATCTAAAATGGAACCGTCGGTGGTGTTGAGCTGACGCTTAAAACTCTGAACCGACTTATAGCCTTCGTATGCCTTGGCGGTGGAGGGATTGTTATGTCTGATCAACTCATAATAAACTTTGTCTTCAATCTCATAGATGGTCATGGGTTTGTCACGAAGGGTGGCAAATTTTTCGATATCGTTGGCGATGGTTTCGGCCATCAGCGGCACGTAAACGCCCGTGGCGGAGTGCATGGCTTTTTCGATGGCGGTGACAATTTTGGAAGCATTGAAGGGGACGGTGGTGCCGTCACGCTTAACGACACAAAGGGATTCCTTGGAAAATGGAATGGCAGCAGACATGATAACCTCTCTTATTATATTTTTTAACGAACGGATCGGCTCGATACATCAATAAATCCCGAGAAGTCTTCGGGATCTTAAACAAGCACTAATATTATATTTGGAGAACAATTGAATGTCAAACACTATATGTAGTATCAAAAACAGCAAACCACAAGTGACGTATTTGCATACACCATCTGATAACGGCTTAAAAAGGATTTGAGAGGGGTCTAACGACATTAAAGATAAATAAAGTTTTTAAAAGGCATTTTTGAGCGTGCACATGTAGTGGCAAAAAAGTTAAGTGCAATAGATGTAGATACAATAAATGAGGAAACGGTTCTATAAAATTTTAAAAGTTTCTCACGGCAGATTGACCACAATTCGGAGACAATTTGTTGTATAATAAAAAAAAGTATGTAAAGGCAAAGCGTACTTTGTTTACATGTGAATAATTTAGATAATACGGTAGGTGAAAATATGGAAGATCTTATAAAAATTAAGATTGATATGAAGCAAGCATTAAACATACAAGGTGACAACAGTAATAAGGAAACAATAGTCCGCTACTTAAACAATTGTTGGTGTATCGGACGGTTAAAAACAATAGCTAAGGACGAAGTAACCGACGAGAGCCTGGGTATGGGCATGGAAGTAATGACCGACGGCAAATACCTGTGGCACAATACCCTCGGCTACTATGTGGATAAATACGACATTGTTTTGCCCAAAAATTTTGTGGAGCACATTTTTGCGACAAAAGAAGTTATGGCAAAGTTAAAATCCTACGCAGCTAAGAGTAATTGTCTGTATATTAAATACCTTAAATACTGGCGAGGTTTTAATGTTTATCAGCCCGTTAAGCGTGATGCCGGACAGATAAAAACGGAACCTGCCAAATATCTTTTAGTAAGAGGTTCCTCGGCACGAGTCGCCAGCAGAGAGGAAAGCAGACTTTTTTTAAAAGAATCCGAAAACCGATATTTCGGAGTATAACCCCGTATGATTATAAAAACTACCCTTTAATGAAGTGAACCCCTTTTGTTAGACAAAATAAAGTCTAATGAAAGGGGTTATTTTTATGCTAAAGGTAAAAAATGTATTCAGCTGAATTATAATATGAAATAGTTCAGAAATATCTTGATGAAAAAGGAAGCTTAATGTCATTGGCAGCTGAATATCATGTCGACAAAGCTGATATTCAAAAATGGAGAGACTCATATCTTGTAATGGATTTATAGGATTTGTACGCCCTCGGCTTTTTTAGTGAAACGGTATTTAAATATTTTTAAAAATTCTCAAGCCTTTGGGGTAGTGATTTTTTAAAACACCGCCGCTGACTTTGCCGAAACCCAGGTTATAGCCGCAGTAATGGACGGCGGTCCACCCGCTGTTGGTAGAATCCCCAAGGGTGTGTCCCTTTAAATAGGCGTAGGCGTCGTCGTCGTTTAAAAGGGCGTGTTGCATTAAGAAACCCTCGGGTGGGCGGTGCATGGCAAAGTCGTGGGCCGGTTCAAAACGGCCGGGCTTAAAGGTACCTAAATGCAGTCCCGTTCGGTAAAGGGGCAATCCGTCAAAAATAGCGGGGTTGATACCTTCGGGCAGTTGGTATAAGTTATCTTTCCATACATACAGGTTTCTGCCGACGGGTTCGGTTAAGAAACGTTTTTCGAAATCGATAAAAGTTCGCAATTCCGCTTTCGTTATTTTTCTCAGCGTACTTTTTTTATTTTTTAATTTAGGACCGCCGGACAGGTTGCCCTCTTTTTGCATCAGGGCGATAAAATGACCTTCGCCGGCAAGTTGATGGGGCATGAGCCGTAAAGTTTTAGACAACCGGGTATTGGCGGGACTAACGGCATCGGGAAAACCTGTAGCGTGAATTCCGTTTAGGTTTAAGGGCAGCAGGTGCATGTCGGGATGTTTTTTTAAAAAGGTATCTACAGTGCCTTCGTTTTCTTCCGGGGAAAAGGTGCAGGTGGCATAAGCCAGGGTACCCCCGGGTTTTAACAAGGTATAGGCGGAATCCAAAATAGCTCTCTGACGTTCGGCAAAGCGTATCACCGCTTCTAAGGACCATTGAGTTGCCATAGTCGGATCCTTTCGGAACATGCCTTCGCCGGAGCAGGGGGCATCCACTAAAATTTTATCAAAGACTTCGTGCAGCCTTTGTGCCAACCGTCCGGGAAAGGCATTGAGAACAAAGCTGTTGGCAATGCCCATACGTTCCAAGTTGGAGGTTAAAATCGGCACGCGTCCTTTAATCAGTTCGTTGGATACGAGCAGCCCTTGCCCTTGCAGTCGGCAAGCCAAATGGGCGGATTTGCCGCCGGGTGCGGCACAAAGGTCCAAAACCGTATCCCCGGGAGTGACGGATAAGGCCTCGGCCGCCGCCATGGCGGAAGGCTCCTGAACATAATAGACTCCGGTGTAATAATAAGGGTTTTTACCGGGGCGTACATCGTTATCGATGGTGTAACCCGTCGGACACCAGGGGACAGGGTGCGTTGAAAAAGGTAAATCCCGAACAGTAGTTTGTTCGGGGTCTTTTAAGGTATTGATACGAATACCTTTATACCCCGGGCGGTTGTAGCTTTCGATAAAGGCGTCGTATGCCTTAGGGGTCAGGAGTTGACGCATTTTGTTTTTAAAATCTTTCGGTAATAACATGTTCTTTCATATAAAGAGTGCCCGTCGACAATGCTTGCCGACAGGCACGGGAATTCAATAAACCGATCTTGTAAGATTTTAACGCCGCTTGTCTTGTTTAACTCGGGCAAAAATCATACGGCCGGCAGCGGTTTGCAAAACCGATGTGACGATTACGGCGACGTTTTGGTGCAGATATTTCCGACCGTTTTCAACGACAATCATGGTGCCGTCTTCCAAATACGCAATGGCTTGGGTGTTTTCTTTTCCTTCTTTAATGAGTTGAACGTTGCGTTCTTCTCCGGGAAGCAAAATCGGCTTTACCGCGTTGGACAGTTCGTTGATATTCAGAACCGATATACCCTGTACCTGAGCAACTTTGTTTAAGTTGTAGTCCAAGGTTAAGATATCGCATTTATGGCTTTTGGCAAAATGAAGCAGTTTTTCATCGACACCGTCAAGTTGCGGGTAGTCGTCCTCGACAATTTGAATGGATAAATGATCAACTTGCTGCAATTCGTTAATGATGTCCAAACCGCGGCGGCCTTTTTCTCTTTTCAGACTGTCGGCGGAGTCCGCAATGGTCTGCAACTCCTTGACGACAAAGACGGGAATAATCAGGCAGCCTTCCAAAAAACCGGATTTAACAACATCAACCATGCGACCGTCTATCAGAGCACTGGTATCGATCACTTTGTTGGCAATATTGACACGTTTTTTAGACATTTTTTTAGCGGTCAGGGTCTCCTTTTCTTCTTTACTGCGCAGGGCGCAGCGAAATGCGTTGATCAGCTCTTCCTTTTTTCTGCCCGGGAGGGTCGCACCCAGGTAGCCGAAAATAATATAAGCGGCAATGGTTGCGATAACGCGTACCCACACAAAAGGTATTTGTGCAAAGGCAAAAGAAATAAGCGTTGCGATGAGTAATCCGACGATAAAGCCGACAAGAGAAAAAATGATTTCAGACAGTTGAAAGCTGTCGAAGGACCGCTCGATGCTGACACCGATTTTTTCCATACGCTTATAGATAGTCGGGTATAAAAAATAAAAAATAAGTCCGAGAACAATCATACTCAAAATGTAAACCAAAACCTTGCTCCCGAAAACATCGGGCAACAAGCTGTAGGGGTTTAATTGAGAGGTAGGCAACGTGTAGGCGGCAATGGCGCCCATTAAAATGCCCAGCAAGCCGAAGAGAAATCGCATTGTTTTTTGCATGTGTAACACCTCCTTTCTCTTTGAAGTGTCTTATTATAACATAACTGTCGTAAGACAATGTGAATTTATTGTTGATTATAAGAAAGTCTTCATAATTATTAAGTCAGAAAAAACTTCAAAAGAAACAGCAATTTGTAGATTGAAAATTTTTTAAAAACAATATACCGTGACAAAAAACAGGTATGTTCGGTCAGCTTGAAAGTCTTAAAATTGATGGTAGAATAGACTTGAAATAAGGATTATAAAAGTTAGTTTCCAGATTATATTCAGCACATTGTCGACGAGGAGGTACAACATGGAAGAGGCTCCAAAAAAACGGTTTTACAGGGCAAGAAGAATAAATTTGCTCTTAAAACGGGGGTGCACATTTGGAAAACGGTTCTTTATAAAAAGTGAGAAGAAAGTATGAAAAAAATTAAAATCACCGTTAAAAAAGTTGCTTGCTATCAGGACTTAATTGACCAATATGAAAACCCGCAGGAGGCTCCTTGCAACATGAAAGAAGGGCAAGTGTTTGTAGCCGACGGTTGGAAAAAACCGGCGGAGTTTTGTGATTCCGCATGGGAGAGCCTGTCCCCTTTTGTAATGGCACTGGCCCACGGTGGCGAGAATTTTTATAACGGTTGGATGAAAAACAAAAAATCCGCTATGCTGTCCTGCAACGACGGGTTTCGACCGGTCAGTTTTTTATTGGAAACAATGGAAGAGGATGCCGAATCGTATGAAACAATCGCTGATGGTTAAACAATATATTCAGTATGTCTCCTTGAGCATTTTGGGTATGGTGGGCTTATCCTGCTATATATTGGCGGATACTTTTTTTATTGCCAACGGCGTAGGTGCCGACGGCTTAACTGCTCTTAATATTGCCATACCCGTTTACAATGTGATGACCGGATGTGCATTGATGATCGGAACGGGGGGCGGTGTTCGTTATACCGTCTTAAAAAGCCGTGGTGATAGCGATGGGGCTAACCGTATTTTTACGACGGCCATGCGGTTGACCTTGGCTTGTTCCGTCGTTTTCTTTATTTCCGGTATCGTTTTTCCGAGTACCGTCGCACGGTTATTGGGAGCCGATGCGGCGGTTTTTCAAATGACCCGAACTTACATACAGGTTATTTTATTGTTTTCGCCTATGTTTAATTTTAACAATGTCATGCTGTGTTTTGTCAGAAACGACGGGGCACCGCAACTTGCCATGACGGCCATGCTCGGCGGCAGCATTGCCAATATAATTTTAGACTATATTTTTATTTATATTTTATACATGGGGCTTTTCGGGGCGGTACTTGCAACAGGTATTGCACCGATTGTTTCCTTAACGCTGATGTCTCCTTATTTTATTAAAAATAAAAACGGCTTTCATTTAACGAGGACACCCGTATCATTTGCACGGGCAGGTCATATTGCCTCGATCGGTGTGCCCTCATTTATTGCGGAGTTATCATCCGGGATTGTTATTTTTGTGTTTAATATCATTATTTTGGATTTGAAAGGTAACATCGGCGTTGCGGCATACGGGGTGATCGCCAATATTTCTTTGGTGATTTTGGCCATTTATACGGGTATTGCACAGGGCGTTCAGCCCTTGCTCTCCGAACATTACGGGTTCGGAAACCGTCGGAATGTGGGCAGCTTTTTAAAATATGCTTTACTAAGTGTTTTATTTATATCCGTCGTACTATACGGTGGCATTTATGTCGGAGCATCCCAAATTGTCGCATTGTTTAACAGCGAAAACAACCCCTTGCTGCAAAGTATTGCAACCGACGGTTTAAAAATTTATTTTACGGGTTGTTTTTTTGCCGGGATTAATCTGGTGATGGCAAACTATTTTCTTTCGACGGAACGCCCTGTTCCGGCACAGGTCATTACATTGTTAAGAGGATTTTTTGTCATTATCCCCACGACCTACGCTATGGCAAAGGTTGCGGGAATGACCGGTGTGTGGTGGTCTTTTCCGGTTACGGAACTGTTGGTGAGCCTTGCGGGCGGGTTGATTTATCTTTATAGCCACAGATATACCCGTTTAAGTAAGAGACACAAACACTAATCAAATAAACGGGGAGTGCTTAGCTCCAGCCGTAATATTGCCCCAATACACCGACCATGGCTTTGGCGGCAATCATCATGGCGTCTTCATTAAAGTCGAATTTCGGATTATGGTGGGGGTAAACCTCGCCCGTTGCGGGACTAGCACCGATGTAAAAATAACAACCCGGTACTTGTTTTAAGTAATGGGCGGCATCCTCCGAAGCACTGACAGGTTCTCTTTCCGCAATTCCCGAAATTTCCGGCACATGTTTACTAATTTTTTCGACACCGGCTCTGGCCAATCGGGTCATGGCGGGGTCGTTGTAAAGAACGGGGTAATCGTTGGAATAGGTGAGGTCTACCTGTACACCGAAGGTTGTTGCAATGCCGTTGCAAATCTGTTTAAAATTCTTTTCAACAATTTCGGCGACGGCGTCTTTCATGCAACGGACATCTCCCTCTAATACAACCCTTTCTTTTATTATATTGGGAGCGCCGATACCGTTAAAACTGCCGACGGTGACCACAGCCAACTCACCCGGAGGGACACGACGGGAAACAATACTTTGCAGGTCGACAACCAGTTGACAAGCAGATAAAATGGCGTCGTTACCGTGGTGGGGTTCCGAACCGTGACTGCCCTTGCCGATTAAGGCAATCTTAAAGGTGGATCGGGCGGCTTGGGTTTCCTTTTCTCTGAAAAATACCTTGGCAGTCGGCAAAGTACTTATCAGGTGGCAGGTAAAGAAATGGTCGACACCGTCCAAACAACCGTCGGCAATCATGGCGAGGGCACCGCCCGGGGGCTTTTCTTCCGCATGTTGAAAAATAAGCACAACGGTACCGGTCAACTGTTTTTTAAAATCGATTAAACAATCACCGAGTATCATTAAATAAGCGGTATGACCGTCGTGGCCGCAGGCGTGGCTGACACCGGGGTGTTTCGATCGGAAGGGCAGGTCGGTTTCTTCCGCAACGGGCAGAGCGTCGAAGTCCGCCCGCAGGGCAACCGTTGCCCCGGGGTTTGCACCCCGTATGGTGACAACAATTCCGCCGCCGCCCACAGGGCTTTTAACGTCACAGTTTTTATCTTTGAAAAAATCTAAAATATATTGGCGGGTTTCGTGCTCTTCGTAGGATAATTCGGGGTGAGCATGGAGATGACGGCGAATGGCCGTCATTTCTTCCCGACGTTCGTCCAAACGTTTAAGTAGTTCTACAATCATTTTTAATCTCCCATTTTGTTCTCTATAGAATTATAAGTTTGAAAGATTAAAATTGACACAATTCGCTCAAAAACATGGTACACTGTTAAAATCCACTTAAAGGTAATAATTATGGAAGTATTAGAGAAAATGTATTTAAGAACCGCGGTTCTTGCGGGAGAAATTCTGATCAAGAGCAATGCGGAAGCCTATCGGGTTGAAGAAACCGTCGGGCATATTTTAAGACAAGGCACCTTTCGGCATTGTAATGTCATCGCATTAACGACCGGTTTGTATACCTCGGTGGAGGTCGGCAATCAAGAACCGGTAACCTTGATTAGAAGAATCACAGACAGAACGATTAATTTGTATCGCATTGCCGCGGTTAACGATATTTCACGAAAAATAAGCAGCGGCACGCTATCCGTAGAGGCGGCTTACGACGCGCTCTGTCATTTAAAAGACAGCGAGTATCGGAACTACACCAAAGATATGGCCACTTTTTTATTTGTTTTGTCGATTGTTTTACTGTTTGACGGGACGGTTATCGATTTAATATGGACCGTACCCGCCGCTTTGATTGTTTGTGTAATGTTGGTTTTTTGCAGACGTTACAAAGTCAATGCCCTTGTGCGGGATTTTATGTGTGCCTTGTCGGTTGCCCTTGCCTTATCGGTGAGCAGTTATTACAGTTCGCTGGCAATTCAAACCGACATTCTGATTATTGCCTGTATTATGCCCTTGGTACCGGGGACGGCTTTAACCAACGGTGTCAGGGATATTTTTCGAGGAGACTACACCTCGGGGTTTGCCAAGTTGTTGGAATCCGTGATGATTGCCCTGTTTATCGCTCTGGGTATCGGTGCGGGGTTGGTACTGGCACAGGGGGTAGCGGGATGACATTTTTCATACAAGCCTGTATTGCAACCTGCTCGGTTTTATTGATTGCGATTGTGTTGGATGCCCCTAAAAAAGCGTTGCCTTATGCGGCGTTGACGGGTGGTATCGGTTGGTGGATTTATCTGCTGGCTTTGAAGTTCAACCACATTGTCCCTTCTACTTTTGTAGGTGCTTCGGCAATTGCGGTACTCTCCCATATCTTTTCCAGGGTGCATAAGGCACCGACCACCGTGTTTATTATCTCCGCTCTGTATCCCTTTGTTCCGGGAACATCGGTTTATAAAGCGGTGTACGCTTTGATTGTCGGTAATTATCCCGACTTTCAAAATTACGCATTGGAATCCCTTTTAATATCGGGTGCGATTGCAACGGCAATTTTTATGGTTGATTCGCTGGCAATCCTTTGGTATAAGGTAAAGAAAAACAAAGATTTAAAGCGATTAAAATAAAACGTTTTAGACAGATTTGGTTGTGAGACATTATCGTGCTATGATAAGCATAAGAATCGTAAAAGGAGTGACAGTAAAATGAAAAAAATCGGCATTATGGGTATGGGTGCCATCGGCGGGCTGTTGGCATCACAAATTGCGGACAACGGCAGGGATACGGTTTATATCTTAGGAGATGAAAAGCGTATTCAAAAATACGAAGAACAACATTGGATTGCCGTCAACGGTAAAGACTACACCTTTAAGGGTATGACACCCGCCGATGCCGAGGTTTTAGATCTTATTATATTATCCGTCAAGTATCATCATTTAAAGGAAGTGATTCCGTTTATGGCCCCCTTTATCGGTGAACAGACGACAATTATCTCCTTGATGAACGGAATCGATTCGGAAAGTTTGGTAGGAGAGGTTTACGGATCCGACAAATTGCTGCATTCTTTTATCGTTGAAATTTCCGCCGTAAAAAAGGGACGGGATATTCAAACCGCCGGTGGTGTTGTTGTCTTTAACAGCTTAAGCGGAGATCGGCAAAGAGTAAACGCCTTAGCCGCATTTTTTGATCGCAACGGAATTGCCTACCGTATCCCCGAAAACATGATGAAAGAAATGTGGTGGAAGTTTATGATTAATGTCGGGGTTAATCAGGTATCCGCCGTTTTAAACGCCCCCTACGGCGACTGTCGACGGATCGATCATATCGGTCATTTGATGGATGCCGCTATGAAAGAAGTCATCGATTTGTCCCGATACGAACAAGTCAACTTAACAGCAGCGGACTTGGAACGTTGGCATTCGGTGTTAAGAGAGTTGAACCCGAAAGGCTTAACATCGATGTTGCAAGACATGCGAGCAAAAAGAAAAACGGAAGTTGAAATGTTTGCCGGAGTGGTACGAAAATTGGGTAAACAGTATAGTTATCCGACACCGGTTAACGATATGCTGTACCGTCTGATTAAAGCGAAAGAGGCACAGGAAGGGTTGGGTATATGACATTACCCACAAGCAACGGAAATAAGTGTTTAGGGATAATGTGACAAGGGCGGTTGGAACTGTGGCAGGTGAGTGTATCCGTAGAAGCGGCGGTGACACGCCCGAAACTTTCCGACACACTTTAACAGAAATCTTGAAACAAAACCTGGAAAGTGTTAAAATAAAATAGTTCTGCGGGTGTAGCTCAGTGGTAGAGCCCCGGCTTCCCAAGCCGGTCGCGAGGGTTCGATTCCCTTCACCCGCTCCAAGTTATGTTAAAGGTGGCTATTGTAAGCGACAATAGGCGCTTTTTTAATGGAAGCAAAATGAAAAATATTATACAGGAAAGCAGAGATAAGCAATGATTAATATAAAAAAATTTTCAACCGTTTTCGATGTTCGACGTTTGGAAGAAGGGGACACACAGGCCTACTACAATTTGTGTAAAGGCAACCCCGATTACTACCGACACCTGCAAAAAGAATTGGCACCGGACAGTTTAAAAAAAGAAATGCTTCGGTTGCCGCCCGGTAAACAAAAGGAAGATAAATATTACCTGGGTTTCTTTAAAGCGAACCGTTTGGTGGCAGTGCTCGATTTAATTGACGGTTACCCCGACCAATCAACCGCCTTTATCGGCTTTTTTATGCTATCGACAGATCTTCAGGGACAAGGTATGGCTTCTCGCCTTATCGGTGACGTTTTAAAGGCACTTAAGACCATGGGCTTTACAAAAGTGCGTTTGGGTATTGCCGCGGAGAATCGAAATGCCGAAGCCTTTTGGTGTCGAAACGGCTTTAAGGCAATGTCCGAAGCTGTTATACAAAATGGTGTTGCCGTTATTCCGGCGGAACAGGTGTTGTAAAAGCGTATTGTTCCGAAAAGATGCCTCATCGGCCATTGTTGTCAGCGAAAAGATGAAACGAGCCGTCGGGCGGCACAGTCTTAAAAGACGGGTAGATACGGTGCGGGTGTTGCTTTGAGCTTTAAAAATGATCGGAGTTACGATGCTTTTTTTTAATTTTTCTTCTCGCAATTCTTTACCTTGTTATCGTTCGTTTAATCAAAGTTGTTTTTGTGACGGACGGTTCTTGCAATTCACGAAACAAGCACTTCGGAATTGTTTTAGAAATTGTTGCATTATTGTACATTGCACCGGTTGTGGTTTTACTCGTCTTCGGGTGGCCTGCTTATCGGGAAGCGGATATTTTTTCGTCGGCGATTATGGTCTTCGTTGCTGTCGGTGCATTGGCGATGCCGCTCGTTATAATCAAAAGCATTACGGATAGCTTCCGCAATAAAAAGGATAAAGATATTTTTGATAAATAAAAACATTCCGAAAAAGGAAAAACATCTTACAGATCAATTTTTTGCCCGTCCGGCGGATGAAGTGGCAAAAAACCTGGTCGGCAAGTGGCTGTGCCATCGGATAGACGGCACGACCCGCCGGTTACGCATTACGGAAACCGAGGCTTATGGCGGTATCGACGATACGGCATGTCATGCTTTTAAAGGCAAAACAAAGCGAACCGCCGTGCTGTATGAAAAGCCCGGTACCTTTTATGTTTATCTATGCTACGGTATTCACCACTTGTTTAATATTGTAACGGGAAGCGAAGGGGAGCCCCAAGGTGTATTGATCAGAGCTTGCGACGGTGCACCGGGTCCCGGACGGTTAACAAAAACTTTGGGTATTACGACCCGTTATCACGGTGTTCACTTACAAGACACCGATGCCGTCAGTTTTTTGGATGACGGTTATTGTCCGAAAATTGAAAGGATGACCAGAGTTGGTATCGGCTACGCACAGGAAAAGGATATCAAGGCCTTAAGACGTTACGTAGACGGTCAGTTAGAATTAAATAGGAAATAAATGGGAGATAATAAAACAAATATGAATAATTACGGAATACGTTTGACAAAAATGATGATTGCATTTGTGTTTTACGGCCTGGGTGTCACGCTTACTCTAAAAGCCGACATCGGCTATGCCCCGTGGGAAGTGTTTCACGCCGGTGTTGCCAACACGTTCGGGTTAAGCATCGGTTTGGTGTCTATTATCGTCGGGGTGGTGATTATTCTGGTGGCGATGCGTCTCGGAGAAACGATGGGGGTCGGCACCATACTGAATATGATTTTTATCGGCGTGTTTATCGATATGTTTAATGCAATGACAATCATCCCTCAGGCGTCAAACTTTACTTCGGGTCTGGGAATGATGGCTGTCGGTATGACAATTATTTCCTATGCCACCTACCTTTATATTTCGACGGGTTTCGGAACCGGTCCTCGAGACGGCTTAATGGTTGCATTGTCCAGAATAACAGGTTTTTCGGCAGGTGTTTGCCGAGGCGGTATCGAGGTATCGGTGACGGTTATCGGTTATTTTTTAGGCGGTTTGGTTGGTATCGGGACGGTTATCTCCGCTTTTGCCATCGGATTTATTCTTCAAGGGGTTTTTAAAGTTTTTCGATTTGAACCGAAAAAAATTCAACACGAAACCTTACAACAAACCCTCGAACAGCTAAAAAACAGTGGCGGATGCGTTAAAGGACAAGAAAACGAGTAGACCGATTAATAGAAGAAACAACAAGTAGCTACATCAAAAGGCAACAGAAAGGGAATATAGGATGAATATTTGTGTTTATTGCGGTTCCAACTCCGGAAAAAACCCGAAGTTTAAACAAATGGCACAACAAATCGGTAAAGCGATCGCACAAAAAGGCGATGTCCTGGTATATGGCGGAAGCAAGGGCGGCATGATGGGGGCCGTTGCCGACGCTTGTCTGGCGGCGGGCGGCGAGGTGATCGGCATTATGCCCACGCTGTTAACAGATAAAGAAATTGCCCATAAGGGTTTAAGCCGTTTTTATGAAACGAAGAACATGGAAGAGCGTAAAAATAAAATGATGCAAATCAGCGATGCTTTTGTCATTTTGCCCGGCGGTTTCGGTACGCTTGAAGAATTTTTTGACACCCTGTCCGCCAGTCAATTGGGAATTCACAAAGCACCGATGGCAATTTTTAATATTGACGGTTATTACGATCCGATTTTAGAGATGATGGACCGTATGGTAGCGGAGACTTTTACACCGGATTTGGACAGAGGCTTATTGCTTTGGGTAGCAACACCGGAAGAGATGTACCTAAAAATAGAAAGTTTTGTACATCGGGTCGGTAATAAATACGTCGGATAACGGATATTAACAGCACAGACCGAGGTGGTTTTTGTTAAAGACAAGCAAACTTTATTCCGACGTGTTATAATAACGACACCAAAACAAGTGTTTAACTAAAATGAGTAAAACACAATGAAAGGATAAAAAATGTCTTTACTTGGAAATATACTTTGGTTTATCTTTGCCGGTTTTTGGCAAGGGTTGGCTTGGATCTTTAATGGCATTTTGTGGTCTGTTACCATTATCGGATTGCCGGTGGGTAAACAATGCTTTAAAATGGCTCGGCTGTCTTTCAGTCCTTTCGGCAAACGTGTCGATTACGGCGGCGGTCCGGTTTCACTGCTCTTTAACTTGATTTGGTTAATTGTTTCCGGTTTCGCAATGGCACTGGCCTTTGCACTTAACGGTGTTGTATTATGTGCGACAATTGTAGGCGTACCCTTCGGTTTACAATGCTTTAAAATGGCAAAATTGGCTTTGATGCCCTTCGGTGCCCGTGTTGTGAGTCGTACAGAGTAAAAAAAGTTTCGCTCGACGGGATATAATTTTTAACCTTTGGTAGTTAAGAAAAAACAGATGAAAGGCGACAAATGGAATGTTGGAGAAAATTAAAGTAAAACCGAATATAGATATGTTGTTTTATGTATTGGTTCAATTACTGATATACCATGCATCGGTTTTTTTTATTGTGGATACGGGCTCGGGCATATTTGTTTTACTGATTATCTTGCCCCTTGCGACGGCACTTATTGCCCTTACCTATGGTTATCGTCATGGTGTTCATCTTCTTTACCCCTTTGTCACCGCATTTATTTTCCTGACGGTGATTGTCTTACACCTTAACGACTCCGCCTATATTTATACTTTCTCCTACGGATTGATTGCTTTGATCGCCATGGTGTTGGGAAAAATCCTCAAAAATTTATGGATTGCAACTAAAAAGTAGATTAAAAAAACACATATACAAAACAAGAGTGCGAACCTGTTCGCACTCTTGTTTTGTATATTAGGAATGAAAAGAAAAAGGAGAGATTTTTAATCTCTTGAAACTATCATAAGAATCGAAGCTTGAAATAGACTTAGAATCCCGAATAACCTGAGGGTTTAAGGAAAACTTCAGATTTTGGCTGAAAAAGAAACAATGTTTCTACAAAACGGCAGACGGGTATCCGAATCGTTTACAAAACCCTGCAGGTTGTATATATTTGTTGAGATACACCAAAAAAGATAGGATTTGGCACCTGAAATTGTAGACGTTAACACCGAAAAGTTATCTTTGAACTGAATTTGAAA
>CAYFTR010000024.1:0-25613 GCA_964346185.1 uncultured Lachnospiraceae bacterium | reverse complement strand
GAACAGAGTTTATCGACATTTTCCGCACATCTCACCAATATTGTTCGTATTTTGGAAAAAGCGGATCAGGATTCCCTGGTTTTATTTGACGAATTGGGTGCGGGAACCGATCCCACCGAAGGTGCCGCTTTGGGTATATCCATTCTTGAATCTCTAAGAGAACAAAAAATAACAACGGTAGCCACTACACATTATAGTGAAATTAAATCTTATGCTTTGGTAACGCCGGGTGTAACAAATGCTTCCGTAGAGTTTGATATTGAAACCTTACAACCTACCTACAGATTGCAAATAGGATTACCCGGTAAATCCAATGCTTTTGAAATTGCACGTAAGCTCGGTTTATCCGATAACATTATAGAGGAAGCTGCCAAACATATCGACACGGATAAGTTGCAGTTTGAAGAAGTCCTTATTAAAATAGAAAACAAACAACGTCAAATCGATGCACTGCATTTACAAGCACAAGAGGAACACCGCAAGGCACAATTAGAAAAGGAACGCTTGGAAGCTGATAACAAAGCTTTGCGAAAAGCCAATGAAGAAATAATACTGGCGGCACAAATAGAAGCGGAGGATCTTTTAAGCGAAACCAGAGAAAAAACGGAACGTATTTATAGAGATATTCGAAAAATGCAAAGCCAAGCACAACATTTTTCGGGGTCTAATCGGGAGTTGGAAAGCCTGCGCACGGAGCTACACAATCAGGAAAGAAAAATACGTTCTAAGAAAAAACGTAAATCTGCACAGCAAAGAGCGGGAGAACAACTGAATGTAAAAGATATGAAGGTCGGTATGCAAGTCTTTATTCAAACTATCCAACAACGGGGTGATGTTTTAGAAGTTTTACCGAAGGAAAAGAGTGCAATGGTTCTGGCAGGCAGTATGAAGCTAAAAGTGCCGGTCAAGCAGTTGACCTATATAGAAGAGTCATCAAAGAAAACATTTCAGAAAGAAAAAAGGCACCGGTTAGAGAAAGCACCCTTTAATGCGAAATTGGATATACGCGGTTTTGACAGTCAGGAAGGTGTTTTCAGAGTAGAAAAATTTTTGTCCGATGCATTGTTGGCAAATGTCGAAGAAGTCCAAATTATTCACGGCAAGGGTACAGGTGTTTTAAAAACAGCCGTTCACAAGTATTTAAAAGAAAATAAACAAATTAAATCTTTTCGTTTCGGAACACCGTCGGAAGGGTCTTACGGGGTCACCGTTGTGGCTTTATAGCGGCATTTTATAAATTATAATGAATTTGATTAAAGAATGCTTTATTTTCCGATTAATATTGACAAACCAACAACATTTATGTATTCTAAAGCCATGAGGGGAGTGGAAAAAATGCAAAAAATTCTAGAATATAGAGCTAAAATAAAAGAGGTAGGTTTAAAGGCAACCCCGCAACGCATCAGCATTTTAAAAGTATTAACTGAAACCGACTGTCACCCCAGTGCGGAAATGCTCATAAAAATGTTGGAAAAAGAAGGGCACGTAATGTCCGTCGGTACGATTTACAATATCTTGGATACTTTTGAAGAAAAAGGCTTGATTGTAAAACTGCATGACCAAAACGAAGTGATGCGATTTGATGCGATAACCTCCTTTCACGTGCATGTGATAGATGACGAAACTAACAGCATTCAAGATCTGCACGATGAAAAACTTGAAAGCCTTATCAACCAACGTTTAAATGAAATCTTACCTCAAGGTTTGGCGTATAATCATATGGAACTAATACTCAGGGTTCAATAAAAATCAAACAACTCAACTACAAAAGAGGCATTAAATTGTCTCTTTTTTAATTGAGTACTCAAATTTGTATACCACTTTGTTTGAAAAATTGCAGTAATACATAGAAATAAAAGCTTCATAAATTCAATCGAAAAATATAATGTAAAAAAATTGAAAATAAACCTTAAATGATGTAAGATAAGGGAGTAAAAGAGTTGCTGTTTTCATAATCTTGTTAACAGCAATAAAACCAGGAGGGACATTAATGAGATTATTATTCATAGAAGATGAAATAAAAATTACCGACGCATTACAGGAATTATGTAAAATTCAAAACATAGATTGTGATGTTGCAAATGATGGTGAAGAAGGTCTTTTATTTGCATTGAACCCTATTTACGATGTGATTGTTTTGGATATTATGTTACCGTTAAAAAGCGGTTTGGAAATCTTAAAAGAAGTTAGAGAGGCGGATATAAAAACTCCGGTACTCATGCTTACCGCAAAAGGTACGGTAGATGATAAAGTTAAAGGTCTGGATTTAGGAGCTGATGACTACTTGGTGAAACCTTTTTCGGCCAAGGAGCTTTTTGCCCGAATTCGTGCATTGAGCAGACGTCCGAATCAGGATATTAAAGGGGAAATCATTACTTATGAAGATTTGGAGTTCAACACGAAAAAAAACATCTTGGAAGCAAAGGGTAAAGAATACAAACTATCCGTGAAAGAATCAAAAATTTTAGAGATGTTGTTAAAACGTCCCAATCAAGTCTTTACAAGAGAACAAATCTTAGATCGTGTATGGGGTTTCGATAAGGAAGTTAACGAAAACAATATCGAAATTTATGTTCATAATTTAAGAAAGAAAATTCTGGATACCAATGTAAAAATTGATACGATTCGAGGGGTCGGCTACTCCATCGGAAAAAGATAACGGCATATGTTTCGGGAAATCAAAAGACAAATTGCACTGTTCTCCACCTCTACACTTATTATTTTTTTAGCAGTATTTGTCGGATCGATTGTGTTTTTTATGAATTGGTCCATGCGTTATTCCGGTGAGGTTTACTTATACGACACGGCGAACAATTTGATATCCAGAAACACCTTTTCCGAAACGGTCGGTGACGAACGTTTTAATATAGTACGTACGGACTATGATTTAACCGGTTACGACTATATCAAATGGAACAGCAGCGATATGATCGTCGAAAATAAAGTGAGCCGTGAAGGCCTTATCGTAAAAGGGTATCGGTACTTGCAGAGTCACAAAAAATTTACCGGCTACGAAAACTTCGAGTTAAACGATAACTCCTATCGCATGTACCAAACCGATTACACGAAAGAGGGAAGAACTTACACACTGCAAGTCTTTCAAAATACCACGGCTGAAAAAACTTTAATGGCAAAGACGGTCAGTTTTCTAATTGTTATCGGTGCAGCCGGAGCGCTTTTGCTGTTTCCGCTCTCTTACTTTATTGCAGGAAAAAACCTACAACCCATTAAGTCTTCATACGAAGCACAAAAAAAATTCGTTGCAGATGCTTCCCACGAATTAAGAACACCGTTGGCGGTTATTCAATCCAACTTGGATGTTCTGGAATTTAAGGAAGATGAAACTATAAAAGAAAATGCAAAATGGTTGAATAATATCGAAAACGAAGCTCATACCATGAGTAAACTTATCGCAAACCTGTTGTTGATAGCTCAGGCGGATAACCGCCAGATTGTATTGGAGAAAAGTGAGTTTAACTTGACCGAATTGTGTGAAGAAATGGTAGATTTGATGCAAGGTATTGCAGAGGAAAACGGTATTACGCTTCGATCGTCCTTGGAGAAAGATGTTCTTTTCTGTGGCGACAGGGAACGTATCAAACAAGCACTTCGTATTTTTATAGATAACGGAATAAAATATTCAAAAGAAGTGGGAACTGTTCTAGTATCGCTTCGCCAATCAAAAACATCGGTTGTCCTATCTGTTAAAGATGAGGGTATCGGAATGAGCGATGAAGCACGACAAAAAATATTTGACAGATTTTATCGGGTTGACGATGCACGTCATCGGGAAAAAGGCGGTTTCGGTTTAGGCTTAAATATAGCGGATGCTGTTGTTAAAATGCATAAAGGAAAAATTGACGTCAGTTCTGAGCCGGATGTCGGCAGTACCTTTACAATCACCTTACCTAAATAATTTTCGATAAAGCAAGGAGTACTTTTTTGAACATTGTATTATACCAACCGGAAATCCCACAAAATACAGGTAATATTGCCAGGACGGCAGCCGTAACCGCTACAACATTACACTTGATCAAGCCCCTGGGTTTTTCACTGTCGGAAAAAGCACTAAAACGTGCAGGTCTCGATTATTGGAATCTTTTGGATTTGCATGTTTACGAAAACTATGAAGAATTTAAAAACATTTATCCCGACAAGCAACTATACTTGTTAACCACCCATGCTGAACAATGCTATTCGGACTTTCAGTATACCTCGGAGGACTTTTTTCTTTTCGGTAAAGAAACGGCAGGTGTTCCTGAGACGATTCATAAAGACCCGAAAGTGACATCAATTCGCATTCCGATGTTGGACTTGGAACAAGCCAGATCGCTGAACCTGGCAAATGCTGTAAATATTATTTTGTACGAAGCCTTGAAACAAAACGGATTTCCGAATTTAAGATAAAATGAAAAAAATTCATGTCAATCAAATCATAAAAGCAATAAAAGAAATGTGTATGGAGGCTAATTACCGACTTCCGAAAGATGTAAAAAATGAAATTAGCCGAAGTATAGAGGTCTCCGACAATAATTTGGAAAGAAAAACGCTGGAGCTCATGCTTCAAAATATCGAAATGGCGGAAAATCGACAATTGCCGATTTGTCAGGATACCGGCATGGTGGTTGTTTATATTACCATGGGGCAAAATACGTGCATAGAAGGCGGCTTTATCGAAGACGCTATTCACAAAGGTGTGGCATCGGGGTATGAGAAAGGTTATTTGCGTAAGTCTATTGTGGAGGATCCCATCTTGCGTAACAACACAAAAAATAATTGTCCGGCAGTTATTTATTATCGAATAACTCGAGAAGATTGCTTTCACATAACCCTTTCGGCGAAAGGCTTCGGATCGGAAAATACCAGTAGAATAAAAATGTTAAAACCTGCCGATGGGATCAATGGAGTCATTGATTTTGTGACCGGTACCGTTATTGAAAAAGCCCCCAACGCCTGTGCACCGGTTGTTGTAGGTGTCGGTTTGGGCGGAACCTTTGAAAAAGCGGCGTCTATGTCTAAAGAAGCTTTGATGCGTCCGCTAAACCAACCACATCTGCAAACTCATATTCGTGAACTGGAAGGCGTATTGCTCCGAAAAATAAATGATTCCGGGGTCGGACCGATGGGGTTTAGCGGAAAAACGACAGCTTTGGCGGTTCATGTTGAAACCTATCCTACTCATATTGCCGGTTTGCCGGTAGCTGTAAACATATGTTGTTATCTAAACAGACATGTTACTCGGAGTTTATGATGAAAGCAATTAAGTTGAACCTTCCTGTCAAAAACAAAGAAGAACTTAAAAACCTCCAAGCAGGTGACTGGTTGTTATTAAGCGGCACTTTGTATGTTGCAAGGGATGCCGCCCACGGGCGGTTGTCTGATAATATGGCTTCGGGTGAACCGTTGCCCTTTCCATTAGAAAACCAAGCCGTTTATTATATGGGACCGACTCCTGCAAAACCGGGGCAGGTCATCGGATCGGCAGGTCCGACAACCGCATCTCGAATGGATCGCTATACACCGCAACTCCTGGAGAGCGGCTTAAGTGTAATGATCGGTAAAGGCGACCGTTCACAGGCGGTTATTGATAGTATGGTAACAAACGGTGCAGTATATCTTGCCGCTATTGGCGGAGCTGGTGCCTATTATGCAAAATGCATAGTCGGCAGGGAGCTCATCGCTTATGAGGACTTGGGTGCGGAAGCAATTCTAAAAATAATGGTGCGGGATTTTCCTGTAGTTGTAGCGATAGATGCACTTGGTAACAGTATTTATAAAAGAAAAATGTAATCGGAGAGGAAAAGATGAGTCAAATGGTAATAGACAGCTGCCTGAGAGCGGGAGGACCTGATCCTACTTTTCGAATGGCGGCACTGGCAAATGAAAAAAAAGTAATTATCGGAAAAGAAAATGTAATTGACTCCACATTGGGAGCATTGGCAGATGACGAAGGTAATCTTGTATGCTTTGAAACAGTTTATGATACAATGAAAACTTTGGATAATGCTAAAATAGCGGCTTATGCGGGAATTGGCGGATTACCGAACTTTATAGAGTCTGCCATTTGTGATTGTTTCGACGACAACTTACCGAAGGCTTATATAGAAGCAGTTGCAACCCCAGGCGGTACCGGTGCCGTACGCCATGCGTTTTGCAATTATACGGAATTAGGTGATGCAATCCTAATACCCGACTGGCACTGGCAACCTTACGAAACCATAGCCGCCGAAAACAGGAGGAAAGTTGCTTTTTACCCTTTATTTAACGATAACAACGGTTTTAATTTAACGGCTTTTAAAGAATGCTTTAACGTGTTGGCAGATAAACAAAAAAGGGTTATGACGGTTTTCAACACGCCGGCACATAATCCGACAGGCTACTCGATAACTACGGAAGAATGGCAACAAATTATCTCGTTCTTAAAAGATAAAGCACAAAATGGTTTACCGGTAATTGTATTATGCGATATAGCTTACATAGATTTTGCAACTAAGGAAGAACGGGCGTTTACACAAATGTTGTCTGGCTTACCGGAGAATATTTTGTTTTTATTTGCCTACTCCGCATCTAAAAGTTATACCATGTACGGCTTACGAAACGGTGCACTAATTTGCGTGTCTTCATGTGAAGCGGTTGCACAGGAATTTTTAAACGCTTGTACCTTTTCCAGTAGGGGAACATGGTCTAACGGAACGCGCAGTGCTATGGAAGTCGTTGCAAAAATAAGAGAAAACTCCGAACTACATGAAAAATTTACTGCGGAACGAAGCCGCTATACCGAATTGGTTCATAAAAGAGCGGAAACTTTTTTAAGAGCGGCCAAAGAAGTACAATTACCTACCTTGCCTTATAAAAGCGGGTTTTTTATCACTATTCCTTGTAAAGCATCACAACAAGTGGCAGAAAAATTAATGGAGGACAACTTGTTTATGTTGGCGATTAAAGGCGGTCTGAGATTTGCGGTTTGTGCCGTACCGGAATACCAATGTGAACTGGCTCCGAAATTAATAGCTGATGCGATTCAAGCGGTTTCATAATAAAGAAAGGTGAACCGAAACAAATATGAAAGTAAAAATAGTCGACGTTGCAAAGGAAGCTAATGTATCGGTTGCTACGGTTTCCAGAGTAGTCAACAACATCCCTCTCGTTAACGAAGAAACAAAAAAGCGTGTACTGAAGGCAATTAAAAAAACGGGCTATAAACCCAATGCCATTGCACGAAGTTTAAAAATACAAAAGACCAATACTTTGGGAATAATGATACCCGATATCACCAGCCCCTTTTACACGGAAATTGTCAGAGGTGCGGAAGATGTGAGCGGTATCTATAATTACAACATTATTTTAATTAACACGGATATGGAACCGGAAAAAGAAAAAGAGTCTCTGGGTGTCCTTTTGGAAAAACAATGTGACGGTGTAATGTTTGTAGGCAAAAATCTTTCCGAAGAATTAAGAGATGAAATAATTAAAGCACCTTGTCAAGCGGTTTTAGGGTGTGTTCCGGATTTAGGTGACGATATCAGCTCGGTATTAATAGATAACGAACAGGCCTCCTATGAATTGGCTAAGAAATGCATCGAAAAAGGACATCGGCAATTTGCATTGTTTTATGATGAGATGGTCGAAGGCTATGTTAACCGCCAACGTTTAAACGGCGTAAAGAGAGCCTTTGAAGAGAACGATATTCCTATGGATGAAAGCCTGTTATTTTATGGCAGAGAAACTGTTTTGGGCGGCTACAAGTCGATGGAAAAGGCACTGATGTTAGATAAGCCTTTTACCGCTGCATTATGCTATAATGATCAAATGGCCTTAGGAGCTATACGTGCGGCACAGCAAAAAGGTTTCTCCGTACCGGAGGATATCAGTGTCTGCGGATTTAACGATCTTTGGATTTCCCAATGGGTTCAACCTGAAATAACCACTATCAGCCACCCGATGTATGATATCGGTGCAATTGCCACCAGAATGCTCATTAAATTGTGTGAAAAAGAAGAAACCGAAATCAAGAGCATTCGCATTCCATTCGAATTGATCGAGCGTAAATCGCTAATAGAAAAAGAGTAATCAGGAGTTATTTTGGAAAATTCGAATATCGAGAGAATTCAATACCTGGATAAAGAAATCATCCTAATTAAAACGGCACACGTTTCGGCGGAAAGTGCTAAAGAGGTTAAAGAAGTTATTGAAAGCGAGCAACCCGACTCCGTTTGCATTGAATTAGATAAAGACCGCTATCGCTCTTTAAAGGATAAAGAGCGTTGGGAAAAAATGGATATTGCAAAAATTGTTAAAGAGGGACGGACGGGTTTCTTTTTAATGAATTTAATCTTATCCAACTATCAGAGAAAACTCGCGGAACAGTTTAACATACAATCCGGTCAGGAAATGATACAAGCCATTGTTTCAGCCGAAGCAATCGGTGCCGATCTTGTTTTAGCGGACAGAGATATTCAAATTACCTTTAAACGCATTTGGAGCGGATCTTCTTTAACTGAAAAGGCGAAGTTGTTGTATGCTATATTAAGCTCCGTTTTGGACGACGAAGAAATAACGGAAGAAGATCTGGAAAATTTAAAACAAAAAGATGCTTTAACGGCAGCCATGGACGAACTGGCAAATACATTTCAAGGTGTTAAAGTCCACTTGTTGGATGAACGGGATTTATACTTGGCTGAAAACATCCGAAATGCACCGGGTAAAAAAATTGTGGCTGTAGTCGGTGCCGCCCATGCTCAAGGTATCATAGACAATATTCATAAAACAATCGATTTAAGGGCATTGGAACATTTGCCGCAAAAAAAGAGTTGGAGCAAAGTACTTGCCTGGGTATTGCCCCTTGCTCTTGTTGCGATGGTCGGCTATACATTTACACAAAATACTGCAGCGGGTTGGCAACAAACCTTATATTGGTTAGCGCTAACCATGGGTTTATCCGGATTGGGTGCCGCGGCCGGGGGAGGCCATATTTTATCGATTTTAACTGCTGTTGTCGTTGCGCCGATTTCTGCATTGAGCCCCGTACTGGCAGCCGGGTGGTTTTCGGGGCTAATGCAAATAAAAATCCAAAAACCGCAAGTGGTTGATTTTCAAAATTTGCCGAAGGACATTTACACACTTAAAGGTTTCTGGAAAAATAAAGTTACAAAAATATTGTTGGTCGCCACCATGACAAACATCGGTACAGCCATCGGTAATATTATCGGAAGTATCAACGTTATAAATATTTTTCTTCAAACAAGATAAAAATTTAGTTTACAGCAAGTAACTAATTTGATATACTATTTAAGTTAGAAAAAACAGCAGAGAGAGAGAGGTGAATCAAATGAAAAAGGATATTCATCCGAAATATGGAAAATCCATAGTTCGATGTGCCTGTGGCAATACATTTGAAACCGGATCCGTCAAACCTGAATTAAGGGTTGAGATATGTTCTCAGTGTCATCCTTTCTATACAGGAAAACAAAAACTGGTAGATACCGGTGGGCGTGTCGAACGCTTCAATCGTAAATATGGTAAAAGAGCAGAGTAATAAAAAAGCCGGTCCTACCGGTTTTTTTGTTTTTGATTATTCAACAATAACAGTTGGAGAGATCCTGGCTCAAGGCTGTGAGCACTTAAAAAAAGCCGGCATCGAGAACCCCAGGTTCGAATCCGAAATTTTGTTGGCTCATTGCTTAAAGCAGGATCGGGTTATTTTATATACTTTTCCCGAGCAGCAGTTGGATAAAAGAACCATTGCAAACTACGAAGATCTTATAAAAAAACGTAAATATCACATGCCCTATGCGTATATTGTCGGCGAAAAAGAATTTATGGGCTTAACTTTTAAAGTTAACGAACACGTCTTAATACCCCGACCGGATACGGAATCTTTAGTGATTGATTTTATTGAGACATTTAAGGATACGTTAACAAACTATTCTCCGAGAATATTGGATTTATGTACGGGTAGCGGTGCCATCGGTTTAAGCATTGCAAAACTTTATCCGAAAACGGAAGTCACTTTGTCGGATGTTTCTATTGAAGCATTGTCTGTCGCTAGGCACAACAAACACTACTTAGATCTACACAATGTGAAAATCCTACGAAGCAACTTGTTTAATGAACTTACAGAGCGGTGTTTTGATTTTATCATTTCCAACCCACCCTACATAGAAAGCGGTGCTATCAAAAATTTACAAACTGAAATTGTAGATTATGAACCACACTCGGCTTTGGATGGTGGAAAGGACGGTTTAAATTACTACCGTCGTATTATTGAACAAGCTCCGACATACCTTAAACCCGGCGGTTATTTATTGCTGGAATTGGGTGACGGACAATATGAAGCCGTTAAAAAAATGACGGATAAAAGCCGATTTAAATTTATGAAAGCTATCCCGGATTTAAGTCAAACCCTTAGAGGGATCTTATTGAGAAGAATGTGAATTCGTTTGAAGTATGTTTTTCAATATGATAAAATGTAAAAGAATACTCTAAACAATGGAGGAATATTAAATGGTATCAGCAGGCGATTTTAGAAAAGGACTAACTTTCGAAATGGACGGCAGTGTTTACACAATTGTTGACTTTCAACACGTAAAACCCGGAAAGGGAGCCGCCTTTGTTCGAACAAAAATAAGAAATATTTTAACCGGAGCCGTTACGGAAAAATCCTTTAACCCGTCGGAAAAATTTCCAAGAGCTCATATAGAAACAAAAGAAATGCAATACTTATATTCGGATGGCGATCTGTATTATTTTATGGATCTTGATTCCTACGAACAAATACCCTTAAATTATTCGCAGGTAGAAGACGCCATGATGTATTTAAGAGAAAACGATAACGCCACTATCAGATTTTTTAAAGGCGATGCCTTTTCCGTTTCCGCTCCCAACTTTGTAGAGTTGGCGGTAACAAAAACAGAACCCGGTGTTAAAGGAGATACCGCAACCGGTGCCGTAAAGCCCGCAACGGTCGAAACGGGTGCAACCATTTCAGTTCCTCTTTTTGTTAATGAAGGCGATGTCATTCGTATTGATACACGTAGCAACGAGTACATGGAGAGGGTATAATGAAACTGTTAAATGAAAAAATTGCATACTTAAAAGGTTTAACTGAAGGCTACGGTTTTTCAGAAGAAGATCGAGTGCAAAATGTTTTGACCGAAGTCATTACTATTTTGCAGGAAATGGCCTATGAAATCGAAAATTTACAAGAAGCACACAATGAATTGGAAACCTATGTTGAAGAAATAGACGAAGATTTAGATTTATTGGAAGAAGTCTATTACAGCGAATTGGAAGACCTCGACGACATGCACTATGATTGTCATTGTCACAGAGATGAAGATGATGACGACGACTTATACGAAGTGGTTTGTCCGGCATGCCACGAAGTTTATTTAGCGGACTTCGAAGACTTTGAGGCGAACGATGTACAATGCCCGCATTGCGGAGAAGACTTTAAACTCGAAGAATCGGTTGTAGAACAATTAGACGGTACAAAAGAGTAATAGGAAGGATCAAATGAATTATAAAATACCTCAAGAAATCTCAAAAGAGATGTTGTGCAGTATCAGCAGTACTGCGGCTTTAGGTGTTAACGGAATCGAAAAAATGTTTATGAGTCTATCGGATGAAATTTTGGATGTCATAAATCCGTCGACCGTATCTAAAGGCGTTAAAGTAATTGAGTCCGAAGACGGTTACATTGTCAATTTGCATGTGATTGTCGATTTAAATGCCGATATTCCAAAAGTGGCAAGGGAAGCCCAAATCAAAGTAAAAGAAGCGGTAGAGGTTATTTCCGGCGGTCGTGCCTCCCGGGTCAACGTACATGTAGAAGGTTGTGGGCGTTACTAAGTCATGATGGCTATAAACTCAGCAAATGACGATAGCGGGGCAGAGTATATACAAAGCTCCGCTTTATATTTTTTTGAACGTAAACCTAGCAGGAAAGACACTTGGAAATTAAATAAGAAGAAACTTTTTCGGAGATTAAGATCATGAAAAAGAAAAAATATATGAAACAGGAAAGGGAGCTTGCCCTTCAATGTTTATATCAAATAGAATTTCATGAGGACATCAATCCTCACGATTATTTTATACAGTTCTTTAAACAGGATAAAAACTTTCAATATGATGAAAGCTATACTAAAAAAATTATACAATCGGTAGTGGAACACCAAAGCGAATTGGATGAAATTTTAGAAGCTTTTTTGAAAAAAAATTGGCGTTTAAGTCGCTTACCCTTAATAGAAGTGACCATATTAAGAACCGCTTTAGCTGAAATGCACTTTCTGAAGCAACCACCGGAAATTGCAATTAATGAAGCAATAGAATTAACCAGAATGTATTCAGAAGAAGCCTCCACCAAGTACATCAACGGTGTTTTACATAATATAGCTGAAAAACGGTTATCTTCAGATGATTAAAAATTATTTAGGTATCGATACCAGTAATTATACGACTTCTTTAGCTTTGGTTAACAGCAACGGCTTGTTACTTGCAAATATCAAAAAAATGTTAAAGGTAAAAGCCGGTGCCAGAGGTTTGCGTCAAGCGGATGCTCATTACCAACACGTCAATCAATTACCGGTATTAATAACGGAACTTGCAACTAAAATCTCTTTAAAGGATAACTTGTCTGGAATTGGTGTATCCGTTCGGCCGAGACGGCAGGAAGGTTCTTATATGCCGGTTTTTTTAGCAGGTTATTCGACTGCGAAGGTATTGTCCGAAGTTTTAAAAATACCGCTTGTAGAAGTATCCCATCAGGAAAATCATATTGAGGCTGCCCTTTATTCTGCCGGTATTTCATGGCGTGGTGTACCGTCCAAATTTACTGCAGTTCATTATTCCGGGGGGACATCGGAGATTTTGGAAGTCACATCAAAGTCGGAAGGGTATCAGAGTAAAATTTTCAGCAAAACATTGGATTTGCATGCGGGACAATTGGTGGATCGCATTGGAGTTTTGTTGGGCTTGCCTTTTCCGGCAGGCAAACATTTGGAGGACCTGGCACAAAAGGGGTCGGTCATTACGGATAGACCTATAACACTGAGTTTTTCTAATCGTCATTTTAATTTGTCGGGCTACGAAAACATTTGCAAAGCTTGGATCGAAAAAGGTTACCCGCCGCAAGATATTGCCTTGACTTTATTTGAGATTTTAGCAAGAGTACTCATTAATGCACTAAGTCAACAAAAATCAGAACAATATCGAGAGTTGTTACTATTTTCCGGAGGGGTAATGTCCAACCGCTATATTCGCCAGCGTTTATTACAGGCGAATTTAAAATACAAACGTATTGCGTTTGCGGAGCCGGGTCTGTCATCGGACAATGGGGTCGGTTGTGCTTTGTTGGCAAGAAGAGCATTGGAGAAAAGTGATGATTGACCGAATTATTAGCGTAAAAGAAATTAATCGATTTATTAAAACGGTTTTGGAATCCAACGCTTTATTAAAGAGCATTAAAGTGGAAGGAGAAATCTCCAATTTTAAGCTTCACAGTAACGGACACGCCTATTTTTCATTAAAAGACGGGGAAAGTAGAATTTCCTGCGTGATGTATCAAAGCGATTATTTAAAAAGTAAAATACAACTATATGACGGCTTGCAGGTGGTTGTCACGGCTTCCGTAACGGTTTATGAACGGATGGGGCAATATCAACTTGGCGTACGATCTGTAAAAGTTGCGGGATTAGGTGAATTATTTGAACGCTATGAAGCTTTGAAACAGGAATTAAAAAGCTTGGGGTATTTTGATGAAAAATTCAAAAAAAGCTTACCGTCCGTTATACGTCAAGTCGGTATTATTACTTCTATCGATGGTGCGGCACTGCACGATATTCTGTCCGTTTTGACGCATAAAGCGCCTGCTGTCACCTGTCTGGTATACCCTTCGCTTGTGCAAGGGGTTCAGGCAAGTAACGGGCTGATAAAAGCATTAGATTATTTTGATCTACGCCAAGACATCGACGCGATTATTATTGGCAGAGGCGGCGGTTCCATTGAAGATTTATGGTGTTTTAACGACAGGCAATTGGCCGAAACAATCTTTAAAAACCGACATCCTGTTATCTCCGCCGTCGGTCACGAAACGGATTTTACCATTTCGGATTTTGTTGCCGATTTTAGGGCACCGACACCGTCGGTAGCGGCGGAAATGGTTGCAGAAAACCATATTCAAATATTTAACCATTTAAAAGATCGAAAGGAACAATTGAACAGTCGTATTCGAAGTGTTCTGGAGAGGAAAAATCACAATATCGCCATTTTAAAAAATAATATAGTAGCTCAAAAGCCGGATAAAAAACTAATACGGTGGTATTTGTCTTTAAAGGACAAGAGGAAAACCCTTATCGATCAAATCGAAAAAAAACACAGTGTAGCGGAAAAGGCTTTAATCTTGGTAACCAATCGACTGAATACATTGAACCCTCGTTCACTATTAGAAAAAGGATATCTCCTTGCAGAAAATTTGAATGGACAATTGATTAAAAAGGTAACAGATTTAACTTTAGGAGAGGGGATACATTTAATCTTCCACGATGGCGAAGCCCATGCGGTGGTCGAGCAAATCAGTGGTCATAATGAAAAATTTTGAAGAAAAAATGAAAGAAATTGAAAATTGTATTTTAGCTATGGATCAGGAAAGTACCGGTCTGGAGGAAAGTCTTATATATTTTGAAAGAGGAATGGCGTTGGTTAAGGACTGTCAGGAAACACTACGTAATACGGCATTAAAAGTAAAAAAAATAACCGACGAATTAGAAGAAACCGATTTGAATTGGGAATAAAAATGAAAAAATTTCAAAAAGAATACAATCAAACAAAAGATTATTTTGAACAAAAGATGATGTCAACCATTGAGAACTCCCTGAATGACGCACCTGAAATTTTGACAAAAGCCATGCGATATAGTATGGAAACCGGTGGTAAAAGAATACGTCCGGTGTTGATGTTGCAAGTAGCAAAAATTTTTGGAGGTGACTTCGAAAATATTATACCTTTGGCGATCTCTTTGGAATATATCCATACCTATTCATTAATTCACGACGATTTGCCCTGCATGGATAACGACGAAGTAAGAAGGGGCAAGCCAACAAATCATATGTTGTTCGGGGAAGATATAGCTCTGTTGGCCGGCGACGGTTTATTGAATTTAGCAATGGAAACGGCATTAAATGGAGCCGACAGTTTAAAAAATGATCTGTTGTCGGCTTATGTTAAAGCTATGAACATTTTATTTTCCGCAGCCGGAGCCAACGGTATGATCGGCGGGCAGGTTGTTGATTTATTATCTGAAAACAAAGAAATCGACGATATGACCCTACATTACATTCATACGCATAAAACCGGGGCTTTAATTAATGCCGCTGTATTATGTGGTGGTATTATGGCAAAGGTCGATGCAACAATCTACACCGTTTTAAAACGTTATAGCGACATTATCGGTCTGGCCTTTCAAATACGTGACGATATTCTGGATGTAGAAGGCGATCCTGAAGTATTCGGAAAAACGATCGGAAGCGACGTTGCCAATCATAAAACAACCTATGTCACTCTATACGGTATTCAGGGTGCAAAAGAAAAACTGAAAGAGTTAAAGGAAGAGGGATTAGAGTTGATGAAAAAACTGGAGGAAGATACCTCCTTTTTAGAAACAATGATCCATTACATCTGCAACAGAGATGTTTAACACTAAAAATAAAAGCTGAGAACTCAACAGGTTCTCAGCTTTTATTTTTAGTGGTTAACGGTTATATTAAAACGCAATTAATTTTTGAATGTAATCGGCCACTTCGTCGATCGGCATACGAATTTGTTCCATCGTATCGCGATCTCTTAAAGTAACGGCATTATCTTCCAAAGTGTCAAAATCAACGGTGATACAAACAGGTGTTCCGATTTCATCTTGGCGTCTGTATCGACGGCCGATAGATCCGGCTTCATCGTAATCTACCGGGAAGTATTTGGATAATTCGCTATATACGTCGCGAGCTTTATCACTAAGTTTTTTTGATAGAGGCAGTACACAAGCTTTAAAGGCGGACAGGTAGGGATGAATCTTCATTACTGATCGTTCGCTGCCGTCTTCCAAGCTTTCTTTTTTGAGGGCATCGCATAAAATAACCAGAAACGCTCTGTCGCAACCTAAGGACGGTTCCACACAATAGGGGACATATTTGTCGTTGGTGACGGGATCTTGGTATTCCATACTCTTTCCTGAGAAAGTCTGGTGTTGTTTTAAGTCGAAGTCGGTTCTGTCCGCAATGCCCCAAAGTTCGCCCCAACCGAAAGGAAATTCGTATTCGATATCGACGGTTGCTTTGGAATAATGGGACAGTTCTTCCGGTGAATGATCTCTGAAGCGCAATTTTTTCGGTTCAATGTTAAGGTCATACAACCATTGTATGCACTGTTCTTTCCAGTAATGAAACCACTCCAAGTCGGTATCCGGTGCACAGAAAAATTCTAATTCCATTTGTTCAAATTCTCTGGTTCTGAAAATAAAGTTGCCCGGCGTAATTTCATTTCGGAAGGATTTTCCGATTTGACCGATACCGAAAGGTATTCTTTTTCTGGTCGAGCGTTGAACATTTTTAAAGTTTACAAAAATGCCTTGTGCGGTTTCAGGGCGCATATATAACTCCGAGGTACTGTCTTCAGTAACGCCCTGAAAGGTTTTAAACATTAAATTAAATTGTCTAATGTCGGTAAAGTCCGATTTTCCGCAATTGGGGCAGGCTACCTGATGTTCGGTAATGTAGGCGTACATTTTTTCATTGGACCAACCGTCTACAACAACATCTTCATTTTTGGAGGCAAAGTAATCTTCCAATAATTTGTCTGCACGGTATCGGGTTTGACAGGATTTACAATCCATTAAAGGGTCGTTAAATCCGCTTAAGTGCCCGGATGCTTCCCATGTTTTGGGGTTCATTAAAATGGCGGCATCGATACCCACGTTGTATGGCGACTCCTGAATAAATTTTTTCCACCAAGCTCTTTTTAAATTATTTTTTATTTCAACCCCGATGGGACCGTAATCCCAACTGTTGGCTAATCCGTCATATATTTCTGAACCCGGGAAAATAATTCCCCGCATTTTAGCTATGCTGACAATCTCACTCATTGTAAAGCTGTGCATTTAATCCTCCTTAAGGCAAACGTAATTAATATTCTAATCATACCATATAGCAAAGAAAACGTTAATACAATCAAAATTTTATTTAAAGGTGTTTAAAATTTTAAAACCATGTTAAAATAAAATGACTGGTTGATTATTAATTTACTGGAGGGAATTATATGTTATTCGCAATGACGGCAGGTTTAATCGGAGGCTTAGGTCTATTCATCTACGGTATGCATTTGATGAGTGAAGGCTTAAAGATACTGGCCGGTAACCGAATGAAAGCACTATTGGAAGTATTAACAAATAATCGTTTTAAAGCTATTTTGGTTGGTACAATCGTTACAATGATTGTACAAAGTTCCAGTACAACCACCGTTATGGTTGTAGGCTTTGTAAACGCATCTCTTATGACATTACAACAAGCTGCCGGTGTCATTTTGGGGGCTAACATCGGTACTACAATTACGGCACAATTAATCGCCTTTAATATTACGGCGTTAAGTCCCGTGTTCATCGGTATCGGTACACTCCTCACACTTTTTTCTAAACGTAAAAAAACAACTGTTTTGGGATCCATTATTTTGGGCTTCGGCTTGTTATTTTTCGGAATTTCCGTTATGTCCGGCGTTATGGAACCCTTGAAAGAAAGTGAATTTATTAAAGAGTTACTGTCCAAATACGGCATGAACCCATTTTGGGGATTAATACTGGGTGCCTTGGTTACCGCAGTGATGCAAAGCTCATCCGCAACAGTCGGTTTGCTGCAAGCCATCGCTTTATCAGGATTGTTTCTGGATATGTCGGCTTCAGATGCCATACAGGTTTGCACGCCAATTATAATCGGCACCAACATTGGCACCTGCGTTACAGCTATGATATCCAGTATTGGAACATCCAAAACGGCACACAAGGCTGCTTTGATACATTTGTTCGTTAATATTTTCGGTGCCGTTTGGGTGCTCGGAATTTTCGGGGTGATTAGTATGGTGTCATCGACAAATCCCGTTTATGAATTTGTTGTCGGTGTATCCGGTACCATGATTGACAGCAATCAACAAGTGGTGCCGAACCTTGCCAGACAAATCGCCATGATGCATACTCTGTTTAACGTAGCGAATATGGTGGTTATTTTACCCTTCCTTAACGGTTTAGTCGGACTGTTGGATAAAATGATTCCCAGTGAAAAATCGGAGTTTGCCATTCAATTAGATACTCGTTTGTTAAGCAACCCGTCTGTTGCCTTAGGTCAAGTTTATAACGAAATGATTACCATGGAAAACATGTGTCTGAAAAACTTTAGACGTACCATGGAGGATATCGAAAACGGTGCGCCGAAAAATGCACATAAAATAGATGAAACCGAAAATATGATTGACAGTTTTGAAAAAAATATTGTCGATTACACGGTTCAATTATCCAATATCGATTTAAGTGTCGAAGATAATCAGCTCGTCGCTTTTATTTTTAAGAGCGTTCATGGTTTAGAAAGAATTGGCGACCATTGCGTCAACGTATCGGAAGCGGCAACCAATGTTTATGAAGACAAAATTATTTTCAGCGAAAACGGTCGTTCGGAATTAATGGAATTACTCGGTACGGTTGAAGCGATATTAATTGATTTGAGCGATGCCTTGAAATATAAAAATTTAGAAATCTGTCATCGGATATTAGATAGAGAAAACGTAATCGACGACTTGACGGATCTTTATATTGACAGACATATAAAACGACTCAATGAAGGTGTTTGTAACCCTTATGCCGGTATTGTTTATGCGGACATATTATCCAATTTGGAAAGAATCGGCGACCACTCGGTTAATATTGTTAAAGGATTAATAGATGCCTTGGACGAAGAAAAAACTTTATTAGAAGAGGAGATTAACTATTAATGGATTATGATGTTGTAATTATTGGCAGCGGACCGGCGGGTTTAACCGCAGGTATTTATGCCGCAAGAGGTTTATTACGTACTTTAATTATAGAAAAAGCGGGAATAGGTGGTCAAATTGCCACATCCTACGAGGTCGAAAACTATTCCGGGTTAACGACGGTCATATCCGGTTTTGAGTTAACCGACACCATGCGCAAACAATGTGAAAGCTTCGGCGCGCAATTTGTTACCGACGAATTTACAGATTTCGATTCGATAGACGACGGTTACGAAGTTCATTGTAAAAATCAAACCTTTAAAACGAAAGGCCTTATTTTGGCAATGGGTGCCCACCCTAAAAAGTTGGGCGCAAAAGGCGAAGATACCTTTGCGGCACGCGGGGTATCTTATTGCGCAACTTGTGACGCGGCATTTTTCAGAGACAGAAATGTTATTGTTGTCGGCGGTGGTGACTCTGCCTTGGAAGAAGCGTTGTTCTTAACAAAGTTTGCAAGAAGTGTCGGTATTGTTTATCGAAGAAATGTACTGCGTGCGACTAAAATTTTGCAGGACAGGGCACATAAAAACGAAAAAATCCAATTAAGACCGGAAACGCTTATTGAAGAAATTAAAGGTAAAGACTTTGTAGAGTCCGTTGTATTTAAAGATATCTCAACCGGAAAACTTTATGAAGAGCCCATGGACGGCGTTTTTATGTTTGTCGGGCAGGTACCGAATACCCAACCGATTAAGGGAAAAATACCGATGGACGATGCGGGTTATGTACGAACAAATGAAAAAATGGAAACGCCTTATCCCGGTGTGTATGTTGCAGGGGATATGTGTGTAAAACCGTTGCGTCAAGTAGTTACAGCCGCCTCCGATGGTGCCGTTGCCGCCGTACAACTCTCTAAATATTTGGAAAGTTTGGAATAAATTCAAGTGAAAAAAATAAGGCTGGATAAGTGGCTGGTAGAAAAGGGTTTTTTTCAAACCAGGGAAAAGGCAAAACGCGAAATTATGGTCGGTCATGTGCAGCTGGATCGCACGGTGTGCAGTAAGCCCGGCGAACAAATCAAAGTGGATTACAATTCCGAAAAGGTTACGATAACCGCCACAGAGGACTCTTTTGTCAGCAGAGGAGGCAATAAGCTCCAAAAAGCATTGGAAGTATTTGAACTCTCCGTTTCGGACAAAATCTTTTTAGATATCGGAGCATCGACGGGCGGTTTTACCGATTGTTTATTAAAAAATGGTGCAAAAAAAGTTTATGCGATTGATGTGGGATACGGGCAATTGGATTGGTCGCTGCGACAAAGTGACAAGGTTGTTGTTATGGAAAGAACCAATTTCAGACACATCGATGAAAGTATTTTTTGTGACGAGAAGGTTCAAGGATTTGTTATGGATGTTTCCTTTATATCCGTAACCAAGCTTTTAGAAAAAATTAAAAAAATTTTGCAACCGCAAGGGGAGGGTGTTCTTTTAATTAAACCTCAATTTGAAGCCGGCAGAGATAAAGTCGGAAAGTCAGGAGTTGTTAAGGATCCGAAAGTACACCTGGATGTACTGCTAAAGGTTGTCGACTTTGCGGCAAACATCGATTTTCCCGTTATAGATATCAACTTTTCACCCATTAAAGGGCCAAAAGGAAATATTGAATTCTTAGCACATCTCAAAAAAAATTCAACAAGCAATCGGTCCTTAAATCTTCAAGAGATTGTAAAGGATGCCCACAAGGAATTACAAGAAATAAAATGATTCGAAAAATAGGACTTTATCTTAATACGGATAAACATAAAAGCATAACATTGGCACCGAAATGCTTGGCGTATTTACAGGAAAAGGGTGTAACAACGGCAATTTTAGATGAGCAATCCGATTACGTTAAGTCGCTTCCCGGTGAAACCGCCCGGTATAATTATGAGGAGTTTTTTTCCATACCGGAGGCCATTTTAGTTTTAGGAGGAGACGGCACTTTGTTGACTGTCGCACGACATGCCTGTTTTCATTCCATCGCCATCATCGGCATAAATTTAGGTAAACTCGGTTTTTTAACTGAAGGAGAGGCGACTAACTGGAAAGACATCCTGTCGGCTTTGTGCGACGGTACTTATCATTACGATCGACGCAGCATGCTAAATTGTAGACATAAAGGCAGCGCAGGTATTGAACACCATCATATTGCTTTAAATGATATCTTTATCAGAAATTCGGATTTACGTATGATGCGTGTTAAAATTGGAATAGATGGTGAAGAACTTGATAATATGCGAGCAGACGGCATTATCGTTGCGACGCCGACCGGCTCTACTGCCTATTCTCTTTCAGCCGGGGGGCCTGTAGTGGCACCAAACGCCGATGTTCAGATTGTTAACCCGGTGTGTCCGCATCGTTTACACGACAAGGCTTATATTGTACCCGCAAGCTCAAAATTGCAATTAACTTTTCCGGAAAAAGACAAACATAACGCCATGCTTTCCGTTGACGGTCAAAAATATATACCAATTCAAAAAAGCGATACGATTTATATCGAGAAGTCAAAATTCAAAACAACTTTCATACGGTTAAAAGAAAGTTTTTTTTATGAAAAATTGAGAAAAAAAATGATTACAGAAATTCAATAGAGGTTCGGAGGTGGGAATGAAAATTTCACGTCAAACAAAAATTATCGAATTAATAGATAAATATCAATTAGAAACTCAAGACGATTTGAGCGAAAAATTAAAAGAATTGGGCTATTCCGTGACACAGGCCACCATCTCCAGAGATATTAAAGAGTTAAAATTGATTAAGGTTATGGGTAAAGACGGTAAACAATACTACTCAACCTATAAAGATGTTGGAACCCTCTATGATGAAAGGGTGGTATCCGTATTTAAGGAAGCAGTGTTAACCGTTGACACCGCGGATTTTTTAGTAGTTCTGCGAACCTTGCCCGCCATGGGACAGGCTGCCGCTCTAGCTATCGACTCTATGGAGATGTATGAGGTAGTGGGTACCATTGCAGGTGATGACACTATTTTTGTCGCAATCAGAGAGAAGAAAGATGTGCCTGCAGTTGTTGAAAGGTTTCGCAAACTAATGAAGCTTTAAAGGAGAATCCATTGATACGAACATTATTTGTCAAAGATTTTGCTTTAATCGAAGATGCGACCGTCGAGTTTTCCAAAGGGCTCAATGTATTAACCGGAGAGACCGGTGCGGGAAAATCAATTATTATAGATGCCTTGTCTTTATTGACCGGCGGACGCGGCAGTAAGAAAGATATCGCTTACGGTAAAAAAAAGGCAATTGTGCAAGGTCAATTCGAATTGCATAACGATAAAATTTTAAAGGATCTCTCCGACACTTACGGGATTGATACGGACATTTCGGACGTCATCCTTTCCCGTGAAATAAACCGGAGTGGCAGAAATGTTTGTAAAATTAACGGATTTTTAATAACAGTTGGTGAATTAAAAGATATAGCCGAACGCTTGGTGAGCATTTATGCACAAAACCAATTTGTCCTTCTTCAAGATAGGACCTGTTATAGAGATATCATTGACGGCTACGGCGGAAAGAGTATTGAACAGTCCTTAGAAAAAATAAAAATTCTAACGGATCAAATGAAAGAATTGCGAAAAAAAATCACTCGGAGCAAAAAGGAATACGGCGAAACGCTTAAGCAAAAAGAATTTTTAACCCATCAATACCGGGAAATCATTCAGGCACATCTGGATCCCGATGAAGAGGAAAGCTTAATATCGGAAAAGATTAAAATTCAAAACAAAGAGATTTTAGCGGAAAAACTGTATCAATCCATCGGGCTATTACAGTCCGATAATGCGAATCCCGAATGCTCCGCGATTGTAGAAGATATTTATAAATTAAAAGAATTGGTTTACGGACTCAGTTCTTATGATGAGAAATATAAAAGTTATGACGCCTTATTAGACTCCATGATCGGTGACCTGGATGAATTGTCTCGTATTATCGGATCCGACCTTCAAAACTTAGATTATCGCGAAAATACTTTAAATGAAATTCAGTCCCGGTTAAGTCATATAGCCACTTTAAAACGCAAATATAATATGACAGTAGAAGAATTATCGGATTACGCCTCTCAACTTTCCGAAAAATTGACTCAATTTGATAATTTCGATTCGAATTTAAGCCAGCTTGTCGGTACCTATCAGGAATTATGGCAAGCATACTTAAAGGCTGATGAAGTCTTACATCAACAACGATTAGAAGTTTCAAAAAAATTTACTGATAAATTTTTAAACGAATTAAAGGATTTAGCATTGGAAAAAGCGGTCTTTGAGGTAGACATCCAAAGAAAAGAAAACACTGTTTCTAAATTTGGACAGGATGTTTTTGAATTTCTGTTTTCCGCTAACCCGGGAGTACCCTTAAAACCTCTATATGAAGTGGCTTCCGGAGGGGAATTATCTCGAATGATGTTGGCATTTAAAAAAATCTACGGTACCTATTTAGATGTGCCGATTATGGTTTTCGACGAGATCGATACGGGCATCAGCGGACGTACCGCTCAAGCGGTTGCCGATAAACTCAACGATATCAGCCATGCCCATCAAGTGTTATGCGTCTCTCATTTACCGCAAATTGCCGCAATAGCGGATCAACATATTTTGGTTAAAAAAACATCTACCCAAGATCATACAAAAATTAACTTTAAAAAACTGGTTATAGAAGAAAGGGTAGAGGAGCTTGCTCGCATGTTGGGCGGTGCACAACTTACGGAAAAAGGCTATGACTTGGCAAGAGAATTACTGTCTCAAAAAAATAACAGTCAGTTACAGGAGAAATAAAAAATGAATATTGCCCTTATCAGTCCCGTTGCTTTTAAACTGGGAAAAATAGAGGTGCGTTGGTACGGTCTTCTGATTGCTTTAGCGATTGCGATCGGCATTTATATTTCGTTGAAGCGTTCTAAAAACCGCAATTACACCGAGGATGATGTTTTGGACTTCTTCCTTTATTTGATACCTGCAATGATTATCGGTGCAAGGCTCTATTATGTTATTTTTGAATGGCATTACTATGCACAACAGCCGAGTCGTATATTTGCACTGTGGGAAGGTGGTTTGGCCATACACGGCGGTTTGCTCGCAGGTATTCTTGTGTGCTTTTGGTATTGTCATAAAAAGAAAATTTCTTTCCTTCACTTTGCTGACGGTATCATCCCGGCTGTACCTTTGGGGCAAGCGATTGGTCGCTGGGGGAATTTTATAAATCAGGAAGCTTATGGTAGAGAAACAGATTTACCTTGGGCGATAGAAGTATGGGATGCTAATAATGGTTTAATCAAAGTTCACCCAACTTTTTTTTATGAATCGATCTGCAATATATTAACCGTCATCATTTTATTGGTTTATGAAAAACATTACTTAAAAAGAGATGGTGAATTGCTTTTTTTATATTTTATTTGTTATTCTTCTTATCGTTTCTTTATAGAAGCATTACGTACCGATTCTTTAATGTTGGGCAGTTTACGCGTAGCTCAAATTATATCCGTTATTTTGGCATTTAGCGGATTAATCGGATTACTGGTCATAAGAAGAAATGCAAAATCTACTTACTGAAATGTATAGACTTGTACAAACTCGCTATATATAGTATAATAATTGTTCAGATGGAAAAACATATTAAAACTATAGCACGAAATAAAAAAGCAACCCACGATTATTTTATAGAGGAAAAAATCGAATGTGGAATCGTCTTAACTGGTACGGAAGTCAAATCTTTGCGATTGGGCAAAGCAAGTATCAAGGAAAGCTATGCCGATATAATAAATGGCGAGATTTTTGTCTTCCAAATGAATATTACACCTTATGAGAAAGGAAATATCCATAATCAAGACCCAGTTCGCCCAAGAAAGCTATTGCTTCATAAACGGGAAATCCGAAGATTAATCGGTCTTAAGCAACGTCAAGGTTACACTTTAGTACCTTTAAGCGTGTACTTTTCCGACAATCGGGTAAAAGTGGAATTGGCATTGGCAAAGGGTAAAAAACTCCATGATAAACGCCATGCAATTGCGGAGAAAGACGCCAAAAGGCGAATGGACAGAGCAGTTAGAAGATAATACAACGGGGACGTAAAGGTTTCGACGGGGGTATTGCAGTACGAACAGCGAGTCGAGGTGCACACATCGTTAAAGTGGCAACTTAAATATAAACGCAGAAGATAACTTCGAAATGGCTCTTGCTGCTTAATCGCGGTAAGACCGAAAAACTTCAGCTTCGTTAAGCTGAGCGTCCCTTCCTTTTACCTGTGATCGGAAGATAGACGTCACATTTAAGCAGGTAACACCTTTGTGAGTGCTTCGGCATAAAGGTGACTCGGAAGCTGGCCGAATTTAAAGGATGTCATTGTTCGTTTAATTCGGTGAGAGTAAATCAATGACTGCACTCGGAGAAATTCGTATGAACGTACTTTCGGACAGGGGTTCGATTCCCCTCGTCTCCACCAAATAAGAACGCTAATTTTGATACACTGGCTATCAAAATTAGCGTTCTTGTTTTATGCCCAAAAACGGCTTGAAATAAGGCTTTTCCGCACTTTTTCATAAAAGCAGCAGTATTGCATAGGTTCATTGAAACAAGA
>CAYFTR010000023.1:0-25756 GCA_964346185.1 uncultured Lachnospiraceae bacterium | reverse complement strand
AACAAAAGCATTCGAATATTTGCTTTTTACTTGACTTTTCACCACCATTACGAGAGAATAAAGTATCTATCAGGTTATGAAAGGAATAGGATGATGAAAAAAAGAACAACCTTTATTCTTGTCGCACTCATGGTTGTGGCCATGGTTTTAGGTGCTTGCGGTGGCGGTAACACCGACAGCGGCAATAAGCAGACAACCGACGAGGGTGATGTTTTGCGTGTCGGTATGGAATGCGGTTACCCACCCTTTAACTGGACGCAAGTTGACGATTCCAACGGTGGCGTAGCTATTGAAGGCGGCAACTATGCCGGTGGTTACGATGTGGAAATCGCTAAATTAATTGCCGAAGGTCTGGGCAAAGAATTGGTCATTGTAAAAACCGCATGGGACGGCTTAACACCGGCGGTACAATCGGACACCATCGACGTCATTATGGCGGGTATGTCTCCAACGGCTGAACGTAGAGAAACCATCGACTTCTCAGACTATTACTACCACTCCGATTTGGTCATGGTGGTTAAAAAAGGCGGTCCCTTCGAAAATGCCAAATCTTTGGAAGACTTTAAAGATGCCAAGGTTACAGGACAACTGAATACCTTCCACTACTCCGTTGTCGACCAAATTCCCGGCGTTGTTAAAGAACAGGCGATGGAAGACTTCCCGGCAATGCGTGTTGCCCTGCAATCCGGTATGATTGATGCCTATGTATCCGAACGACCGGAAGGTATTTCCGCCACAGCGGCCAACGACGACTTTGCAATGGTCATCTTCGATGAAGGAAAGGGTTTCGAATACACCGCTGACGACTCCTCCATTTCCGTCGGTATCAAAAAAGGAAATGATGAGTTAAGAGAAAAAATTAACGAAATTCTAAAAACCATCCCGGAAGAAAAACGTCAGGAAATTATGGAAGCGGCAATTAAAAACCAACCTTCCGAGCAAAAATAAGCACATGCATAAGCCTGGTCATTGAGGGATCAGGCTTTTTTATGTGCCGAGTCCAATAATAAGGAGCAATTATGTCAGAAACCAATTTTTTTCTAGTTTCCTACAACATATTCATACAATATTGGCCGATGTTTTTAAAAGGTACCTTGGTGACCCTGTTGTTGGCCGTCGCGGGAACCTTAACCGGTACACTTATCGGGCTGCTCATCGGTGTGTTGCGGACAATACCCGTCCACCCGCACGATTCCATTTTTAAAAAAGGTCTCTTAAAATTTTTAAACATTATCTTAACCGTTTATATTGAAGTGTTCCGCGGAACCCCCATGATTGTTCAATCCATGGTTATTTTTTACGGTGTACCTATATTATTCGGTGTGAAGCTGAGTGTCTTTGCAGCCGCCTATTACATCGTTTCTATTAACACCGGTGCCTATATGGCGGAAATTGTCCGCGGCGGTATATTATCTATCGATAAGGGGCAGTTTGAAGCCTCCGGCTCTATCGGTATGAGCCACTTTCAAACCATGATTCATGTCGTTATGCCCCAAGTCATCCGCAATATTTTACCGGCGACGGGCAATGAGTTTGTCATTAATATTAAGGATACCTCGGTACTTAACGTGATCGGTGTCAGTGAGTTATTCTTTGCTTCCAAAAGCATTGCGGGCAATAACTTTAAATATTTTGAAGTCTATCTGGTTACCTGTATTATTTACCTGATCTGTACCTATTCCGTTACACAATTGCTGCGTTTTGCGGAGCGTCGCATCGAGGGTCGGGGAACCTACACCATTCACGGTTCAACAACCCGAACGGACTCGGAGTTCGAAATTAAGCCGGGCAGGCAATAGGGAGGTGCACGATGAAAGATAAAGTCATAGAAGTCAACCACTTAAGCAAAAGATTCGGTCAAAACGAAGTGCTCAAAGACATTCATTTCGAGGTATACTCCGGAGAAGTTGTTTGTATTATCGGGTCTTCCGGTTCGGGAAAAAGTACCTTGCTGCGTTGCATTAATTTATTGGAAACCGCCACCTCCGGCGAAATATTTTATCGCGGCACCAATATCAACACGCCCGGTTTCTCCAGAACGGAATACCGTACCAAATTGGGGATGGTGTTTCAACAGTTTAATTTATTTAAAAACAAAACCGTATTGGGTAATTGCACCCTGGGTCCCGTTAAAGTACTCAACAAGTCCAAGGAAGAAGCCCGTAATACCGCTTTAAAATACTTGGAAGTGGTCGGAATGGCGGACTATCTTCAAGCGAAGCCCGCTCAACTCTCCGGCGGACAACAACAACGGGTGGCTATTGCTCGGGCTCTTTGCATGGAACCCGACGCCATTCTCTTCGACGAACCCACCTCCGCCTTGGATCCGGAAACCATCGGCGAAGTTTTAAAAGTCATGAAGGCGTTGGCTAAAAGCGGTTTGACCATGCTCATTGTAACCCACGAAATGGAGTTCGCGCGGGATGTCTCCAGTCGTGTCGTTTTTATGGACAACGGCATTATCGCCGAGGAAGACACACCGGAAAATATTTTTACCAATCCGAAACATCCCAGAACCAGAGAGTTCTTAAAACGGACGTTGGATAAATAATCCGACTGAAGCTGCCCGGTATCCCACGTCTTTGCAAACAGCTGCTAAAATACTGCCGTTACAAACACTACAACCTGTCGTTTAAAAGTATCTGCTAAACGGCAGGTTTTCTCATGCTCTTAGAAGCATGTACGGCATTTCCGTTTTTTCTTAATCTTTCTTAAATACCGCACCCCGAAAAAAATCTTTTTATAAAAATCGGGTATAATAGATGGTGCTTGAGTATACAGGCAAAATGAATACCTGTAGGCCGTTTTTGCTTTGTTTATGCTTAAAGTACTCTGTATTACATTTATTATTCTTGCAACCGAGGTGAAAACTTTGACAAAAAAATCCAACGCCGTCAATCTTGGAGACGGTGCCGTACCGACACTCTTATTCAAACTGGCTTTACCGGCAATTTTTGCACAATTGGTAAATATTTTATACAACCTGGTCGACCGCATGTATATCGGCCATATAGCAGACATCGGACCCATGGCCTTAACCGGAGTGGGTGTGTCGATGCCTATTATTGTTATTATTATGGCTTTTACCTCCTTAGTGGCGGGGGGCGGTGCACCCCGAGCCTCTATTATGCTCGGAAAAGGCGATCTCAACGAAGCGGAAAAAATTCTCGGTAATTGTACCGCCATGCTGTTGGTATTAAGCGTTTTATTAACCCTGTTTTTTTACCGTTTTGCCGAACCTGTCCTTTATGCCTTCGGTGCCAGCAACACCACTTTGGGCTTTGCCAAGGATTATTTACTGATTTATTTGCTGGGTACCGTTTTTCTTCAATTAGCAACGGGACTGGCCTTGTTTATTTCCGCCCAGGGCTTCACACATATTGCCATGCGGGCTACCGTTGTAGGTGCGGTTTTAAATATCGTCTTGGATCCTATTTTTATTTTTACATTTCATTTAAATGTTAAAGGTGCCGCCATTGCAACTGTTATCAGTCAGGCGGTATCCGCCCTTTACGTTTTGCGCTTCTTAACCTCCGAGCGCTCCGCTTTGCGGTTAAGGTCCGACAATATACGGCTAGAAAAAAAGGTCATTTTACCTTGTCTTTTTTTAGGGCTGTCGCCCTTTATCATGCAAAGTACGGAAGGCCTTTTGTTGGTTGTTCTCAACACTTCTCTATTAAAATACGGTGGCGATTTAGCCGTCGGTGCCATGACTATTTTGTCGTCGGTCAGACAATTTATTATTATGCCCGTTATCGGATTGAGTCAGGGGGCACAGCCCATTGTCTCCTATAACTACGGTGCACTTAAAATCGAACGCATGGACAAGGCGTTTAAGACGCTTATTATTGCTTCCGTAACCTATACCACCTTTGTATGGGGGATGACCCTATTGATCCCGGAAGTATTTGTGGGCTTATTCAGTAATAATGCAAATTTAATTGCATACGCTGCAAAGGCTTTGCGGGTTTATATGGCTGTTGCTTTTGTTATCGGTCCGCAGCTTGCCTGCCAACAAACGTTTTTAGCCTTGGGCAATGCTAAAATGTCGACCCTTATGGCGTTGTTCAGAAAAATTATTTTATTAATTCCGCTCATTTATATTTTACCCCACTTCTTTGATAATAAAGTTTTCGGCGTTTTTTTGGCGGAACCTATTGCAGACGGTATCGCCGCATTGACAACGGTAATCTTATTCCTATATACTTTTAAAAAATTACAATCGGATTTACACCAAAAAGTAAAGTCGGGTTCTTAAAATGACCGGGAGGCGTTATGAGTTATCATGAAAAACCCAGGCAATGGGTCTTTAAACTTTTTCAAAGAAGGTTAATAGTCGCTTTATTAATTGTTATTCAAGCCGGTATTATCATTTATTTTGCCGTCAGCTCCAGCCAACAGTCCAAAACCATCAACGGGGTCTTTCGCATTTTGTCTTTTTTAGTTGTACTGCAAATCCTTAATACCCGTATGAAGAAAGCCTTTAAAATGACATGGTTGTTGTTAATTTTAACCTTTCCCGTATTGGGTGTTACCTTTTATACCTTGCATTATTTACAAACCGAACCTAAAAAGCTCAACAAAGCCATCAACATTATGGAAGGTTTATCGAAATCTTATTACGACTTGTCCAATCGCTATTTTGACGAGGCGGTAGCCATGGCGCCCCAATTAAAACCCCATCTTTACTATTTGGATAAAACCGCCCACTTTCCCGTCTACAGAAAAACCCGAACCACTTACCTTTCTCCCGGGGAGGTCAAATTTAAGGCCTTGCTAAAGGAATTAAAAAAAGCACAAAAATTTATTTTCCTTGAGTACTTTATCATCGAAGAAGGCATTATGTGGGACAACATTTTAGCCATTTTAAAAGAAAAAGCTGCCGCCGGTGTCGATGTTCGCTTAATGTACGATGACATCGGATGCTTTTTGTTACTTCCCAAGGATTATCCTGAACAAATGGCTGCTTACGGTATTCAATGTGCCGTGTTTAACCCCTTTAAACCTTTTTTAACAACAATACAAAACAATCGGGACCACAGAAAAATAGTGGTCATCGACGGGAAGGTCGCTTTTACCGGCGGCAATAACCTCGCCGACGAATACATCAACGCTTATCCCAAATACGGCCACTGGAAGGACGCCTCCATAATGATAGAGGGCGAAGCGGCTTGGAGTTTTACCATGATGTTTCTACAAATGTGGAGTTCGGTAAAAGGGGTCGAAGAAAATTTTGAATCCTATTACCCGTGGCGGCATGAACCCTGCACCGTTGAAAGCGACGGCTTGGTACTGCCCTATGCTGACAGCCCGCTGGATTACGAAAACGTCGGTGAGCATGTCTATTTGCAGATCATTAACAGTGCCAAAAACTATTTATACATCAACACACCTTATTTAATCGTCGATGAAAATATGATTTCCGCCCTGATGTTGGCGGCAAAGTCCGGTGTGGATGTGCGTATTGTAACCCCACACCGTCCGGATAAACGTCTGGTACACATGACTACACGCTCCTTTTACCGAACGTTAATTACCGCCGGTGTCAGGATTTACGAATACAGTGAAGGCTTTATGCATTCAAAAACCTTTGTTTCCGACGATGAGGTCGCTACGGTGGGGACCACCAATTTAGATTACCGCTCCCTATACCTGCACTTTGAATGTGGGGTTTGGTTATATAAAACAAATTCGGTTTTAGCCGTTCGGGACGACTTCCTGTCTACCTTGGATCTTTGTGAAGAGATTACCCTGGATAAATGCCGTAACCGCTTGCCCGTTCAATTTTTACAGGATGTTATGCGTGTCATTGCACCCCTGCTCTAGTTTGTATTTATTCGATTAAATGACGTTTAACGCAAATTGCAAAAGGTGTGTATTCTTAAAACACACACTGCGGCACATAAAAAAGCCCGTTGCTAAAGCAACGGGCTTTTATTTATAAATTTATAGATTTGCTAGTGGCTTGCTATGCCTTATTTAAATTTTTTCTTTAACGCAACCATGCCCGCACCGGATACCATCAAGGTGATCAGACTCATCATAGAAGTGGGGTCCGCCGTTTTCGGTATGGTGGTGGCTACTTTTTTAATCGGTACAAAGATATCAATATCTTTGACGATGACTTCCGGGTCACCCATGTACATGTTAAAGTAAATGTTCATGAGTTGTTCGATTGTTACGTTTTCGGAATTAAGAACTTCCGCACGTTGTTCCGGTGTAAAGCTTGCTAAGAGAATGTCTATTTCGTCCGCGTTGTGTACATCAAAAACAATTTCGTTTTCCTGTTTAATCACAACATCTTTCGCGTCTACGACACTTGCCAGTTGTTTTGGTGCCATTTCAATTGCCATCAGGTTAACATCCGCAATCGCTTCGACTTTTACGTCGGTAAAGTTACCGTTCGCATCCATTGCCAGGATTGCTGGTTCGCCCTCGGGTGTTGCCGCCGCAGCTAAAACAACCGGTTGGTTGTTTAATTCATTTTCGGTCGCGACGGGAGCATCCGCATTTAACAGCTCAAAGCCTTTCGGCAGGCCTTTAATGATATCGCCGACGACCAGTTTTTCACCGCGTTTAAAATCTCTGAAAATACTCGGTGCCGTGGTAACGGTGCCGTCTGCCGCCAAAACTTTTAAAGGTTCGCCGCTTTCATCTACAAAGTTAAAAGAAACTTTCGCAAGAAGATCGCCGATATAATCTCTAATGTCTTCCGGTAGAGAACTGAGAACAACGGTTGCCGCATCCGCGTAGGGATCGACAAATTGACCTTTTAAAATTTCTCTGTCTCCGAAAACGCCGAGCTGATTTTTAATGTCGATCGGTGCCGCGCCTTCCGGTTTCAGGTTTTTAATACCGATAATAAACTCTCCAAGATCAATACCGTCCGCATTTTCAACACTGACGACAAGTTCTTTTAGATCGGGTGTGCTTTCGGCTTCGCTTGCAAAAGCGGGAACAGCACTTAGAATGATAGCTAAAGCCACAAAAAAACTTAGCCATTTTCTGATATCCCTACTTTTCATCTGAATACCTCCTAAATTTATACCTTAATTATAGCTTAATCTCTTATTGTTTTCAAGTATAATGTCGTTCTTTTTACCATTTGTAAAGAACCGTTTTCGGAGGGCGGACACCCTCCGAAAATTTTCCTTTATTTTTTACGTCTGAGTACCATTACCACAACAAAACCGATTAAAGATAAACCAAGCAATACCCCCACAATAATAATCGGTGAGGTGTCTCCGGAGCGTATTGCCCGCGTAATATGTTTCGGCAAGGACGTTTTGGTTTGCTTATTATTTTGCGGTGTATCGCCTTGCGTACCGGATGTACCCGAATCGGATTTTTTCGGTCGAGCAACGGTTAATGTCGCGGATTTGCCCTCGTGGGTAATTTTAAGTTTTTGTGTTTTATCGGTGTTTTTGTCGTATGCGGGCGTTATCGTGTAGTCGTCGGCATTTAATATCTTTTTAGTGCCGTTGTCGTAGTAGGCGGTCACCACCAATTCCGGCAGGTCTTTACCTATATCGACCATAACGCTGTCTCCGCTTTGTCCCGACACCGTTACCGTTATTTTCTTTAATGTCGGCGCCTCGGGTTCTGTGTTTGTTTTGACGATTAGGCCGTACAAACTTAAATGATCGACGGTCGCCGTATAGTTATCGGCACTTGCCGTTCCGTTAAAGACTTCGATAGCGGCTTCGTCCGTCGGGAAGTATGCCATACCCGAAATGCTTTCCGGTGTATTGCCGCTCAACGGTAAACTCAAGGTGACTTTTTCGTTAAAAGCAATAAATTCGTCGCCTTTTTTTAGTTTAACATCGTACAAGTTTGCCAAGGTGTAGCTGCCCTTGTCGGTATCGGCCAATTTTGCCGCCATGTCTTTAAAAGTTTGACTGTCTTGGGATTTTAGGCTGACCACCGGGGTTACGCCTGCCAAATCGCCGTTGCCGACTGCTGTTAGGGTAACTCCCGTCGCTTCATCGACCAGTTTTGTTACTCTTTCCGATACGGGAATTTCGATTTCGGCACTGACACCGTTGTAGGTAACGGTTACCTTTTGGTTACCTGCCGTTTCGGGGTTGTAGCCCGATACGGTAACGTCTTCCACGCTCAGGTTTCGGGTGGTGCCGTCGTCGTATTCGGCAACAATTTGCAGAACATCCGCCAAGTTACTGCCGAAAGGTACGGTTTTTTCTTTTAAGGTTAGTGTAAGACCGCTTACTTTTTTTACGGGTTCCGTTACGTTGAGGACAACCGTGGCGGTTTTGGTGTTATCTTCCTTTAAGGTTACGGTTATGGTTTGTGTATCCGCAACCGTATTGTCGAAACCGGTCACTTCGTAGGCGTCCGCCGTTAAAACTTCTTCGCTGCTGTCGTTGTACAAGGCTTTTACCGTGAGAGCCGGCATGTCTTCGTACATTTCAATTTGCGATTTTTCCAAGCTTGCGGAGATACCGGTTAAGGTCCTGACAAATTTGTCTTTAACCGTTACGTTGATGACTGCTTCAATCCCTTTGTAACTGACGATAACTTGTTGTTCGCCGGGGGTGTCTTTATCGTATCCGGTAATCACCACTTTTTCGGGGTCTTCCAGGTCGTAGGGTTGTCCATTATACATACCTCTGACGGTAATCGGCAACACTTCGGTCCCTTTTTCGACGGTTAAGTTGTTCGGATCAACCACAATGCCGCTGAACACGGGTTTTACCGTTACTTTTAAGGCGGCCTCTTTTGTTACACCGTTTTCCGTGTATAGGACGGTGGCGTTTTGTTCGCCGACCGCGTTTGTATCGAAATTAGTGACGGCGACGCCTTCGTAGTTGCCGTCGTAGGTAGCCGTGCTGTCGTCGGAATAAGTCGCGATTACCTTAAAAAAGTCCATCGGCAGATCTCCGGCATTAATGGTTACCGTATTTGGTTCCAAGGTAATCGCCGTTAAGGTTTTGGTTGTCGGCGGCGTTTGTGTTTCCGTCACATGAACCGCCAAAGGCGCGGTTTTCTCGCCGTAGGTAACGGTTAGGCTGTAGTCTCCGACGGTGTTGCCGTCGTAGGTACCGTCCAGGGTGTAGTCCGCCCCGTCAACGGTTTTTTCCGTTCCGTCGGACAGATTTGCCGTAACCGTCAGGTTGTTTTTCAGTGCGTCTAAAGCGGTGCCCTTTTCAACTTGCAGGTCGGCGGGGGTTGCTTCGATACTGTCCACCGTCGGCATCGACGGTGTGTCGGCGGCGGGGTTTAAGCGGTCAAATAAAACAACGGTGTATTTCAAAATAACCGGCGCACCGTCTTTCGTTAAATTTTCCACTTCCACTTTATATTCGCCGGGCGCGAAGCTTGCGACATTGGTCGGCTCGAAAGTCACGGTGTGGGGATAATGTCGCGGATTTTGTACCTCTGAGCTGACGTTGGTTGCCTGTGCCCTTTCGCCTTCGGGATTGGTGACGTAAATAACGGCATCGGTATTTTGGCCTTCTCCAAAAATATCGGGGTTCAGGTAAACGGTCCATGCCGCGTCTTCAAAATTTAATTCGTTGTAGGGAAAATTACCCGGTGCCGGCATGGCGTAAAAATCCTGCTCGTAAGGAACGGTTGTTTCGTCGTTTTTGATAAAGGCCGATTGGGCTTCCACCACTCTTCTGCCAACGCCCTCAGCTTCTACAAGGCTCGCCGCCCCGAAGGACGCCAGGTTATGAATCGGATCCAACACCGCTTCTCTGTGTCCGATAACCCGTTGGCCTTCGGTGACGCTTGTCACCTTTCCTTCGTTGATCCAAGCTTTTATACCTCTGCCGTAATTACCGGATTCGGGGGTTAAACTTCCGCTTCCGAATCTATTTGTACCGGCAATAATATTATGAAAACTTAGCGCGTTTTCACCGGAGATTTCCGCCCAACGCTCGTCGCTCATATCGGTTAGACCTGCGGGTTTGGTGACCGGTTCGTGCATCAGACCGACGTCCTCTTTTAAGCGCCATGCCTGTGCCAATGAAAAGTCCGCAAGTTCCTGATTGGTTGTTATACTTGCAATTTCCGGAGTACCGTAAAGCCATCTGAAATAGTTGATGCCCTCCAGCATTTTGTCTAAATAGGCTTGGGTTAACAGACCGCCGGCGGACGTATTCGCCTGGGGGGCCTCGTACAAGCCCTCGTAACCCGGTGCCTCTTCAAAAATGCCAGTATAGCGATCGGCAATTTGCTGTTGCGTTTTTTGATAGTTCGCAAAGGTATTGCCGTCGATAACCGTCGGTTCCTGTGCAAAGGCTCCGGGAATCGTCGCCACCGCCAAGACCAATGCCAGAGCGATGATCAGCCATTTTTTTCTCATTATAACCTCCTTTTACCCTCCTGCCTTTTGTTTTTACACCAATTTGATCAGTTTGGCAGGGCTAGAGTTAAACAATAACGGTCTAATAATTTTAACATATTCTTAAGCAAATAGATACCGTATTGGACGAAATATCCCATAAAAGCCAAAATATATCCTAAGGTTGACAAAAAATAAATACCGACCTTTCGTCACAAATTTTAAAACCTTTACGACATTCAATTTATACGCCCTTTTGTCCCTCTGTGATATAATAATTACTGAAATGAGGAAAAAATCATGAACACGTATCAATACAAAATCAGCGATGATAATCTCGCTACGACAACCATCGAAAATATTTTTATCAACGAATATATGCCGAAAGCCAACGGCGACTACGTTAAAATATATCTTTTCGGATTAAAGCAGGCCACCAACCATCAAAGTGTGACGATTGACAACAGAGACCTGGCTAAAAATTTTTCCTTAACCGAAGGCGATGTCATCGCCGCATGGCAATACTGGGAAGAACAGGGCATCCTTAAGGTCGAATACAGCGGTATGGATACCGTTGTTATTACCTACGACCATATCTTATCTAAAATGCTGGTGGGTGAACAACCCGAAAAAGCTCCCGAAACCGAACCGAATAAAAGCCCGGCGGAAGAACGTATTCAAAATATGTTTGTTGCCATAGAGGGCATGACGGGCAGACCCTTGTCCGCTAACGAATTACAATTTTATAAAACCTGTTTGGAAGAGCTGCGTTTTACGCCGGAAACCGTGGTACTTTTGGTGGAATACTCCATGAATATGATCGGTAAGAAGGACAGAGGCTTTACGGCGACACAAATGCTCAACTATATCAAAGAAGTTGCCCGCAGTTGGAGCGATGCCGGTGTGCGCGACCACACCCAAGCGGAAGCCCACATGAAAAAAGCGGCGGAGCAACAAAAAAACCTTTACGATATTTTTAAATACCTGGGGTTGAACCGCCAACCCATGGAATGGGAGAAAAAAATGATTGCCTCCTGGACCTCCGACTACGGCTACGACGCCGCCATTATTCTGTTGGCTTTGGAGCGTACCAACACCCCCAACATTCGTTACATCGACGGCATTTTAAAAAGTTGGCACCAAAAAGGGTACCGTAGCGTTGAGGACATTCAACAGGAGACAAAGCCCGCCTCCGCCAAAGCCGTCGCAACCCAAACTTTAGATGCCGAACGACAGGAAGCCTACGACACCCTGGCACAAAAAGACGAAGAATGGCTCTGGAGGAACACCGATGAATAAACGGCAAAAAGAAATTTTGGAAGCTTATCAAACCAAAAACAAACGGGCACAACTCGCCCACAAACAATTCATCAAAAAACTGGAAAAAGAAATCCCCGAACTGGTTCGGCTGTCGGAAAAACAAGCCGCCCTCGGCATTGAACACATAAAAAACGGCGGCGATGCTCGCAGTTTAAAAGCCTATCAACAAAAATACCGCCACATCGAAAAAGAAAAAATAAAATTATTAACCGATCGAGGCTACAGCCCCGACCTGCTCACACCGGCGTATCAATGCGAAAAATGTAAAGATATCGGCTATATCGGCTCACAAATGTGCAGCTGTCTGTCCGACGCGTTAAAAGAAGCGGCCTTCAGCGGCTTCGACTTAAGCCACTATGTACGCCACCAAAACTTTGACACCTTTGACCTATCCCTGTTTGAAGACGACAGCGGTGCCAAAAGCTTAAGAAAGCGAATGGCAGCCATAAAAAACAAAATGCAACACTATGCCCTAAACTTTGACAACTCGGAAGAAAGCTTTTTATTTACCGGTCAGCCGGGGGTCGGTAAAACTTTTACCTCCAATTGCGTTGCCAATGTGCTGATTGAACAGGGCCATCCCCTCGTGTACACGACGGCATCGGGGCTCATGCACTATATCCGAACGCATCTCTACGATCTGGGCGAAAGCCGGGACAGCGTTTACCGCCCTTTATATGAGGCGGATTTATTAATCTTGGACGACTTCGGTGCCGAAAGCAATTCGGAATTTAATAGAAGTCAAATTTTTGAACTCTTAAATCGGCGAATATTAACCGGCGGCAAAACTATCATCTCCACCAACCTGACCATGCAGGAATTGGTGAACCGTTACGAACAGCGTTTAACCTCCCGCATACGCGGCCACTTTACCCAAATTGTTTTTGAAGGACCGGATTTAAGGACAAAACTGTAAATTCAGTTAGGAGAACTATTATGAAAACTATTTATTTGGCAGGCGGTTGTTTCTGGGGTGTTCAGGCCTACTTTAAACAGCTCGGCGGCGTCTTAAACACCGAGGTCGGTTATGCCAACGGCAGTACCCCGACAACCGCCTACGAAACCATCGGCAGCAGCGGACACGCCGAAGCCCTTCGCATCGACTACGACCCCGACCTGTTGCCCCTGAATATTTTGTTGCAACATTATTTCAGAATTATCGACCCGACTTTAAAAAACCGTCAGGGAAACGACATCGGCACCCAGTATCGCACCGGCATTTACATCGTCGACCAATCCGATCACGCCGTTGTCCGAAACGCATTGGCCGAGTTGCAGGCACTTTATACGCAACCTGTTCAAATCGAAGTGCAACCTTTAAAAAACTATCAACCGGCGGAGGACTATCACCAACATTATTTGGACAAAAACCCCGGCGGCTACTGCCATATTAACCCGAACTTGGCACAAAAACCCCTGTACGGCAGCTATCGCTTTGTAAAACTCGGTGACAACGGTCTTAAAAAAAGCCTGTCACCCTTGGCCTATCAGGTTACTCGCCACAACGCCACCGAACCCCCGGGTTCCAGCCCTTTAAACCTTGAGGACCGCCCTGGATTATATGTGGATATTACCACCGGAGAACCCCTCTTTTCGTCGGATCACAAGTACGATGCCGGCTGCGGTTGGCCCTCTTTTACCCGCCCTTTAACGGCGGAAGCCGTCACTTACCACGAGGACAACAGCCACAACATGCACCGCATCGAAACCAGAAGCAACATCGGCGATGCCCATTTGGGACATGTCTTTAATGACGGTCCGACCGAAGCCGGCGGGCTGCGGTTTTGCATTAACGGTGCCGCTCTGCGCTTTATTCCCTACGAAGCGTTGGATGCCGCAGGTTACGGCGACTATAAGCACTATATTCAAAAGAGGTAAAACGATGGGACAACCTTTTTCTTTACACCATCGCAAAGCACTTTTTGTTTGCCTGCTCGCGACGGTTCTTTTGCTTTTATTCGGCTGTTCCGACGAAAAACAAACAAACATCCCGCAACCCATTCCCTTTGAAGGCGGCAAAATTGTCGGACGACTCCCCCGCGATGCCCAGAGCTTTACCCAGGGGTTGGAACTTGTTTCAGAAAACGAAATGGCCGAATCCTCCGGGTTATGGGGCGAATCCGCCATTACCCTTTACGACAGTCGCACCGGCAAAGCGCGATCGACCCGCCAACTCCCCGACGACGAATTCGGCGAAGGCTTAACCCGAGTGAACAATACCCTCATTCAATTAACCTGGAAAAAAGGAATTGCCCACACCTATACCCTGCCCGAGTTGACTCCGGGTCCGGACTTTTACTACAACGGCGAAGGCTGGGGGCTTTGCTACGACCAAAGCGGCAATCTGTTGTGGCGTTCCGACGGTAGCGACACCTTAACCGCCCACGATCCCGCCACCTTCGAGGTCATTAAAACCCTGCGAGTTCACGAAAAGGGGCAGCCGGTTGCCCACATCAACGAATTGGAAATGGTCGGTGGGCACATTTACGCCAACCTCTGGTTCAGCGACGACATCATTGCTCTGGACCCGACAACGGGCGAGGTCACCCGTCGTTACCCTTTAACCCCTTTGGTAACCCTGGCGGAAGAAGATAACGGCAAGCCCTTTACCAAAGAACAGGTTTTAAACGGCATTGCCTACGACGCGGACAACAGCCGCTTTTACCTGACGGGCAAGCAATGGCCCTATACCTATATCGTCGAGCTGGACACCCCTTAAGCAAGCGAGATAAACCCATGACACAACAAAAAAAATTTAAACACCTCGCCATGACGCAAACCCACCCCAACTGGACAATCGCTACCGCGCGTAAACAGCGTTTATATCGACAAAAAGGCGAAATCCGAACCCCCTTTGAAAGAGACTACACCCGTATCCTCCACTGTTCCGCCTACCACCGCTTAAAACACAAAACCCAAGTATTCTTTTCGCCGCAAAACGACCATATCTCCACACGAGTCGAACACGTCGGCTATGTGGAAAGCATCGCCTCCACCATATGCACCGAATTGGGCTTAAACCCCGAGTTGGCACGAGCCATTGCCATCGGGCACGACCTGGGTCACGCCCCCTTCGGGCATGAGGGCGAAAAAATTCTTCAGGATTTACAGATCGAAGAAGGTTTAATCGCCGACAAAAACGGTTATTGGCACGAACGCAACTCTCTGCACTTTGTCGACCATTTGGAGATATTGGAAGGTCCGGATCAAAAAAAACACAACCTCTGTTTAACCTACGCCGTCAGAGACGGCATTATTGCCCATTGCGGCGAAGTAACCGAGCGTTACCTGCGCCCCCGACAAGAAGCCGTCGATCCGGATACCTTTAAGCTCCCCAACCAATTTGCCCCGTTTACCTGGGAGGGCTGTGTGGTAAAAATCGCGGACAATATCTCCTACCTGGGGCGAGACATCCAAGACGCCCTGAATTTAGGACTTTTGGACGAAGCAAAACGCGGAGAATTAACCGCCATTTTATCCGATTATAACCACCTCCATTCGGCACATTTGCATATCAACAACACCACCCTCATTCATACCCTGGTGATGGATTTGTGTTATAACGCCACCCCGAACACGGGGCTTGCTTTTTCCGAACAGGGCTTTCAATTATTGGAACGGATCCAACGCTACAACATCGATAACATTTACACACATCAAAAACTTGACGCTTATAAACGTTACGGCAACCTGGTCATTCGGGAAGTTTACCATGCCCTGTGTCGTATTTTAGAAGTGACCGATTCTTTCGCGGTGGGTGTGGACGACACGGCGCACCCGCCGAAGCTGGCAAAAAATTTTTATCATTGGTTATGCCAATATTGGGACGGCCCCCGGGCGGAGGCCCTCTCGGAGGTGCAACCGGTGTACCGCATCAAAGACAACCCCAACGCCTTTAAGTACGCCGCCATCGACTATATCAGCGGCATGACCGACTCCCATATCGAAAAAGTCTATCAGGAAATTATTCGTCTATAGACCCATCCGTCACCTTAACGCACTTTTTTCCACAAGCAGAAACAGCAAACGAACCTCGCCCCGCGAACTTAAGGCTTCGGTTTGCTTTCTGTTGTCAATACTCACGTTGGCGACACGGCGACACATTTGCCCCACTTTTTGATTGCTGTAATTTTTCACCGCGCCGAAAGTCAACCCGACCATATAAAAAAACCTTTTCCCGCGGGAAAAGGTTTTTTTATTGCCTGTTTGCTATACATTTAAAAATTTTCTAATTGAAAAGAGTGATCCGAAAGCACCGATTAAAGAACCGTACAAAAAGGAAAAAACCGTAATAGGCAGCATCACCACGCTCGGCGGCAGCAGGGTAGCGTTCATCGGCAAGTAGATACTATGATTGCTGTACGCAATTAAATAAAAATAACCGGCACGAATAAACAAAATAGCCATCACTGCCCCGAACAATCCCAGCAAAGTCCCTTCCAAAATAAAGGGCAGACGAATGTAGCTATCGGTGGCACCCACGTACTTCATTACACGAATTTCCCGGAGACGCGCCACACAGGTCAGCTTAATGGTATTGTAAATTAAAAATACGGAAACAAGCGAAAGAATAACCATAACCACCAAACTGAGCATTTTGGATCCGGCACTGATATTGGCCATTGCGTTAACGTATTCTTCCCCGTATTTTACATAGTCGACCTCTTCCATGCTTTCCGCGTACATTTTAATGGCCTCCATAGCTTGCTGATTGGTCTGGGCGGCGGGTTTATCGATTTTTACAACAAAAGACGCGGCCAAAGGGTTGTTGTTTTCGTCGTAGCCTTTTAATAAGCCGGAGTGGTCTTTTAAGCTGTCGGAAAATCCTCTGAAGGCTTCCTGTTTACTTTCAAACCGCACCTCTTCCACCATCTCGTGGTCTTTTAAAGTGGTCTCCACCCGGCTTTTTTCCGCTTCGGTGTACGTATCCTTTAAAAATACTTTTAACTCCAATTCCGATTCCATGGTTTCGGTAATATGAGTCATATTCATGGATAGTAAAATAAAAAAACCCAATATAATTAAGGCGGCACCGACGGATAATACCGATGCAACCCCCATTAATTGATTATTTTGAATGCTCCTTCCGGTGTTTTTAAAGACGGATAGAAAGAGATTAAATAGTCTGTTTTCTCTTTTTGCCATCTTGCCTCCTACATTTCCCGGTGTCCCTGGCGTGTATCCAACACATTTCCGGAGAAATCTTCCATCACGGTTTCTCCGCCGGGTTCTACAATAATAAAGTCCTTTTCCGTCCAGTTTCCCGTTACTAATTTTTCCAATATCGTTAAATCTCCCAAGGCAAAAACCAGTTCCATATTCAAACGCTTGCCGATTTTGGTCACCCGTTTTTTCTCCTCTTCCGGATCATAGGCATCGGTTTCTATCATCATCAAGTAACGGTAGTGACGGTACAGGGCATCCATAATACGTTTTGTTCTTTTTTCGCCGTAACGTTTTAAGGTATAGGCGTATTCCTGTTCCAGACCCATTTCTCCGTTCAGCCAACCACGGGTAACAAAATAGGTGTTGGTTCGCAAGGTGTTCATATCTTCCCGCTTATGTAGCAATATCGATATGCAATCGGCATATCTCGGAATAATTAAACGGTGGATGCCGCTTTTAAGACCCAATAACCCGTTGCCGCAATTACCGTAGGCCATCAATAACTCGCTCGGTTCCTTGACGGTGTCAATTTGTTCTTGCAGCGCCCCTTTTAATTTTTCGGGATTGGCGTGCAGGGTATCGTCTTTCCAAAAAATCGGTAAGTTGATCTCGTGCACTTTAAAGATATATTCCAATTCGTCCTTCATCATTTTACAAGCTATGATTTTTTTATCCATTTTCCCTCCGGTCTGTCATTCTCCGTAAACGCTTCGAAAATACCTTTTTATTTTATTATAACGAATATTTATCCTTTTGACTATCACGAATACAAAGGGCAGCTTTTTTCTTAAGTTAAATTTTTTTCATGTCGTGCTAAATTTTCTAAAACCCTCGGCACTCTTTTAAAGAACAGGCGCATTATGCTATAATTTACCTATTACTATAAAGGAGTACGACTCATGGATAAAAAGACTTTTCGTAAAGAAACGTTAACCCGACGAGAAATTTTGTATTCGGCGGAGATCGACAACCGCATTGTCGAACGTTTTTATCAATCCTCCGCATACAAAGAAAGCAACTGCATTATGATTTATGTTTCTTTCGGAACGGAAATTAAAACCCACGATCTCATCAAGAAAATGTTGTCCGAAGAGAAAACCGTCGTAGTACCTATTTGCGAACCCGCCACCCATACGATGATTCTCTCCCAACTCCACGATTTTGAAAACGACTTGCAAGCAGGTCATTGGGGCATTTTGGAAGTAAAAGAAGATAAGATAGACCCTGTGTCCTCGGAGGTTTTGGATATCGTTATTATGCCTGGTATGGCCTTTACGGAAAATGGCGAACGCATGGGCTTCGGCGGCGGTTATTACGATCGTTTTCTGGAAGATTTGCCCGAAAAAGTTAAAACGATTGCCATGATTCGGGAAGATTTTATTTACGACGACATTCCCACCGAACCCCACGATAAAAATGTCGATTACCTGATCACCGAAGAGCGCATTGTCGATTGCGCCGCAAACAGCAAATAATATGAACGAAAAAGAAACCATCGATTTTATAGAATCCAAGGGGAAGTTCGGTATCCGTCTTGGTTTGGAAAGTATTACCCTCTTGCTTGAAAAATTGGGCAACCCCCATCTCGATTTAACAACCGTTCATGTAGCGGGTACCAACGGCAAAGGATCGGTTTGCACCATGCTCTCCAAAATATTAACCTGTGCCGGTTACACTGTCGGTACCTATACCTCTCCGGCATTGGAAGTGTTTAACGAACGGGTTCGTTTAAACACCGTACCCATCAGCGGGACAGATTTAGTCGCCATGACCGACCGTGTTAAAACCGCCTGCGAAGCACTGGTTGCACAAGGTCACCCCCATCCCACCGGTTTTGAAATCGAAACCGCTTTGGCATTTTTATATTTTAAACATAAAAAAACCGATATCTGTGTGGTGGAAGTAGGCATGGGCGGACGTTTGGACGCCACCAACAGTCTCCCCGCACCGCTCATTTGTATTTTAATGAGTATCAGTCTGGACCACATGGACTATCTGGGCGGCACCTTGGAGGCCATTGCAGCGGAAAAAGCAGCCATCATTAAAACCGGCAGTACCGCTATTGCCTACCCTCAAAGCCAAGCGGTCATTGATGTTTTTAAAAAACAAGCCGATGCCGTCGGTGCAAATTTTGAGCTTGCCGACCCCGGTGTGCTGACCCGTTTAAGTGAAGACATCGACGGTCAGGTTTTAAACTACACCGGAGAAGATCTCCCGGACTTAGGCACCTTTAAACTGTCCCTTTTGGGACATCACCAACTCAGCAACGCGGCAGTGGTATTAAAGACCGTCGCCCGATTGCGCGCGGCGGGCTATCACTTGCCGAAGCAGGCTATCGAAGACGCTTTAAGAGACTTGGTGTTTCCCGGACGTTTTGAAATTTTACACCGAAACCCCATCGTATTGATTGACGGCGCCCACAACCCCGGCGGTATCGCCGCCTTTGTGGAAAATATTCATGCTTACTTCCCCGGTCGAAAGATGAACCTGTACTTCGGCATGTTGGAAGATAAGGATATCGATGCGGCTTTGGCGTTGCTGATGCCTCTGTCGGAGGCGGTGCATACCCTCACCCCGGAGAGCGATCGTGCCATGCCCGCCGAAAAAATGGCGGCACATATTCGCGAACTCTACCAATTGGAAGTTAACTTTTATGCGACCATTGAAGAAGCGGTTGCAAGCTTGGACTTCTCCGACCCCGACAGGCTTAACGTTTTTGTCGGATCATTGTATATGATCGGCGTGGTGCGTACAGAGCTTAAAAAACACATCCCCGTTAAAAATTATTAACAATGATAATCGGTAAGTTTTTCTTAGTGCAGCACTTTTAAAAACAGCCCTGTCCGAAACTTTCGGTACGGGGCTGTTTTTTTACACTTAATAACGCATAGTTAAACCGATACGCATTCTGTCCAAATCCAGAGAAATCACCTTAACGGAAACCACATCGCCCACGGAAAGCACCTCCGAGGGGTGTGTAATATAGCGTTCGGAAATTTGAGAGATGTGTACCAAACCGTCCTGATGAACGCCGATGTCCACAAAAGCTCCGAAGTCCACCACATTGCGAACGGTCCCCGTCATTTCCATCCCTTCTTTAATATCTTTGATATCCATCGCTTCGGATTTTAAATAGGGCTTCGGTGCCGAATCCCTCGGGTCTCGTCCGGGTTTTTGAAGCTCCGTTATAATGTCCCTGAGTGTCGGCTCGCCGATACCTAATTTTTCCGCCATTTCTTTAACGGGCACCGAGAGTCTCTCCCCTTCTTTTTTGCGATTGTTTTTTAAATCCGCGGCGGTCAAACCCAGTTCCGACATCAGTGTTTTTGCAACCGAATAGGACTCGGGGTGAACACCCGTGTTATCCAAAAACTCGTCGCCGTCGTCAATACGCAAAAATCCGGCACATTGTTCAAAAGCCTTCGGACCCAAGCCCTTTACTTTTTTGAGTTCCCGACGGTTTTTAAATTTACCCTGTGTTTCCCGACAGGCAATGATGTTGTCGGCAACGCTTTTGGAAATACCCGAAACGTATTGCAACAAGGGTTTGGAAGCACGGTTAACATAAACGCCGACTTTATTGACCGCATCTTCCACCGTATCGTCGAGAGCTTTACCAAGTTCTTTCTGGTTGACATCATGCTGGTATTGCCCCACCCCGATGTGCTTCGGATCGATCTTAACCAGTTCGGATAAGGGATCCTGCAGGCGTCCCGCAATGGAAACCGCCCCCCTTAAGGAAACGTCTAATTGCGGGTACTCCTGCGCCCCCAAGGCTGATGCCGAATATATCGAAGCACCCGCTTCGTTAACCACCATGTACTCCACGGGGTGTTCGGTCTTTTTAAGCAAATCCGCTATAAAGGTTTCGGATTCTCTGGAGGCGGTACCGTTGCCGATGGCAATTAAATTAACCTGATAGCGATGAATAAAGTTCAAAACAACTTTTTCCGATTTTGCGATATCTTTTTTAGGCGGCGTGGGGTAGATGGTTGCGGTGTCCAAAAGCTCACCCATGGCACCCAGCACCGCCACCTTGCACCCGGTTCGGTAGCCCGGATCCAGCCCCAGGGTCACCTTGTCTTTAAAGGGCGGCTGCATCAGCAGTTCTTTTAAATTCGTGGCAAAGGTTTGAATAGCGGCTCTTTCCGCCCGTTCCTTTAATGCCGCGCGAATTTCCCGCTCGATGGAAGGAAATATAAGCCGTTTATAGGCATCTCTTAAAGCCTCCGCCATATAGTGACGGGTTTTATCCTTTAATTCCGATTGCAACAGATAGGTCTCACCGACACTTTCTTCGATTTTTACGGACAGCACACCGCGGCTTTCCCCTCTGTTAATGGCGAGGATACGGTGATTGGCAATGCTTTTAACCGCTTCCTGATAATCGTAGTATTGGTGAAACTCGTTTTTATCTTCCGCGTAATCTTTAGTAACGGAAGATACTATTTTACCCTGATCCCCGATTTTATGACGCAACATTTTGCGATGTTCGGCATTGTCGGAGACATCTTCGGCGACAATGTCCTGTGCCCCTTTTACGGCGTCCTCCGCGGTGGCGACTTCTTCCCCTAAAAACGCCGATGCCCTCTCTAAAAGTTCGTCATCCCCGAGTTGTTGCTCGTAAAGCATTTGTGCCAGGGGTTCCAATCCCCGGGCGCGTGCGATGGAGGCTCTGGTTTTTCGTTTTTGTTTGTAGGGCAGGTACAGGTCTTCGACTTCCTGGAGCATTTGCGCCGAAAGAATTGCCGCTTTCAAATCTTCCGTTAATTTGCCTTGCTCCGCGATGGCGGTTATAATTTCATTCTGACGTTTTTCGAGCTTTCGCAAATAATCCAAACGTTCACTCAAATCTCTAAGTGTATCGTCATCCAGATTACCGGTTACTTCCTTCCGATAGCGGGCAATAAACGGCACGGTGTTGCCTTCGTCAATTAAGGTAACGGCGGCAACCACCTGCTTTTCCGTAATGTTCAGTTCTTTTGCTATGCGTTGATGAATATGGTTCAAGGCGACCCCCTATAAATCTTTTCTGTCATCTCATCACTTTTACATAAAAGTCCTTGCGTTGTCAAGCACCTTCGCTTATGTTAGAATAGTATATCATTATAAACAATATAAAGGAGCAAACCTGTGTCCATTCAATTTTTTGTAGACTCAACTTGCGACTTACAACGTACAAACCCCATTTTTAAGGAAGTTGAAATCCTACCTATTCCCGTTAATATCGGTGAAAAAACATATTATGACCGTATTGACATCTCCCAGGAGATGATTATCTCCCACGTAAAACAAAACCACAGCCTGTTCCCGAAAACGTCACAAATTACGCCGGCTGTCGTTATAAAAGCCATGACCCCTTATTTGGAGCAGGGACGGGATATTATTTACTTAACGATTTCTTCAAAGTTATCGGGATGTTACGAATCCGGCGTAATAGCTGCCGAAGAGCTTAAAAAACGTTACCCCGACCGCAAGATCGCCGTGGTGGATTCGCTCTCCTGTACCACAGGCATGGCGTTAATTCTCCATCAGGGTTTAAAACACGCTCGGTTGGATACCCCCTTCGATACGATTGTTTCAACCATGCGTCAACTGGCGGATCACCTTAATATTTATTTTGTAGTCGGTGATATCCGATGGTTGGCTGCCGGGGGGCGTATCTCCAAAAGTGTTGCCGCTATCGGCTCCATGTTAAAAATTGTACCTGTACTTTGCTTCGAAAACGGTATGATTACCTTGTTCGATAAGGTACGCGGTCAAAAAAAGGCCTTAAAGCGTATCTATGAAGTCACCGCCTCGGGCATCGGCGACAATACCCGGCAAATTGTCGGTTTCATTCAGGCAACCAACGAAGACGCACAGGAAAAAATGCGACAAAAATTATATAAAGAATTAGGCATCACCAAATTTATCATCCCCGAGGCCGGTGCGGGTTCCGCCTTAACGACCCATATCGGACCTCAAAGCTTGGGCATTTGTTTCTTTGACGCCTTACCCGACAACTACATTTCCGTTTTATAAGAGAGAACCACATGCACATTCGACCGAAACCATGGGCAAAACAAGAACTGAAAGAGGCCGCTTTTGTTATCGATCACCCGAAAGCTTACCATAACCGCTGGTACGAAGCCTTCCACACATCCCGACCCCTGTATTTGGAATTGGGCTGTGGAAAAGGTTTTTTTATTTCCCGAATGGCTCAGCAATACCCTCAATACAATTTTATAGCCGTTGACCTTATCGACGCCATGTTGGGCTTGGCAAAACGAAATATCGAACAAACCTGCGGCAAGCACCCGAACAATGTGCGTTTAACCGCCTACGATATTACCCGAATTTCGGATATTTTTGGGCAAAACGATGTTGTAGACGGCATATTTATCAATTTTTGTAACCCGTGGCCCAAAACCCGCCAATGGAAAAAAAGGTTAACCCACCCCAGACAACTCGCACAATACAAAACATTTTTAAAACCCGGCGGTTTTATTCGCTTTAAAACCGATAACGCTAACCTTTACACCGCCTCCAAAAAATATTTTATCGAAGAACATTTTAAACTGACCTTTGATACCGACGATTTGTATCACTACTTGGCACAGAACCCGACAGGTCACCCTTTCGAGAACAATATTGCCACGGAACACGAAACCATGTTCCATGGCAAAGGCCTTAAAATCCACGGTATTGAAGCCATAAAACTTTAAAAAGTAACCCAATGCCGACACCCTTCGCCTTTTGAGGTTTCCGTCGCGATTATATCACGTCACAAAAAATTAAGTTCCATCATTCGTAAAAAACGCTTGACTGTCAAAACGAAATCATATATACTAATTTGTTTTGCTTTTGTTTTTGTGTTATAATAATGTTATTGTCGAAAAATCGACAATTCAAATGCATGACAAAGGTTCACAGGCTGCCTATAAAAACCTGAATACTATACAGATATATAAGGAGGTTGAGCAGGATTATGTTTTCGATTGGCGACAAGGTGGTGTATCCTTTGCACGGTGCCGGTGTTATTACCGATATCTTGGAAATGAACCTGTTCGGGTGCGATGAACTCTTTTACCAGATGGAAATTACATCGGAACAAATGGAAATTACCGTTCCCGTCGCAAAGGCACAGGAAATCGGCATTCGCCCGATTAATTCCAGAGAGTCTCTAAAAGAAGGCTTGGCGTCTATGGAAGGCGATATGGACAAAATGGATAAGGATTGGAACCGCCGTTACGAAAAAAACATGGACATTTTGAAAACCGGAAACTTTTTTGAAGTGGCGTCCGTTGTAAAAAACTTAACACAATTAGACAAAAAAAAGCCTCTCTCCAGCGGTGAAAGACATATGCTGAAGAAATCCAAACGGTTTTTGGCAAGCGAAATTGTATTGGTCTGCGATAAAACCAAGGAAGAAGCCTTGGAAACCATCGAAAAAAGACTCGTATAAGCTACTAAAACGATCCAACAATAGCCAATAAAAAAAGATAACAACCGCATCCGGATATCCTCCCGGTGCGACTGTTATCTTTTTTTATTGAAATTTTTTCGCAACTTCCTTGACCTCTGTTGTTGCTACTCCGGACGAATGTTAGAATAAATAAAAACAGCAACAAAACAACAGATAGGATAAAAAATGAAAAAAGGCGAATTAATAGAAGTACAACTGACCTCCTACCGTTTCCCCAACGAAGTGATTGCCACGGGTGCGGACAACGGTCAAGACTGCAAAATTATTTTACAGGAGGGGTTGGTCGGCCAAAAAGCTCTGGTGCAGATTGTTAAAAAACGCAGACAAAAATACTACGGCAAAATAATAGAGATCCTTAAAAACTCTGAAAAACAGGTTCCCGTACAATGCCCCGTCTTCGGACGTTGCGGCGGTTGTCGCTATTTAAACTTAAACTACAACGAACAATTAAAAATGAAAAGCGACTATGTCAAAAATCTCATCGACCATGTTGTCACCGAGCCCTATACCTTTTTGCCCATTGTCCCCTCTCCCGCACGCTACCATTATCGCAATAAAATGGAATACAGCTTCGGAGATCAACAAAAGGACGGCCCCTTGTGTGTGGGCTTTCACGAAAAAAAATCTATCTTTAACATCGTACCTGCAAGCCGTTGTGAAATCGGTGATTCGGATTTTAACAGCATTGTCGCATTGACTCAAACATACTTTAAAGACACACCCTACTACCACCGCAGAAACCACAAAGGCGTGCTCAGAAATTTGGTGCTCAGAAAAGGCGAACACTCCGGCGAACTTATGATCCTTCTGGTAACCACCACACAGGGCTCTTGCGATACCGCCGGCTGGGTCGATGCACTTTTAAATTTAAAACTCGAGGGGACCGTTAAAGGTATTTTACATACCCGAAACGACACCTTGGGCGATGTTGTCCTCGACGAAGGTACCACCTTATTATGGGGGCAGGACAAAATTGTCGATAACATCGGCAATTTGCAATTTGATATTACTCCTTTTTCGTTCTTTCAAACCAACACCCTCGGTGCGGAAGCCCTTTACGCTGTTGTACGCCGCATGGCGGGAGAACAAAAACGCCGCAATATCTTTGATTTATATTGCGGTACCGGTACCATTGCACAAATTATGGCGGATAAAGCCGAACATGTTTGGGGAATCGAGCTGGTAGAAGCGGCGGTAGAGGCGGCAAAAACCAACGCCCGGGTTAACGGACGTACCAATTGCACCTTTATTGCAGGCGACGTCTTGAAAAAAATAGAAACACTTCAGGAAACGCCGGACTTGGTTATTTTAGATCCGCCCAGAGACGGCATTCACGCCAAAGCCATCTTTAAAATATTAGACTTTCAACCGGAAGACTTTATTTACGTTTCCTGTAAACCCACCTCCCTGGCAAGAGACCTGCCCTTTTTCCTCTATGCGGGGTATCGTTTAAAAGAAGTGCAATGTGTCGATATGTTCCCCCATACGGGACATGT
>CAYFTR010000022.1:0-26472 GCA_964346185.1 uncultured Lachnospiraceae bacterium | reverse complement strand
TGTCTGATTTGATCGGGATTTTTAAAGAAATCCTTTGTCATTATTACCACGACACCGCTCAGGAACAATAGGCCGATTAAGTTGGGTATTGCCATTAAGCCATTTAAGGTGTCCGAAATATTCCAAATGGTTTTTAAACCGCCGACGGCGCCGACAAAAACAATCGGCACAAAAATCATACGGTATATTTTAATGCTTTTCGGTCCGAACAAAAAATCACAGCAGCGTTCACCGTAATAGGCCCAACCCAATACGGTGGAAAAGGCAAAGAGCGATAAACCGATGGATACAACAATACTACCACCTTTAAAGCCGGTATCAAAGGCTGCCGTGGTAAGGGCGGCACCTTCCAAACCGCTGTCCCAAAGCCCCGACACCAAAATAACCAGCGAGGTCATGGTACAGATCACAATGGTATCCATAAAAACTTCAAAGACGCCCCAAATACCTTGGCGCACGGGGTGGTCGGTAGTGGCGGCGGCATGGGCGATGGGTGCACTTCCCAAGCCCGCTTCGTTGGTAAAAATACCCCTGGCAATACCGTAGCGCATAGTTTGTAACAAGGTTGCACCTAAAAAACCGCCCGATGCCGCACGTCCCGTAAAGGCGGACTCAAAAATCAACTGAAAAGCTAAAGGGATATTGGCACGTTCAATTGTAATAATCACCAAAGATGAAATAATATAAAACAAAGCCATTATCGGAACCAGTTTTTCCGTTACCGCTCCGATGCGTTTAATACCGCCCAATATCACAATACCGGTCAGTATGGATAAAACAACACCGGTAATTATCGGGTTGATGTTAAAGGTTGACTGTAAAGCGGCCGCAACGGAATTGGCCTGGGTCATATTGCCGATTCCGAAGGAAGCCAGAGCACCGAACAGAGCAAAGACAGTTGCAAGTCCCGGCATGCCTAACCCTTTCTTAATATAATACATCGGACCGCCGTTAAAAGAACCGTCGTCTCGGGCTTCGCGATAGGTGACGGCAAGAACCACTTCGGAAAATTTGGTCGCCATACCGAAGAATGCGGAGAGCCATAACCAAAAAACGGCGCCGGGTCCCCCTACGGCAATGGCCAGGGCAACGCCCGCAATATTGCCGGTACCCGCGGTTGCCGCCAATGCGGTGGCAACCGCCTGAAAAGCGGAAACCTCACCTTGTCCGCCCTCTTCGGAATTTTTAAAAATGTTCACCAAGGTGTTTCGCATAATGTATCTGAACTTTGTCACTTGTATGAGTTTTAATCGAAAGGTTAAAAAAATGCCGGTCGAAAGCAGTAAAATAATCATCGGCCAGCCCCAGACGATTTTATTGACAATTTTGTTTAATTTTAATAAAGTCTCCATATATCCTCCTAAAGCGTATACTAATAAATATAATACAACAGCATTTTAAATACAAATAGTTTTTATAAAATTACAAAAAAACCGACGTCGTTTAAACGTCGGAATGTGTGTGAATATAGTGTTTTATTGCATATGGTAAGAGGAAAGTTGGCCGACACCTTGTAGGATGCCGACCGCTTAAAAGAAAGATGGGATTACTCCAGATTTAATTTATTTTTTAAAATATAGCAGGTCAGAAAGAAGAAAGCAATTATTAAACCGACACCCGCTATAATAGAGTAGATTAAAAGCGTATTTATAAAGCTCGAGATCATCGCCGCTGTCGGTTCCGCCGTTGTATCCATCAGATTTAAATAGCCGGGCATAAAAACGGAGGTTACCAACGAAGACAATAATTGTAGCCCCATGGTAATGCCAAGGTAGGCACCGATAGATGTGATTATTTTGTGTGTTCTTGATAACTGTCCTACGGCCATGGATAAGTAATACGTTAAAATTCCTGACAGTGGAGATAATATCATACTGATGAGGAAAAGGATAAGCATTACATGAAACTGCCCGCCCATATGGTACAATGCCATTTCATACACTCGGTTAACGGATAGAAGAACATCACCCCAAAATTCCGTTTGAACTGATGCCAGTGCCAGTAAGGAGAGTAAGAACAAAATACCTGACAAGCTCATCCAAACAAAGCCGACAATCAGCTTGGCGAGAATATGTTGTTCGACAGTTGCCGGCAAGGTAAACATCAGATAACCTTGATCGGTGAGGAGGTTTTTGTAAAACCGCATCACAATAAGTACGTTTGTTACAACAACCAGGGCAATTAAAGCAAGGACATACAAACCGAACAATAAGCCGCTAATGGTATCGTAGAAAGCGTTCTCTCCCGGGGGTAAACTATAGGACAGGTTAGCGAGACCCATTGCGGTTAATACCGCCAAGACAAGATAGAGCGGTAAAAGTTGTCGGTAGGTACTTTTAAATTCGAGTCTTACTAGTTTTGCTAACATTTAAACACCTCTCTGAACAGGGCATCGACGGATAGCCCTTTTTCTTCTCTGATTTGATCAACAGGGGATTGTAACACCATCTGTCCTCCCCGGATAAAAATCACCTCGTCCAAAACATTTTCCACATCGGCGATTAAGTGTGTTGATATGACAACTGTCGCCTCGGGATGATAGTTTCTAATGATAGTGTTTAAAATATAATCTCTCGTAGCCGGATCCACACCGCCGATAGGCTCGTCGAGTAAGTAAAGTTGTGCTTTTCGACTCATGACCATCACCAATTGTACCTTTTCTTTATTACCTTTGGATAGATGTTTAAAGCGTTGCTTGGCATCGATGTGTAAATCTTCCAGCAAGTATTCTGCTTTGTCTCTGTCAAAATCTTTATAAAATGTTTCAAACAGAGATAAGATATCGACAACGGTCATCCAATCGTCAAAGTAATTTCTGTCCGGAAGGTAGGAAATTGCGGCTTTAGTTTCAGGCGAAGGTACCGTGTTATTGATGAGAGCTTCGCCGCTGTCTGCGGTTAATAAACCGTTTAAAATTTTTATTAAAGTAGTTTTGCCGCTGCCGTTAGGTCCCAACAAGCCGACGATAATACCTTTTGGAATTTTAACGCTGAAATTGTCCAGTGCGGTAACGGCTCCGAATTTTTTAGTCAATTGATTGACGGTTATTATATTATTCAATGGATGCCTCCTCTCTTACTTCCCGAATTAATTGCTTAATTTCGTTTTTCGTATAACCCATTTGTTCCATTTTAGTTAAAAAAGTATCGATTTCCTGAAGGGCAATGCTTCTTTTCTTTTTTTGAATGAGATCTTTATCTTGGGTTACAAACCGACCGGTTGTTCGTTGACTGTAAACCAACCCTTCCTTTTCCAATTCCGTTAATGCTTTTTGCATAGTGTTGGGGTTTACCGCTACTTTTTCAGCTAAATCTCTAACGGAGGGGAGCCTTTCGCCGGGCACATAGCGTCCTGAAACGATATGAATAACAATGTATTCCATCAATTGGCGATAGATGGGACTGTTTGAATCAATCTGCCATTTCATTGTGACCTCCTTGCTGTACTATTGTATTACTAAGATAATACAATAGTGCAAGAAAAAATGGCTCTTGTCAATTAAATTTTTGTTAAATTTAATAAAGTTCTTTTGGTTTGTTTGGAAAAATTAAAATGTTAATAAAGCCAAAAAGAAAGAGCTAAAAAAATTCGGCTTCGGCATTCATTCTCTCATGAATGCCGAAGCCGAAAGACAGACTTATTTTTTTTGATTCATGGCACCTTGTCGGTAGCCTTGTAAATCTAAGTAAATGTGTTTAAAACCCAAGTGTTCCAAATAATTGATAATGGGAAGTCGATGGCTGATGATCGGTTGAAAATCCCGTTCGCCACATTCAATACGGCAGGTATCGCCCAAATGTCTTAAGCGGTATTGAGTTAAGCCCAAATCGGAAAGAAAAGCTTCGCCTTTTGCAATGTCGGCAAGTTTTGCTTCCGTTATGGTTGAACCTGTGGGGATGCGTGATGCCAAACACGCCATGGCGGGTTTGGCTGCGGTGGGCAGACGATAGTGTCGGGACAAAGCGTAAATATCGCTTTTAGTCATACCGCTATGGGCGAAGGGACTTAAGATATTTAATTCTTCCAAGGCTTTAAGCCCCGGTCTGTAATCGCCGAAGTCGTCGACATTGGTACCGTCCACAACTACATCGGCTTTGCATTGCTCGGCAAAGTCTTTGATTAGTGTAAAAATAGCGTGTTTGCAATGGTAGCAACGGTCGGGGCGGTTATTTCGAAAGGCTTCCAGATTTAAAGGCTCAAAACTCAGTGTGTGTAAAACAACATCAAATTTTTTGCAAATATCCTTGCAACTTTGTTGTTCGCTCTCGGGCATCATGGCACCGAAAACCGATATGGCGGTTATTTTTTTCTTGTCGGATTGTTGAATAAGATATAATAATAAGGTCGAATCGACACCGCCGGAAAAAGCAACGGCGATATGACGATAAGGTTGTAATAAAGTGTAAAACTTGTCCAGTTTGGTTTGAAGTGACGGGTTCATGGGTCTCCTTATAATAGAAAAACCTAAGCGGGAAGAAAATTCACACTTAGGTTTTATTGTTGATGGCAAGGGTAGCAGGATTCGAACCTGCGCATGATGGAGTCAGAGTCCATTGCCTTACCGCTTGGCGATACCCCTGTGTGTCATTTATTTTAAATGATTTTTACAGGGCTTGTCAAGTTTAGAGATTAAAATCCAGTTGTAGGGAAATGGGGCAATGGTCGGACCCCGTTACATCGTCGTGAATGGCGGCGTCTTTTATCATGTCCAAAGCGTTTTCCGAAACAAAAAAATAGTCGATACGCCACCCCGCGTTGTTTTTACGTGCGTTAAAGCGATAGCTCCACCAGGAGTATTGCACGGTTTCAGGATAAAAGTGGCGGTAAGTGTCTACATACCCTTCTGCGATAAAGCGATCGATCCACTCCCGTTCGACGGGCAAAAACCCGGAACGCTTGGCGTTGGATTTCGGATTTTTTAAATCGATCTCCCGATGGGCGGTATTCACATCGCCGCAAACAATTACTTTTTTGCCCTGTGCAACCAATGCGTTGGCGTCTTTTAAAAAGCAATCGTAAAAGTCCATTTTAAATTTTAAGCGTTCTTCGCTTTGTTGCCCGTTGGGAAAATAAATGTTAAAAAGTGTAAACTCCGGATATTCCATAACAATGGTGCGGCCTTCGGTATTAAAACGAGGGTCGGACAAACCGGTTGTTATGGACAGGGGTTCTTTCTTATAATAAACCGCCGTACCGCTGTAGCCTCTTCTTTCAGCGGAATGAAAATAGGATTGATAGCCTTCAATTTGCGTTAAGCTTTCGTCCAATTGGTTTTCATGTGCCTTTGTTTCCTGAAGGCATAGGATATCCGGATCGGTTTCTTTGACCCAGGGTAAAAAATTTTTTTGTGAAACGGCACGCAAGCCGTTAACGTTCCAAGAATATAGTCGCATTGTGTCTCCTTATCGATTTTTGGCTCTTCATTTGATATAATATAGTTTATCATAAGTTAGTTATCCGATCAAAAGGCTTTACGGGAGGGTACGGTATGAAATATATACTGGTTTTAGACGGCGGAACGGAGTCTATTAAAGCGGTTTTATACGACCAAAGAGGAAAGGTCACTTATAAGAGTACCATTCGCTTGGAGTTTGACAATCCGCACATTAGAGAGATCGATCAAAACCTTTATTGGGATTTAAGTTGTCGGGCGATAAGCAATTTAATGGAAAAGTTCGAAGATAACCCGCAGGATATTATGGCACTGTCCGTCACCGGGGAAGGTAACGGGTTGTTTTCCTTAGACACAAAGGGGCAACCTTATATGCCGGCCATTCTGGAAAACGACGGCCGAACAGAGGAGTTGCTTTATACCGTTAACCATAAAGTACCCGGCTGGGGTAAACGCATTCACAAAGTATTGGGGCGAAAAGCGGAGCAGGGCAACACACTTTTGCTGGCCTTATGGCTACAAAAAAACAGACCGGATTTATACTTGAAACTCGGCAAAATATTCTTTGCCAAGGATTGGCTGATTTATAAATTAACCGACCGTCTGTTAACCGATCGTACCGATGCCACCGCCTGCTATGCCGCTTTTGCCAATAATCGTATTCCCGTCGATTTATTTTCTATTTTCGGTTTGGGACATTTAAAAAAATGTGTGCCGGAAATTTTAGCACCGGGCAATGTGGTGGGGACGGTTGTGCCGGCACTGGCACAACGCCTGGGGTTACCTGAAAACCTGCCCGTCATATTAAGTGCAACACGGCAGGTATCTATGGCGATCGGTGCCGGTGCCGCCGGTGCTCAGGATATTGCTATAGAGTTTTCCGAAACGGTTCGCACCGTTGTCGTGAAGCGTTTTAAAGATTGCGATTTCAATAAAATTTATAAATCCTTTTTACATTACGGCATCGGCGATCTTTGTCTGGAGGTTGGCAATTCTTTGACGGGTATCGGAAGCATTACCTGGGGCAAAGAAGTGCTGTTAAGTCAAGGAGATATTCGGGAGATGGAAAACATGGTAAAATCCGAAGCCGCCGGATCGGGCGGCATTATCTACCATCCTTATGTTTCCGGAGAGGGAGAGTTGTCACCCTTTTATCACCCCCATGCACAAGGTGCCTTTTTAGGCATCGGTGAAGATACCACCAAGGCACAGTTGTTACGAGCTGTCTACGAAGGGTTATCCTATGCGGTGAAGGACAGCATTGTGGACAATCCGGCCGGTGGGCAATTGTATCTGATCGGAGAAGGCGGTCAAAGCGAGGTGTTGCCCCAAATTTTGGCAGACGTTACCGGTCGACGCGTCGGTGTCTATGAAGACGAGGACTATACCTCCAAGGGTGCCATGTTAACGGCATCGGTTACTATGGGCTTATTTGATAACTACACTTCCGCGACGGCCCTGTGTTGCAGAGTGGAAAAATTTTATGAGCCGAATAAATCGGTTATTTACACCGAAGGGTTTCACTTATTCAGGCAATTGCGGGAGATTTATTCCAAAACATGGAGTAAACAGGAAAAATATAAAAAATTGGTTCATAAAACCCATTCGGAAGAAACAACGGAAAAAAACAATTAATTTAAAAAAGACTTTGCCTGCGAAAATATTTCGTCTGCAAAGTCTTTTAATTTGTTACCGTGTTTTAAGAACTATTTTTCTTCTACAGCCATGGATACCGATGTTGTAAAGCCCAATCCGGTGCGTTCCGGATTGTTGGGAGATACGAAAATATCCACATTATAATCTGTGATTTGTCCGGAAATACGCTTACCGCCGGATTCCACATCTTTAACCTGAACACCTTCTCCGATAAGCGAGCTGTAAAAAGCGGTAATATCATCGATGGTTGCGTCGGAGCCGTAACGGGTACTCCATGCAACGCCGCCTTCCGGTGTGGTGTACTCGTTGGATTCCGTCACACCGTTCACCTTATAAGGCGGAACAAGGTCGACAGGGTAGGTTTTGTCGATGACTTCGGGATCTTTATAAATGTCGTCCTCGTGTTGGGCGATAACCTCTTTAATATGTTCCGTTTGCTCTGGTTGCGGTTTGGGTTCCGGTTTCGGGGTTTCTTCGATTACAACCGGCTTGGTGGGCATTTCTACTTCCTGGGCAGGTTTATTCGCATCAATTTTTTGTTTGACAATCGGTATACCCGCACCCGCTAAAACTAAAAGTGACAAAACAACACCGATTAACTTTTTTTTCATGGTATGCCTCCTTATAGATTGGCGTCGGTCTTTCGTTAAGAAAAAGCGTTATCGCCGTAACGATAACTTCCATTGACCTCTATTGTAACGAAATTCAATGAAACATACAAGAAAAACTTGATTTTATTAGACGCATTCGCTATAATTGATTACTAAGTCTAAGATAAATTAAAGTGAAAAATTCACACCGTTGAACACTAAAAGCTGAGAACGGGACGTTAAAAAAGTGTTTCCTTTTACAGAGAATAAATCAGATGCTGAAAGATTTTAAAGGAAAGTTTTTATGGATCACCCGGGAGCTGTGTTTTTGAAATTTCGTAGAAAACACCGGTTGCACCGTTATCGTATTAAGTGGGCAGGGCGACCTGCCAAATTGGGTGGTACCGCGATATTTTCGTCCCTTAGGGGCGTTTTTTTATTGTAAATTTTTAAAATTCAGAATAAAGAAAGGGGAACAAAGCGTTGATATTTAAACCTTTGTCAAATAAAAGTGTTAAAGAAGTAGAAGAAGCCATATCCTCTCAATGGGAAGATATGAACTTGCTTGAGAAAACCATAGATAACAGAAAAGATAACGAGAATTTTGTGTTTTACGAGGGGCCTCCGACAGCCAACGGCAAACCCGGCATTCATCACGTGTTGGCAAGAACTTTAAAAGACACGGTATGTAAATACCACACCATGAAAGGGTACCGCGTTGTCAGAAAGGCCGGCTGGGATACCCACGGTTTACCGGTAGAAATTGAAGTCGAAAAAAAATTAAACATCAGCAGCAAGCCGGAAATTGAAGCTTACGGCATCAGCGAATTCAATAACATGTGTAAACAATCGGTATTCAGCTACGAAAAACTGTGGCGGGATATGAGTAACCGCATGGGTTATCTCATTGATATGGACGACCCCTATATTACCCTGGATAACGATTATATCGAATCGGTCTGGTGGATTCTCAATAAATTTTTTAAAGAAGACTTTATCTATGAGGGGCATAAAATATTACCCTATTGCCCCCGTTGTGGCACCGGTCTGGCAACCCACGAGGTCGCCCAAGGCTACCAGGAAGACCAAACCAACACCATTGTCGTTGCCTTTGAACGCAAAGACGTAAAAGAATACTTTTTAGCTTGGACCACCACACCTTGGACTTTGGCGGCCAACGTTGCTTTGGCGGTTCATCCTGAAGCCGATTATGCCAGAGTTAAGAGCGAAGGCGAAACTTATATCTGTGCGGCCAATTTAGTACCGACATTATTGGGTGAAGAAGCCGAAATTATAGAAACCTTTAAAGGAAAAACTTTGGAGGGTCTGCACTACCATCAATTGATGCCTTTTGTGCCCCTGCCGCCCAACAAAGATGCGTTTTATATTGTTTGTGCCGATTATGTTACCACCGATGACGGAACGGGCGTTGTACACATGGCACCTGCTTTCGGGGAAGACGACTACGCAGTCGGCCAACAATACGATTTACCCGTATTACAACCCGTCGATGAAACCGGCAAATACACCGATACTCCTTGGAAAGGACGCTTTGTCATGGAAGAGGGGCTGGATCTGGATATCATTAAATGGTTGCGGGAAGAAGGCAAACTCTTTAAAAAAGAAAAAATTGTCCACAACTACCCCCATTGTTGGCGTTGTAAAACACCTTTGTTATATTACGCAAAACCCTCCTGGTACATAGAAATAACTAAAATTAAAGATCAGCTCATAAAAAACAATAACGGTGTCAATTGGTTTCCGGGCTTTGTCGGCGAAAAACGCTTCGGCAATTGGCTGGAAAACCTCAAAGACTGGGCGATCTCCAGAAGTCGCTATTGGGGGACACCTTTAAATATTTGGCGATGTGATAACCCCGCTTGCGACCACTTGGAGTCGGTGGGATCCAGAAAAGAATTAAAAGAAAGGGCAATCGAAGAAATCGACGAAAACATCGAATTGCACCGCCCCTACGTTGACGACGTTCACCTGACCTGCCCGAAATGCGGCGGCAGAATGACCCGAGTGGAAGATGTAGTTGACGTTTGGTTCGATTCCGGTTCCATGCCCTTTGCCCAATACCACTATCCCTTCGAAAATAAAGAACGCTTTGAAGACCAGTTCCCGGCGGATTTTGTCTGTGAAGGGATCGACCAAACCCGCGGTTGGTTTTACTCTTTAATTGCAATATCTACCTTTGTAACGGGGCAATCACCTTATAAAAACGTATTGGTCAACGACTTAATTTTAGACTCGAAAGGTCAAAAAATGAGTAAGTCCAAGGGCAACACCGTGGATCCTTTCCAATTGTTTGACCGATACGGTGCCGATGCTCTGCGTTGGTATTTGCTACACGTATCTCCGGTTTGGTCACCGACCCGTTTTGACCCCGAGGGTATTAGAGAAGTACAGAGCAAGTTTTTCAATACTTTGAGAAACACCTATGCGTTCTTTGTCCTTTATGCCAATACCGACCAAATTGATCCGAGGCGTTTTAACGTTCCTTACGATGATCGCCCCATTATCGATCGTTGGATTTTATCCAAACTCAATCGATTGGTGCAGACGGTACGCTCGGAAATGGATCAATACGATTTAACAAAATCCGTTAGAGCGATCCAAAGCTTTATTAATGAAGACTTGTCCAACTGGTACATCCGTGTTAACAGACGTCGCTTCTGGAACAGCGAACTCAACGACGATAAGAAAGCCGTATTCAACACCACTTACGAAGTTCTTCATGTATTATCGAGATTATGTGCACCCTTTGCACCCTTTATTTCCGAAGAATTGTACATCGCTCTTACCGGAGAAACGTCCGTACATTTAAGCGATTTCCCGGAAGTAAATGAAAGCCTGTTGAATGACGCGGTTGAAGGTCCCATGGATATGGTTCGGGATCTGGTCGGATTGGGACGTAGTGCCAGAGAAGATGCACAAATTAAAGTGCGTCAGCCCATCGGTAAAATCATCTTGGACAAAAAACATGAAGCCTATTTAGGAGATTTAACCAATCTCATCCTAGACGAATTAAATGTTAAAATGATTGAATTCGATACGAATTTAAATGAATTTATCGATTATCAAATAAAGCCGAACTTTAAAGTTGCCGGGCCCGCCCTCGGTAAAAATGTTAAATTGTTGGGCAAAGCGTTGGCACAGGCAGATGCCGCCAAGATGATCGAAGACTTGGAAAAGGACGGTTTTGCAGAAGTAACTGTCGACGGCAATACCTTAAAATTAACACCGGATTTTCTGGATGTGCGCATTCAATCCCGAAAGGGTTTTAATGTACAGACCGCCAATAATCTGTTTGTAATATTGGATACAACCCTCAATGAAGCACTGCTAATGGAAGGCTATGCCAGAGAGTTTATATCTAAAATTCAACAAATGCGTAAAACCGCCGGTCTTGAAATGATGGATCGCATTGAAATTTCTTACAATGCGGGCGAAACCGTAGCGGACGCTGTTAAAATCCATCAGGATTTTATTATGAAAGAGTGTTTGGCCAACACCCTTCAAAGAACGGAAGAACCCTTGGAAATCAGTAACTTAAACAGTCACGACACCGGTATCGCCATAGTTAAGGCATAAATGCATTAAACATCCGCCGGATGCGTCATACGAACCGGCGGTTTTTTGATTGATGTCCGATTATCGGAGTAAAAAATAAAATATCCGGTAATTTATACTAATTATTATGTGCGATTTTGTTATTTTATGATAAAATTATATTTTATTGACAGCTATTGCATAATTTATTAAAATTGCATAGGATTACAAACCTTCAGACAAAGTGTATTTGAAGGTGCTGTAAGGCAGATAAGGCGACTATCGTTAAATTTGCAGGGGGTGTTACCTTTTGCATAAATATAAAAAAGGAGAAGTGTTTTGGGAAAATATATTCTAAAAAGAATAGCAATGGGGATAACGACAATTTTTATTGTCATTACATTAACATTCTTTTTAATGAACTTGATACCCGGCGGACCGTTTATGGCGGAAAAAGCCATTTCCGCACAGGCTCAAGCAGCAATGAACGAAAAGTACGGTTTGGACAAGCCTTTACCGGTGCAGTACAAAAACTACCTGGTTAATTTAACTAAAGGTGATCTGGGTGTCTCGGTGAAACAAAGAGGGCGGGATATCAACGGAATTATCTCATCTAAATTTCCGGTATCCGCACGTTTGGGCGGCGCCTCTATTTTGATGTCCTTGCTGGTCGGCATTCCTCTGGGGAGCATTGCCGCCGTTAATCGGGGGAAATTGGCGGACAATATTATTATTGTTATTGCTACTTTCGGTATTGCCGTGCCCAGTTTTGTGCTTTGTACTTTGCTGATGTATGTATTCGGAGTTAAACTGAATCTCTTTCCCACTTACGGGCTCGGGAGTCTTAAGCACTACGTGTTGCCGGTGATTGCCCTTGCCTTTTACCCGACCGCTTATATTGCACGGCTTATGCGTTCCTCGATGTTGGACGTACTGGGGCAGGATTATATCCGAACGGCCAGAGCAAAGGGCCTTTCAACCGCTGTGCTTTTGTTTAAACATGCTTTGCGTAATGCGGTATTACCCGTTGTTACCTATTTGGGACCGCTGTTGGCTTATACCTTAACCGGATCTTTCGTAGTGGAAAAAATATTTACTATACCGGGGCTCGGCTCCGAGTTTATCGGCTCGATCAGCGGGCGGGATTACCCCCTTATTATGGGAACCACCATATTTTTGGCGACACTTATCGTAACCATGAACGTACTGGTGGATATTGCTTATAAGCTCATCGACCCGCGTATTAAATTGCAATAGGAGGTTACAATGTCAGAACTGAATACAAAAATACCCTCCTTTCACCTTAAATTAACACCGGAGGACTTTGCCCCCGCCACCAAAGAAGAACGGGAAAGTCTGGTTACGATGCGGGAAAGCGTCGGCTTTTGGAAAGACGGTTTTCGACGACTGTCCAAAAACAAAATAGCCATGACCAGCTTAACGTTAATTTTAATTATTATGTTCTTCTCCTTTATTGTGCCTTTTTTCTATCCTTATAGCTATTCGTATCAAATACGGGGAGCGGAAAATTTATCACCGATGACCTACTCGGAAGAGGAGCAGGCAAGGATCGACGCCGGCGAAAGTGTCTTTCCGCACATATTGGGAACCGACGACCTGGGGCGGGATACCGCCATCCGTGTAATGATGGGGTCACGTATTTCCTTACTGGTCGGTTTGGTTGCATCTTTTATCGTATTGATGATCGGCTCAACTTACGGTGCCGTTTCCGCCTATATGGGCGGGTGGGTCGACTTAATTATGATGCGTATTGTCGATGTTATTTACACCGTTCCGGATATCCTGATTATTATTTTGCTTTCGGTAACCCTGAAGTTTCCGCTGCAGCAATTGGCGAATCGACCCGGTTTTGAGTGGATTCAATTACTCGGAGTTAACCTGATTTCGATTTTTATTGTATTTGCACTGCTATACTGGGTTAGTATGTCGCGAATCATACGAAGCCAAATTCTTATATTAAAAGAGCAGGAGTTTGTAACCGCTGCAAAAGCCCTCGGTGCTTCCAACGGTCGCATTATTAAAAAACACCTCTTAACCAATGCCATCGGTACCTTAATTGTAACCACCACCTTGCAAATACCCTCCGCTATCTTTACGGAAAGTTTTTTAAGCTTTCTCGGTTTGGGGGTTGCCGCACCGATGCCTTCTTTGGGATCTTTGGCTTCCGACGCTATAAAAGGTCTTAACTCCTACCCCCACAGACTCCTGGCGCCGGCTTTGCTGATATCCGTCATCATTTTAAGCTTTAACCTGCTGGGTGACGGCTTAAGAGATGCCTTCGATCCGAAGCTTAAAAACTAGGAGGAAGAGATGACAGAAAAAGAAAAACAATTGTTGGAAATCAACAACTTACGCACCTCCTTTTTTACACCGGTAGGTGAGGTAAAAGCATTAAACGATGTAACCTTTGCCATGAACGAAGGCGATGTTTTAGGTATTGTGGGTGAGTCCGGTTCCGGGAAATCCGTTACCGCATACTCCTTATTGGGATTGCTTGCCTATCCCGGCGAAATTGTCGGCGGAACTATTCGTTTTAACGGACACGAAATCGAGAAAAAAACAGAGAAAGAAATGCGGAAAATCCGCGGTGATGAGATTTCCATTATCTTTCAAGATCCCATGACCAGCCTGAACCCGGTGTACACCGTCGGCAATCAAATTGTGGAGGTTATCCGCCTGCACACCGATAAAGATGCCGACGCGGCAAATACCAGAGCCAAGGAACTGCTGGAGTTGGTCGGTATTAACGAAGCGGAAAAACGCTTAAAACAATACCCCCATGAACTCTCCGGCGGTATGCGACAAAGGGTGATGATAGCTATCGCCCTGGCTTGTGAACCGAAACTGCTGATCGCGGACGAACCGACCACGGCTTTGGACGTAACCATACAAGCTCAAATTTTAGAGCTGATGATCGAACTGAAAAACAAGCTGGGTATGAGTATTATTATGATTACCCACGACCTGGGTATTGTTTCCAACATGTGTCAAAAAATTGCCGTTATGTACGCCGGCAAAATTTTGGAATACGGCACTGTCGATGAAATATTTTATGATCCCCGTCACGAATACACCAAAGGATTGCTGCGCAGCATCCCCAATTTGATGGATAAGGAACATAAAAAACTGGTACCCATCGAAGGAACACCGGTAGACATGCTCAAACCGCCGAAGGGTTGCCCTTTTGCGCCGCGTTGTGAAGCCTGCATGCGTGTCTGTTTAAACCATATGCCGGAAACCGTTTATTTTTCGGATACCCATTATTCCGCCTGTTGGCTGAACCAAAAAGATGAATGGATCAAGGAAAGTGTGAAAGTATGAAAAAACTTGTAGAAATAAAAAACCTCAAAAAGCACTTTCCCGTAGCCGGCGGCAAACTTTTCGAAAAGAAAGTTGTTAAAGCGGTAGACGATGTATCTTTTTTTATTAATAAAGGGGAAACCCTGGGGTTAGTGGGCGAATCGGGCTGCGGTAAAACAACCACGGGTCGTACCATTTTGCGTTTACACGAACCCACCGACGGCAGCATAATATTTGACGGTCAGGATATTACCAAAGCAAACATGTTACCCTACCGTAAAAGAATGCAAATTGTTTTCCAGGACCCCTACGCCAGTTTAAATCCACGGATGACTGTCGGCGACATTGTTGGTGAAGGTTTGGACATCCATAAAATTTGCGACAGCAAGCAGGAACGTCAGGACATTATCGTAGAAATGCTCAGACGTGTCGGATTAAATTCCGAACACGCCAACCGTTTCCCCCACGAATTTTCTGGCGGACAGCGGCAACGGGTCGGCATAGCCAGAGCCTTGGTAGTTAAACCCGAGTTTATTGTGTGCGACGAGCCGATCTCCGCTTTGGACGTCTCCATTCAGGCACAGGTCATTAATATGTTTGAAGAACTGCAGGAGCAAATGGATTTAACCTATTTGTTTATTGCCCACGACTTATCGGTAGTCAAACATATTTCCAATCGTATCGGCGTGATGTACTTGGGTAAATTGGTAGAATTGGCCGAAGCCAACGAGTTGACCTTTCACCCGCTGCACCCTTACAGCCAAAGCTTAATATCCGCCATACCGGTTGCGGACCCCAAACTGAGCCGTTCGCGTCAACGGATTGTCCTGAAAGGGGATGTTCCGAGTCCTATCAATCCGCCCAGCGGTTGCCACTTCAGAACCCGTTGTGCTTATGCCACCAAGCTGTGTGCCGAACAGGAACCGGAGTTTAAAGAAGTGAAAGACAACCACTATGTGGCGTGCCACATTGTAAAATAAAAAACATTATGAAGCAGAGGAAACTCTGCTTTTTTAATGAACCGACATATAAAAGTGTTAAAGCATTTTTAAAGTATTGTAAATTGCTTCTGAAACATGTATAATAAAAATTAATAAAAATTAATTTTTTGGAGGAAAAGATGAAGAAAAGAATTTCGATTCTCTTGGTCGTGCTCTTAGTCGCTGCCGCTCTATTGAGTGCCTGCGGCGGAGGCGGTGGCGCAAGCAAGGATTCCGACGCTGATGCGGCAAACACATTGGCTGTTTGCATCGGTCCGGATCCGGAAACCATTGACCCGGCACTAAACTCTGCGGTGGACGGCGCTTCGATGATTATCCACGGTTTTGAAAACCTGGTAACCGTCGGTAAAGACGGGGAAATTGTTCCCGGTCAGGCTGAAAGTTACACCACATCCGAAGACGGATTAGTTTGGACTTTCAAATTAAGAGAAGGCCTAAAATGGAGTGACGGCGAACCGTTAACCGCGGAAGACTTTGTTTACTCCTGGAAAAGAGCGGTAGACCCGGCAACAGCGGCACCTTATGCCGAATTGTTTAACGTTATTAAAGGCTACGAAGAAGCTGCAGCCGGCAACCTGGATGCTTTCGGCGTTAAAGCTGTTGACGATACCACTTTCGAAGTAACCTTGGAACAAGCAAGCCCCTACTTCATTCAATTGGCCGCTTTCCCGACCTATGCACCGGTATACAAAAAAACCATCGAAGAAAACGGCGAAACCTGGGCAACCAAACCGGAAAGCTACATCAGCAACGGTGCTTTCCATGTAACCGAATGGGTACCCGGCGAATATATTCTTTTCGAAAAGAACCCCAATTACTGGAACGCGGATACCGTTAAATTGGACAGCATTAAATTTGTTTTAATGGAAGACCCCAATGCCGTCTTATCCGCTTACGAAAAAGGCGATATCCTTTGCGCGAAAGACGTACCGGGACAGGAAGTGCCGAAGTTAAGAGAACGTGAAGATTGGCATTTAGATGACATGTTGGGTACTTACTACATCAGCTTTATGACGGAAAAGGAACCCTTCAACGATCCTAAAGTACGTAAAGCGTTGAGCTTGGCAATCGACAGAGAACACATTGCCAACGTTGTCATGCAAGGTACTTACGGTCCTGCCGGTAACTTTATCGGAGAAGGCTTATTAGATGCCGACGGAAAAACACAATTCGTCGACAAGAGCCCGGTATTCATCGACATTACCAAACACGAAGAAAACGTCGAAGAAGCAAAAAAATTATTGGCGGAAGCCGGTTATCCCAATGGCGAAGGTTTGGAAACTTTAGAATACCTCACCAACGACGCCAGCTATCACAGACCGGTTGCGGAAGCATTGCAACAAATGTGGGGCGAATTAGGTGTTAATTTGGAAATCAATGTTGTTGAATGGTCCGTATTTACACCGACCCGTCGTAACGGCGACTACCAAATTGCCCGTAACGGTTGGATTTGCGACTACAACGATCCATCTTCTATGTTGGATTTATTAGCATCGACCAACGGTAACAACGACGGTAAATACAGCAACCCGGAATTTGACAAACAAATGGAAATCGCAAGAACCTCTTCCGATCAGGCAGTGCGCTTCGAAGCGATGCATAAAGCGGAACAAATTGCCATGGACGATGCGGCAATTGCACCGGTTGCATACTACAAAGACTTCTATCTGTTAAGCGACAAAGTAGAAGGCTTCTACCACTTACCGCTGGGTTACTTTAACTTTATCAACGCAACCGTTAAATAAGTTACTTAAATTTTATACAATTAAAAATCGGCACAATACCGTAATAATAAGGAGCAGGCTTTTGCCTGCTCCTTATTATTGGTAAATAAGATATATATATATAACTTAAGCCTCAAACGTATAATGGCTTTAGACTCGATGTCGGAACTTAAAGGAAGTAAAAGGAAATACTACTAACGGAGCAAAGGCTTCAATTGACAAATATCGTAACCATGATATAATTTAACAAACGTTGAGCAATCGATTATAGAACAGGTTTTCATATTGAGGTATCGTCTGTTAAAATAGTGTCTATTAATGATAGCGCAACAAAACGGGCGTTTCTACTGCGACAGTTTACAAGATACTTAACAACCAAGGAGGTTATACGGAGGAAACCGTCCGAAAAGTGCAAAACATTATTCGACAAACCGGCTACACGGTTAAGCTCAGTGCAAAAGAACTAAGAACAAAAATAAGCCACAGTATCGGTGTTATCGTGCCGGATATTAGAAACGAATATTTTGCGGCAATTGCCCGGGTGTTGGATACCTTTTTTTAAATAAAGGTTACTCGACCGTCATTGCGGACAGCAATGAAAATCCGAAACAGGAAATTGTGCGATTAAATGATATACTCAACAAAAATGTTGACGGTGTTATTTTTATTGCCGCGCAAGACCCGGCAGGTATCGGCGCGGCTTCTCTGGAAGAAATGGGTCAATGCCGTTAAGGAGCAACACGAAATTAAAGTTGGTGACAAACCAAAATTAATTACTGTCGATTCTTACATAATTTCCAAAGACTCTGAATAACAACATCAAGAAGATGGAGCATGCTCCATCTTCTTAATTTAAAGCTGAAATTGAAAGAGGTGTATTAAAAATGAAAATAGGTTTTGGAAACGATCACACAGCGGTCGAATTAAAAAACAAATTAATGGCCTATGTAAAGGAACTGGGGCATGAATGTGCGGACTTCGGTACCAACTCTACCGAAAGTGCCCATTACCCCGAATACGGTTTGAAAGTAGCGGAAGCCGTGGTAGCGGGAGAAGTAGATAAAGGCATCTTAATTTGTGGCACCGGCATCGGCATATCCCTTGCCGCCAATAAAGTGCCGGGTATTCGTGCGGCAGTATGCAGCGAACCCTTTACGGCCAGAATGACCGTCGAGCACAACAACGCCAATATCTTGGCAATGGGTGCACGGGTAGTCGGTGAAGGTCTGGCAAAACTGATGGTAGAAGAATTTTTAAATGCTACCTACGAAGGCGGCAGACATCAAATTCGTGTGGATATGTTAACCGATATCGAAAATAAATATAAAGGTTGATCAACATAATGTAAAAAGTCGGTCTTTTGACGATCTTAAAACCGATAAAATTCGCAATAAAAAAGATCTGAGACACACTCAGTATACATTTATTGAAAAATATGTTAATATCATTAAAAGCAAGACAGGTTGCAACCGGGTTGAACCACTTGCTTTTTTTACCACAAAAAACAAAAGAGGAAGACCATGGAAAAAATACTCGTAATAACGGATTCATGCTCGGATTTGGACATAGATGAAAAAGACTTAAAACCCATCAGAATATTGCCCCTGATGATTAATTTCTCCTACGGCAGTTATCGTGACCGAGTGGACATCGCCCCGGAAGAAGTTTACAACCGTATGGAGGAAGAAATCCCGAAAACCAGTGTTCCCGGTCCCCAAGTTTTGAAAAACATGTTTGATCAGGCCGTCGAAGAAGGGTTTACACACGTTATTGCGGTAACGGTATCCACCGGTTTAAGCGGAACCAACAACATGTTTCAAACCGTCGCGCAAAATTACTCCTGCTTGACCATCGCCGTCATCGACTCTTTAAATATCGGCTGCGGTGTTGGATTTCTGGCTTTATATGCGATGAATCAGGTGCTTGAAGGCTTGCGTTTCGATGAAATTGTCGAGAATGTTAAAAAAAGAGTGTCCTCTTCCAAAGCATATTTCAGTTTAAGCAATTTAAAATACTTAAGAGAAGGCGGACGCATCGGAAAAGTAACAGGTTACGTTGGCGACTTATTGAAGATAAAACCGATTATTTCCTGCGATGACGAAGGCATTTACTACACCGTCGCAAAAGAAAGAGGCCGCAAAAAAAGCATTCGCAAAATTATCGACTTGGTACGGGAAGGTTTGGCCGACGCGAAACGCTATTACCTGACTATTTCCCACGGGTCCGCGTACGAAGAAGCCATGAAAATTAAAGAGGAAATCAAGGACTTGGTAGAAGGGGCCGAAAACTTCAGTTTCGGGCAAATATCACCGGTTTTGGGCGTACATACGGGAAAAGGTTTAATTGGTGTCGGGTTTTTAAACATTTCATAAATATGGCTACTAGACTTGAAGATAAAAATAGTTTTCAAGTCTTTCCTATTTTATTCGACAAAATATTGCTTTTGACAATATTTCTCCCAGATATATGATATCTTTAAAGAGAGTCTCGGCTATGTTGGATTGTGTGCTGTTTATGAAGGAGGGTGGTGTGGATATACATTCAAAAAAAGGGATATTGTTTTTAGTTCAAGTCGATCATCTTAGCGGCGAATGGCTCGGACAGGCAATGGATGTCTTTTACAAAGCGGGTGCGTCCAATGTACAGATTGTGCCCACAATGACTAAAAAAAACAGACCGTCCTACATGATTTATATCGATTGTAAAACGGAATACAGCGATGCAATTGAAGCCTTAATTCCGGTTGAATTTAACACCGGCGGTTGGCATCGTATCGAGACGAAACACCGCTATCTGCACAATCAAAAGGTTCAACGTCCATTACGCATCTGCAGTGAAAACGTTCGCTTTGACTACATGGTTGTAGGTAAACGTTTTGAAAACGGCAATGTGAGACCGGAGCACGACAATGTACTGGAATTAAAAAAAAAGATAATGAAGGTATTCTCGATTTACAAATCCTACGGTGAAGTGTATCAAATGGCGATGACAATACTCATTAATAATGGGGACGGCAGTCGGATAACAATTTAAAAGTCATAAAAAGGAGGATCGTATGAGTTTTGATGAAAAAAGTAAAATGATTTCTTCAGTAGAAATTGCATCGGTTTCCAATATTTCCAATTTGACTAATGACAGAATTGAAGCTTTAGCAGGTGGTCACGGAATGGTGAATATGGCCATTCATACGGTTGCCAATGTGATTACGGACGAATTGCTGAAGGGTGCAAGTTTATCCATCGAGTTTGCAGATGTCAGACGCTTACCGATCGAAGATATTATGGAGAGAGCAATCGGTGTTGCCAAAAAATCCGGCGCGGATGCCGCAAACGCGGCATTAATCACCGCTTGCATTATGTACCTCGCCGGTTCCGCCGCACAAGTCGGTATCCCTGCCGGTAACAGAAAACTCGGTGCAACGGCAAGAATGCTGGCAGGGGTCGACAGATCGGGTGTCGCTGCGATTCCTACAGCAAAAATGAATAATAAAATTTCCGGTTTTCCGGCGGTTTTGGCTATTTATCAAGCTATGATGGAAGGTAAATTATCTTCTTACAGTGGCAAAAATATTCCCATGAACGTCGGAGGCGGTCCCCTTTACTGACACAGTGCCTTGGGCGAAGATTACATCTGGCCGGAATTAGCCACCAATGGCGCGCGGATTGGCACCCAAGCCATGTTGGACGCGATGGCTGGCGCGGTTATCAGCCCACATCCCTTTACTGCGGCCGTTCTTGGTGCCGCAGCCATATTGGAAATCATCCATCCCGATGCGGAAGTACCTGAAAGTGCCGGTGCCTATGGAACCATAACCTCCGCTTATTTAGTCGGGAAAGAAGCGTCTAAAACAGCGGGATTACCCGATCAACTACATTTTAAAGTAACGGGGGACCCGGTCGATACGGCACAACTGGTAGGCGATGTCGGATTGATATTAAAAGATATCGGCGCGCCGACAGTCATCGGTATGATGGCCTTCGACGAAATATTTTCCGCGTTCCAAGAAGGTATTGCGGGATTTTCCGGTGGGCCGGTTAACGCTCCCCTAGGACATGTAGGAGCCTATGCCGTTGTCGGCATGAAAGCTCTGCTTAAAAACAACGGTGATGTAGCTAAAACGATGGATCAAATCGTAGAAGATCGTAAAGCGATATCGTTGGATCCGGAGGTCGCGTTACTCAGTATCAACACAATTTGTCGAAAAGCTCACGAATTGCACAGCGGTGCCGTTACCCGTATGCTTATCGACGCGACCGAACCGGCTCGCGCGTTGGCAGTTCACAGACGAGCGGAATATACTTACGACCAATTAAAAGCGGGAACACCTTTGGAAGATATTGTACGCTACTTCGATTGTGAGCGTATCGAACGAGCACAAAATAACGGTGGTAAGCTGTTTTCGGCCATGACCGGCGAAAAGGTAACAATTCAAATTAAAAAGTTGGAAGGCGGTGCCAGAAGACAATCCAAATTAGCCAATAAATACTGGTCTTTCGATCCCAACGTCGACGTGATTGTTACCATGGGTGACAAGGTAGCGGAAATGAAAGGCTTTGTCCACGACCTCATTGTGCGGGCAACGCTGAAGGGTGAATGTCAAGATGTAGCTTGGGCCATACCCTTTGCGGCGGCGATAGTCAGCGAATTAGCACTCAATGCCTGCAGTTCTTTAAATATGGTTGTACCTGCCGGTATGGCATCCGTTTTAAAAATAGACACTCCCGAAGAAGTGGCTAATATTGTTGAAAATGCAGCGTTTTTATCCAGAGCGATACCCGGTGGTAAGGCTTCTTGCCAGAGAGTTGGCAAGTTGGCTCTGCGAATTGCAGGCTATCAGGAATAAAGCGAAATTAAAAGGGTGATTTGAAATTATCCGAACAGAAGCACAAAATGAAACTTATAAGTTTCATTTTGTGCTTCTCTTGTATTTAAAGTTAAAAAATTCAAATTCAGGTGTTTTTTTTCTCCGGTTAGGGTATACTGATTGCAATCAAAAATTGTTGACACTTAAACATGATATATGAATGGATATGGAGGAATAATATGACAAAAAGAGATACAATTTGCGTACAGGGGAGCTACCGACCGAAAAGCGGTGACCCGCGGGTTTTACCCCTCGTTCAAAGTACAACCTACTACTACGAAACCCCCGAAGAAATGGCTCATTTATTCGATCACCCCAAGGACGGGCATATCTATAGCAGAATTTCCAACCCTACCGTCGCGGAGATGGAGTCAAAAATAACCTTATTAGAAGGCGGAACGGCCGCAATGGCCTGTGCCTCGGGAATGGCGGCCATAACGTTGGCGGTACTCACCTTGGCAACAAAAGGTGACAATTTTATCGCCACTTCTCAAATTTATGGCGGTACCCACAATTTATTTAAAGTGACATTACCGAAAATGGGTATTGAAGCACGGTTTGTAGACATCGACGCTCAGGAAGAAGAAATCGAAGCACTGATAGATGAAAAAACAAAATTTATATACGGAGAGAGCATTGCCAACCCGGCAATGACCGTATTTGATTTCGAAAAATATGCCAAAATTTGTCAAAAACATCAAATGGTTTTAATGATCGATAACTCCCTGGCAACACCGATGCTGTGCAGACCCTTTGAACACGGTGCCAATGTGATTGTACACTCCGCCACCAAATATATGGACGGACACGCCGGATCCGTGGGCGGGGTTGTTGTAGATGGCGGCAACTTTCAATACGAGGGCAATCCGCGTTATACGGATTTTTATACCCCCGACGACAGTTACCATGGTTTGGTATATGTTGAAGAGGGCGGCTCTTCCGTATTTGCACTCAAAGCCAGAATGCAATTTATGCGTGACATCGGTGCCAATATCTCTCCCTTTAACGCTTACATGACCAACCTGGGAATGGAAACCCTGCACTTAAGAATGCGGCGGCATTCCGAAAATGCGCAGGCAATAGCGGAAGCCCTACAAAAACACCCGATGGTGGAAGCCGTATCTTACCCAGGACTGCCCGGAGATGCCAATGAAGCAAAGGGAAAACGGTATTTCAGCGGCGGTTATTCCGGTATGTTGACCTTTAGAATAAAAGGCGGAAGAGAAAAAGCGGCGGCTTTGATTAAAGCATTAAAAATTTTTAAACAAGTCACCCATATCGCAGATGTCCGTTCTTGCTTATTGCACCCTGCCACCACAACTCACAGGCAATTGTCCAAGGAAGATTTGGCGGCTTGCGGTATTCCGGAAAATTTAATTCGGCTTTCCGTCGGAATCGAAGACCCGGAGGATTTAATTGGGGATTTAATCGGTGCGTTGGATAAAATTTAAAGCCGGTATTTTATTTAAAATCGTTGTTAATCATTGACGATCAATAAATAAAATAAAAGTTGACAAATAGTCGGGAGCATTCTATAATGGTAGATGTTTCCGGGGGCGTGGCGCAGTTGGGAGCGCGTCTGAATGGCATTCAGAAGGCCAGGGGTTCGAATCCCCTCGTCTCCACCAGAAGACGAACCGTCAAACTCTTTTTTATAAAAAATAAGTTCGGCATTAAATACCAAATAGAAGATTGGCTCTAATGAGTCAACCTTCTATTTTTTTGCTCTTAAAATCGATTTTAAGAGCAATTTAATTGAGTTGGTCATAATGTTAGTTTATCTGAACAAGGGAAAGCCTTTAAATTCAAAAAAATAAGGCAAGACGGACTGTGATGGTCTATCTTGCTTATTATTATTAATGAAAGTTTGGTACAGAAACATAATCCCAACTTGGACCCCAATGGGTCACGCTTAAAATGTAAAAGTCTAGTTCATTGTCATAATTAACTCATTTGTGTGGTTCATCGCAAAAGATGGATTAGAAATTAAGAACCATTGAAAACTTCATAGTAGTTTCCGTCTTCATCAAATTCTTCTCCTGATATTAATTATATTTATCTATGAGCTATTTCGCTACATATTTTCTGTGACCTGCCCCTTTCCCCAAGCTCTTTTTTTTGATTGATAGTTTCTCCTCATAATCGAACAGAAGCAATCAATATACGGTATTGAAATACCAAAAACATCAATATATGGTGTTTTTGAAGTTGAGTTTGATATTGAAAGGTGCAATAATAACCTTAATAAAAATTAAATAAAAACATAATTCGTGACAACTAAGCATGAAGGGTTAGCGTGCATTCACTTGAAAAGAAGTAACATCGAACAATGAGAGATTGAATCTGTAAGCCTACCCGAGAAAGATTAAGGGTAAAAACTTAATCTGTACGTGTACAGCTTCGCTTAAACGAGTTAGATATAATTACGGGCGACGAATCATTAGAACTTAAATGTTCATCCGGTTTGTCGCCCATTTTTTATTTGATTTTATTTCTTTAGATTTTAACAGAAAGGAAATTTGATGTGACTGTAATAAATTCAGACATAAAAAAGATAGGCCTCCAACAAAATGGAAGAGACGACCTATCAATCTACTTACAATTGTCGTATAGAAAGCTATGGAAAGTAAGTAGAAATGTCCGATATTCGCAACGACCACGGTGGTTTGATACCAGTGAGCGACAGATACGAGCTTGAACTAATGGTTGTTGAATGCGTTGTGACAGAAAAGTATATTAAAGGTCGCTCTTTAAGAAAAGTTGCAAAAGAGGTGTTACTCACCTTAAATAGCATTATTGATAGAAATAATGAACACATTGACTATTGTAATAAGATTGATATTCCAACAAAAGGTAGTGATTTTGCGATATTGAAGTGTTAGGTCAGTTCTCTTTCTGAACATAATCATTCATATTCAATTTTAGTTAAATAGAAAAGGATTAGCATTGCTAAGAAGATCACCTAAAATCTCATCTTTTGTTTCATCCCACTTCGCATTCAAAACGTAAAAAATCATTGTGAAAAGCTCAAATTGATTCATTTTCTTCTTCCTCCTTTTGACAGGGTTATTGTTCAGACCAGTGTCTTTGTTTCATGGACGAGGGCTCTGATTTTTCCCTCCTTCGTTAATTGTACCACTCCGATAGTGTACCCGGTTTTAAGTGCGTCATTTGCTGTTTCTGCATTCCGGGATCATGAGATCAATTTAGATTGGAAAGGCTTCTTTGAAGAACTTGCCTAACTAGGCCTTAAGGCAGTCGCTATTGTTGTCAGTTAATAAACCAAACAAAAAACCTTACAAGTTCATCAGTAAGGTTTTTTGTTCGAAAATATTGTATCGTAAAGGGGTTTGTTTGACCTTTAGCTTTTACACAATTATATGGACTTTATAAAAAATTATAATCTAAGATTATATCATTTACGCTCTTCGGTATGGCATTAATTTTTATGGCAATCGGTGTTGCCGGCGGCATTATTTTTAAAGGCTATCACATACCGGAAATGACCCTTGCCAACCTTCACCCGAAGGAAAGCCCCATTTGGCCCTTAATGTTTATTACGGTTGCCTGCGGCGCTATCTCCGGTTTCCATGCGACACAATCACCTTTAATGGCACGTTGTATTCGAACGGAACGGGACGGACGCAAAGTATTTTACGGTTCAATGATTGCCGAAGGGATTATCGCTTTAATATGGGCGGCGGCTGGCATGGCATTTTACGGCGGTACAACCGAATTGGGCACCGCGTTGGCAGCATTGAAACAAAATGGCGTTGTTTATGAAATCTGTAAAACGTTGTTGGGACCGGTCGGTATGGTTTTAGCGATGATCGGTGTTATTGCCTGTCCCATTTCTTCGGGAGATACGGCATTTCGTTCCGCGCGTTTAACCATTGCGGACTGGTTTAAAATTGATCAAAAAGATAATAAAAAGCGTTTGCTTTTAACCCTTCCTTTATTGGGTATCGGTGCTTTGTTATCTCAAATGGACTTTAATATTATTTGGAGATACTTTTCCTGGTCCAACCAAACCTTAGCGATGATTGCGCTTTGGGCGGCTGCCGCTTACTTGGTTGTTCATAAGAAAAACTTTTGGATTCCCGCCATTCCGGCTACCTTTATGTCGGCGGTTTCCTGCACGTATATTTTAATGGCACCCGAAGGTTTAAAATTGTCCGCGACCATTTCTTACCCGATCGGTATTTTCTTTGCGGCCGTTTGCGCGACTTTGTTTTTCATGTACCGAAAAAAATAGAAAGCGGGCAAGTTACAATTCAAGAATTGCACAATTAAACAAGGTAAATTATTAAGAAGTGGATAGGCTATACTAAATAGGACAGTTTTTCTCCGAACATGATATAATGAGATT
>CAYFTR010000021.1:2263-27600 GCA_964346185.1 uncultured Lachnospiraceae bacterium | reverse complement strand
CCGCCCTCGGCGACCAAAAAGTCAGCCTCCCGGCGTTTCTACCGGTTTAAAGGTAATAATCACAAGAACGTTTAGCTGATGCGGATAATCGGTATGACTTACTATTACAAGGAATAAGCATAAAAAACCACCTTATAATTAGGTGGTAAAATTTTAAAATGGTGATTCCGATTGGGCTTGAACCAACGACCTCTACGATGTCAACGTAGCGCTCTTCCAGCTGAGCTACGGAATCAATATATTCATTATTATACTTGAGTTGCGCGGCTTTGTAAAGGGAATATGAATAAAAAATAATATGATTTTTAAGGATCGTTTGTAGGGACATCGAGGACGCGTTCGCTACAGGTTGATGTTTACAGAAATGCCGTTATACTCGTTTGTTTCGCTTCACTTTGTTACGTTCATTTACGGATAGGCCATATCATTTATAAGAATAAGCCCCCGATTTGAGAATATTCTCAGATCGAGGGCTATTCTTATCATTTGCATTTTTAATGTCTATACTCACTTGACGGGTTCGACGCTTTTGTCTTTTAACACAACGTCGTGAGCACCGCCTTCAACAATAGAGGTCGAAGATACCAAGGTGAGTTTGGCGTTTTGTTGAAATTCCGCAATGCTCATGGCACCGCAATTACACATGGTGGAACGAATTTTGCTGAGAGTTAATCCGACATTATCGGCGAGGCTACCGGCGTAGGGTACATAGGAGTCTACACCTTCCTCGAAGGATAAGCCGTTTTTACCGCCCATATCGTAGCGTTGCCAATTGCGTGCCCGGCTGGACCCTTCACCCCAATATTCTTTCATATAATTGCCGTTGTAGGAAACCTTTCTGGTCGGACTTTCGTCGAAACGGGCAAAATAACGTCCGAGCATTACAAAGTCTGCACCCATGGCCAGTGCCAGGGTAATGTGATGGTCGTAAACAATACCGCCATCGGAGCAAATCGGAATGTAAATGCCGGTTTCTTTAAAATAGTCGTCCCTTGCTTTTGCAACTTCTATGACGGCCGTTGCCTGTCCGCGTCCGATACCCTTTTGCTCCCGGGTAATGCAAATCGAGCCGCCGCCGATGCCTACTTTAATAAAATCCGCACCGGCTTCTGCCAAAAATCGGAAGCCGTCACCGTCAACAACATTACCGGCACCGACTTTTACTTTGTCGCCGTATTTTTCCCGCACCCATGCCAAGGTTATCTTTTGCCATTCCGTATATCCTTCCGAAGAGTCGATACATAAAACGTCGGCACCCGCTTCAACCAGAGCGGGAACTCTGTCGGCGTAGTCTCTGGTGTTGATACCGGCACCGACCAAGTAGCGTTTATTGACGTCCAAAAGCTCTAAGGGGTTTTCTTTATGGGAGTCGTAATCTTTTCTGAATACAAAATACTGTAAGCGACCGTCTTTCGACACGATGGGCAATGCGTTCAGTTTATGGTCCCATAAAATATCGTTGGCTTCGCTTAAGGTGGTACCCTCCGGAGCCGAGATAATTTCATCTAAAGGTGTCATAAAGTCTTTTACTTTTTCGGATAAGTCCATGCGGCTTAAGCGGTAGTCCCGGCTGGTGACAATGCCGATAAATTTGCCGCTGTGAGTACCGTCGGAGGTAACGGCGACGGTGGAGTGACCGGTTTTTTCCTTAAGTTCGAGGATATCCGCTAAGGTCGATTCCGGGGTAACGTTGGAGTCGCTGGGGACAAAGCCCGCCTTGTGGGATTTGACACGGCGAATCATGGCCGCTTCGTTTTCGATGGATTGGGAGCCGTAAATAAAAGAAACACCGCCTTGTTTTGCCAAGGCAATGGCCATGTTTTCACCGGATACGGACTGCATAATTGCGGAAGTCATAGGTATATTTAAATAATACTCCGGCTTTTCGCCTTTTTTATATTTAACCAAGGGTGTTTTAAGGGATACTTTTTCCGGCACGCAATGGATGCCGGAATAGTTGGGAATTAGCAGATATTCATTAAAAGTACGTGACGGTTCATCAAAATAAAAAGCCATATTTTCTCCTTTTATATTATTATATGCAACCTGTCAAACAGGTTATGAATCAAACAACGGATTTAGGTTTTGGTTCAGTATAAGGATTAAAAATAAAATTGTCAAGAAAGGAAAATGTAAGAATCGGATGAAGTTCGGGTTTCTTCGGTTTTGTTTTAGTTTTGTAAAGCAACGCTTTTTTATATTGACATTTAAGGTTATAATAATACTGTCAGGAGGACGGTATGATAAAAATTTCCGGTGTTGCAGAACAAATTATTTTTCATAACGAGAGCAACGGCTATGCCGTCGTTGATTTTGATATCGACGGCGAGATGGCAACCGTTGTCGGGTGCTTTGATCGCCTTCAAGAAGGGGATTATCTGGAAATGGATGTGCAAAGCATTGAACACCCCGTTTATGGGACACAATACAAAATGATCAATTACCGTTTTGCTTTACCGACAACCCGGGAAGGGTTGATACGTTACCTCGGTTCGGGGCTGTTGCCGGGCATCGGCGAAAAAACCGCTCAGGAAATTGTGAACACTTTCGGAAGCAAGACCCTTAAAATTTTTGATGAACAGCCGCAAGCGTTACTTGAGGTACGAGGTATCGGGGAAAAAACCTACGAAAAAATGATGATTGCCTATAACGAGCATAAAAGTGTTCGGGAAATACTCATTCAACTGCAGGAATACGGCATTACGACCGCCAACGCATTAAAAATTCATAATGTCTATAAAGAAAGAACCGTTTCCGTTTTATTGGAAAACCCTTACCAAATTGTAGAAACGGTACGGGGCATCGGCTTTCGCACCGCCGATCACATTGCTGCACAATTGGGCATAGATAAAGAAAGTCCGAAACGTATATATGCCGGCATTGCCTATGTCTTATCTTTGTGTTATACAAAGGGCAATACTTATATGCAAGAGGACGAACTCATTGAAAAAACCGCCGCCATTTTGGAAGTTCCCCGGGAGGATATTACTCTGCAAATTCAGGAATTGGTATTAAGCGGCCAAATGATGATGGATACGGTGGCGGACGATCGAGTTTACTATCCGATCGAATTATATATGGCGGAAGACTCCGTCGCTTTAAACTTAATCCGTTTGCTGAAAGCCCCGGTCGATATAACCCTGAGGGATTTGGACAATCGGATTGACGGCTATGGGGCGGACGGTGCAATCACCCTGGATAAAATTCAGTTGGAGGCGGTTAAAGAGGCGGTGGCAAACAGCATTTTAGTGATTACCGGCGGTCCGGGTACAGGTAAGACCACCATCATTAAAGGGATTGTGCGTCTGTTTGAGGAGATGTCCTTTAAAATTGCCTTGGCGGCACCCACAGGGCGTGCGGCAAAACGTATGTCGGAAACAACGGGCAGGGAAGCTAAAACCATTCACAGGCTGTTGGATTATCATTACAGCGACAACCACACACCTTATTTTCAAAGAGATGAAGAGTCTCCTTTGGATTACGATGTGGTTATCCTCGACGAGGTATCGATGATTGATATTCAGTTGATGAACGGTTTTTTAAAAGCGTTACGCCAGGGGACGCGTCTAATTATGGTGGGAGACAGCGACCAACTGCCCTCCGTCGGTCCCGGTAACGTTCTGCAGGATATTATTCGCTCCGGGGTGGTTAAGGTGATTCGTTTGGAACGCATTTACCGTCAGTCGGAAAAGAGCATGATTGCCATTAACGCAAGAGACATTAACGAAGGGATTGTACCGACAATCGATAACGAATCGGACTTTGTTTTAATAAAAAGAAAGGATCAAAATAAAGCGTTACAAGATATTTTAAGTCTGGTAAAATGGCGGCTGCCCAAACACTTCGGTTTTGACCCGATGGAACAGATACAAATCATATCGCCCTTTAAAAAGGGTCAACTCGGTGTTGTCGCCTTAAATAAAGCTTTACAGGAAGTTCTCAACCCGCCCGATGCCGAAAAAAAACAAAAAACTTTCGGAGAAACAGTCTATCGGGAGGGGGACAAGGTAATGCAAATTAAAAACAACTACCAATTAAAATGGACGGATGCCTTTGAAGAAGGCGAAGGCGTTTATAACGGCGATATCGGAGAGATTATAAGCATCGACTTGTCGGAAAAGCAAATGGAAATTCTTTTTACCGACGACAAGAGAGCCGTCTACGCATTCGACCAAATGGATGAGCTGAGCCATGCCTATGCCATGACCATTCATAAAAGTCAGGGGAGCGAGTTTCCGGCGGTTATTATGCCCCTGCTAAGCGGATCGACCGATTTTTTAGATCGAAAACTTCTATACACTGCCGTTACCAGAGCAAAAAAATTGTTGGTGCTTATCGGTTCTTCCGAAAATTTCGGCAGAATGGTCCATGCGACTCAAGCCATACAAAGAAACACCAACTTATCTGAAAGAATGTTGCGGTATCATCAACTATGAGTTGGTCGAAAAAACTTAACCGTTGGCTCAAGCAAACCCTTTATGTTCCGGGTGGACATTGCCCCGTATGTCGGCGGGTACTCTTTCATAAAAAACATTGGATATGCCCGCTTTGTAAATCGGAGCTCAAAACAATCGGCGGACATGTCTGCCTGCGTTGCGGCAGACCGCTGTTTAACCACGAAGGTAAAACTTGCGGTCGATGTGACGATCGGCAACCCTTTTATTACGATAGAGGCTACGGTCATTGGCTGTATCGGGAAGGGGTGATAAAAATAATAAAACGCATAAAATTTAAAAATGAAAAAGAGTTGGCCTACCGTATCGGAGAGGAAATGGCGGCGGGCTGGCAACAGAAATACCCCGAGGTTCCCATCGATATGGTTGTACCCGTGCCCCTGCACCCCAACCGATTTAAGGAACGGGGTTACAATCAAAGCGAATGGCTGTGTAAAGGACTTATAAGCGGTTTACATTTACCGGAGAGTTATTTAAATACCGAAATATTAGTAAGAGAAAAAGATACGGCACATCAGCCGGGCAAAGGACGGCAAGCCCGTCTGGAAAATGTTCAAAACGCCTTTCAGGTGATAGATGCCCGAAGTATTCAAAACAAAAACATTTTAGTTGTCGACGACGTTCTGACTACCGGTGCAACCTTGCGTACCTGCGGTGCACAACTTAGAGAAAAAGGTGCGGGAGCCTTGTATTCCTGCGTAGCGGCTATCGATTAAAAGCCCGATAACATAACATAAATGGAGAAAAAATGGTAAACTTATTAGTAGACTCAATGTGTAATATGAGAGACACACTCTTTCAAAAAACTTTTGTGGATTTTGTATCGTTAAATGTAATCATCGACGGACACCCCTATCGAGATAAGAGAGAAATAAACCTGGCTCAAATCCACGAGGTGATGCGACAGGGCATCGTACCGACCACCTCCCAGGTTAACCCCGGAGATTTTAAAGAAAAATTTATGGAGTACGCCCAAAAAGGCGAAGAAGTGATTTATTTGTCTTTCTCTTCAAAAATGTCCGGCTCCTATGCGACGGCAAAGCTGGTGTTGGAAGAGGTGTTAAAGGAATATAAAGACTTTAAGTGCCGCATTGTGGATTCAACCCAAAGTGGCGGAGGCATCGGCCTGATTGCTGAAAAACTGATCGAAGGCATTCAAATGGGGCTTAATTTGGAGCAGCTTGCAAACTATGCCGAACGTATAAAAAAATACGTTAACTTCTTTTTTACCGTACAGGATTTAAATTGGCTGTCCAAAGGCGGCCGTATTTCCAGGGGTGTGTCCATTATCGGGGACTTACTGAAAATAAGACCCATTGTTTATGTCGACAACGGCGAATTAAATGTCGTTGCAAAAGCCAGAGGTGACAGAAAGTCCGTTTCTCTTGTTGTAGATAAGGTGATGTCCAATATTGAATTAGATGACGACACATTTTTTGACATGGCATTCAGTGATCCGGAAGAAAGCAAAGGTATTATTGAACTGACAAAAGAAAAACTTATGGAATTCGGTTTCAGTATACGGGATGCGATACCCATCGGTAGTGTTTTGGCAGCACACCTGGGGACAAAGGGTGTCGGGTTGTATTATTGGGGGAAAAACCCCAAACACTTTTTGCCTGAACACTAAACAGGAAGTCAAAGCGAGTACACAAACCGTCTTTAAATAGAATAAAGGCGGTTTTTTTATTAAAGACATTATTGAACAAAGGATACAGCAATACAAGAGGAAAGATACTTAAGAAACAGTTAAGAAAAAACATTTTATACAAAAAAAACTTGTCAACACACTGACACTCGTGTATACTTACACAGGTTGACGTTTAGCGATGAAGTAAGAGGTTGCTGTTACTAAATCAGGTCATTCTTATGGAGTAACCCGATCGGAGAATCGGATGCATCATCTTGCCGGAAGGCGCTTTTTTTAATAAAAGAAAGTGAAACGCCCGGCAAAGTGGCGAAATGTCACGGTAAAAAAATTAGGAGGCATAACATGGCAAAACAAAAGATTAGAATTCGTTTAAAGGCATTTGATCACATGTTGTTGGACCAAAGTGCACAACGTATTGTTGAAACGGCTAAAAGGACAGGTGCAAAGGTTTCGGGACCCATTCCGCTACCGACCAAAAAAGAAATTGTGACCATCTTAAGAGCGGTGCATAAATACAAAGATTCCAGAGAGCAGTTCGAAATACGTACCCACAAACGAATGATTGATATCATCGAACCGACACCGAAAACAGTTGACGGATTAATGCGACTCAACTTGCCGGCCGGCGTAGATATCGAAATTAAACTCTAGTCAACCGAAGGCATTATGATCACAAAGTGATCCAATAATCAGGAGGAATTATGAAACAAGCATTAATCGGCAAAAAAATCGGAATGACACAAATCTTCAAAGAAAACGGCGAAGTTGTTCCGGTAACTGTTATAGAAGCAGGCCCCTGTGTGGTGCTGCAAAAGAAAACCGTTGAAACCGACGGCTACGAAAGCGTTCAATTGGCTTACGGCGATGTAAAAGAAAAACATGTCACAAAACCGGTTCAGGGTCAATTTAACAAAAACGGCGTTCCCTTAAAAAAAATCATCAAAGAGTTTAAATTGGATGACGTCGCCGCTTTGGAAATCGGTCAGGAACTAACGGTTGATGTTTTTGAAGCGGGCGATCGTGTAGACATCTCCGGAAAATCCAAAGGGAAAGGCTTCCAAGGCAACATTAAACGTCACGGACAAGCCAGAGGACCGATGGCCCACGGGTCAAAATATCACCGCAGACCGGGTGCCATGAGTGCATCCGCCTATCCAGGCGAAGTACCGAAGGGTAAAAAACTGCCGGGTCAAATGGGTAATAAAAATGTTACCACATTAAACTTGGAAGTTGTTCAGGTCGATACAGAAAACAACTTGCTTCTGGTAAGAGGTGCTGTACCGGGAATTAGAGGTTCCGTAGTCACCATTAGAACAAGTGTGAAAGCATAACGTTCGGAAGGAGGAAATACAATGCCTAAGATGGATATTTTAGATATACAAGGAAAAGTTGTCGGCGATGTAGAACTCAGCGAAGCGATTTTCGGCATCGAACCGAACGAACCGGTTGTCCACCAAGTGGTTGTCGCTTTACTGGCAAATAAACGTCAGGGAACTAAAAATGTAAAAACCCGTGCGGAAGTTAGAGGCGGCGGCCGTAAGCCTTGGAGACAAAAAGGAACCGGACGTGCCAGAGCGGGCAGCAGTCGTTCGCCCTTATGGAGAGGCGGCGGAATTGTTTTTGCACCGAAAGCCAGAGACTACTCTCAAAAAGTAAACAAAAAAGTAAGAGGTTTGGCAATGCGTTCCGTATTTTCGGCAAAATATCAAGATGAAGAATTGCGTATTGTAGACGCGATTAACTTCGAACAACCGAAAACAAAAGAAATGGTTAAAGTTCTAAATGCACTCAATGCACAAAAATCATTGGTCGTATTACCCGAAAAGGACGAGAACGTTGTTTTATCCGCCAACAATATTGCAGGTGCCGCAACCACAACCGTCAACGAGCTTAACGTCTACGACATGCTCAAGTACGAAGTGCTGGTGTTAACAAAAGGCGCTTTGGAAAAAATTGAGGAGGTATATGCATCATGAAAGATCCTCGAGATATCATCATCCGTCCTATCGTAACGGAACGCTCTCTGGACGATACGGCAGAAAGAAAATACACCTTTGTGGTAAACAAAAAAGCCAATAAAGTTGAAATCGCCGATGCGGTTGAAGACATTTTCGATGTACAAGTCGAAAAGGTAACCACCATGAATATGCGAGGCAAAACAAAAAGAATGGGACGTTACACAGGAAAACGTCCGGACTGGAAAAAAGCCATTGTTAAATTAACCGAAGACAGCAAAACCATCGAGTTCTTCGAAGGCGTCTAGTCATCACCCGATAAGCACAACACAGAGGAGGTTAGCGAATAATGGGTATTAAAGTATACAAACCGACGTCGCCGGGACGTCGTAATATGAGTGTCAACACCTACGACGAAGTTACAAAAAAAGCACCGGAAAAGTCTTTGTTGGCACCTTTAAAATCTAAAGCGGGACGCAACAACCGAGGCGTTATCACCGTCAGACACCAAGGTGGCGGTGCAAAAAGAAAATACAGAATTATAGATTTTAAAAGAAATAAAGACGGTGTGCCGGGTAAAGTTGCGGCGATTGAGTACGATCCCAACCGTTCGGCCAATATTGCATTGATTAACTATGTCGACGGCGAAAAAAGATACATCTTGGCACCGAATAAAATTAAAATCGGCGATATGATTAAATCCGGTCCCGATGCGGAAATTAAAATCGGCCACTGTTTGCCGCTGAGCAAAATTCCTGTCGGTACCAATATTCACAATATCGAATTAAAAGCCGGTAAAGGCGGTCAAATGGTTCGCTCCGCCGGTTCCAGTGCAAGGTTGCTTGCAAAGGAAGGCGACCACGCCACCTTGCGTTTACCTTCGGGAGAAACCAGAATGGTGCGTGTCGAATGCCGTGCGACGATCGGATCTGTCGGAAACGTCGACCATCAAAACGTACGCATCGGTAAAGCGGGTAGAAAACGTCACATGGGTATTCGTCCTACCGTCAGAGGTTCCGTTATGAACCCCAACGATCACCCCCACGGCGGTGGTGAGGGTAGAGCACCCATCGGTATGCCCAGTCCTATGACACCTTGGGGTAAACCGACTTTAGGTTACAAGACCCGTAAAAAGAAAAAAGCTTCCAATGCATTAATTGTAAGACGTCGCAACCAATAATTACGGAGGAGTAAACGATGAGTAGATCACTTAAAAAAGGACCTTATGTCAGCGAAAAGCTGCTTAAAAGAATAGAAGAGATGAATCAAAACGGAGAAAAAAAGGTGTTAAAAACCTGGTCCCGTTCTTCTACCTTGTTTCCGGAAATGGTCGGTCACACCATTGCGGTTCACGACGGCAGAAAGCACGTACCGGTCTATGTAACCGAAGATATGGTCGGTCATAAATTGGGCGAGTTTGTTCCTACAAGAACTTTCCGAGGACACGCAGGCGAAAAGAAAACTGCGATGCAGAAATAACGGAGGTCGTCATGGAAGCAAGAGCAACAGCAAAATACATTCGTGTATCTTCAACCAAAGCAAAATTGGTTGCGGATATGGTACGTGGCAAAAAACTGGGTGACGCTTTAAAAGTCTTGGCGTTAACACCGAATAAAGCCGCTAAAGTAATCGAAAAAGTTGTGATGTCTGCAGCAGCCAATGCTGAAAACAATCACGAAATGGATCCCGCCAAATTGTACATTGCAGAAATCAGTGCCAATCAGGGACCGACCATCAAGCGCTACAGAGCCAGAGCCCGCGGAAGTGCCTCTATTATTAAAAAGAGAACTTCACACATTACAGCGGTATTAAAAGAACAGGAATAGGAGGAACAGGTTTGGGCCAAAAAGTTAACGCACACGGTATGCGAGTCGGCGTCATTAAAGACTGGAATGCCAAGTGGTATGCGAACGATAGAGATTTTGCGGATAATTTAATTGAAGACTACGAAGTCAGAAAATATATTAAAGAAAGCCAATTCCAAGCCGGCATCTCCAAAATTGTCATCGAGCGCTTCGGTAATAAAGTAAAAATTCACATCTACACGGCGAAACCGGGTATGATTATCGGAAGAGGCGGTTCGGGGATTGAAGCCCTGCGTCTGGAACTGGAAAAGAGAACCGGAAAAGTTATCTTTTTAAACATTGTTGAAGTAAAAAACATCGACCTCGATGCTCAACTGATTGCAGAAAACATTGCCGCTCAACTTGAGAGAAGAATTTCCTTCCGTCGTGCCATGAAACAAGCAATGCAACGCACCATGAGAGCCGGCGCCAAAGGTGTAAAAACTGCGGTCGGCGGACGTTTGAACGGTGCGGAAATGGCTCGTAGAGAGCATTACGCACAAGGTAATGTACCGCTGCACACACTAAGAGCCGACATCAACTACGGATTTGCGGAAGCGGACACAACCTACGGCAAACTGGGCGTTAAAGTCTGGGTCAACAAAGGTGAAATTTTAACCGGTCGCGAAGATATCATCGCGGATACGGAAGAAAAACAAACCAAAAGAAGCAAACGTAGAGCTCCTAAAAAAGAAGAAAATTAGGATAGGAGGAATGGATTATGTTAATGCCTAAACGTGTTAAACGTAGAAGAGTACATAGAGGAAGAATGAAGGGAAAGGCGACCAGAGGTGTTAAAATTACCTATGGTGAGTTCGGACTTAAAGCGCTGGAACCCGGCTGGATAACCTCCAATCAAATAGAAGCCGCACGTATCGCCATGACGCGTTACACCCGTAGGGGCGGCCATGTTTGGATTAAAATATTTCCCGATAAGCCTGTTACGGCAAAACCGGCTGAAACCCGTATGGGTTCCGGTAAAGGGTCTCCCGAATATTGGGTAGCGGTTGTAAAACCGGGACGCATTATGTTTGAAATTGGCGGCGTCAGCGAAGCGGCAGCCAGAGAAGCGATGCGACTTGCCCAACACAAGCTACCGATCAAAACCAAAGTGGTTTCAAAAGCTGATCAGGAAGCTCAGGAAAATGCAGGTGAGTAAAGATGAAAGCAAGACAATTACGTGAATTATCAAACGCAGAACTGGAAACAAAGTTAGCCGACTTAAAGGAAGAGTTGTTCAATCTGCGTTTCCAACATGCAACCGGACAACTGGAAAATCCTTTAAGAATTCGTGAAGTCAAAAAAGACTATGCACGTGTTAAAACTATTATGACGGAACGTGCCGGTCTTACGACCACAGCGTAATAAACCAGGAGGCAAATTTGATGGACCGAAATGAAAGAAAAACCCGTATCGGTCGTGTTGTCAGTGACAAAATGGACAAAACGATCGTTGTAGCGGTTGAAACATTTAAAATCCACCCTTTATACAAAAAAAGAGTTAAGAAAACAGTTAAATTTAAAGCACACGATGAAGAAAACCAATGTAATATCGGCGATGTGGTTCGTATTATGGAAACCAGACGCCTCAGTAAAGATAAATATTGGAGATTGGTCAACATCGTTCAGAAAGCACTATAGGAGGTTGCGGCGATGATACAACAGGAAAGCAGACTGAAAGTAGCCGACAATACCGGAGCTAAAGAACTTTTATGTATCCGCGTACTGGGCGGAACCAATCGCAAATACGCCAACATCGGTGATGTGATCGTATGTTCCGTAAAAAATGCCGCACCGGGCGGAGACGTTAAAAAAGGTGACGTGGTAAAAGCTGTTATCGTACGCTCCAAAAAAGGTGTCAGACGTAATGACGGAAGCTACATAAAATTCGACCAAAATGCGGCAGTTTTAATTAAGGACGACCAAACCCCCAGAGGAACCCGTATTTTTGGACCGGTCGCCAGGGAATTGCGTGAGAAAAAATATATGAAAATTTTATCTCTAGCACCCGAAGTGCTGTAATCGGAGGTTAAGATGGCTAAAATGCATATTAAAAAAGGAGATAAAGTACAAGTTATCTCCGGTAAAGATAAAGGTAAAGTAGGCGAAGTCCTCAGAGTATATCCTTCCGAAAACAGAGTCAGTGTTAAAGATGTTGCAATGATATCCAAACATAAAAAACCGACACAAATGATGCAACAAGGCGGCATTATCCGCATGGAAGGCAAAATACACGCATCCAATGTTTTATTGTATTGTGATTCCTGCGACAGGGGCGTGCGCACCGGCATCAAAGTATTGGAAGACGGTAGTAAAACACGTTTCTGCAAAAAGTGTAATAAAACACTTGGCGGCAAATAAAGGAGTTCATAATGTCAAGAATGTTTGAAAAATATTCCGCTGAAGTCGTTCCGGCGATGAAGGAAAAATTCGGATATAAAAATATTATGGAGGTACCTAAACTCGTCAAAGTTGTCATCAACATGGGTTTAGGCGACTGCAAAGACAACACCAAAGGTTTGGAAGCGGCAGTTAAGGAATTGGGCGACATTTCCGGTCAAAAACCGGTGGTTACCAAAGCCAGAAAATCCGTTGCAAACTTTAAAGTACGTGAAGGCCAAAATGTCGGTGCAAAAGTAACCTTAAGAAGAGAAAGAATGTACGAATTCTGTGATAAGCTTTTTAATATCGCACTTCCCAGAGTACGTGACTTCAGAGGGTTATCCGATGCCAGCTTTGACGGCCGCGGCAACTATGCTTTCGGTATCAAAGAGCAGTTGATATTCCCCGAAATCAACTATGATGACATCGAACAAATCAGAGGGATGGATATCATCATTGTTACAACGGCAAAAACCGATGAAGAAGCCAGAGAATTGTTGAGGCTTTTAGGTGTGCCGTTTAAAACTAACTAAGGAGGTATGTAATGGCTAAAACAGCAATGAAAGTAAAACAGCAAAGAAAGCAAAAATTCTCTACCAGAGAATACAACCGTTGTCGTATTTGCGGAAGACCCCATGCCTACCTCAGAAAGTATGGCATTTGCAGAATATGTTTTAGAGAATTAGCTTATAAAGGCGAAATTCCGGGTGTTCGCAAAGCGAGCTGGTAAAAAGGAGGCAACCACATGTCAATGAGTGATCCGATTGCAGATATGCTAACCAGAATCCGTAATGCAAACAAAGAAGTGCATAAAACGGTGGAATTTCCCGCATCCAACGAAAAGAAAGCTATTGCCGACATTTTATTGGAAGAAGGCTATATCAGCAAAGTAGAAGTAATAGAAGATACAAAACAAAACATTATTAAGCTGACATTAAAATACGGCAGCAATAAAGAACGCGTTATTGCCGGTTTGAAAAGAATTTCCAAACCCGGCTTAAGAGTATACGTCGGAAAAAATGATGTGCCGAAAGTATTAAACGGACTGGGCATTGCAATCATGTCCACATCGTCCGGAGTTATAACAGATAAGCAAGCCAGAAAAGCCGGTATCGGCGGCGAAGTGCTTTGCTATGTATGGTAGGAGGGTACGATGTCAAGAATAGGTAAAAATCCCGTCGTCATTCCCGCCGGTGTCGAAATCTCCGTTAGCGATAACAACCATGTTGTAGTTAAAGGACCTAAAGGCACTTTGGAAAAAAATATTCCCGCAGAAATGATCCTCACCTTGGAAGAAGGACAAATTACAGTTAAGCGTCCTTCCGATCGTAAACAACATAGAGAGTTACACGGCTTAAGCCGTACGCTTATTTACAATATGGTGGTCGGTGTCACCGAAGGTTACCAAAAGACTTTGGAAATTAGCGGAGTCGGCTACAGAGCAGAGAAAAAAGGCAATAAATTGGTGATGAACCTGGGCTTTTCCCACCCTGTGGAAATGGAAGACCCCGACGGTATCGAAACCGTCTGTGAATCGGCCAATAAAGTGACCGTTAAGGGAATCGACAAAGAAGCGGTAGGTGCACATGCGGCAAATATTCGTGCCCATCGTCTACCGGAACCTTACAAGGGTCATGGTATTCGCTACTCCGATGAATATGTCAGACGTAAAGTCGGTAAAACCGGTTAAGCGAAGGCTATGATCGACAGGTAAGACAAGGAGAATCTTATGATTAAACAAGTAGTTAAAAACAAATTGCGTGTCAGAAGACATACGAGAGTACGTAAAAAGATTTCCGGCACTTCGGAAAGACCGCGCTTAAATGTTTTTAGAAGTAATAAACATATTTACGCTCAAATTATCGATGACGAAACCGGTCATACATTGGTGGCATCATCAACTTTGGATACCGCTCTGAAAGAGACCTTAGAAGGCGATAAAAAAGCCGTTGCCAGAGCAGTCGGTGCGGATGTCGCAAAAAAAGCCTTGGAAAAAGGTATCGAATCCGTATTATTTGACCGTGGCGGCTATGTTTATACGGGACGCGTAAAAGAACTCGCAGAGGGCGCTCGCGAAGGCGGTCTTAAATTCTAGGAGGAGATCTAAATGCATCATACAAAAATTGATCCAAGCACGATGGACTTACAGGAAAGAGTTGTCTCCATTAACCGCGTCACAAAAGTTGTAAAGGGCGGACGTAACTTTCGCTTCAGCTGTATTGTAGTTGTAGGCGACGGCAATGGACATGTCGGCGTTGGAAAAGGTAAAGCGATGGAAATTCCGGATGCCATTCGCAAAGGCATTGAAGACGCAAAAAAATCTCTTATCCGTGTTCCGAAACTGGGTACAACTATTCCTCACCAAATTATGGGTGTTGAAGGTGCCGGACGTGTATTGCTAAAACCTGCACCGGAAGGTTCCGGCGTTATTGCCGGCGGTCCGGTACGTGCAGTATGCGAATTGGCGGGTATCCGTGATATTCGTACCAAGTCTTTAGGTTCCAACAATGCACGCAACATGGTTAACGCTACAATGAACGGTCTTAAAAATTTAACGACCGTGTACGAAGTTGCAGCAAAACGCGGAAAAAAACCGGAAGAGATTTTAGGTTAGGAGGTGCGTCATGGCAAAACAAATTAAAGTGACATTAAAACGCAGCACTATCGGACGCAATCAAAACCAGAGAAAAAATATCGAAGCCCTGGGGCTTAAAAAAATCGGACACAGTGTCGTTCACAACGACACACCGCAAATTCGCGGTATGATCCGTAAAACAGCATTTATGCTGGAAGTTGAAGAAGTATAGGAGGTTACCATGCGTTTACACACACTAAGACCTGCAGAGGGTTCTAGAAAAGAAAGAAAACGTCGTGGTCGCGGCCCCGGTTCCGGTTTAGGAAAAACAAGCGGTAGAGGCCACGACGGCCAAAAATCACGCTCCGGCGGCGGTGTTAAAATCGGTTTTGAAGGGGGCCAAATGCCTTTGGCAAGACGTTTGCCTAAAAGAGGCTTCAGCAATGCCCTGTTCAGAAAAGATTATGCCATCATCAATCTGGCGGAACTGGAAGAACGCTTTGAAGCAAATACGGAAATCACACCGAAAATGCTCGTTGAAACCGGCGTGATCAGCAACTTAAAAAGCGGTTTAAAAGTGTTGGGTGAAGGCGAATTGACCAAAGCCTTAAACATCAAAGCACATAAATTCAGCAAATCAGCTCGTGAGAAAATTCTCTCCGCAGGAGGAAAGGCCGAGGTGATTTGATGATTTCTACATTGAGGGATGCCTGGAAAATAACCAGCATTAGAAATAAAGTCATCTATACGATGATTATGCTGTTTATCTATAGACTCGGTTCGTTTATACCCGTGCCGTTTATAGATACCGCACAATTGGCAAATTTAGTCAACGATAACGGTATTTTCGGACTATTTAATATCATCTCGGGGGGCAACTTCGAAAACTTTACCATCTTTGCGATGAGTATTACCCCGTATATTAATGCATCCATCATTATGAATCTTCTAGCCTTTGCGATACCGGCTTTGGAGAATCTTCAAAAAGAAGGAGAGGCCGGCCAAAAGAAAATAGCACAATACACACGGTACTTAACCATTGTGTTGGCTTTAGTACAAGCCCTGGGGATTACCTTATCCTACGGCAGCTTGATGACCGAAAGAACACCCCTTAATATTTTTGTAATTGTACTCAGCATTGTTGCGGGTACAACATTCCTGATGTATTTAGGAGACTTAATTACGGAAAACGGCATCGGAAACGGTATTTCGATGATTATTTTCATCTCTATCGTTTCCAGAATTCCGAGTTCTATCGTAGCAATGGTTGAATACGTCAGAGTGGGGACGTTATCGGTTGTAGCGGTAATCGCGTTAATTATTGCGATCATTATAGCGGTTGTAGCGGTTGTAGCGGTTAACGAAGGTAAACGAAAAATCCCGGTGCAATATGCAAAACGTGTCGTTGGACGAAAAATGTATGGCGGACAGAGCACCCATATTCCGTTAAAAGTTAATATGTCCGGTGTTATTCCGATTATCTTTGCAAGTTCACTGACACTGTTTCCGGCGACCATTGCCAACTTTTTCCCGTCATCGGCGTTTGCCCGTTGGGTTGCAAAGTATTTGGCATGGGGCTCGGTAGCAACAACTATTATTTATGTTATATTGATCGTTGCATTTACTTACTTTTATAATGCAGTGACCTTTAACCCCTTTGATATTGCGGACAATATCAAAAAACAAGGTGGCTTTATCCCCGGCATTCGTCCCGGTAAGCCGACCAGTGATTACCTTGCAGGAATTGTAAACCGTATTACATTATTCGGAGGACTTTTCCTGGCGGCGATAGCAATTATACCGGTTGTTATCGGCAAATTTGTCGGTGGCGTACAAATACAATTCGGCGGAACCTCGCTGCTAATTATTGTCGGGGTTGCATTGGAAATTGTACAACGCCTGGAATCCGAAATGGTTATGCGTAACTACGAAGGGTTCCTCAAATAATGGAGTAAAGGAGCAAAGATGAGAGTCATTATCTTAGGACCGCCCGGAGCGGGCAAAGGCACACAAGCGGACGATATCTGTAAACTATACAATATCCCGCATATATCCACCGGTGACCTGTTCAGAGAGAACTTAAAGAACGAAACACCCTTGGGTAAAAAAGCGAAAGCTTACATGGATGCCGGGGATTTGGTCCCTGACGAATTGGTTGTCGACTTGGTGGAAGATCGTATTCAAAGAGATGATTGCCGCAACGGCTACCTGTTAGACGGTTTTCCGAGAACCGTTAAGCAAGCGAAAGCACTGGACAAAATCAATGCTGCTAAAAAAGTCAGTATCGATGTAGCTCTCAACCTGGACGTTCCCTCGGATATTCTGATTGATCGTTTAACCGGTCGCAGAACCTGCCCGACTTGTGCAACCAGTTATCACATCAAATACAATCCGCCGAAGGTAGACGGTATTTGTGATAAAGACGGCGACAAACTCGTTCAAAGAAGCGATGATGTCGAAGATGTCGTTAAAAATCGGGTGCAAGTTTACGAGACCAGTACGGCTCCGTTGATTCATTATTACGACGATTTGGGTTTACTGGCGACGATAGACGGTACATTGGAGCCGCACATCGTAGCTGAGAATATAAAAACCGCGCTCAAAAGCAAGGAATAAAATGATTACAATCAAATCTCAAAGTGAGATCGATTTGATGCGAAAGGCCGGCAAGGTCGTCGCGGAATGTCATGAATTATTAAAATCAAAAATTAAACCGGGGGTAACCACCCTGGAACTCAACAAAATTGCAGAGGATTTTATCAGAAAGAACAAGGCATACCCTACTTTTTTAGGTTATTATGACTATCCTTTCTCCATCTGCGCTTCTTTGAACGAACAAGTCGTACACGGTTTTTCAACCAATATACCCTTACAGGACGGGGACATCCTCTCTATTGACCTCGGAGCGACTTTGGGCGGGTACGTCGGCGATGCTGCACGTACCCATGCCGTGGGTCAAGTATCCGATGAGGCTAAAAAACTGATTGCCGTAACGGAACAATCCTTCTTTAAAGGGATTGCATACGCTAAGGAAGGTTTTCGCCTGTCGGATATATCCCATGCGATTCAAAGTCATGTCGAAAGCCACGGATTTTCAGTTGTCAGAGACTATGTCGGTCACGGCATCGGAAAAGAAATGCACGAAGATCCCCAAGTGCCGAATTTCGGCAAGCCGGGCTATGGACCGAGGCTTCGTACCGGCATGTGTCTGGCAATCGAGCCGATGGTTAATGTCGGACATTACGGAGTGAACCTGTTGGATGACGGTTGGACCGTTGTTACGAAGGACGGAAGCTTATCCGCCCATTACGAAAACACGATTGTAATTACCGGTAGCGGGGATCCCGAGATATTTACCCTGCTGTAAAATGAATGACTTTAAAATAGGACAAATCGTTCAATCAAAATCCGGAAGAGACAAGGGCTGTTGGCTTTTAGTCATTGAAATCATAGATGATAAACATGTGTCGGTCGTTGACGGTAAAGTCAGGACTTTAAAGAAACCCAAAAAGAAAAACATACGCCATTTAGCAAAAACAAAACAAATAGATGGTATACTTGTGGAAAAATTGCAAAGTGGTCGTCAAATGACGGATTTGGACATTAGAACAACCATCGAAACAAAAATGAATTTAATGCTGAAAGAAAAAAACGGGAAGGAGCACTAATGGCAAAGAAAGATGTCATAGAAATAGAAGGAAAAGTTGTTGAAGCGTTGCCGAACACAATTTTTCTGGTAGAATTGGATAACGGGCATCAGATAACGGCACATATATCCGGAAAGTTGCGTATGAATTACATTCGCATACTCCCCGGAGACCGTGTTAAGCTCGAATTATCTCCCTACGATTTAGACAGAGGTCGTATCGTATGGCGTGGTAAAGGCCGTTAAAAAGGAGAATAACATGAAAGTTAGACCATCCGTAAAACCAATGTGTGAAAAATGCAGAATCATCAAACGCAAGGGACGCGTTATGGTTATTTGCCAAAATCCCAAGCATAAACAAAAACAAGGTTAAGGATTATATAAAGAAACGAATTGAGGTATATGGCGTAACTTGTTTATAGCCATATCGGACATAGGACTAGGCAGAAATACTGAAACCGGGGTCCTAGGTCATCGACATGACCAATATTATCAGGAGGTAACTACGCATGGCAAGAATTGCCGGTGTCGACCTGCCCAGAAACAAACGGGTAGAAGTAGGCTTAACTTATATTTACGGAATTGGACGTTCCACTTCCAAAAACATTTTAGCGGAACTTAACATTAACCCCGATGTACGCGTCAAAGACTTAACGGAATCGGAAGTTAACGCATTGCGCGGTATCATCGATGAAAAATACACCGTAGAAGGTGACTTACGAAGAGAAGTAAATCTTAACATTAAACGACTCATCGAAATCGGATCTTACAGAGGTTACAGACACCGTAGAGGATTACCGGTTAGAGGTCAAAAAACTAAAACCAATGCACGTACCCGCAAAGGTCCAAAGAGAACCATTGCAGGTAAAAAGAAATAGGAGGATAGGATATGGCGAAGAAAATAATCCGTTCCAGAAAAAGAAAAGTTAAAAAGAATATTGAACGTGGTGCCGCTCATATTCAATCTTCATTTAATAATACGATCGTTACCATTACAGATACCCAGGGTAATGCATTGTCTTGGGCAAGTGCGGGAGAACTCGGTTTTAGAGGTTCTAAAAAGAGCACACCCTTTGCCGCACAAATGGCAGCGGAACAAGCAGCTAAACTCGCAATGGAACACGGTTTAAAAACGGTCGAAGTGAACGTTAAAGGACCGGGCTCCGGAAGAGAAGCGGCAATCAGAGCATTACAGGCAGCAGGATTGGAAGTAACCTTAATCAGAGATGTAACCCCCATTCCTCATAACGGATGCCGCCCGCCGAAACGCAGAAGAGTTTAATAGGAGGTAAATAGATCGTATGGCAAGATATAAAGAAGCAGTATGTCGCCAATGCCGTCGTGAAGGCATGAAATTGTACTTAAAAGGCGATCGTTGTTATTCACAAAAATGTGCCTTTGAAAAAAGAGCTTATGTACCGGGACAACACGGTAAAAGAAGAAGCAAATTGTCCGAATACGGTTTGCAATTAAGAGAGAAACAAAAAGTTAAGAGAATGTATGGTGTTTTGGAAAAACAATTCAGACACTATTTTGATATAGCGGAAAAGAAAGAAGGTATCGCCGGTGCGAACCTTTTAATCCATCTCGAAAAACGTTTGGATAACGTGGTGTATCGATTAGGTTTAGCCACATCCCGCCAGGAAGCACGTCAAATGGTAATGCACGGGCACTTTACCGTTAACGGTAAAAAACTGGATATTCCGTCTTACATTGTAGAAGAAGGAGATGTCATTCAAGTCAAAGATAAAAGCAAAAAATCTCCTCGCTTTAAAGACATTACCGAATCAACCGAAAACAGAGTGGTTGTACCTTGGCTCTCCGCAGACTTGGAAAATCTAACCGGAAAAGTTGTAACCGAACCGACCCGTGAAGATATCGATGTAGAAATCCAAGAACACCTTATCGTAGAGCTTTACTCCAAGTAGGATTTAATGATAAATACATTAACCCTCTCGTTATGGTGTACTGAAGTTAATTAGGAGGGTCAAAATATGATCGAATTCGAAAAACCGATTATTGATCTTGTTCAAAAGTCTGAAGATAAAACCTACGGAAAGTTTGTCGTTGAACCTTTGGAAAGAGGTTACGGTACGACTTTAGGAAACAGTTTAAGACGTATTATGCTGTCTTCCTTGCCGGGTGCAGCGGTTACTTCCGTTAAAATAGAAGGCGTCCTTCATGAATTTTCCGCAATTACCGGCGTAAAAGAAGATGTTGTTGATATCCTTCTCAATCTTAAAGATTTAGCGATAAAAATGCACACCACGGAACCGCGGATCCTACGCATAGAAGCCGAGGGCGAAGGCGAAGTGACTGCAGGCGACATTATCCTGGATTCGGACGTGGATATCATGAACCCGAATTTACACATTGCCCAATTGGCTAAGGGCGGTGTGTTAAACATGGAAATGCGTGTTGAAGTCGGCAGAGGTTACGTCACATCGGAACGAAATAAATACGAAGGAATGCCGATCGGAACCCTTCCCGTGGATTCCATCTTTTCTCCTGTAAGTAAAGTTATCTTCAGAGTGGAAGATACAAGAGTCGGCCAGGTGACCGATTACGATAAGTTAACCATCGAAGTCTGGACCGACGGAACGACCACACCGCAGGAAGCCTTATCTTTATCCGCCAAAGTCATGAACGAACACTTGAACCTTTTCATCGACTTGACGGAACATACCGGTAATGTGGAAGTTATGGTGGAAAAAGAAGAGGACGAAAAAGAACGCATTCGGGAAATGTCCATTGAAGAGTTGGAACTTTCCGTACGTTCCAGCAATTGTTTAAGACGTGCCAATATTGATACTGTCGAAAAACTGACACAAAAAACCGAAGACGACATGATCAAGGTACGCAACCTGGGACGTAAGTCCTTATCAGAAATAAAAAGCAAATTGGCCGAAATTGGCTTATCCTTAAAAGAGGAAGACTAAAGGCAAAGGAGTATTATATGGCTGGATACAGAAAACTGGGCTTATCAAGCGACCGCCGCCGTGCCGTGTTAAGAGGTATGACAACATCTCTTTTAGAGCACGGTAAAATCGAAACCACCTTGCATCGTGCAAAAGAAGTGCAAAAGATGGCAGAAAAAATGATAACCCTAGGAAAGAGAGGCGACTTACATGCCAGACGACAAGCAGTTGCCTACCTAACAAAAAAAGATGTCGTAAAACAACTATTTGATGATATTGCACCGAAATATACGGAGCGTAACGGCGGCTACACCAGAGTATACCGCTTGGGACCGCGTCGCGGCGACGGTGCCGAAGTTGCCATTATCGAATTGGTATAATAAACGGAACGGGGATTGGTGAAAGCTGATCCCTTTTCTTGTTAGAGGCATAGAATGGATCTCATTATAGAAGTTAAGGATGTCAGCTACCGATATCCCGGTACGGAAGCGGAAGATAAAAAACGCAATGCACTTACAGATATCAATCTGTCCATTCGGAGGGGTGAGTTTGTCGGTATTATCGGACACAACGGCTCGGGTAAATCAACGCTCTCCAAACTGTTAAATGCAATTATCATTCCCACGAAAGGTGATATTCTTATCAATGGAATGAACACCAAAGATCCCCAAAACCTTTGGAAGGTTCGACAAAGTGCGGGAATGGTTTTTCAAAACCCCGACAATCAATTGGTGGCAACGGTCGTGGAGGAGGATATTGCCTTCGGCCCCGAAAACTTGGGTGTTCCCACCGAAGAAATTTGGGAGAGAATAGACCAGGCTTTAAAAGCCGTCGGCATGACGGAATACCGAAAAAAAAAGCCTCATCTGTTGTCCGGCGGTCAAAAGCAACGGGTCGCTATTGCCGGTATATTAGCAATGCAACCGGAATGTATCATCTTTGATGAACCGACCGCCATGTTGGATCCGGCAGGGAGAAAAGAAGTCATGAACACGATCAAACGTTTAAATAGGGACAAAAACATGACGGTTCTCCACATCACCCATTATATGGGAGAATTGGTAGACGCGGACAGAATAATCGTTTTGGATAAAGGGCAGGTATTATTGGAAGGAACTCCGGAAGAGGTGTTTACCCGAGTTGATTTATTAAAATCCAAGGGGCTGGATGTTCCCGCCATGACGGAACTGGCCCATCGTTTATCCCGAAAAGGATACTCCGTTCCTCAAAATATTTTACATATAAAGGACATGGTAACAACCCTATGTCAATTCAAGTCATCAATTTAGAACATATTTATTCCGAGGGGAGCCCCTTTGAATTTAAAGCCTTAAGTAATATCAATTTAAAAATGGTTAAAGGCGATTTTATCGGATTAATCGGGCATACCGGCTCGGGGAAATCCACCTTAATTCAACATTTTAACGGTTTATTAAAGCCCACATCGGGGACTATTTTATACGAAGGTGTTGATATTTTTGCCGATAAAAAAAAATCTTTAAAAGATTTACGACGAAAAGTCGGTCTGGTATTCCAATACCCGGAATACCAATTGTTTGAAGAAACCGTCGCCAAGGACATTGCTTATGGTCCCGGTAATCTGGGCTATTCTCAAAAAAAAATAGATGCTCTGGTGCGGAAATCCATCGAACTGGTCGGCTTAAACTATGATGATGTTGCGGAGAAATCGCCCTTTGAATTATCCGGCGGGCAAATGCGTCGGGTAGCTATTGCAGGGGTTTTGGCAATGGAACCGGACGTATTGATTCTCGACGAACCCACCGCAGGTTTGGATCCCGGTGGGCGAGATGAAATTTTAGGGCAAATAAAAACACTTCACCACAATCAAAAGATAACCGTTATACTGGTTTCCCACAGTATGGAAGATATCGGTAAATTGGTGGATAAAATTATTGTAATGGGCAAAGGCGAAGTTGTTTTATACGATACTCCGGCCAAAGTGTTCTCTCAAGTAAAAAAACTCGAAGAGATCGGGCTTGCCGTTCCGGAAGTAACCTATCTACTCCACCGCTTAAAAGAGACCTATCCGGACATCCGAGCGGATATCTATACCATGGACGAAGCGGTTGCCGAAATAGAGCGGGTTGTTTTTAAAGGAGGGAAAGATGCTCACTGATATCACAATCGGACAGTATTATCCCACCGACTCCGTCATCCATCGTTTAGACCCCCGTACAAAAATTATTTTAACCTTTGTTTACATTTTTCTGCTGTTTACAATTAATAATGTACTCGGTTATGCTCTTGCCTTTTTATTTTTGATTCTTTTAATCGGCTTAACCCGCATTCCTGTCGGATATGTAATGAAAGGTGTCAAGCCGTTGATGGCCATTATACTGTTTACGGTCATCATCAATATTTTTATGACACCGGGTACACCTCTTTGGCAATGGGGCATTTTAAAGATATCCTATGAAGGCTTGGCATATGCCTTTTTTATGTCGACAAGGCTTATTATGTTGGTTATCGGCACGTCCTTAATGACTTTAACCACATCACCCATCGACTTAACCGAGGGTATCGAATACAGCATAAAATGGATACCCCTTATCGGTCGCTATGCCCATGAGCTGTCGATGATGATGTCCATCGCCTTACGTTTTATTCCAACGTTAATGGAAGAGACCGACCGTATTATGAAAGCGCAACAATCCAGAGGGGCCGACTTTGAGTCCGGCAACATTATTCAAAGAGCCAAAGCTTTAATTCCGATTTTGGTTCCTTTGTTTATTTCCGGATTTCGTCGTGCCGACGAGTTGGCAACGGCCATGGAAGCACGCTGTTACCGTGGGGGCGAAGGCAGAACACGTATGCATGTATTGGCCTTTAAAAGAAGAGATCGGTTGGCCTTTGCAGCATTTACCATACTGGCCTTTCTGTTAATCGGTAGCAGGTTTATCCAAGTGCCGACAGTGGTTGAATGGCTAAGGGGTCTCCGATGAGAAATATAAAAGTCATATTAAGCTATGACGGTACTCATTACGGTGGCTGGCAACGACAAAATAATGCCGTCACCGTTCAGGAAAAAGTCGAAATGGCATTAAAAACCTTAACCGGAGAGCGTATTACCGTACACGCTTCCGGTCGCACCGACTCCGGCGTACACGCATTGGGACAAGTATTACATTTTAAAACTGAAAGCGGCATTCCGACCGAACGTTTTGCTTTGGCACTCAACACACAACTCCCCGAAGATATCCGAGCAATATGGGCGGAAGACGTGCAGGAGGGCTTTCACAGCCGGTTTTGTGCTAAGGGCAAGGTTTATCTTTATCAAATAGACAGGGGAGCGATTGCAAGCCCTTTTTATCGCCGTTATGCCTGGCATATACCGAAACCTTTAAATGTAAGTATTATGGATCGGGCAAAAGACGCTTTTTTAGGAGAACATGACTTCGCCGCTTTTATGGCAACCGGTTCCTGCGTTCACAGTACCGTTCGCAATATTTATCGACTGGACTTGTCGGAGCGGAAGAACCGCCTTAAAATTGAGGTGGAAGGTAACGGGTTTTTGTACAACATGGTGCGTATTATGGTGGGCACTTTGGTAGAAATCGGGCAGGGTAAAAAGAAAGCGGAAGATCTGCCTGAAATTATCGCATCAAAAGACAGAGAGAGAGCGGGGATAACCGCTCCGGCCAAGGGTTTATTTTTAAAAGAAGTGTTATATTAAAAAGTATGAAAAAAACAGCTTACGCCTCGGAGCTTCTGAGGGTAAGCTGTTTTCGTATTAAGCCGCTTTTCCTTCAAGAATAGTCATAAATTCTTTGCCGCTGATGGTTTCTTTTTGAATTAAATAGTCTGCAAGCACGTCAAGCTTACCTCTGTTTTCCTTGAGGGTTTTTATTGCAGCTTGATGGGCTTCGGCAATGATGTTTTTGACTTCTTCATC
>CAYFTR010000021.1:0-2163 GCA_964346185.1 uncultured Lachnospiraceae bacterium | reverse complement strand
CTGTAAAGAGACTTTTCCTCTTCTTCGACCTGCATGGTAAAGCCGAGTGCGCCGGATGTTCTCGGGACAATCGTTATCTTTTGTACGGGTGCGGCATTTTTTTGCTTCGCGGCAACCAGTGCATGACCGATTTCATGATAAGCGACGATACGTTTTTCTTCTTCAGAAAGAATAGCGTTCTTTCTCTCAGCACCGGCAATAATCACTTCGACGGATTCCGCAAGATCCGATGTCGATACGAGACTGTTATTCATACGAACTGCCCGTAGAGCTGCTTCATTGACAATGTTGGCAAGCTGCGCGCCTGATGCTCCGGCCGTCATACGCGCAATCAGGTTGACGTCGATATCTTTTTCTCTTTTAATTTTCTTTAAATGGACATTTAAGATAGCTTCTCTACCGATTAAATCGGGTAGTTCTACCCGAACTTGTCGGTCAAAACGCCCCGGGCGCAGGAGAGCGGGGTCGAGGACTTCCGGTCTGTTGGTAGCCGCAAGTATGATGACGCCTTTATTACTTTCAAAACCGTCCATCTCGGTTAGCAATTGGTTTAAGGTTTGCTCACGCTCGTCGTTGGCTGTAAAACTTGAATCTCTCTTTTTTCCTATTGTATCCAACTCGTCTATGAATATGATACAAGGTGCCTTTTTATTGGCTTGTTCAAAAAGTTCTCTGACCTTTGCGGCACCTCTGCCGACAAACATCTCAACAAATTCCGAACCCGATATCGAGAAGAAAGGTACATCCGCTTCTCCCGCAACGGCTTTTGCCATTAAAGTTTTTCCTGTGCCCGGAGGGCCGACAAGTAAGACGCCTTTGGGACATTCGGCACCGATGTTTTCGTACTTTTCAGGGTTATCGAGATAATCGATAATTTCCATGAGGGATTCCTTAGCTTCTTCCTGACCGGCGACATCATCAAAGGTTTTTTTATCCTTATCCGGTGTGTAAACTTTGGCAACACCTTGTCCGTGAATATTTAGCCCGGCGGATCCCATTTTATTGGACATGTTCCGGCTGATGCGTCTGCCGATTAAGCTTAAAATTAAGATAGGAATACCGTAAGATAAAAAGATGGATAAAAGTAAGTTGGGCTTTTCGGGGATTTCCGAACCGTAGCTGATCCCCTTTTCTTGTAAAAGTCCGGCAAGTCCGGGATTTTCAACGATACCCGTTTTGTAATAAGAGGTTTGCCCGTTTTCTTCTTTAGTATAATTAATTTCTCTATCTGTAAAGTGCACTTGTTTTACCGTTCCCGATTCCACCGAATGGATAAAATCGGAATAGGTTGTTGTTTGAATTTGTCTGGACATAAATAACGGCACCAATATCCAGTTGAGCAGAAAAATAAACAAAAGTGCCAAGCCGTAGTAATAGAGCAATGTCTTCGGAATTTTATTTTCAGGATTTGAATTGTTATCTCTCATTTATACCTCCTTTAAGTAGATAATCAACACATAATCCAACATCGTGTTGTGTTATTATGTATTTATTATAGATATTATTAAGAGTTTGTTCAATCAACAATACAACAGGTTCTGTCGGATTGGATGCTATGAAAGGAAATAAAGTGACAAAAAATCAAAATAAAGTTCTTTCTGAAACAAAACAAAATTTAATAAAGGCATATTGGGAACTCTACACTGCCGACACGACGGGAAAGATTACGGTAAAAATGATTACGGAAAAAGCGGGTTATAATCGTGGTACTTTTTATGCATATTTTTTGGATATTCAAGATTTGCATCAACAGATAGAGGATCAATTGCTCCCGTCGGAAGAAAATTTTGAGAAATTGCGTGAGGCGACGTTTTCTAAAAACAGTCGTGAAATTATAGAAATATTTATGCAATTGGACAAAACCTCGGGGGATCAGGTAAAATTTTTATTAAGCTCCAAAGGAAGCCTATCCTATCAAAATAAATTGAAGAAGAAACTTCGAGAATTAATCATGAAATATGCTCCCCTCGATTTATCGGATTCGGAAAATATTGTGGATTATAAAGTAGATATTGTCTGCAGCATTTTTTATGAAACCTTGTGTTATTGGTACAACAGAGGACATCAATACTTTTCCGGAGATGAAATGATTTTTTCGATGTTGACTATAATCTTTCAAGGAGTGCATCAACGTGACAACCTGTCGAATAACGGTATAAAAAA
>CAYFTR010000020.1:0-27909 GCA_964346185.1 uncultured Lachnospiraceae bacterium | reverse complement strand
AAAAATACGGTATCGATCGGAACCCCGCCGCATTCGAAAATGATTATCAACAAATCTTATCGGAACAAGCATTTTTAATGGCGGACGCATTGGAGGTTTGCTGCTATTTAAAGAAGCGGTATCAATTGTATTCGATATCTAATGGCGTGGCATCTACTCAGTACAAACGAATACGATTATCCGGTTTAAAGACTTTTTTATCGGGACATTTTGTTTCCGAAGAAATAGGATATGCCAAACCGGACGTCCGTTTTTTTAAACATGTATCAAAGACCATTCCCTCATTTCGAGGAGAAGAAGCACTCGTCGTCGGAGACTCCCAAAGTTCGGATATTCAAGGAGCCAATAACGCCGGTATCGATGTATGTTGGTTTAATTGCCGGGGTGAAACCCTTAAAAACGATTTGAAAATTAATTACTACATTGAAGATTTGCAATCTTTAAAAACAATTTTATAATTGACGCAATAAAAAATCCTGACTGAAAGCTTTGTATGATTCTAAACTTTCAGTCAGGATTATACAATTTATTCTTCTCCGTTTTCTTCGGTACTTTCTTTATCTTCTTTCGTCGCCTTTACCAATTCAATTTGACATTCAAATAATTGGTTTTGTAAATCCAATATCGTTTTTCTGTCATTTTCGCTTTCAGATTTAGATTGTTTTAAATGATCCCGATACTGGTTTAATAATTCTTCCTTATCATCTAATTGTTGGTTGAGGGCTTCTTTTTCATTGATAACAGTCAGCTTTTCCTCTTGAAGGTTTTGAATCTCCCGGTTTTTTCCAACGATAACCCCTTCAAGCTCACTGATTTTGCGTTTTGCTTCTTCTTCCGCCGCTTTAACCACATCCACCTTTGCCTGTGCCTGCTCCATACGTTCCGCAATATTCATAGCACCGAGAATGGAGATATGCATATTATTGATGTACGGGTTCTTTTCTTTTACTTCGTTAAGTTCTTTATCCACATATTCCGCAATGGCTAAGATGTCTTCAATATTGTCACCGGTTTTAACATGAAAGTTGATGCCGAATATTTTTAATTCTGTTGTATTTTTTTGTTCAGACATTAGATCCTCCTGAAAGAGCGCTTAACCGCGATAAGAACAGCACGCCCTACAATTTCTATTCATACCATTATAAACAATGAGGCAAATTAATCTCTTAACTTTGCATGTAATTTTTCATTCAAATCATTTAATATGGCATCCATAACACCTTGAATGTCTTCATCGGTCAGGGTGCGGTCGGGTAATCTGAAGTGAATGGAGTAAGCTAAACTTTTCTTTCCTTTTTCAATTTGATCTCCGACGTACACATCAAAGAGTTGTATGCTTTCAATAATTCCGTTATTCTGACTTTCAATCACTTTAACAACATCACCCGCAGGGACTTCTTCATCCAAAACTAATGCGATATCTCTGACAGAGCCTGGAAAGCGAGGTAATTCCTCGTAACGCACATCTAGTTGTGCGGCATTATACAATGTTTCGCAGTCCAGTTCACACAGATAGGTGCGTCTCGGTAAACGATTTTTTGTAACAACGGCGGGATGAACTTCCCCCAATTGACCGACACAAGCATCTTTGATATAAATATCCGCATTTCTGTACGGGTGAAACAGCCCCGTTTCCCCCGGTTTATATTCGACTCCGTCGATCCCCAAGGTTATAAAAATCCGTTCGACTAAACCCTTTAATTCGAAAAAGTCGATATCGTCGTAGGCGGATATAACACATTTTTCCTTTTCTATCGGTAGATCAGCCACATTTTCATTGTGATGATAGGTCATAGCAATTTCAAAGAAACGACCACGAGTGTTCTTGTGATTGTAGTTGGTTTGAATAACATCCAATTGATGAGCCATTAAAGTGTTGCGCATCATACGGTTATCTTCACCTAAGGGATTAAGCAATTCTACAACCTTATCTCCTTCTTTTTCCAGTTTTAAATCAATCATGCGAGGCAAGTTGGTAAAAGATGTGGTTAATGTTTCATTATAACCGCTACCGATTAATAAATGTACTAGCAGTTCTTCCAACTGTTGATTTCTCGTTTTACCACCGACCAAAGTGGTGCCGCCCATAATGGTATTGGGGATATTGTTGTAGCCGTAAAGTCTGGCTACTTCTTCGGCTATGTCTTCACGTATCTCTAAATCCTGGCGGTAGTCCGGCGGATATACGGTCAATTTATCCGGATCTTTCGAGTCTGTTTGTACGTCTAAAAACAAACGTTTTAAATAGCCAGACATTTCTTCTTTAGAAATATTAATCCCGATAAAGTCGTTGACCCATTGTACACTGACGTCAATAGAACGGGGTTGTTGCTTGTGTGGATAGACATCGATATAACCGTCGATACGCTCACAGGCACCAATCGACAACAATAATTCCGTTGCTCGGGCGGAGGCTTTCTCAACTAAATTAGGATACAGACCTTTTTCGAACCGAGTAGAGGATTCACTTCTTAAGCCCAAACGTTGGGAGGTTAAACGAACCGAAGTTTTATCAAAACACGCGGATTCCAACAAGACCAATTTGGTTTCCTTAGTAATTTCGGAATTGGCACCGCCCATAATACCCGCAACAGCAACGGGATAGGTACCGTTGGTAATCATCAGCATATCCGGCTCCAAGGTTCTTTCTTTATCGTCCAAGGTAGTGACTGTTCGGTCCTTTCCCGCTTCACGAACAACAATTTTTTTAGATTTTAAACTTTCATAATCAAAAGCATGAAGAGGTTGTCCCATTTCCAACATAACAAAGTTGGTCACGTCAACAATATTATTAATCGGACGTACCCCTGCATTCAGAAGACGAACCTGCATCCAATGGGGAGAGGGTTCTACTTTTTTTACTCGAAACATTTGAGCATGATAACGGGAGCATTTATTACTGTCTATTTCAACACTTAAATAATTGTGAATATCACCCTGTACATCACCTAGCGGGTAGAGTTTAGGCGGATGAACAGCTGTGTTTAAAGTAGCGGAAACTTCTTTCGCAATGCCGTAAATGGATTGACAATCGCTCCTGTTAGCCGTAATTTCAACCTCTATGATGTGGTCGTTGCCCCACATATAGCTTTTTACATCGGTACCGGGCTTAAGATCCTCCTCAAAAATATAAATCCCTTCAAGATGTTCCTTGGAAAATAAGGAGGTGTCCAAACCCATTTCTTCAACGGAACAAAACATCCCCTCGGAGGTAATACCTCTAAATGCCGCCTCTCCCATCATATCTCCGTTAGCAACGGTCGCACCGATAACCGCCACCGGTACCTTTGCCCCTTCAAAGACATTGGTCGCGGAGGTGATGATGGTGATGGGCGTTTGTTTACCGACATTTACGCTACAAACCGATAATTTATCCGCATCCGGATGTTTCTCAATTTTTTCGATAACACCGACAACAAGTCCCTGCACTTTCGGAGCAACTTCTTCCAGGGTTTCTACGCAAGTACCGGACATGGTAATGCGTTGCGCCAAGTCTTCCGGTGTTGTATTAATCTCTACATAATCTTTCAGCCAATTTAATGTAACTTGCATCTAATCCTCCGTTAAAATTGCTCCAAGAAACGCTTGTCGTTTTCAAATAATAATCGTAAATCGTTAATTTCGTACTTTGTCATGGCGACCCGCTCCAACCCCATACCGAAGGCAAAGCCGCTATATACCGTTGGATCGATATCGCAATGACGTAATACATTAGGGTGTACCATCCCGCAACCTAATAACTCGATCCATCCGCTTCCGCAAACACGACAGCCGACACCACCGCATTTAAAACAGGAAACATCCATTTCAGCGGAAGGTTCGGTAAAATAAAATTGATGGGGACGAAATCTTGTCTTTACGGAACTTCCGAAAAGTTTTTGAGCAAATAAACTTAAAGTTCCCTTTAAATCCGACATGGTGATGTTTTTATCGATAACTAAACCCTCCATTTGATGGAAAACCGGCGAATGGGTCGCATCGACTTCATCACTACGATAAACCCGTCCGGGAGATATAATTCTAAGCGGTGGTTTGTTATTTTCCATCACACGAACTTGTACCGGAGATGTTTGAGTACGTAGAACAATATCTTTCGTGTAGTAAAAAGTTTCCTGTAAATCTCTGGAAGAATGTTCCGCCGGCATATTTAAATGGTCGAAATTGTATTCGCTCCATTCAATTTCCGGACCTTCTTCGATGGTAAAGCCCATACCGATAAATATCTTTTCCAAATCCGACATAACGAGATTGAGAGGATGTCTATGACCCCGCTCCGGCATACGACCGGGCAAGGTGATATCCAACTTTTCACTTTGAATTTCCGCTTCTATCTTTTGTTCTTCCAACCAAGTTTTTTTATCTTGAATGGTATTTTCGATTTCCGATCGAATCACATTGGCCAGTTTACCGACGGTCGGCCTTTCTTCCGGAGACAATTTTCCCATACCTTTCAAAGCTAAAGTTAATTCTCCCTTTTTACCTAAATACCGAACCCGTACGGTTTCCAGTTCTTGTAACGTTTTAATCGTTTCAACACTTTTTAAGAACCCGTCTCTTATATCATTTAACTGTTTTTGCATACCTTCTCCTAGTATCTTATAATAAAAAATCGTCCATAAAGGACGAATCATCGTGGTACCACCTTTGTTATTACCCGAAAGGGATAATCGCTCCCGCATAACGTCGCGTAACGTTCACCGCTACTAAGAGTTCACGGTGACAGCTCAGGAACGAAAAACCATAAAATGCCGAAAGAATTTTCACCGACCATTCTCTCTCTTTATCGGGTGGATTTATGACTGATTTCCTTCATCGCTATTTTTTATTTTTGCCAATTCAAATAGTATTATACCAGTTGCTACCGAAACATTCAATGATTCGGCATAACCATACATGGAAATTTTGTATAGATAATCACTTAAGGCTTCCGTTGAAGGGCTTAATCCTTGCGACTCGTTACCGACAACTAAAACCCAAGGTTTCTCTTTATCGGAAGCCAGCTCTTTTTTAAAATCGTAGGCTTGACCGTTAAGGGACGCTCCGAAAACAAGTGTACCCGCCTTTTTCTTTCGGGATAAACAATTTGTTACATCTTCTGTTTTTTGGATGTGTAAATGAAAGACGGAGCCCATCGATGCGCGAATTACTTTTTCGTTGTAAGGATCTGCCGTTTTTGCAGTATAGATGATTTGCGTAGCACCTGCCGCGTCCGCCGTTCGAATAATGGTACCTACATTGCCCGGATCCTGTACATCTTCCAATACAACCGTCATACGGTGGTTTGTTTCGGGTAATTCCTGGAAACGGGCTATTACCATAATCCCCTCCGGTGTTCTGAGTCCGGAAAGTTTTTGATAATCTCTATCGGTCAGCCCATATATAGCTACATCTCTTTCCTTAAGTAGGCTATAATTAATGCTTCCGCAAAAATTATTTTTTTCATACCATCCGTCCCTGACGACAACAGCTTCTATCGGCAATTGAAATTTTAAGGCCTCTTCTAACAGTGTTTGCCCTTCAAAACGCATCAGACCGGTTTCTTCCCGTCTCTTTTTACGATTAAGCGATGCATAAATTTTTATTATAGGATTTTTACCGGATAAAATTTTCATTCTGATTCTTTTGCCGCTTTTATTTTAAATTTTGCCAGAGTTTCATTGTCACAAATGATAATTAGCTTATCATTTTTTCGAATTACATCCTTTGCAAAAGGTGATACGTTAAGCATATCACCGTTTTGAATGGCAATGATATTAAAACCGTAGTGCTTTCTGATATTCAATTCTTCTAAAGACTTACCTATCCAACTATCTAGCGGATTGATATCGACAATAGAATGTTCGGTATCCAAAGCGAGTGTTTCAAAGATACCGCCGGTCATCAGATGATAGCCGACCCTTTCACCCATATCTTCCTCAGGAGAAAATACCCGTGTAACACCCAGACGATGCATTACTTTACGATGTTGTTCGTTGGAAGTTTTTGCATAGACTTCTTGAATACCCAACTCCTGAACATTTAACACACCCATAATGCCGGCATTAAAATCTGCTGTTGTTGCAATGACTGCCACATCGACATTTTGAACGCCTATTGATTGTAGGGCATGTAAATCGGTGATATCGGCTTGCACCGCAAAGGACACATCCTGCGCAATATCCCGTACTTTGTCTTCATTAAGATCAACGGCAATCACTTCCGCGCCTAAAGCGGCAAGCGTTCGTGCCAAACCTGTTCCGAATCTTCCCAAGCCTAAAACGGCAAATTGTTTCTGCTTCAAGGTTTTCTCCTATCCCAATAAAATATTTTCTTCCGGTAAACGATAGTGTCCCTTCAAGCTGATATCCGATTGTCCTTTTCTCGTTAAGACATAAGCCACGGTTAACGGACCAACTCTACCGGCAAACATTGTAAAAATTAACATATATTTAGACATATCACTTAAAGTCGATGTCACATTACAGGTCAATCCGACTGTAGAATAAGCCGAAAAAACTTCAAATAACAGATATTCCATCGGGATATTTGGCTCCGCAACCATTAAAACCATACTTACCGTTGCATTGATTAAAACACCGATAAAAAATAAGGCGGCGGCTATTTGTAGTGCCGATACCGATAATCGTCTTTTAAATATGGTGACATCTCGAGCACCGGTCAAATTGGCTTTAAAATTTAAAAACATCGTCGCAACGGTCGTCGTCTTGACACCGCCGGCCGTAGAACCCGGAGAGCCTCCGACAAACATTAACAGCATGGATACGAATAAAGCGGGTTTGGTCAGGGCGGTTTGGTCGATGGTGTTGGAACCTGCCGTTCTCGTCGTAACGGATTGATAAATAGAGGCGTATACTTTTCCTTTCATCGATAAAGACCCCAAAGTTTCGGAGTTATGATACTCACATATAAGTATAAAAAGTGCCCCAGAAACCAACAAAATAATCGTTGACACCAAAACAATTTTAGTATGAATACTTAAGTGCTTTCCTCTTTTATAATGGATGATTTCGTTTGTTACGGAAAAGCCCAATCCACCCAACACAATAAGGGCGCAAGCGGTAATAGTAATAACGGTATTTTCCGTATAAGGGGTAAAGCTTCTGTATTGACCGATTAAATCAAAGCCTGCATTACAATAAGACGAAATAGAATGCCAAAAACCGAAATAAATGCCTTTCAGTAACCCGAACTCCGGAATAAATACGATAGAAAACAACAAACCGCCAAGGGTTTCAATAATTAAAGTAGAAGCCAACATATATTGAACGTATTTTACGACACCTTGCAATTTATTTCGATTAACTGATGATTGTAGAATTAAACGTTCTCGAATGGTAATGGTCCTTCCGGAAAAAATAAAGAACACGGTCATCAGGGACATGAAGCCCAGTCCACCGATTTGAATTAGTAAAATAATAACCGTTTGTCCGAATAAGGACCAGTAGGTTCCCGTATCCACAACGATAAGTCCGGTCACACAAACGGAAGATGTTGCCGTAAACAAAGCTGTTAAAAAGTTTGTCCTGTTGCCCTCTACGGAAGATAGAGGTAACATTAAAAGAAAGGTACCGATCAATATAGTTAAAGCAAAACCGGTCACCAATATTTCCGACGGCCTTCTGTTTTTTAAAAACGGAACCACTGCTACCGTCTTCAATCGTTATTCATCTCCTTACTGCTTAATTAATATACTCCTAATGACCAATTCGCTTCTATTATATGCTTATTATTGTCAAGTTCAAGACTTACAAAAAAGAAAACAGCATCTTTAAGTTTCTGCCGATCGATTTACATCCTTTTCGGTCAGCCGCTTAGAGACACTGCTTTTATTCTTAATTTAGTTGTTCTTTTGCAATTGTAACAAATTGTTCAAATGCTCCGGCATCGTTCATTGCCAAATCAGCTAAGATTTTTCTGTCAACTTCTACATTGGCTAATTTTAAGCCGTGCATAAATTTGCTATAGCTTAAGTTATGCATTCTGGTCGCAGCATTGATACGTGTAATCCATAAGCGACGGTAGTTTCTCTTTTTAAGTTTTCTTCCGGTGTAAGAACTTCTAAGAGCTCTCATAACCGCTTCATTGGCAGGTCTGAATAACTTACTTTTCGCTCCATAGTAGCCTTTAGCAAGTTTTAATATTTTTTTATGTTTTTTATTGGCGTTGACACCTTTTTTAATTCTGGCCATTTAAATCCTCCTTGCTAAACTATTTCAGTAACATCTTTCTAACTACTTTTGCATCCGACTCGACAAGATAATCGGATTTTCTTAAGTTTCTTTTTCTTTTCTGACTTTTTTTCGTCAAAATATGGCTTTTATAAGCTTTAGCCCGTTTTACCAGGCCAGATTTTTTTACCTTAAATCTTTTTGCTGCTCCGCGATGAGACTTCATTTTTGGCATGAATTCTACTCCTCTCTTTTGAAAATTATCTTTAAACGACAATCTTGGCGAGATTGCGCCGTTTAATCAATTCTTACTGGGCGATAAAAACATTACCATGTTTCTACCTTCCATTTTTGGTGGTTTTTCAATATTTCCGTGGTCTTCTACCCGTTTTGCGAAATCCAATAGCACTTGCTTACCTTGTTCCGTATAAGCCATTTCTCTTCCTCTGAAACGGATACTGACTTTTACTCGATTTCCTTGCTCCAAAAACTTGATGCAATTGCGAACTTTAACCATAATATCGTGTTCTTCCACCCGGACGGACATACGAATTTCTTTCAACACAACCGTTTTTTGGTTTTTCTTGGCGTCTTTAGCTCGACGCATTTCTTCGTAGCGAAATTTACCGTAGTCCAGTATTTTACATACCGGCGGCTTGGCATTGGGTGAGACTTTAACTAAATCCAGATTACTTTTAAAAGCTAAATCCAACGCTTCCTGTCGACTCATTATTCCAACCATGTTGCCGTCTGCACCAATGACACGAAGTTCACGATCCCTAATGGCTTCATTCGTTTCGTGTTGGAAATCTTTTGCGATAATAATACACCTCCTATAAAAAATTATTATCATTAAAAAAATGCGCGTAGAAAGACTCTACCCGCATCATAATACTATCTCATGATTAACCCGATCCTGTTGAACCAAGGTGAAAGGAAGTCCTCTACTTTGTTTACATTAAGCTATTTTATAAGATAAATACCAACTTGTCAAGGGTTTAATAAAAAGATATGACTAAAGTCGGTTGATATTCGTTCTGATAGTAACGAATGGAGGTGGAATATAAGATATAGGATGTTCCCAAGGCTTCTAATGCCTGATCTTTTTGAGCCATATCCGCAAATTTATAATTTGAATATTGTTCCCCATTAAGGAAAGCTTCATATACATCATCAATAAAGCGACCTGAACCTCCTTCAGCTACAATATCATAATAACGGTTTTCCCTTATATAATAAGCGTTCTCCGTATTTTCAAATACAGGATAGTTAATAAGGCGTTGATCAATTTCGTGGGAACGTAACAAGTCGTCAGTCGTAATGTTAAAGTAAGTATAATCCACAAAATCTTTCTGTACCTCTTCACCGATATAACTGGGGTCGTCCCAGGTAGTATCTACATAGTAGTAGCGATCATCAATTTTAACGAGATTCCAGGCATGGGCTTCGCCGGTAACGGTTTTACCGTACACGGTTGTGGTTTCGACGCCGGCTTTATTTAAGATGAAGGTCATGGCTTTTGCGTAGCCGGCACATACCGCCCTACCCTCCATCATCAGCGAACAAATATTCTGATTGTCCGGTGCGTTTAAATCGTAATCTGTGTTACGAATGATGTAGTCATGCACGAACTTGACACGGGTGTAGTCATCCATATCTTCGGTTATTTGACCGATGATATTATTAACATAATTGTCAATAACATTTTGCCTGTTTGCAATATCCTCTGTGCTGTACTTCATGGTAAAGGTGAGATTTTTCATAATACCGCTATTTTCATTATAGGTATAAGTGTAGGCATCGTACCAGAAAAACTCGGGAAAATCGATATCCAAGGCTTGGCAAACTTTTATAACCCGTTGTACCGCCATATCGTAAGGGGCAACATCTATTTCATTTTCCAAGTTTTGCAGTTTACCCGCAATATATAAGTACACCTGTTGTTCTTCTTCATCTAAGGCAGCATAACCGCTGTAGGGTGATTCAAAGTAGTCACTTTTGTCGTTGACAGCTTGAATTGTTTTTTTATCGATATAATCCGGCTTAATATTAAATAGTCGTGTAATTGCCGTTTTCGAAGCATCCGCCATATAGACAATATTGCGAACCCATTGCACTTGCATATCTGCACTGCCTGTAAAAAAACGGTATGCTACAAAGATAAACAACAAAAGAAAAACTATCAGTATTTTTTTTAGTTTTTTTAGCATAGTGCTCTCAATTCTATAAATGATACCTGGTTGGAATCCGGCAAGGATCTTAAAGCTCCCAATGTTTCCAGTCTTTCCATGGAACTTCGGTTGACTTTGGCACGCTTTTGCAAATCTTCTTTTGATATGAAGGATTTCATCCGCCGTTCTTCACAAATTGCCTTTGCAACCGTATCTCCCAAACCCTCTACAATATTTAAAGGTGGACGCAAGCCGTTATCGACAATTTGAAAGTCGTTATAATGGGATTTATAAACATCCACATTCCAAAACTTGTAACCTCTACACGCCATTTCAAGAGCAATTTCCAAACTTTGATAAAGGGCATTTTCTTTCGGTGAACGCATTTTCTTAGGAATATCTGCAATGGCTTGCATCGATGCCCGAATATGATCGATACCGTTGGTCATTTTTTCGATATCAAATTCCTTTGCCCGTACGGAAAAATAGGTGGCATAATATGCCAATGGGTGGTACACCTTATAGTAAGCGATACGAAAGCCCATGGTTACGTAAGCGGCTGCGTGAGCTTTCGGAAACATATACTTAATTTTTTTACAAGAATCAATATACCATTCCGGCACTTTATTTTCACGCATTAAAGCTTCTTCTTCTTCGGTAAGTCCCCTACCTTTTCGTACCTTTTCCATAATGGTAAAAGCCTTAATCGGCTCCAACCCCATGGCGATTAAACCGATCATAATATCGTCCCTGGTACAAATGACTTCTTTAATTGTCGCAATGTTTTGACGCACCAGCTCTTGGGCATTATTGGTCCAAACATCGGTCCCGTGGGACAAACCGGAAATGCGAATTAAATCGGCAAAGGTATTGGGTTTTGTATCCATAACCATTTCTCTGACAAAACCCGTTCCAAACTCGGGAATACCGCAAATACCTAATGGTATATCGAATCCCTCTTTCACCAGGTTTAATGCCTCTGTTCCGGTAAAAAGGCTTAAAACTTTCGAATCATCCAAAGCTATCTTTTGAGGGTCGACTCCGGTTAAATCCTTGAGCATTCGCAGCATTGTCGGATCATCGTGACCTAAAATATCCAATTTAAGTAATCGCCCCTCTATAGAATGGTAATCGAAATGGGTAGTATAGGTTTTGCTGTTTTTATCGTCTGCCGGGTATTGTATCGGTGTAAAATCATGGATATCCTTTGTTTTCGGAACAACGATAATACCGCCGGGGTGTTGCCCCGTCGTACGTTTAACTCCGGTGCAACCGACTTTTAATCGTTCTTCTTCGGCTTTGGGAACGTTAATCCCTTTGTCTTCAAAATAGTTTTTGACATAACCGAAAGCAGTGTTATCCGCTACGGTAGATATCGTCCCCGCTCTAAAAACATTGTCCTTTCCGAAGAGTGTTTCGGTATAAGCATGGGCTTGTCCCTGATACTCCCCGGAAAAATTAAGGTCGATATCCGGCTCTTTATCGCCTTTAAAGCCTAAAAAGGTTTCAAAGGGAATATCAAAACCGTCTTTTATAAGTGGATGGTTACACTTCGGGCAGTTTTGATCGGGTAAATCGGGTCCGACACCAACTTGTGTTGAATCAAAGGATTCAAAATGATGGCATTGCGGACACACGTAATGGGGTGCAAGCGAATTTACTTCAGTAATACCGCAAAGCATCGCAACCAAAGAAGAACCGACAGATCCTCGAGAGCCGACCAAATAACCGTCTTCTATGGAACGAGCAACTAATTTTTGAGCAATCAAATATAAGACCGAATAGCCGTTGCCAATAATCGATGTTAGTTCCTTATCGATACGCTGTGCCACCATTTCGGGTAAGGTTTCTCCGTATACGTCGTGGGCTTTGGCATAAACCATTTCTTTGATTTCTCGATCCGATCCTTCAATAATCGGCGGGAATACTCCGCTCGGTATCGGATCCAACGGTTCGATACGATCTGCAATTTTACGTGTATTTGTGACTACTATCTCGTAGGCCTTTTCCCTGTCGATGTAATTAAATTCATCGAGCATCTCTTCAGTATTTCTGTAATACAACGGCGGCTGAATATGGGCATCCTTATACTTTTGTCCCGCCTGAATAATTTCTCTGAAGAAAGCATCTTCAGGATGCACAAAATGTACATCTCCCGTTGCGACGACCGGTTTATGGTATCTGTCACCCAAAGCGATAATTTTTTTATTAATTTCAATTAATTCTTCACGATGGTTTAAGATATCTTCCAATAAAAAAGCATTGTTACCCAAAGGTTGAACTTCCAGGTAATCATAAAATGTAACGATTTCTTTTAATTTCTCTTCGGAGAAATGGTTTAAGACGGCTTTATACACCTCTCCTGCTTCACATGCGGAACCGACTATCAGGTTCTCCCTATGTGCTTGTATCATGGAACGAAACATTCGAGGGTTTTTATAAAAGTACTCGGTATGTGCTTCGGAAACCAATTGGTACAATGCCTTTAAACCCTTTAAGTTTCGAGCATACAGTATAATGTGGTAAGGTCTTGCATATTTTATGTGTTGTTCCCTGTTCATAAGGGTGTTGAGTTCAGATATACGTAGTGCACCGCGTTTCTCTGAAAGGTTAAATAGATTGATGAGTATTTTAGTCGAACAAACCGAATCATCCAAAGCTCGGTGATGGTTACCCATTTCCACCTTAAAATAAGAGGCCAATTTTTTTAAATTATGTCTACTGATATCGGTTAAAATTGCTCTGGATAATTGCAAAGTGTCTAAATAAGTATAGCTTGATGTGAGATGATACTTTGCTAAGGCGATACGCAAAAAACTCATATCGAACTCCGCATTATGTGCTACCAAAACGGCATCTCCTGCAAAGTCTATAAAGTTTTTTAATGCTTTCTCTTCTTCGATACCGTCTTTTTCCAACATGGCGTTGGTAATACCTGTCAACTGCGTAATACGCGGGGGGATATTACTTTTTATTGTAACCAGATGAGATAACGTATCAACTATTTGACGATTACGCATTTTAACGGCGGCAATTTCTATAATACGATCCCGACCGGCGATGAGTCCTGTCGTCTCTAGATCAAAAAAAACAAACTCGTCATCGAAATTTGCATCTTTGTTACCGGTAACAATGTTTTGGCAATCGTCAATCATATAAGCTTCGACACCGTAAAGTACTTTGATCCCGCTTCCTTTACTGAGAGCCATCATTTCCGGATAGGCTTGCAACACTCCGTGGTCGGTAATACCGATACTGTCGTGACCGAAGGCCTTTGCCTGGGCAATTATATCTTTTACCTTTGCAATGCCGTCCATGGCGGAGTATTGACTATGTAAATGCAATTCCACTCTTTTTAGTTGTGCATCGTCTTTTCGAACCTGTTCTTCGGCACATTTTAAACCCGATAAATTTAATAGTATCTCTTTATCGTATGTATCATAATCAAAGGTTCCTTCCGCATCAAAAAATGCACCCTCTTTCAGTGCTTCCTCCAAAACTTCAAAGTTTTTTTGAGGAATAAAGGCTTTACAGTTCACTGCACCGGATCGATCCTCCATTGCAAATCGGATTAAAGTCGATTTACCGCTGGGCATCGGACGCATTTCGATATTTTTTGCCACACCGCTCACTTTAACTTTTGTATCTTGGGCAGTTATCCCCTCTTTGTAAATGATATCGCCCAAACCCTTGCTTTGTGCCAAGGTTATTTTTCCGAAAAGTGTGTCACTGTTTTGTCGAACTCCGTTCCCCTTGGTGTTTGACTGTTTTTGCTTGGCAAGATCGGCTTTGATGTTCGCCATTTTTTCAGCTAAAATTTTTTCCTGTTTTTTACTGTCCTCATCGTGGGACCGATTTTGCAATTCCTTTATTTTGTCATGACTGAAAATTTCGCAAGCAGGTTTTTCGACGATCAATTGTAAACGTTCTGAATAATCGAAAACGGATTCAAGGGCTCTTTTTATTTTTCGATGTTCCAGTTTTTCGCAATTTTTAACGGCAACTTCAATTAAATTGCCGTTATCCTTACAATCAATATAATCAAGCTGCAACCTATATTCTTTTAGAATATGGCGGAAAGCTTTTCTTCTTTCAGATAAATTACTCATCGGAAACCTCGTAATTTAAAACTTCTTCAATAATAATGTCAACAATTTTATCCGCTGCAACGGTTCCCAAAACGGTTCCTTTTTTAAAAATGACACCTCTGTCTTTTCCTCCGGCAACGCCAATGTCCGCTTCTTTAGCTTCGCCGGGGCCATTGACAACACACCCCATCACCGCAACGGTTATCGGCTTTCGTATATCTTTAATACCTTTATAAACAGCCTGTGCAATGCCTTCCAGATCGATCTCCGTACGTCCGCAAGTCGGACAGGATATCAACTGAATTTTCGGCTTATCGGGATTTTCAAGACCCAAAGCCTGCAGTATATCTCCGGCAACATAAATTTCTTCCAAAGGATTACCGGTTATGGATACCCGCAAGGTATCTCCAATACCTTTCATCAATAATGTACCCATACCCATTGCGGATTTAACCGCGGCGGTACGAGGCAGCCCCGCTTCCGTTACACCGAGATGTAACGGATAATCGTAAAGTTCGGAAAACAATTCGTAGGCTTGAACCGTTCGTAAAACGGAAGATGCTTTTAAAGATATCACAATGTTGTCGTAACAACATCTTTCTAAATAAGCAATGTGTCGCTTGGCACTTGCCACCATCGCCTCGGCCGAAGGTTTTCCATATTTCTCTAATATATCTTTTTCAAGCGAACCGCCGTTAATCCCGATACGTATCGGAATGTTTTTATCCTTTGCTACAGCCACAACTTCTTCGACCTTACATCGAGAGCCGATATTGCCTGGATTAATGCGTATTTTATCGGCTCCGTTTTTCATGGCTTCTATGGCTAATCGATAATCAAAATGAATATCGGCAACCAGAGGGATATTAATTTGAGAAGAAATCGTGCCAATGGCATTTGCCGCTTTCATGTCGGGTACGGCAACCCGAACGATATCACATCCGGCCAACGTCAGCTGTTGAATTTGCTCCACGGTTTTTGCAACATCGGCAGTCGGTACATTGGTCATAGATTGAACGGCAACGGGTCGACCCGCACCGATGGCAACTTTTCCGATTTGTACTAATTTAGTGGTTTTTCTCATATATATCCGTCCTCTTTGTTGCTTGACAGGCACTGTTTTTAACCGATTATGCGTCTAATATCGTTAATGGCTACCAACACCGCCAAGCTTAATAAAAGCATCATGCCGATTAAATTAATCGTTCCGACTTTATTCTCCGGTAGATCTTTACCAATTACTTTTTCAATTATAAGAATAAATATTTGACCGCCGTCCAATGCCGGAAAGGGAAACAAATTTATAATACCCAGGTTAATAGAAAGTATGGCTGTCAACAAACCGATACCGGTCCAACCATAAGTGCTTACATCCGATACCACTTGCACCATTCCGATCGGTCCTGCGACGTCATTTAATCCCGCACTGCCGGTAAGGAGCATTGCCAATCCCTGAAAGATTGCTATAAAAATTTGAAAAGCGGTTATTAAACCGCTCTGAATACCACCCAACAAAGATCCGCTTCGAATGATTCCTAAAATGAGGAGGCATAAAATTCCAAAAATAAAATTCATAGTAGCACCGGCCGCTAAAATTAAAAAACGTTCAAATTTTGTTCGATTGAAATAAGCGGTCGTATCTTTCCTGTCAATGCGGCTTTCATCTTCTTCCGCTTCGCCCCGTAAACGACAAAAACCGCCAAGGGGTAAAGCACGTATAGAAAAAAGGGTTTCTTTACCTTCTTTTGCATATAAAGTCGGACCCAGTCCGATCGAAAACTCCTCTACACCGACCCCTATTTTTTTAGATACAATATAATGCCCCCACTCGTGAACAATAACAAGCAGAGATAGTATCAGCAGGGTTAATAAAATTGACATTGATACCTCCTAAGCCCAACCGTTTGTGAGTACATAAACGATGTATAAAAAAGGCAATACGGCAATAATACTGTCAAAACGATCCAAGACTCCGCCATGTCCGTAAATAATATAACCGAAATCTTTAATATTGGCTTCACGCTTAAGTAAAGAAGCCGTTAAATCCCCTATTTGGGCAATGACGGATCCGAGAACACCCACAACAATATATACCGCCCAGGGTAAGTTTACATTAAAATTACGATTGAGTACAAAGCCGTACAATAATGTAAATATCGTACAAAATACCGTACCACCGACAGCTCCGGCTATCGTTTTATTCGGACTGAGTGCTTGCGCCAACTTTCTTTTACCGAATTTTTTACCCACGAAGTAAGCAGCCGTATCGGTCGTGTAACATATGACAAACACCAACCAAAAATAATATTGTCCTTTATCCAAGGTTTCAAAAACAAGTAACAGAGAAAGCAAGGTCGGGATATAAAATAAACCGAACAGCGTTAATGCCGGTCGTGCAAGAGACCTGTTTTTATAAAAAAATATCTCCCCTACGATAATAATAAGAAATAATGCCATAAAAACCGTCATTAGGGAAAAATAATCGGATTTTGAAAACAGTACAATTGCCAATCCCATCGCCACTATCATTACGGATTGTATCGGTGTGTTTTTCATTAATTGATTGACAGCTTGTGTATACTCGATCAGTCCGAAAATCGTTAAAAAAATACAAACAGCTAAGGAAAAATAGCCACCTAAGTAAAAAGCTGCGAATAAAACCGGTATGCCGACAATTGCCGTTATGATTCTCTTTACCATTGCCCCTCCCTATTAAATACCGCCGTAACGTCGATCTCTTTGCATATAAGCGTCTATCATACTTTTTAATTCTTTTTCAGAAAAATCCGGCCATAACGTTTCGGTGAAAAAAAATTCCGTATAGGCATTTTGCCACAACAGAAAATTACTTAAACGCTTTTCTCCTCCTGTTCGAATCATCATATCCGGATCCGGAGTGCTGTTCGTGTAAAGGTATTGTTTGAAGTTTTCTTCGGTAATTTCCGAAATCTTTAACCCCTCTGCTATTAAACCTTTAACGGCATGGAGCAACTCTTCTCTCCCACCGTAATTCAGGGCAATTTGGAGAATCATACCCGTATTATTTGCTGTTAATTTTTCTGAACGGGCAATTTCTTCCTGTAAGGTCGAATTGAGTTTGGTTACATCGCCGATTATTTTTAAAACCACATTATGCTCATGTAATTCAGCTATATATTTTTTTAAATAAGTTAATGCCAAGCTCATTAACCCGTCAACTTCTTCCTGACTTCTTTTCCAATTTTCCGTAGAAAAGGCATAAACGGTCAGTACTTCAAGCCCCGTATCGGAACAAATTTTCACCATTTTTTTAAAAGTATCAACACCCGCTTTGTGTCCGAATAAACGGGGTTGTAATTTTTGCTTTGCCCATCGACCGTTGCCATCCATAATCATCGCAATATGATGGGGTAATTTTTCACTTCGAAGGAATTCTTTCATATGATTACTTTCTTAATAATTCTCCATTGTGCAAGATCAATGCAAAACTTCTATCATTGTTTTGCCTTGATGTCATCAAAATATTTAATTATGCTCTGTATTAACTTTGGGTTTGAGCGATCATAACACTTTTTAGAATTTGCATCGCTTCGGAAAATTCTTCCAAAGTTAAATCTTTTACTTTTTTTGCCACAACGGCGTGCCCTTCTTCCAAAGATGTACACTCGTTTAGTTGCAACATTAATTGAGCATCGCCCAGAAAGGCGTCTAATATTGTTTTATATCTTTCTTGATCCATATTGTATTCTTTCATTTAAAATAAACTTGACAGCCAATCGATAAACACGGAAAAAGCTTCTTTGATATTTTGCAAAAAACTTTTTCCTTCGGGGGAGGCTAAAAATGCACCTGCTTTATCCGAGTATCTTTGTAATTGATCGGATAACTGATCCCAATTAATATTAGCATCTTTCATTCTATCGAACAAGCTTAACAATTGTTGAGATTGCTCAGGTGTCAAATTAAGGTTGTAATTGTTGTTAATTGTGTTGATAATATTTTGAACCTCTTCTGTTGTTTGCGGTTGTTTCTCCGCAATTTCTTTTTTTATGGCATTAATTATATCGCTTGCCTGCTCTTCGCCGATTTCATCCGCCAGTTCCTGGGTGGTCACCATTTCTTCATTAGCAACTTGTTTGACTTCTTCCGGAATCGCTGTACCGGTAGAAATTTCGTAAGCCTTCATAATACCCGTTAAGGCAGCCGTTCCGGAAACTTCGTAGGGCGATGACACAATAATGTCCGCATCTTTAACACCAGCGGTCATCAAAGCATTGGTATAGGTCTCTTTGGTAATGTAGTTAATGTTATTGCTGACCTGAACCTTCAATCCGGAGTCCTTGGAAGTATATGTAATACTAACCGAAGATATGGCAATAGATCCGATTTGTGCCACGGGAATCACTCCGTCCAAGTAGCGGTGTTCTTCCGCATTGGTCACTTCTACTATCTGTGCATTGCTCGGTGCATTGAATTGTTGTAACATCTGGCTACGTTGCTCTGCGGTTAGATCCGCTCCCAATACAACAATCGTATCACCGACAACGGCATCTGCAAAAACCGTAATCGGGCTGAATATCAGCAAAAATACCAATAATAAACCTACTATTCTTTTTTTCATTTCTTCATTCCTCTCATATAGTTTATGCGATTATAGCATAAAGCCTCTCTGAAAAAATTAAGAACTTTTGAAGTTTAAGCTTTAATACAATGAAGATTACCGATCACTTATCCAAACATCTACCCCATAACATGCAAAAAGAGAGTTTGGGGATAACTCTCTTTTTACTTCTGCTAAATATAAGTTCTCAAATGATTTGATGATTAAACTTTTTAACGATATTGGGGATCCAAGTAATCCCTTAATCCGTCTCCGATAAAATTGGCACCGATCGCTACGGAAAAAATAGCCAATCCCGGAAAGGTGGATATCCACCAATAATTAAAGGTCGTAACGCCGTCTGATACCATGGCACCCCATTCTGCAACAGGTGGCTGAACACCTAAACCCAAGAAACTTAAACCTGAAAAAACCAATATGGCGTTTCCCAAATCCAAAGTTGCCATAACAATGAGTGAGCCAAAACAATTCGGCAATATCTCCGTAAACAAAATCCGCAAATGACCTGCTCCCATAATGCGAGAGGCGGTTACATAATCACTTTCTTTTATAGTGATAACAACGGAACGGGTAAGGCGTGCATAATTCGGCCACCAAATCATGGACATTGCCAAAACCGAATTATAAATATTCGGTCCTAAAGCTGCGGCAATAACCATTGCTAAAATTAAAGGCGGAAATGATTGAACCATTTCGGATAAACGCATTAAAATTTCGTCCGCCCATCCACCGACATAGCCGGCAGTACCACCGATAATGATACCGACAAACAAAGAAATAACCACCGTGACTAAACCTGCCGCCAATGACAGGCGACTACCATGTAACACTCTGCTGAAAACATCTCGACCCAAACTGTCCGTTCCGAAAAAGTGATCCTTGCTTGGAGGCTGAAAACGCACTCCCATATTTTGATCTTTAACCGGATCGAAAGGGCTGATAAGAGATGCGAAAACTGCGATAACAATCCAAGTTAAACAAATAATAAAACCGATTTTCAGCATCGTGTTTTTTTCCTGGAATATATACTGCAACATCGTCTTCTCCTATTGATAGCGAATACGCGGGTCAATAACACCGTACAGCATATCAATGAACAGGTTGATGACCATATAGGTGGTCGCTATTAAAAGTGACACACCGCAGATAGCCGGAAAATCTAAATTTGTTGCCGCCAAATACGCATATTGACCGATACCCGGCCACGAAAAGATGGTTTCAACAAATACCATACCGCCCAACAAATTGGAAAAACCCATACCTGCTACAGTAATTACCGGAATCAACGCATTGTTAAGTGCATGACTTTTAATAACACGGCTTTCACTCATCCCCTTGGATCTGGCGGTTCGAATGTAATCTTTACTTAATACTTCCAATAAATTGCTTCTGGTTTGTCGTGTAATTAATCCCATCGTAAAAAAGCCCAATACAAGTGCCGGTAAAATAACATGAGCGAGGGCGTCCTTTAACATCAGCATGTCTCCCCACAGTATGGCGTCCAAAACATAAAGACCCGTTCCTCCCGTAGGACTGAACACTCTTGGATCTATTCGACCGCTACTTGGAAATAATCCCAAATTTTTGGAAAACACCGACATAATCACCAAGGCAAACCAAAAACTGGGTAGTGAAACCCCGCTGACCGAAATGGCACGCAATGCCTGATCTAAAGGTTTGTTGCGATACAATGCAGATAAAATACCGAAAAATATGCCGAATGCCAATGCGATAAGCATTGCAAATATCGATAATTCCAAAGTTGCCGGAAAGTATTGCTTTAATTCGTCCATAATCGGCCTGCCGGTACGAATAGAAATGCCTAAATCACCTTGGATCAGGTGTTTTAAATAGATAAAATACTGCTCGTATAGCGGCTTATCAAGACCCCATTTAGCCTCGTATGCGGCAACAATTTGAGGGTCACTCATAGCCGTTTGGCTTAAATTTGCAGCCACGGGGTTGGAAGGCACTAAATGGGATATCAAAAACACCAATAAAGATACGCCGAAAAGGGTAAATACTAATAAGGCAAGCCTTCTTAGTATATAGCGCAACATCAGTCTCATCCCTCCTTTATGAATGATAGGGCTCAGCACAATCGCTGAGCCCGAGTTTAATGGTTACTGTGATTAAAAAGTCAGTAAACCTTTTATTTTAATTTCAAATGATGCAATTCAATTTTACATAAGTCGTTATAAGGACAATTTGCCAAACGTTCGGAATTATAAGCGATAGTTTTTGTGTGTTGCAACAGGGTCGCAAAGGGGTTGTCTTTGTCATAAGCTTTTTGCAATTCTTCCGACAAAGCGGCTCTTGTAGCTGCATCGGCTTCCACATAGATTTTTGCTCCCAAGTCTGTCAATTCCTGATTTTCCGGTGTGGTTGCCCATTGTGCACGATTGCCGTAAATGGTTCCTTCTTCGCCTGTTCCCGGCAAAAATGCAAATTGATTGTTGATATCAAAGTAGTCCGGACTCCAGAACATCACATAGAAAGGCATTTCCGCTTTTCTCATTTTTTCGTAGACCAAAGTTGCCTCCAAGGTTTCAATATTAACGTTAATATTGATTTCCACTAGGTCTTCTTTTACTTTTTGTGCAATGGTGGTCCATTCCAATCCTTCTGAATTGTTGTTGGCACAAGTTAAGGTGATATCAAATCCGTTTTCGTAACCGGCTTCTTTCATTAGTGCTTTCGCTTTATCCAAATCTCTAAAGTTGGCATCTCGTTCCAAAGCACCTACAAAACCATTTTGTACAATATTCAGAGGTATGCTTGCACCTTCGCCGGCCATGGTTAAGTATGCGGGATAATCCAAAGCATAACGCACCGCTTCCTGTACTTTCGGGTTCGCCATTTCTTCCGAAAGGGCGGTATCGCGACTCATTACTAAAAAGGTCATTAAAGCGGTTTCGCCTTGTTTAATCGTTACATTTTCGATACCTTCCAATTGTTTTGCCGTTTCTTGATTCAGGCTCAAAGCAATGTCAATTTCTCCATTTTTAAGTGCCGTAATTTGAGCATCGACAGAGGTCATTTCCTGAACAATGATTTGATCGATCTCGGAGGGTGTTCCCCAATAGTTCGGATTTTTTTCCAAAACAACTTTTTCCTTCGGTGTCCATTCTTTAATTATGAAAGGTCCGGATCCGGCAGAAGTACCGTCCAAATACGTTTTTGCCGTATCTCCGCCGCTATCGGAACCGCCATGTTCTTTAAGGACTTCACTGTCCACAATTGCATAGGCGTTCGAAGTCAATTTGTTCAAGAAGGAAGCCTCCGGTTCGTTTAAGGTAATGACGACGGTGTAGTCGTCCGGTGCTTCAACTTTTTTGACATTTTTCATATTAACGTATGCATTGCTTTCGGGCATGTTTAAGACTCGATTATAGCTCCACACAACATCTTTAGCGGTTAATGGGTTGCCGGAAGCAAATACAACATCGTCTCTGAGAGTAAAGGTATATTGGGTCTTAGATTCATCTAAGGTATAACCCGTTGCAACGGAAGGTTCGTAGTCGCCCAAAGTTTCACTTTTTACCGCATACAAGTTGTCATAGGCGGCATAGGCAAACATATTGGCATAGGGCTCGTACATATGACCCGGATCCAAGGTTACCAAATCGGTTTGTGCACCGATAACTACCGTTTTTTTGCCGTCGGCATTGTCCGCCGAGCTGGTTTCACCTTCTTTTCGCCCGCTACTGCCGCCACAACCCGCAAGGGTTGCAATGATCAACACAACCACCAAAATTATTGAGAGTTTCTTTTTCATTTCATACTCCTTTTCTCCATTTATACTTACACCTGATTGTAAAGGTGACAAGCAACATAATGTTTTTCTTCCAATTCCGTTAATTGCGGTTCCTGTTTTTTACAGATCGACATAACTTTCGGACATCGTGTGTGAAATTTACATCCGCTCGGCTGATGAACCGGACTGGGTAAATCTCCTTCCAAGACTATTTTTTCCCTTTTTGTCGTACTGCCGACTTGCGGAATCGATGAGATTAAAGCTTCAGTATAGGGGTGCAAAGGCATTTGATACAGACGCTCCGCCGGTGCCAACTCAACAAATTTACCGAGATACATTACGGCAATTCTGTCACTGACGTATTTAACAACCGACAAATTATGGGAAATAAATATATAAGTCAGATCAAATTTTTCCTGTAAAGCCTTCAGCAAATTAATAACCTGTGCCTGTATGGATACGTCCAAAGCGGAAACGGGTTCATCACAGACGATAAATTTCGGTTTTAACGCCAAGGCTCTGGCAATACCGATGCGTTGCTTTTGTCCGCCGGACATCTCGTGAGGATAGCGGTCGTAGTATTGTTTGGATATACCGACCATTTCACATAAAAAATCGATCTTTTCCCGTCTTTCTTCTTCAGTTAACAATTTATGTATTTTAAATGGTTCATTTAATATATCTTTAATCCTGCGTCTGGGGTTTAAGCTGCCGGACGGGTCTTGGAAAATCATTTGGCTTTCCCGACGGAATTGTTTCATTTCACTATTACTGAAATCTTTCAGCTCTTTGCCCAGATAGCTGACAGTACCCTCGGTTAAATCGTAAAGTCCCAGCAACAATCTGCCCAGTGTGGACTTACCGCAACCGCTTTCGCCGACTATACCGAAAGTTTCGCCTTCCCGAATATTAAAGGACACCCCGTTAACAGCTTTTAAAACAGCTTTTTTTCCATTAACCTGCTTAATGTCAAAGTGTTTGGATACCGACTTTAGCGACAACAAATTATTATAAGCTTCAGACATTTTCAAACACTCCGTCTTCATATAAAAAACAACGTACCTGCCTATTGTCACCGCAAGAAATCAGTTGAGGAACCTCTTCTTTGCAACGTTCAAATGCTTTGGGACATCGCGGATGAAAACGGCAACCCATCGGCATCTTATTGCTGTCGGGTACAGTACCTTCTATGGTTTTTAATTCTATATTTTTGTCGCTCTCCGGCGAAGGTATCGCAGCAATAAGCCCTTGAGTATATGGGTGTAAGGGATGGTTAAATACAGCCATCGTTTTGCCTTCTTCCATAATTTGGCCTGTATACATAATAATGACACGTTCGCATAGATCGTAGACAATTCCAAGGTCATGAGTAATCATCATTATACTCATGTTCAGTTTTTGCTTCATTCTCTTTAACAAGTCGAGAATTTGTGCCTGTATGGTTACGTCCAAAGCAGTGGTCGGTTCATCCGCTATTAATAAATCGGGTTTACAAGCTAAGGCGATAGCTATCATCACTCTTTGTCGCATACCTCCGGACATTTGATGAGGGTAATCGTTAAAACGTTGCTCCGGTAAAGGAATCCCGCAAAAATCCAGCAATTCAATCGCCCGTTCTTTTGCTTCCCCCTTACTGATGCCTTCGTGCAATAACATCGGCTCCATAATTTGTGCACCGCAGGTTTTTGTCGGATTGAGGCTGGTCATGGGTTCCTGAAAAATCATAGAGATTCGGTTTCCTCTGATGTCTTGCATATCCTTTTCCGCTAGGGTCAACAGGTCTTTATCATCGAAAAGAATATTCCCCTCTACTTGAGATCTGTCTTTCGGTAACAATCCCATAATCGATAAAGAAGTGACACTTTTTCCACTTCCGCTTTCCCCGACAATCCCTAGAGATTCACCTTTAGCGATTGATAAATACAAATGTCGAATAACTTCGGTTTGTTTTAATTTATCCACACCGAAAGACACTCTTAAATCTTTAATTTCCAATAAATTATTCATAATATCTCCATGTTTGCTGATACAATAGGCTGTCATTACAAAATTAAATACTTTTACACTTCACCTTAATAAATTAATCTTAATTATAGCACTTGTTTCCTCATCTTTCAATTAATAAATTACAATAAATCGGTTTCTAAAAAATCGTGTATCAAGTTGTCGATGGGTATAATATTATTGAATAAATTCATTTGGCAGGTTACAGATACCGTAAAAATAATAACTAACCTTGATTTAACCTTAAAATTTCTTAACAATTTATGATTGTTTCACCTTTACAATTGAAAGGCATTTTTTTCGGTGCTAAAATTTGGTTAATATATCAATTAAAGAAAAAGAAAACAGGAGAAAGCATTGATAGATACAATATTAGCCATACTTTTTATTATGGGAACACCATTTTTTTTATATGGTATTTACTATATTATTATCGGTTTATTGGGATACCGACGCCACAATCACTACCCACAACACGCTCCTAAAAAAAGACTGGCAGCGGTAGTTGCCGCCAGAAACGAAGAACAAGTTATCGCCCACTTGGTTGAAACCCTGAAAAAACAAGACTACCCCACAGCACTGCTCGACGTTTTTGTCATACCGAATAATTGCACCGATCAAACCGAAGCGGTTGCAAAAACTGCCGGCGCAAAGATTTTTAATTGTACGAAACCAGTTAGCTCCAAGGGTGGGGCTTTAGAACAATTTTTCGATTATATATTTCAGGAAAACGACCACTACGACGCTTTTTGTGTATTTGATGCGGACAACTTGGTCGAACCGGGTTTTATGCGTGCAATGAATAACGCCCTGTGTGAGGGTGAAACCATTGCTCAAGGCTATCGGGACTCCAAAAATCCCGAAGGTTCCTGGATATCCGGCTGTCAATCCATTTTTTATTGGACCTTAAATCGTTTCTTAAATCTTGCGCGACACAGTATGGGTTGGTCAGCCGCTTTAAATGGAACCGGCTTTATGGTTTCCAGAGAAATTTTAGCCGATGGCGGTTTCAGAACCTTTACCCTGACGGAAGATATCGAATTTACAACACAAAATATCATAAAGGGTCACCGAGTAGCGTGGGTACCAGAAGCAATAACCTTTGACGAACACCCGATTCACTTCGAAACCTCGTGGAAGCAAAGAAAACGCTGGTCGACAGGTACTATTCAATGTTTTGCCCACTATGCCCCTATTTTATGGGACAATTATAAAAATACTAAGCAATGGGCATCCTTAGATATGATTTTATATTTAGCAGCTCCTTTTGTCCAAGTAGCTACCTTTTTATATACTATATTTAGTTTTGTTATATTGGGAATGATTTATGTAAATACCCAATTGTGGTTATCTTCTCTAACATTCGCAATATTATTGGTGGTATTTGGCTCGACTGCCTCTGTTATTTTCTCCGTAATGGTGGTTAAATTGGAAAATCATCAGTTGAAACAAGTTAATGTACGCTCTATCTTCAGCTTTTGGTTTTTCCTGTTCTCATGGATTTTCATTAATGTTTTGTGTTTTTACAAACCGATTAAAACATGGGAGCCTATCGAACATACACAAGGTGTCAAACTTTCTCAAATTAAACATCTGCAAACCGATTAAACAAAAAGTATATTTACAAATATAAAACACCCCGCCACCGTGGTAGCAGGGTGTTTTATTATAATATCTTGTAAAAACATCAACTCATAAAAAAATACCATACGTGAGCATGCTCTCCTATGGTACTGTTTTTTACAGGCACTTAAAGAACCATATTTAAAAAATTTATTGTTCTTTCATTTTGTGGTTGATTGAATATTTGATCCGGTGGTCCTTCTTCAATAATATAGCCTTCATCGATAAAAATAACACGATCTGCAACTTCTCTTGCGAAGCCCATTTCATGCGTTACAACAATCATGGTCATGCCGTTATAAGCCAATTGTTTCATAACGTTTAAAACTTCTCCGACCATTTCGGGGTCCAAGGCCGAAGTCGGTTCGTCAAACAACATAACATCAGGATGCATTGCCAAAGCCCTGGCAATAGCAACTCTTTGTTGTTGACCTCCGGACAATTGATGAGGAAAAGCGTTAATCTTTTCCAACATTCCGACACTTTTTAAAAGTCTTCTTGCTGTGGCTTCCGCTTCGTCTTTTGTTTCAACTTTTAAAGAGATGGGTGCCATAGTGATATTGTCCAAAACATTTTTGTGGGGAAACAAATTAAATTGTTGAAACACCATACCGATGTTTCGTCTGTATAAATTAATGTCTCCTTTTTTATCGGTTATCTCGTTGCCGTCAACAATAATTGTACCGCTGGTAGCTTCTTCCAATGCGTTAATACAACGCAACATAGTGCTTTTCCCGGATCCCGACGGTCCGATAATACATATGACTTCACCTTCGTTGACTTCCAAATCTATTTTTTTAAGTACTTCCAAGGTTCCGAAGTTTTTTCTTAAGTCTTTAATCTCAACTTTTGCCATACTTTAAATTCCTTTCAATCACCTTGGATATTTGTGTGAGTGTCATGATAATAATAAAGTACATCGCACCGACAATCATCCAAATTTCTGCCGATCTAAAGTTACTTGCAATGATGAGTTTACCTTTTTGTGTTAACTCGGGCATACCGATAACGGAAAGGATTGACGAGTCTTTTAAAGTAATAATAAATTGATTGATCAGTGCCGGGATCATGGTTCTAACTGCTTGAGGTAAAATGACCTTTCGCATTGCCATTCCCCTCGGCATACCTAAACTTCTAGCTGCCTCCATTTGTCCGACATTGACGGCTTGAATTCCTCCACGTACTATTTCTGCGATGTAAGCACCTGCATTTAAGGTTAATGTAATGGTACCCGCCACAAAGGATTCAAAACGAATGCCTGTTATGTTCGGAATACCGAAATAAATAAAAAACGCTTGGACAATGAGAGGTGTTCCTCTAATGATATCCACATATACGCGATTAAGCCCTCGCAAAAAACCAACCTTGGATACCGAAAACAAACCGAAAATGACCCCTAATATCGTTCCGATCAGGAGCGATATTAGGGTTGCTTCCAGGGTAATCCAAATACGTTGTACTAAACGAGGAAGAGATTGCATGAAGAGGTCGTCAGAAC
>CAYFTR010000019.1:0-36218 GCA_964346185.1 uncultured Lachnospiraceae bacterium | reverse complement strand
GATTTCGGTGGAGCTGATGAGCGGACTCGAACCGCTGACCTGCTGATTACGAATCAGCTGCTCTACCACCTGAGCCACATCAGCATTACAAAAAATATCCTACACCATGCTCTTGGTTTTGTCAAACAAATTATTTGTTATGACTGTGAATTTATCAATTAGATATCAGAAGAGAAGTTAAATCCTAATTGCTCTCATGTTGTCTTATTTCCGTTTGATACCGTATCGATATAGAAATAGCTTAAGATAGAGTTTTGTGAAATACTTTATAATAAAATTAAAAGGTAAAGTTAAGAGGTAATTATATGAAAAAGTATTTATTGTACGCAATGCGTGAAGAAAAAATGTGTTTTATGCATGTTTTAATGAATGCGATGGATCTGCATAACAAAGGTTATGAAGTTAAAATAGTTTTTGAAGGTGGTTCTGTTAAATTGCCACCTGTTTTTGAAGAAGAAAAAAATCCTATGTATTTGAAAGCCAAGGAAACGGGCTTAATTGCCGGTGTTTGTAAAGCATGCTCCAAAGTATTGGAAGTTTATGAAGACAATGTGGCAACCGGATTACCGTTATTGGATGATATGAACGGACATGCCGGGGTTCGCCCGTTTATTGACGACGGCTACGAAGTATTGGTATTTTAGTGTCAATAAAATTCCAATATTTTATTGGAAAATGAAAAATATTACTCTTTTTTGATGAATTGTCGTGTTATAATAATTAAGTAAATAACGGTTTAAGTATTCACCGGAATAAATGAGAAAGAGGTAAAAATGGATTTAATTCAGAAACTTTCCGAGAAAGTTAAAGCCAAACAACCATCCGTTGTACTGCCTGAAGCAACGGATAAACGTGTATTATCGGCAGCCAGCAGACTGCATAATGACGGTATTTTAAAACCCGTACTTATCGGTAATCCCGACGAAATCAACAAATTGGCAAAAGAATGGCAATTAAATATTAACGGTATCAGCATTGAGGATCCGACAAAAGTAGATTATTTTGACGAACTTTTGCAAGCATTGGTTAAAAGAAGATCCGGAAAATTAACAGCTACCGAAGGTTGGGAGTTGCTCAGCAAGCAAGTTAACTATTTTGGAACGATGTTGGTTTATTCCGGTCGTGCAGATGCTATGGTTTCCGGCGCGGTTCATTCAACAGCCGACACGGTTCGTCCGGCATTACAAATTGTAAAAACAAAACCGGCTTATAAAAAAGTTGCCGGCGTATTTATCCTGTTAAGAGACGATGAAATTTATATGACGTGTGACGGGGCGGTTAATACTGATCCGACTAAGGAAGATTTGGCTGAACAAGCGGTACAATGTTATGAAACGGCAACTAAATTAGGGATTGAGCCCCGTATTGCCATGCTTTCTTTCTCCACTAAAGGTTCTGCTAAACACGATGAGGTTACAAAAGTTGCAGAAGCAACAGCGTTGGCTAAAGAATTAAACCCCGACATGATTATCGATGGCGAAGTTCAATTTGACACAGCAGTAGCTAAAGAAGTTCAGGAACTTAAAGCACCGGACTCTCCCTTAAAAGGAAATGCCAACGTATTTATTTTCCCGAATATTGCTGCAGGTAACATCGGGTATAAAATAGCACAACGTCTCGGCGGTTTTAAAGCAATCGGACCGGTATTACAAGGTTTAAACGCACCGATTAACGATTTGTCCAGAGGTTGCGTCGAAGACGAAATTTACGAATTGTGTATTGTATCTGCTGCATTGGCGGATTAACCAGTTCATACCAGCATAAAAAGGCCGCTACCCTTACGGTAGCAGCCTTTTTTTGTACTGAACCCAAACGGGTAAGCATTCAAAAAATCGTTTTACTAAAAAGAAAGGAGCTTCTCATGAAAAATTATTTACTGGCGGGAGCCATTATGCCACACCCTCCAATTATTGTGCCGGAAATTGGTGGTAAAGATGCTCAAAAAGCACTTAAAACCATTGAAGGAATCCATACATTATCTCATAAACTGTCAAAGAAAAAACCTGAGACGGTCATCGTTATTACACCCCACGGTAATTTGTTCAGAGATGCCGTCAGTATACAAGGTCTGTCGGTATTATCGGGACACTTCGGTAATTTCGGACATCGGGAAGTCGCCTTAACAAAAGAAAACGACAGTGAATTGGCAGATTTGATTTTTCAGATGGCAAATAAAAAACTCGTACCCACGGTTTATCTGGATGAAATGACCTCGATGCGTTACCATACAAATTCTATGTTAGATCAAGGTGTTACGGTACCTCTTTATTTTTTATCTAAATATTTAAAAAACTACCGATTAGTTGTGATTACTTACGGTTTACTTCTACGAGAAAAACTTATTACCTTCGGAGAGGTTTTAAAATTAGCGATCAACACATTGGAGCGACCGTCTATTGTCATTGCATCGGGGGATTTATCCCATCGATTAAAAGATGAAGGTCCTTATGATTATCATCCCGACGGAGTAGCTTTCGATCGACGGATTGTAGATTTGATTCAACAAAATCGGTTGGAAGAAATCAAAGATTTACCTGAAGATTTAACGGAAAATGCAGGGGAATGCGGATTAAGATCCATTTTAATCTTAATCGGTACCTTCAACAACTCCGATTATAAATCCAATTTAATTTCTTATGAAGGTCCCTTCGGTGTAGGCTATTTAAACGCATTGATCAATTTAAAAAATATTTAAAGGGTAGAGACATGAAAAAAAATTATTACGTTACACTCGCACGGCAGAGCCTCACCTATTACTTAAACCGTAACAAACCGTTATCACCCCCGAAAGAAGACCCTTTACTTAAAGAACAAGCCGCATGTTTTGTAACACTTTATAAAAACGGTCAATTGAGGGGTTGCATCGGCACCTTGCACCCTTTTAAAAACAGCTTATGGGAAGAAATAAGAGATAATGCCATTGCAGCCGGATTACGTGACCCACGATTTACCCCGGTTACAGCAGAAGAGTTGGATACTATAGTCTTTTCGGTTGATGTGCTGGGACAACCAGAAATCGTCAATACGATTGCCGCTTTGGATCCTCAAAAATACGGTTTGATTGTAGAAAAAGGTTATCGTACCGGTGTGTTGTTACCGATGCTTAACGGTGTCGATACGGTCGATCAGCAATTGGCTATTGCCTTACAAAAAGCGGGCATAGGTTCTGATGAATCTTACGTCATCAGCCGATTTACGGTAGATAGATATGAAGAATCTTGATACCGCAGCATTGTTTTACGAAAAGTGGAACGACGGTCAAGTGCGATGTACTCTATGTCCAAGGTATTGCCTGATACCTCTTGGAAAATCCGGTTATTGTAAAACGAGGTGCAACCGTAGTGGAGAGCTTGTGCGTCTTAATTACAATCGTTATTGCGGATTACACTACGATCCAATCGAAAAAAAGCCGCTCTATCATTTATCACCCGGCAGTATTATATTTTCGATTGGCAGTTTCGGATGTAATTTTAATTGCGATTTTTGTCAAAATCATCAAATTGTTTCTCACCCTGAATATTCGGGAAATTACAACCAAAATTTTATTTTAAAGAAAGCGGTTGATAAAGGGTCTATCGGTTTGGCCTACACTTATAACGAGCCGACAGTTTGGTATGAAGACATGTTGTCGCTTGCTATTAATCTGAAACATATGGGAAAGGATTATAAAAACGTAGTCGTAACTAACGGATATATCAATGAACAACCTCTTCGCAAATTATTGCCTTATATCGACGGTATGAATATTGATTTAAAAAGTATACGGGAAGATTTTTATAAAAGATATTGTGAAGGTCATCTGAAATCCGTTTTAAAAACAATAGCACTGGCGATACAAAAAACCCATGTAGAAGTTACAACTTTATTGATTGAACCGCTTAATACCGATTCGGAGGAAATTAAAAAATTGGCGATGACCCTGGCAAAAATTGATGAAGGCATACCCTTACATTTAACACGATACTTTCCTTCTCATCGCATGCAATTGCCTCCTACCGCAATCAAAACAATGCTAAATGCAAAAGAAATTGCAAAACGATATTTAAAACATGTTTATATAGGTAATGTCCCGGAATTTCGATAAAAAAATAAGTTTTAGTAATAGGCAATTTTTTATACTCAAAGCTTATTTTTGACAAGGCATAAATAGTTTTGATACAATTTAAATCTTCATTCTATTTGTATAGAAGTTATATTTTAAAATAACGAAATCATTCTGAGAGTTGTCTATGTAAGGTAGTCGCTTTTCAGAATGATTAAAAGAATCTTGAACAATATTGTTTGTATCGTTTATAATTTATACGTAAATCCGACCAAGGGACGGAAGGCAAGTCTTTCCGTCCTAACCTTCTAAAAGGTGGCATCGGTGTAACAGGAGGTATTAATGCGTTTTTATTTGGCTTTATGGTTTGCAAAAATATTAAATTTTTTAATACGTATTATTGATAAAAATAAGGGTTCTAATTTTTCGGGAGAAAAAGCCCTTAAAATAGATCCTCACATGGTTTCTCACTTTAAAGGAATCGACTGCTCAAAAGTACTCTTTATAACCGGCACCAATGGTAAATCCTCAACGACACACCTTATTAACCATTTATTAGCTCCCTACAATTATAAGGTTGTTACTAATTTGGAAGGTGCAAACTTATTACCCGGTATTGCCACCGCGTTAATTAAAGGTGCCGATTGGTTGGGGGAATTAACCTGTGATTATATGGTATTTGAAACGGACGAGCGGTATTTACCTTTGATCTATGCACAATTACCGGCAGAGAATTTATTAATTACCAATTTACAAAAAGACCAAGTACAACGTAACGGAGACCCGGATTTTATTCTTAGAAAAATAAAGCGGATTATGAATCCGAGGCTCAATCTTTATTTAAATAACGAGGACCCCAGAAGTAAGGCTTTTGAAGGCATGGGTGCAAAAACATACTATTATTCCGTCACAGAACATAGCGAGACTTTTAATAAGCCCGAATTTTTTCCGACATTAAGTTGCCCGAAATGTTCACATGGGATACGTTACTGCACATTCAACGTAGATAATATCGGACCCTTTTATTGCGACCATTGCGGTTATTCAAGCCAAAAACACCCGGACGCTCTCATTACGGATATAGATTTTAAAGAGAAAACTTTTAAAAAAGACGGTGTCACCTTTCCGATGCCCTACGATTTACCTTATATGCTGTATAATTACGCCGGTGCTTTATTGGTTATGGACAAACTTTTTCATAAACAAACCTCTGAAAGCGTAGCTGTGTTTGAAGATTTTAAAAATATTGCCGGTCGTTTTGAAAAAATACCCTACGGTGATAAAATCATTAAATATATGAGAATAAAGCAAGAAAATCCGGATACCTTACAAAACACCTTAAATATTATAGCCCAAGATTCCAAGCGAAAAGCCGTTTGTATCGGCTTATATCCTGTCGAAGATTTTACGCCTTATTATACCAATACGTTTTATACTTTTGATTGCGATTTCGGACCGATGGTTGCGGCAAATGTCGAGCAGTTTATATGTTTTTCTCCGGTTGTCGCTTACGACGCTGCCAATCGACTCATCTATGAAGGTGTTGCCGAAGATAAAATTCATATTCAACCCGATGGAAATTTCGATCAACTATTGCACCATATTTCCGAATTGGAGACAAATAATATTTATTTAATTACATGTCTGGCATCTTTCGATGAATTGAACGCAAAAATCCGGGAGAAATTACAATGAAAACATTACGCTTAGCATGGTTATTTCCCGATAACTTTAATTTACACGGGGAAAGAGGCAATATTTTGGCATTACAAAAGCTTTGTACGATGCGAAACATTGATCTTCAAATTGATAAGATTCACATCGATTCGACCTTTCAACCCGATCGCTACGATATACTTGTTATGTTATCCGGCGAAATAACGCTATTTCCAACCATAATCGAAACATTAAAACCCCATCGGAGTGCGTTAAGAGATTACCTTGAGTCGAAAAAACCGTTACTTGTAACGGGAACATCCGTTGCTTTATGGGGAAATCACATCAGTCGTACTGACGGAGTAAATATTGAAGGCTTAGGAATTCTTCCATTGGCGGTTACTGAAAATGACACCGTTTATGGCGACGATTTGTTTTATCAAGTCGATTATAACGGTAAAACCTTTCAAATTATCGGTAACCAAATACAAATGGCGGATTTTCACTACGAGAATCAAACCCATCATTTCGGAAAATTAAACTATGGTTACGGAAACAACGGAAGTGATTGCTACGAAGGTTTTTGTTATAATAACGGTATTTTCACCAATACCTTAGGACCGCTGTTTGTATTAAACCCGTGGCTATGTAATGAATTTATTCAAGTTGCATTATCTGATAAAAATGAAGAAACCTTTCAAGACTTTACATTTTCTATCGAAATGAAATCCTTTGAAGAGAAAAAGAAATACATTTTGGGCAAGAAAACAAATTTACGCCCCTGTAAAGGAGTAACACTATGAGAAAATTATTCGGTACCGATGGCGTGAGAGGTCGGTACGGTTACGAATTAACCGACAAATTGGCGTACCTACTCGGTAAATACGGCACAACTGTGCTGGCAAAGGAAAAGGATCATCCTAAAATAATTATCGGCAGAGATACCAGAGCCTCAGGAAAACCCTTAGAAGATGCCTTAATTGCCGGTATCAATGCAGCGGGCGGACGAGCCGTCAGTTTAGGAATTATCCCGACACCGGCTGTGGCGCTATTAACTAAAAACTTAAAAGCCGATGCGGGGATTGTAATATCAGCATCTCACAATACATCCGAATACAACGGTATTAAATTTTTTAATCGTCTCGGTTTTAAGTTGCCCGACGAAAAAGAAAAGGAAATTGAAACTTTAATTTTCAGTCATCCGCAACACGACGATACACCGTCGGAAAAAACAGCGTTTCAGTCCCTGGAAAATGCCGCCGATTTGTACATCGATGCTCTGTTATTGTATCTTAAGCCGGATCTAACCGGTAAAAAAATAGTATTGGACTGTGCCAACGGAGCATTATATGCTATTGCACCGAGAGTATTTAAGTCCTTAGGTGCTACGGTGATCACCTTAGGGTGTCAACCCGACGGCAACAATATTAATGAACAATGCGGCTCCACGCACTTGGACGGACTGAAAAAAGAAGTTCTTGTGCAACAAGCGGATTTCGGTTTAGCCTTCGACGGTGATGCGGACCGTTGCCTGGCAATCGATAATAAAGGCGAACTCGTAGACGGCGATAAAATTTTATACCTCTTGGGCAAAGAACTAAAAAAGGAAAATAAACTGAGTAAAAACACATTGGTTATTACCGTCATGTCCAACTTGGGTCTTCATAAAGCAGCGAAAGAGGAGGGGATGACCTTAATAACAACCCAAGTCGGTGACCGCTACGTTTTGGAAAACATGTTGGAAAACGGCTATACCTTAGGTGGCGAACAATCGGGGCACATTATTTACTTAGATTACAACACAACCGGAGACGGACTGATGACCGGTTTGTTGTTCTCAAACTTAATTGTAGATGCTCAAAAGTCTGTTTACGAGTTGGCATCTCAAATGAAAGTATTTCCACAAGTTTTAAAAAATGCCAAAGTATCTAATGAGAATAAAAACAATTATATGGATCATCCGGAAATCTCCCGAAAAATTAAAGAGATTGAAGACCATTTTCATGGAAACGGTCGTGTTTTAATACGACCTTCAGGAACAGAGCCTTTGGTTCGTGTGATGATTGAAGGTGAAGACCAAGGGGAATTGGATCATATTGCAACCTCTTTAGCAATATTTATTGAAGAAAGATTGAATGTACCGTCAGGCATGTGACAAAAGCCCTCAGAAATTATCAAAAAAACGGTAAAACAACTGAATATATAAATAAATTGAGCGGAGATAGGTAGATCTCCGTTTTTTTTAGTAAATTAGAATTAGACACATTTCATTCTAAACGTTCTCTGAAATAAAGATAATATTGTGGGTATTATTTGCTTATTTATACTATAATTAGATAAACAGACTTAACATGTTTTTTTACAGATACATGGTATCATAAAGCCCGATAAAATGAGTTTGTACCTATTACAATACGTTTTATTCGAACGCTTGGCATTTTCAACCACATGTATAGGAAATAAAAACAGCGTGAGAATAAGCGGAAGGAGCATTTAAATGACTATAGCTGTGGTTGACATCGGTGCGAATACCGTTCGTTCGTGTGTTTACAAAATTTTCGAGGATGATGAACTCAGTAAGATATTTTCAAAAAAGAATATTGTGGGTCTTGCATCTTATGTTGAAGACGGTACTTTATCCCGTAAGGGAATTGAGCGTTTAAAAACCGTATTGAGAGAACAGATAGACATTCTCCGCTACTTATCTGTAGAAGATATTTATGTTTTTGCAACTGCTTCCCTAAGAAAAGTAAATAATCGCAATGAAATTTTGGAAGAAGTCAAGAAAAAAGTAGGTGTTGATATCCAAATTCTTTCAGATATGGACGAAGCCCGTTTAGGTTTTGCCGGTATTAAAGAATTAATGGGCGATGACGAAGGCATCTCGATAGATATCGGTGGGGGTTCAACCGAAATCGTACATTTCAAAAAAAAGAAAATCATTCAATACTTTAATATTGATGAGGGAGCTTTGTCGATGTATTCGCAATTTGTATCTCATCTGTTACCTAAAAACAGTGAAATCAAAAAAATGCGTAATCATATCAAAACAAAACTGGATGTTTTTCATAAGATTGATAAATCCATGCCGGTGGCTGTGGGTTTCGGTGGAACCATTCGTGCCCTAGGCAACGTATCCTATGAATACTTCCAAGTTCCCACAACAACAGAGTTTAAAAATGATCACGTTAAAATTTTGGTAAAAGATATAAAAAAAGAAAAGGAAAACCTGTTTAGGACTATTTTACAAGTAGCACCTGCAAGAATCCACATTTTGACACCGGGTTTAATCATACTCGATACTTTAATGGATTACTTTGAGGTTGAAAAGATAAAAGTCTCCAGTTATGGATTAAGAGAAGGGTTTGCATTGGAAAAATTAAAGGAACAAAACTCTAAATCATAATATAAAGAAGGGCATAGGTGTATTTGATGGCAGCAGATTATGTAAAACAAAACAATCCGTATATGCAAAATAGAGAATTATCGTGGTTGCAATTCAATCAACGAGTCTTGGATGAGGCGGCGGATAATACGGTTCCCTTACTGGAAAAATTAAAATTTATTTCTATTTTCGGAAGCAACTTAGATGAATTCTTTATGGTTCGTATCGGCAGCTTACATGATTTAAGTCGTTTAAGCAAACAACATTACGATAATAAAACCGGAATGACGCCCAGAAACCAAATTGATGCCGCCATGGACACTTTGCATCCGATGTACAAAAAAAAGGATCACTACTACCTTGAGTTAACAAAAAAACTCGCGGACAAAAACATCACACAAAAACGAATCGAAGATTTAAGCTCTAATGAATTACAATCTGTTACCAAGCGTTTTAAAAAAGAGATTTTGCCTTTATTGGCACCACAAATTATAGACCCTATGCACCCTTTTCCTTTTTTGGAAAACAAAAAACTGCATGTTTTTCTTGAGTTGGATGAAGAGAATGACAACCGTATTGCTTTAGTACCTATACGAGATGATTTTCCGAAATATTGGGTTTTAAACAACAATCCGTTTACTTATATTCTAACGGAAGATATTGTCTACCATTTTACCGATTTAGTTTTTCAGCAGCTAAAAATAAAGAAAAAAGTATTACTGAAAATCACACGTAATTTTGATTTCGACGATCAAAATGACTTGCGCGACGAGTTCGATAACTATAAAGATTACATGAAGCAAATCCTTAAAAAGCGGGAACGTTTATCCGCTGTACGGATAGAAGCCAATTGTAAATTGACGAACAAGTTAAAAGAATTATTTCTGAATGAATATCCCATTAAAGAAAATCAAATTTTTATTACATCTGCACCGCTGGACATGGGTTATGTTTTTTCATTGATTGATCGGATACCCGACACACTTAAATATCCTTTACTGTACGAACCCTTTACCGGCAATCCGGTATACCAAGTGGAAGGAAACGGAGTTGCAACCGCATTTGTTGAACAACAGGATGTGTTGCTCTCTTACCCTTACGACTCTATTCAATTTTTTCTGCGGTTACTCAAGGAAGCGTCGGAAAATCCAAGAACGGTTTCAATTAAAATTACCATTTATCGTTTGGCTAAAAAATCTAAATTGGTAGAATACTTATGCCGTGCTGCGGAAAACGGTATAGATGTAACGGTATTAATGGAATTGCGTGCCCGTTTCGATGAAGAAAACAACATAAACTATACAGAGGTGCTTTACGATGCCGGTTGTAACATCATCTACGGATTTGAAGAATATAAAACACATTCGAAAGTATGCTTAATTACTTATAGAAATGATGCAAACGAGCTGAAATATATTACCCAAATCGGCACGGGAAATTACAATGAATCAACATCTAAACAATATACGGATTTTTCTTATATTACCTCGGATCAAGCCATGGGTACCGATGCAACGGCCTTTTTCAGATTTCTTCTGCTTGGAAAAAGAGAAGTACAATACACTCATTTTATACAGGCACCCCACTCTTTAAAACCGAAGTTTATGGCTTATATTGACGAAGAGATCAGCAAAGGCGAAGAAGGTTATGTATTTTGCAAAATGAATTCTCTAACAGATTTTGATTTCATTAATAAACTTATGGAAGCCGGAAAAGCAGGTGTATCGGTTCGAATGATTATTAGAGGAATTACCTGTTTGTTGCCCGGAGTTTCGGAATATACCGAAAACATTGAAATTCATTCCATAGTAGGAAGATATTTGGAACATTCCCGTGTTTATATTTTCGGAAAGAAAGAAGAACAGAAAATATATATATCTTCGACGGATTTAATGACCCGAAATACGGAACGTAGAATAGAAGTGGCGGCACCTATTTTGGATTCCTCAATTCGCAAACGTATCGTGGAATATATGGAAATTCAATGGAAAGATCACGTTAAAGGACGAAAAATAAGCGCAACGGGGCAGTATGAAAAAATGCCTCTCACCGATCCGATGATTAATGCTCAAGAATATTTTATACAAGAAAGCAACGTAAAAAAAGTTCTTAAAATCGGAAGACGCAAAGCGAAACATACCAATATTATTGATATTCAGGAAACAGCTAAAAATAATAGTGATTATGAAAATCGTAGCATAACAACAAAAGTGCCGTTTTGGAAGAAAATTCTTAACAAAATTATGGGAAAATAATTGTAAATATAATAAAAATAAGAGCCGATGTGAACACGCCGGCTCTTATTTTATCGGATTTATTACAGAATGCTTTGAAAAGCAACAGCCTTTCCGAGAATTTTAATATATTGATCACATTCTTTTAAATCAATGATGATCGGTTCGTATGCGGGGTTTTCCGCCATTAGAAAAATAAATCCTTTTTTATTTTTATTGACACGTTTTAAGGTTGCCTCATCCTCAATCAATACAGCGGCAATTTCTCCGTTTTCGACATCTGGCTGTTTTCTGATAAAAACAATATCGCCATCAAAAATTCTTGCACCGATCATGGAGTCGCCTCGGCAACGGATACAAAAATCCGCATTGATATTATCGGTTGTTTCAACCCACTCACCATAGTGCTCATTGGCTAAAATTGGTTCTCCGCAAGCAATTTCACCTAATAAAGGTAATTGTTGCGTAACAAGGGGAATTAAATCCGGAATAGTGGTATCTGACACATTCGGTTCATTCCAATTATAGAGTTGTTGTGGGGTAGTATTGTAGACGGTTGCCAGTTTTTCAACATTTTCTGCGGGTATGTTTTTTATAGTTCCCGACTCGTAGCGTTGTATGGTTTGCCTGCTGACCCCCACAATGGTCGCAACTTCTTGAAGTGTCATACCGCATTCTTTACGTTTTTCTTTTAATCTTTTATGAATATTCATTCGATCACCTATAGATATTTTAACACATTTCTCTTATCACGCAACATAATTATAAAAAAAAACAAGTTTCACTTGACACGCAACAACACATGACGTACACTTGTGTTACCTAATAAGTGACACAAGTTGTATTTGTCATAATATGTACTTATTACGCAACATAATTAAGTTTATTAACACGTAAGGAGAAAACAATGTTATTTTTAAACCGTATAACAAAAGCAATCGGTCATTTAGGTTTTATACTTTTTTTAATATTAGGTTGTTCCGGATTTGAGGATCTTAAGACTGGCATTTTATGGCTGGGTGCGTTAGGAATTTTTATTTTATTCTTTTATTTAAGTGAAGAGTTTCAAATAATCAGACGCGATCACTCCGGGCAATGTAAACATTAATGCTTCCTAACATCTAAACAATAAAAGAAAGAACCGGTTCATAGCACGACTGAATGTCGCTTTTTATTGAACCGGTTCTTTCTCTATTTTAGGATAATCGGAGATTGATAATAATCGGCGTTATAAACGAAGGTTTCATTGAAATATAGTTGATAAAGGTTACTTGCTAAAATGTCTTTTTTCAACAGTAATTGTTGATGTTGCGTTAAAATTTTTCTTGCCTTTTTTAATTTTGTTATTCTGGGAATGCTTGAATGAGATTTAATACGATTTAAGACGTCGATACCTTTTGTATTAAATCCTAAAACACGAAGATAAGGTTGCATTTCCTCGGAATAAGCCGAACAGAGTAGGTTTTTGTTCATATCGATCATTAAATTAATGAGAATTCTACGTAGGCGGCTCTCCGGCATTCTTTTAGAAGCGGCATACTTTGAAATATCTTTTAAATTTTTTGCCGTATGCAAACTTTTTAAAATACGGTTTTCAATACCTTCCGAAACATAAGGAAGGTTACGTAATTCCTCTGCCGTGGATTGAAGCAATCGGGCTACTAAGCTTAAATTAAATTTATCAATGCCTGTTCGGATATTTTCACGCACATTTTTCAAATTGTTGACAGGATAGGGCAGGTACGGTTGAACATCAAACCCGGCTAATAACCCTTTTCGAATTTGTGTTGCTGAAGCGTATTTTGACGGTGGTGGCCAGTTTTCCGCTTCGTAGCCTTCTCCCAGTCTTTGAATGGCTAACGGTTTGATATCGGAATTGGTTTTCAGCAAAGCTTTTAAATATTCAATCGCCAGTATATTATTCGGTTGAGACAGGACTAAACCTAAGGATTGACCATACAGCTCGGATATAGTATGTTGACGTGCTGCAGCAAAGCTGTAGCCTTTTTTTAAATATGCTCGCAAGATAACCTTGTAACGGTTGGATTCGTCAATCATTCGTTCGGCAATTTCGAGCAATAAGCTTATATTTGCTTCTTCACAGCCGAAAGATAAGTAGTCAACGGATCGGGTAGTATTAAGTATATCAACGCCACCCCTTGCAAAATACTCGGCACTTTGACCGGCAGCATAATAAGGCAATTCGCAAACCAGATCAATCCCCATCGATAAGGCGATTTTGGCACGTGTCCATTTATTTACAAAAGCCGGTGAACCTCGTTGAACAAAATCGCCACTCATTAACACCATAGTATGGGTACAAGCCGTTTTTTCTTTCGATTGTATGAGATGATGCAAATGCCCGTAGTGAAATGGGTTGTATTCTGCAATAACCGCTATTACTTTCATTTGTTTACCGTCCTGTCAAAGATATCGACAGTATACACTTTTTTCGGTAGAATTTCATAATTTATTGTATCAATCGCCACAATTTAAGAATTTCGGAATATATTTTATATATAGAGAGTTGACTATATTAAAGTATGATTGTAGCTTTTTATGAAAATTGCATGTAAAAATAAAGATAAAACTTGAAATGACTGGTTTTTTATCGCTTTGGTTGTTATAATAATTGAGTAGAAAAAAATGAGAATCAATCAAAGGAGAATTGAATGAAAGTTTTGGTAATTAACGCCGGCAGCTCTACCATCAAGTATCAAATGTTTGACATGACAGATGAAAGTGTTTTGGTAAAAGGTCTGGCGGAAAGAATCGGATCCCAGCAATCAAAAATCACACACAAACCGACAGGTAAAACACCCGTAGAATTTATCCAACCTTTACCGACCCACGAAGAGGCATTGAAAATTATCTTCAAAGCCTTGATAGATCCGGAATGCGGTGTTGTTGGTCGTTACGAAGAAATAGACGGCATCGGCCATAGAGTAGCCATGGGCGGTGATTACTTTAAAGGTTCCGTACTTGTTAAGGAAACGGAAAGTGCAAAGATAGAAGACTATTTTGAACTTGCACCTTTACACAATCCCGTTAACTTAATGGGTGTCAAAGCATGTCAAAAACTTTTACCCGAGTCAATGAATGTCGCGGTATTCGATACGGCTTTCCATCAAACTATTCCGGCAGAAGCCCACATGTATGCCATACCTTATGAACTTTATGAAAAAGAGGCTGTACGTAAATACGGTTTCCACGGTACATCTCATAAATTTGTTGCTCGTGCTGCAGCCGACATGATGGAACAAAAAATCGAGGACATTAATCTTATTACCTGCCACTTGGGTAACGGTGCCAGCATTTGTGCCGTTAAAGGCGGTAAAAGTGTAGATACATCGATGGGTTTAACTCCTTTAGAAGGTATACCTATGGGCACAAGGTCCGGCGACATTGATCCCTCTATCTACCCTTATCTGTACGGAAAAGGCTACGATGTTGAACAAATCAATAAAATTTTGAATAAAGAATCCGGGGTTTTAGGTATTTCCGGTGTCAGTGAAGACTTTAGAGATATCGATATAGCGGCCGAAGAAGGAAACGAAAGAGCACAATTAGCTTTAGATGTTTATCATTACCGCGTTGCAAAAACCATTACCTCTTATCTTGTAGCTTTGGATAGAATAGACGGTATTGTATTTACAGCCGGTGTCGGCGAAAACTCCGGTTCGACCCGTAAGGCAATTTGTGAAAAACTTGTCGGATTAGGCGTGCAAATCGACGAGGAAGAAAACAAAAACAGGGGCAAAAACTTAGTCATTTCGACTCCTGAATCAAAAATAAAGGTCATGGTAATACCGACAAACGAAGAAATTATGATTGCTCGCGATACGGTAGAGGTTATCAAAAACTTGTAAAGAAAAGAGCTTGACAATTGCAATCTTTATTTATATAATTTAAATGCTCTTTTGGAGTTTATTATGTTAATAGACACTCAAATCATATCAATCGAAAGACCTTATAAATTGTCACTGGATTTAACATCCTCCGACTTACAAGACTACCTAGATAACACGGAAGGAACCATTAACGAAAAGGGTGTTCATGTTGAAGGAAGCATAAGTAAGGAAGAGAAAAACCGTTTTCTCTTGCAGTTTCAACTAACTGCAGACATGACATACCCATGTTCTCGTTGTTTAAAATTAACGAACTATACATGTCGTTATGACTACGAAGAAATTTTGGAAGTTAATGAAGAAACGCCTACTATCGACATAAGAGATTATGTTGTTGATGTGATGTATATCAACGAGCCGATGAAGGTATTGTGTGATGAGGATTGCAAGGGTCTGTGCATGCATTGCGGAAAAAACTTAAACGAAGACAGTTGTCAATGTGATAAACAAAATGCCATTGATCCGCGTTTTGAAAAATTGAAAGATCTATTAAACAATTAATCTAGAATTTGGAGGTGGGAGAAATGGCTGTACCTAAGAGAAAATCGTCAAAAGCTCGCAGAGACAAAAGAAGAACGCATTATAAGCTTAACTTACCGGGAATGAGTACATGTCCCAAATGCGGCGAAGTAAAATTACCCCATAGAGTATGTAAAGCTTGTGGCACTTACAAAGATACTGATGTATTAATTAACGAATAAACAGAGTTTCGACTCTGTTTTTTCTATATAAGGGAAACTTTTCATATGAACTATTATATCGATGCAATGGGTGGTGATCATGCACCCGTTGAAATGATTAAAGGCACGGTGGCCGCTGTAAAGGAATACGGTATCCATGTAACTTTAATAGGGCCGGAAGATGTTTTACGACAACATCTGAGTCAATACGATTACGACCGAAATAAAATAGATATCCTGCACGCAAAAGCAGCTATATCTATGGAGGATGATCCGATTTTGGCTATCCGAAACGAGAAGGAATCTTCTATGGTTATCGGTCTTGAGGCGGTCAAAAATAATCCGGGTTCTGTTTTAATTTCGGCCGGTAGTACAGGTGCTTTACTAACGGGCGGTACTTTAATTTTAGGCAGAATAAAAGGTATTAAGCGACCTGCTTTGGCGACAACCATCCCGAAACAAAACGGTGTAGTGTTAATGTTGGACTCCGGAGCAAATGCCGATTGCAAACCAGAATATTTGGAACAATTTGCACGAATAGGCAGCATATATATGGAGAGTATACACCATGCTCAGAACCCGAAGGTGGGATTAATTAATATTGGTGTAGAAGAGCAAAAAGGTAATATTTTGACAAAGGAAGCCTTTCGAAAATTATCCGAAGCCCCCGTCAATTTTATCGGTAACATCGAATCCAGAGATTTGCTTGTAACCGATGCCGATGTTTTAGTAACAGATGGATTTACCGGCAATATTGCCTTAAAACTCATGGAAGGTATGTTAAAATTTTTACTGTCAGGCATTAAGAGTACTTTAATGAGTTCAACAAGAGGTAAACTGGGAGGATTGCTGATTAAAGGCGATTTAAAAGAACTTGCTAAAAATTTTAACCCCGACGAACACGGCGGAGCACCACTATTAGGTGTGAAAGGTGGCTTAATAAAGGCTCACGGCAGCAGCAAAGCTTTTGCAATTAAAAATGCGATACGTCAGAGTATTTTATTTTCAGAAAACGAAGTGTTACAAAAAATAGAAGAAAGTTTCAAATAAGGAGCAACGATGGAAAAGTATAACTTAATAAAAAAAATTATTTCCGAGCAATTAGATGTTTCAGAAGACGAATTGACGAAAGAAACAAATTTAGTGGAAGACTTGCAAGCGGACTCATTGGATTTGTTGGAGTTGGTAATGGCTTTTGAGGCCGAATATGGACAAAAGCTACCCGATGAATCTTTAAGAGAAATAAAAACGATCGCCGACATCATCAATGCGATTCCCTAAATGCCGACTCATTTAAAATGAATAAAATAGAAGAAAAAATAAATTATCAGTTTAAAAATAAAAGACTTCTTCAAGAGGCTTTAACCCATAGCTCTTATACGGGAAATAAAATGGACAATGAACGATTAGAGTTTTTAGGTGATGCCGTTTTGGAGCTTGTCATTTCAGAATATTTGTATAGCCATCATTCGTTTAAGGAAGGTGTTATGACAAGATTAAGGGCCAATATTGTCTGTTCGGAATCATTAACGATGGCGGCAAAAAATCTCGGATTGGGCAATTATTTGATTATGGGAAAAGGAGAAGTCGTTACCGGAGGAAGACGGCGTAAATCCAACCTGTCCAACGCCTTTGAAGCGGTAATGGGAGCTGTTTTTTTAGATTCCGGATATGACAATACTAAGCGTGTCGTTTTAAATTCCCTAAAAAAAAACATCGCTCTGTCTTTAGAGGGTAAACTGGTTAAAGATTATAAAACCGAATTACAAGAGTATATTCAACAATATGAAAACAATATTCTTGAATATACTCTTGTAAATTCGGAAGGACCGGAGCACGATAAAACATTTTATATTCACTTGAAACACAATCACAAAACCGTTTCGAACGGTTCCGGAAAAAGTAAAAAAGAAGCGGAGCAAAATGCTGCTAGAGATTATTTAAACCAATGCAAAGAAAGAGAAAAGGCAAAAGGAAAGAAACATGTATCTAAAAGAGTTGGAGATAAAAGGCTTTAAATCTTTTGCCGACTATACCAAATTAACATTTTCAACAGAAATCTCCGCAATTGTTGGCCCAAACGGATCCGGCAAATCCAACATCATCGACGCTATACGTTGGGTCCTTGGTGAGCAGAGCTCAAAATCACTAAGAAGCAAACGTATGGATGATGTTATCTTTAGCGGGGCCGATCATCGATCGGCCATGGGTTTTTCAGAAGTCGGTTTACTTTTGGGTAGGGAAGAAGCTCAAGGTGGCGATCTTTTCATTGCACGACGACTTTTTAAAAACGGTGATAGTGACTATAAAATCAATCAAAAAAAAGTAAAATTGAAAGATATTCATAATCTCTTTATGGATACCGGTGTCGGTAAAAACGGCTATTCGATTATAAGTCAAGGTGGTATCGATAATGTCGTAAATGCTTCACCGGCCGATTTAAGAGAAATCGTCGAAGAGGCGGTTGGAATTGTTGCTTATAAATCCAAAAAAATTGAAGCGGAAAAACGATTAAAAAAAGCCAATGATCATTTAGAAAGAATTAACGATATCCGTTTAGAAGTTGAAAGACAATATAAACCGCTCAAACGACAGGCTGAAAAGGCAAAAATATATCTAAATCTCAGAGAAAAACTAAAGGTTGCCGATTTATTTTACTATTATCAAGAAATTTTAAAAATTAATGAGGAAACGACAATACTGAAAAAAGATTTAAAAGATGTCGAAACTCAAATTTATAATCATAAAATAGAATACGAAACTCAAGATAAAAATTATCTAATTAACAAAGCACAAATAAAAAATCTGGAAACGAAAAAAGAAGCACAAGAGCAGACGCGTAATGAATGTTTAAAAAAGTTGGCACAAACAAGAGAACAAATTTCTGAGTTAGAAAAAAAGAAAAATATCGAAGAAAATAACATCAATCATAGCGAAAAGTTGATTACGCAACTGCTTGAAGAAAAAAACAATCTTCTACCTTTAATAGAAATAAATAAAAAGGAAAAAGATGCTTGTTTATTACAGCGTTGCGAACAAACAAAACAAATAGAATCGCTCCAAAAAAACAAGCATGATACTCAAAACACCCTGGAGCAATTACGCAGCCATCAAAGCAATATCCAGGAAATGTTTAATGATGAGCAAAAAGTTATAGAAACGTTGCAAACTCAGGTCATTCAAAAAAAAAGTGAAATAAAACACTTTTCGGAGAGTCTTTCTCAATTGGAGGAGGATATAAGGGAGACATTCGAAAAAATTGTTGCATTAACAAAAAATTATGAAGAATGGCATAATAGGTATTTTCAAATTCACAATGTTTATCGTGAAAGTGAATTAAGACGGATCAGTATTGAAAATTTAATAAAATATTATGGAAACGTCTTAAACAAACTGAAAGACAGCATAACAAACTTGGAAAATCGGGAAAATGTTGCCCAATCGAAGCATCAATACCTTTTAAATCTACAGGAAAACTATAAAGATTATTTTTTTGCAGTACAAAAGATAATGGAATCTCGACAAAGTGCCGCTTTAGAAAATGCGGTTTTATATGGTCCTTTAAGTGATCTGATAACAACCAAAATTCAATATGCAAAAGCAATCAATGCAGTGATGGGGGCACGGAGCAACCACGTTGTTGTAAAAGATCTACAATCGACACATAAGTGTATCAATTTACTGAAAGACATGAAATGGGGGAGAGTAACCTTTTTACCCCTTTCCAATATACAAGCTTATCCTATCGATGAAAATACCTTAAATACCTGCCGCACATACAAAGGTTTTATTGGATTGGCGAAAGACTTAATTCAATACGAAGATCTTTATACTGCGGTGATAGATATGGTCTTCGGGCGGGTATTGGTCGCTGACAATTTCAAAAATGCTCAGTCTATTTTTAATGGATTTTATAGAAAGTATATGGTCGTTACAATAGAAGGGGAAATTTTTTATCCCAACGGTTCCATTGTTGGTGGAGAATCCAAAAAGAATTTAGATACACCCTTTATGAGGCGACAGGAAACCAAGGTATTAAAAGAAAAAATTGATGCGTTAAGAAAGGAAAAACTTAAAGGACAGTCAAAACTTTCGGAAATAAAGAATAGATATGACTGGTATGTTAAAAAAAGCAAAATTGCGGAGAAAATGACAGGTACGCTCCGGCAAAAACGACAGATAATTATTAAAGAGCTACAAAATCTTATATATGAAGCTAAAGCTGAGGATATACGGTTTACAGATTATAGCACAAAGATACAAACACTTTTAAAATCAAAAAATGAAGAAAATAGAAAATTAAAAAAAATAATAAAGCAATTAAAAACACACGAAAGCAATAAACCTAAACCGGAGACCGTTGATCTGCAAGTTAATAAAACAATTAAGACGCTTCAAACCATTGAAAAATCTTTGCAAGAAAAACAAATGGAAATTTTGCAGATTGATAAGGAAATGGCCATAACTACAGAGCGCCTATCTCACCATGTTAATAGACTCGAAAGCATAGAAAAGCAATTTATAAAAACAAATAATGAACTTAAAGATGCGAAAAGAAACTTTAAAATTAATGTAGACATTTTAAACCAACGCTTAGATGAGAAAAAAAAATTACTTGAACAGGAAAAAGCTGTTGATTATACGTATCGAGAAATGATGCGATCGATTAGAGCGTTAAAAGAAATAAATGACACCACGGAAATAACAATCAAAGAAAAAAATCGTATCATTTTAAGTTTAACAGAAACGGAAAATACTTTAAAACTACAAATCAATAACCTTAAAAATAAACTCGAATATATCGAAGAAGCAGCCTACAAAAACTACGGCTACAATTTAATTATGATAGAAGATTATTACAGGCAGTTTCAAACGACATCGATAATCGAAAAAACGGAACAAGAGAAATTAAGAAAGTCCATTGAAAAATTGGGGAACGTCAACGTTAATGCCATTGAAGAATTTAAAGCTCTGGACGAACGCTATCAGTTTATCACAAAACAATATGATGATTTAATATTATCCAGAGAGTCGGTCTTAAAAATCATCGACGATCTCAATACATCAATTAAGACACAATTTGCAGAAAAATTTGAAATACTGCAAGCTATTTTTACAAGAACTTTTAAAACCCTTTTTGAGGGCGGATATGCGGAAATTAATTATGAAACTCCTGAAGATATTTTAAATTCCGGCGTTCACATAATTGCAAAACCGCCGGGAAAAAAATTAACCCATTTAAACTTATTGTCCGGCGGAGAAAAATCGATGTTGGCTATTTCATTGCTTTTTTCATTTATTGAATTAAATCCGTCACCATTTTGTATTATAGACGAAATAGATGCATCTTTAGATGACAATAATATCGACCGTTTTACTGATTACTTACTACAATTTTCTCAGGAAATTCAATTTCTTTTAATTACTCATCGACGCAATACCTTGGAAGTATGTAAGAAAATATATGGGGTCAGTATGGCTCAAAACGGAATTTCTCAAGTCATATCATTGGATCTGGAAGAATATATGAAAAATAAAGGAGACGAAAATGGCATCGCTATATGAACGCATGAAAGATAAACTTTCAAAAACTACTGAAAGTTTTGTTAACTCGGTCAATAACGCTTTTACTGCAAAAGAATATGATGAAGACTTTTTTGAAGAGTTGGAAGAAACTTTATTGTTGGCCGACTTTGGAATGGAAACAACCTTGGAAATCGTCGGAATGCTGAGAAAAAATCTTAAAGAAAAAAGCATTAAGAAGAAAGAAGATGCACTCGAAGAAATGAAAGCCATCATCGGTGAAATGGTTAATTTACCGGTAGTACCTTTGGAAACGCCTGCAATTATCTTGGTTGCCGGCGTTAACGGAGTCGGAAAGACAACGAGTATTGCAAAATTGGCAAGCATCTATAAAAACAAAGGTCTATCCGTTATGGTTGTTGCCGGAGATACTTTTAGAGCAGCCGCCAACGAACAATTGGATACCTGGTCCAAACGCATCGGTGTCGATATTATCAAAAGTACACAGGGTGCAGATCCCTCATCGGTACTTTTCGACGGAATACAAGCTGCAAAGGCACGGCAAACGGATATCGTTATTTGTGATACCGCTGGACGTCTTCATAGTAAAGTCAATTTAATGAACGAATTGGAAAAGATGAAACGTATTGTCGATAGAGAAGGAGAAAATTTTCATAAGCACCACTTGTTGGTTCTTGATGCGACAACAGGACAAAATGCTGTGAATCAAGCAAAAACATTTAACGCAACCATCGATATCAACGGTATTATACTCACAAAAATGGACGGAACGGCAAAGGGCGGTGTTGTCGTTCCGATATTAAACGAATTGTCGATACCTATCGAATACATCGGTATCGGTGAAGGGACGAACGATTTGATTGAATTTGATTCGAGCACTTTTATTTCTTTACTATTCGGTTAAAAACAACTTGACAAAACATTCAACGATGATTAGAATAGCTATTATGTCAAGTCTTTTGGCTTTACAGAGATAGGGCGATTATGGACGATAAATTGAAAGAAAGACTTCTCTACGACTTTTATGGGGATTTACTAACCGAAAAGCAAAGAGAAATTCTCAATTACTATTACAATGAAGACTACGGTTTGTCTGAAATAGGCGATTTAATCGATGTAACCCGTCAAGGTGTTTACGATACCTATAAACGGTCTAAAAAATTGATGATTGAGTATGAAAACAAATTACATCTTTTAGAACGACATTTAAAGAGTAAACAAGCTATACATACTGCCCTCGAATTACTTAAAAACATTAAAAGTCAATTAAGCTCAAGCTTTCAAGAACAAAAAAAATTAGAAGAATTGGAATCTGTACTCACAGGTATAGAAGAAAGTTACTAGGAATATTATGCTATTTGAAAGTTTAAATGAAAAATTTCAAGATATTTTCGCGGGATTAAAACGAAAGGGTAAGCTAACCGAAGCGGATATTAAAGCGGTCAGTCGTGAAATTAGACTGGCTTTATTGGAAGCAGACGTAAACTATAAAGTTGTTAAGCAATTCACGAAAGCTGTCTCCGAACGTGCTCTGGGTGAAGATGTCTTAAAATCGTTAACACCCGGACAACAGTTCATTAAGATTGTTCACAACGAAATGGTCAACTTACTGGGCGGCCAAATTCAAAAAATGGATGTAGATCCTTCCAAGACAAATGTTTTTATGATGGTAGGATTGCAGGGTACAGGTAAAACAACAACAACAGGAAAAATAGCTAATTTGTTGCGAAGAGAAAAAAAATTATCTCCTTTACTGGTCGCCTGTGATATCTACAGACCTGCCGCTGTCCAACAACTCAAAGTTTTGGGCAAAGAGTTGGAAATACCCGTTTTTGAAATGGGAACGAATGCGGATCCGAGGGAAATTGCTCAAAAATCCATCGAGTATGCCAAGAGCAACGACCACAATCTGGTTATTTTGGATACGGCCGGACGATTACAAGTGGATCAAGGCTTAATGACGGAACTTAATGACATTAAGAGCCTGGTAGATCCGACGGAAATCTTACTGATTGTAGATGGAATGACCGGTCAGGAGTCTGTTAATGTCGCAAAAGAATTTGATGACCTGCTGGATATTACCGGCGTGGTTTTGACAAAGCTGGACGGCGATACCCGAGGTGGTGCCGCCATGTCTATCGCTTATACTACAGGAAAAAGCGTCCGTTTTATAGGAACCGGTGAAAAACTCTCGGATATTGAATTATTTTATCCCGATCGTATGGCTTCACGAATATTGGGAATGGGAGACGTATTATCGCTTATCGATAAAGCCCAAAGTACCATGGATGCCGAAAAAGCCAAAGCCTTGGAAGCGAAGCTAAAAACCCAAGATTTCGATTTTAACGATTTTCTGGATCAATTGGAACAATTAAAAGAAATGGGTTCCATGACAGAACTATTGGAAATGATGCCCGGTATTAATAAAAAAGCGTTGAAAGGCATGGATTTTTCCGAAGATTACCTCGTTAAAAGCGAAGCGATTATACAATCGATGACAATAGAGGAAAGAACAAGACCTCATCTTATCAACGGCAGTCGCCGTAAAAGAATAGCTGCAGGTAGCGGTACAACCGTATCCGATATCAATCGTTTAATGAAAAACTTTGAGCAATCTAAAAAAATGCTCAAGCAAATGACCAATACAACCAAGTCAAAAAAAGGCCGTTTCAAATTGCCTTTTATGTAATAAAAAATAAATACACTATCAGGAGGACCTTATGGCAGTAAAAATTAGAATGAAAAGAATGGGTAAAAAGAAAAATCCTTTTTATAGAATCGTAGTGGCGGACGAAAGAGCACCCAGAAATGGACGTTTTATTGAAGAAGTAGGCTATTATAACCCTTGTTCGGATCCGATTGAATTAAAATTAAAAGACGAGTCTATTAAAAAATGGTTGGGTAACGGTGCAAAACCTACGGATACCGTTAAAGCTCTTTTGAAAAAACAAAACATTCTTTAAATTTTATAGGTTTTTTCATGAAACAACTAGTTAACGTCATTGCGAGAGCTTTAGTGGACAACCCGGACCAAGTCATCGTTACTGAAACGGACGAAGATAGCAAAATCCTGTTGGAACTTAAAGTTGCGAGCTCTGACATGGGAAAAGTCATCGGACGTCAAGGCAGAATTGCTAAAGCGATACGAACAGTACTTAAAGCTTCCGCTACTAAAGAGGATAAACACGTCTCATTGGAAATAGTAGATTAATCGCATAGATTCGGGACAAGCGTCACGAATCTTTTTTATAATTATGAATAAGAAAAAATTATCCATTGGTTTAATACAAGGGGTACACGGCATTCACGGTGAAGTAAAAGTTAAACCGTTAACCGATGATCCTAACCGCTTTTTTGAATTAACAGAAGTTTTTGTAGAAGATAAAAATAATAAAGAGCGCCTTTACAAAATAGAAGGGGTGCGACTTCATAAAGGATTGGTGTTGATAAAATTTGAAAACGTCAACTCTAGAGACGATAGTCAAACTTTAATGCATTCCTTAATAAAAATACCTCGAGAAGAAGCGGTTGATTTAAAAGAAGGCGAATATTTTATTGCCGATTTAATCGGATTAACGGTCGAAGCGTATACCGATAGGCAATTAATAGGAAAGATTGTCGATGTTCTTCAAACGACCGGAACCGTTAATAACTTGGAAATCCGCTTGGAAAACGGAAAAGTAATTTATGTACCTTTCAGAGAAGTTTATTTTAAAGACATCGACTTAACAAATCAAAAAATTCTTGCGGAAATTCCTGAGGAATTTTACCTATTATGAGATTTTATTTTTTAACACTCTTTCCGAGTATCATTCATGCTTATTTTGCCGAAAGTCTAATGGAAAAAGGTTTAAATGAGGGACTCATCGACTACCAGGTTTTAAATATACGCGACTATTCCGAAGATAAACACAGGCGTGTCGACGATTACCCCTTTGGTGGGGGAGCCGGTATGGTGATGACACCGCAACCCATCGTTAAGGCGTTAAAAAGTATCCCTGATAGAAATAGCTTTCCTGTAATTTATCTGTCCTCCGGCGGCAGCACATATAAACAAAAAACAAGCTGCGACTTTTCCAAATATCCCGGCCTTATTTTTATATGCGGTCGCTATGAAGGGATCGATCAACGTATTATTGACAGGTATGTCAACTTTGAAGTCAGCATTGGAGATTATATTTTGACCGGCGGGGAACTGGCCGCTCTTATCATTTGTGATAGTGTTTGTAGACATGTCAGAGGGTTTTTAGGTAATCCCGAGAGCTTGGAGGAAGAGTCTTTTAACGAAAACTTGTTGGAGTATCCCCAATATACGCGTCCGAGAGAATTTGAAACATTGCAAGTTCCAGATATTTTGCTGTCCGGCGATCATGCCCAAATAAAAGAATGGCGAAAAAAAAAGGCACTTGAAAAAACTGCTGAAATTCGCCCTGATTTATACAAAAAATACTTGTCTGAAAACAAACCATAGGGTATACTAATAAAGTATGCTGTTGTTCCTCTATTTGAAAAAACAATATGAACACACAATGTCCAGCAAAGGAGGCTGTTATCATGAACATTGAGATCATTAAAAAAATTGAAAAAAACAACATGAAAAACGATGTTCCGGCATTTAATGTCGGAGACACTGTTAGAGTCCACGTTAAAGTAGTTGAAGGCAAAAGAGAAAGAATTCAAATTTTTGAAGGATTGGTTCTTAAAAAGCAAAACGGCGGTGTCAGTGAAACTTTTACTGTAAGAAAAATATCCTATGGTATCGGCGTTGAAAGAACCTTTCCAATTCACTCACCTAAAATTGAAAAGGTCGAAGTTGTAAGACGCGGTAAAGTCAGACGTGCTCGTTTACACTATATTCGTGACCGTGTCGGTAAAGCAACAAAAGTTAAAGAAAGACGTTAAATTAAGAGCCTTTTCAGGCTCTTTCTTTGTATTAGATAGAAAGTGCCTATATATTTTCCGGAAAGAAAAAACAATGGAAGAAAAACAAAAAACCAACAATAAGTCTGAAATAAAAGAATGGATACAATCCATCAGCCTTGCAATTATTGTAGCGTTTGTTATCAAATTCTTTATTTTTGACTTTGCCTACGTAGACGGCAAATCGATGTATCCGACCTTGGACGGCGGAGACCGCCTGGTTGTTTCTAAATTTACTTATTTTTTAAATGAACCGGATTACGGTGATATTGTCATTTTGCATTACAAACAAAATATTGAATATGTAAAGCGTGTTATCGGAAAAAGCGGCGACACAATAGAAATCGTTGATAATATTGTATATCGAAACGGAAAAGCCTTAAACGAACCCTATATTAATAACGAAGCTTACCCGAATTTTCCTTTAACGACCGTACCGGACAATTCATATTTTGTTATGGGGGATAACAGGGCACATAGCACGGATAGTCGTTCACCGTCTTTAGGCTTTGTCGATCGCTCCGCTATTATCGGAAAGGTTGTCTTTAGAATGTTACCGATTTCCAAAGCAGGAACTTTATAATGGATATTTCAACACAATGGTACCCCGGTCATATGGCCAAAGCTCTAAAAAAAATCAAAGAACAACTCAAATTAATTGATATTGTTATTGAAGTCATCGATGCACGTATTCCGATCTCGTCTAAAAATCCTGCGATCGAATCTCTAATCGGAAATAAAAAGCATATCCTACTTTTAAACAAAGCCGACTTAGCGGATAGTGAGGAAACATTACGTTGGATTAACGATATTAAAGATAGAAACCCGTTTGTTTATCCCTTGGCTTTTTCGATTTATAATCCAAAAGATAAGTCAAAATTATTTTCTCTTATTCACCAACTAAAAACGAAACAAAATCAAAAGCGTTGTTTGGTTTCAGGTATACCTAATGTGGGTAAAAGTTCGGTAATTAATCTGATCTCCGGAAAGAAAAAAACCGTCATCGGTAATAAGCCCGGTGTGACCAAAGCAAACCAGTGGGTAAAAATTGATGAAAAAATTCTTCTTTTAGATACACCCGGTTTGCTTTGGCCCAAGTTTGAAGATCCGAAGGTCGGTTTACATTTAGCTTGGATCGGATCAATCAAAGATACGATTTATGAAAAGGATAATCTCGCCTTTGAACTTTTAAACTATCTTCAAAAAAATTACCCTCATTTCTTAATAGAAACTTATCACTTAAATCCGGACATTTTAAAAGAAAAAACCCTTACGATAATGGAAGCTATCGCATCTGTTCGGCATTTTCTTGTTAAAGGTGGGGATTATGATTATTCTAGAACTGCCGACACCCTATTAAAGGATTTCAGAGATGGTAAGTTGGGATCTATCACGCTAGAAAAAGTTGAGGGGTATTAATGTTGCATACCTTAACAGTAAAACAAATAAAAGAATATTTAGATAACCTTACCTCTGATGAAAAGCACCAAGCTTTAAAAAAGCTTAGAGAGGACACGCGAAAAACAGTCAAAGATCTGGTTGTGCGAGAAGAAAGACACCTTTTAAAAGAAGAGGCGCTATTAAAAAAACTATCACAACTTAAATTGATTGAAAAGAATCTCGAAAAAAAAGGCTATCAATCCATCTGTGGTATCGATGAAGTGGGGAGAGGTCCGTTGGCGGGACCACTAGTCGTAGCAGCTGTTATTATGAAAAAGGATTCTAAAATCATCGGTATTGATGATTCAAAAAAATTGTCACCTCATAAGCGAAAAGATTTGGTTAAGCGAATTTTGGATGACGTTTTATCCTATACAATTTGTGAAGTTAGCCCGGCTATCATCGACAAAATAAATATTTTAAAAGCAACTAAAAAAGGGATGGCGCAGGCCGTTTCACATTTAAAGATACAACCGGATCATCTTTTAATCGATGCGGTTGCTATTGATGATTATCCGGAAATTGCAAAGTCGGTATTTATTAAAGGTGACGAACGCTGTTACAGCATAGCGGCTGCCAGTATTCTAGCGAAGGAATATCGAGATAAACTCATGGTCGATTATCATTGTCTTTATCCGGAATACGATTTTATTTCAAACAAAGGGTACGGCACGCGGAAACATATACAAGCTCTAAAAATCCATGGACCTTCTCCGATTCACAGAAAATCCTTTATTAAAAATTTTGTTATAGAAAAATCCGATCAACAAACCAAATCCAGTGAGATTGGTAGAAAAGCGGAAGAAATTGCGGAAGATATCTTAAAAAACAAAGGACATGTGATATTGGAAAAAAATTATTTGGAAAAATCAGGCGAAATAGACATTATTTCTTACTATGAAGGGGAATATATATTTACGGAAGTAAAAGCTCGTAAAAACACAGATTTCGGTCATCCAGGAGAGTTTGTGAATAAAACGAAGCAAAATAAAATCATACAAGCCGCTATGGGCTATCTGATAAAGAAAAATTTGCAACATCCACCTATTCGTTTCGATATTGTTGAAATTATCGGCGATGTACTCAATAACAACTACACTTACCAACATTATACCAATGCTTTTTCTACTACAACTTATTATTAAAATCACCAAAAAAGTCCCCAATTCAAGTTAGTTGAATTGGGGCTTTTGTTCTTAGATTATTAATCTTTATGAGTATTTTTAGGCGGCTTGACATGCGCTAACGGGTTTAGGGCTACGGCATCTCTTAGTCTGGCATCGTCAATGTGGGTGTATATTTCTGTTGTTGCGATATTTTCGTGTCCGAGAATTTGTTGTAATGCACGTATATCGGTGTCGCTGTATTGATACATTAATGTTGCCGCGGTATGACGAAGTTTGTGCACAGATAGTTTTGAATCATCTAATTTTGCGGCACGAATATGTTTTTTAACCGCATGTTGTACGGCTCGGTTGGAAATTTTATTATTTTGTTCCGATAAAAAAAGATAGGGGACATCTCGAAGCGTTTTCTGTTTTCGTACCTCTATATATTGTTCAAGGGCAGCTTGCGAAGCTTCGTTTAAATAGATGGTTCTTTCCTTATTACCTTTTCCGACCACTTTTAAAGTATCACCTTTAATATCAGTCATTTTAATGTTTGTTAACTCGGACAAACGCAATCCACAGTTTAGAAACAAAGTAATCATCGCATAGTCACGTACTTGATTACGACCTTTGATGTTAGCCAGTAATTGAAGGGATTCTTCTAAAGTTAAATAAACGGGTAATCGTTTTTGTAGTCGCGGACGCTCCAGTTCGTGAATTGGGTTCAACGGTAATAATTTTCGTTTATCACACATATACTCATAAAATGCACGAAGAGCAGAAATTTTACGTGTTCGTCCGAAGGCTGTATTATTTAAGTGTGTTGCAGTGTATGAAACAAATCCGTATAAATCCGTTATTGTGATTTCCGATAATAAATCGGCGTCGACGTTTTCAATCGTAATATTTTCAAAAGCCGATTTTTCCGGCACCATGGCGTAACGAATTTTTAAATATCTAAAGTACACTAATAAATCGTAAAGATAAGAATTAACCGTATTAAGAGAAAGTCCTTTAATACTGAGCAGGTAACCACCGAAGTCTTTAAGTAGGGCATTGTCAAAGCTTTGAAAATCTTGCATCATTTAGAAAATACTCCAATCCAAAACTTGTCGCTAAATAATAGTTTAGCGACAAGTTTAATACTATTCTATAATTATATCATTTTAATTCACTATTTCAAGTATCAAGTTTGATCGGAATATATCCTGTAAAATAAAAAAGTTACTGATTCAGTAACTTTTTTACCAATTTTGTACCAACCGGATCTATAAGCCGAGTTCTGTTTAGTAATCATCTATCTGGGTTTATTGTTACCAATAAACTCTAGCAACCTACCATTTAGGCAACGACGAGCAGCCGTTTTTTATAGCCTTCTTTTGGTCTTGCACCGAATGGGGTTTACCTGGCCGGTCAATTACTCAAACCGCCGGTGAGCTCTTACCTCACCCTTTCATCCTTACCATTTACATGGCGGTATACTTTCTGTTGCACTTGCCTTGGAGTCGCCTCCACCGGGTGTTACCCGGCATTCCGCTCTGCGGTGCTCGGACTTTCCTCGGAATATAGCATCCGCGATTACTGATCCGGTTGGTCTATTTAATTATTCATCTTCCATTACAATTTGGTCTAAATCAAAATCTTCTAAATCCATAGAACCTTGTGTCGCTTTTTCTGAAGCATCTCGGTTTTCTTCGAATATTTGTAATTCTTCCGATTCGTTCGATTCGTTTGAATCTTCTTTGCGTACATCTTTAAAGACTTCTTTTCGAACCATTTCATCGATCATCTCGGTAAAATCTTGATTTTCATCCATATAATCTTTTACTTTTTCTCTTCCTTGGCCGATATTTTCGCCATCATAGGAAAACCAAGATCCCGATTTTTTTATGATATCCAAATCTACGGCAGTATCCAGTAAATCGCCGGTTTTGGATATACCTTCTCCATAAATCATTTCAAATTCCGCCGTTTTAAAGGGAGGTGCCATTTTATTTTTCATTATTCTGACCTTTGTACGACTACCGATAATTTCTTGGCCTTTTTTAATGCTCTCACCACGTCTGATGTCAATTCGAACAGTAGAGTAAAACTTTAATGCACGACCACCGGTAGTTACTTCCGGGTTTCCGAAAGATACACCGACTTTCTCTCGGAGTTGGTTAATAAAAATAACGGCTGTATTTGATTTTTTAATAATGCCGGTTAATTTTCTTAATGCCTGAGACATTAACCTGGCGTGTAAACCCATGTGACTGTCACCCATTTCACCGTCGATTTCCGCACGAGGCACCAATGCGGCTACAGAGTCGACAACAATAACGTCCAAAGCACCGCTTCGCACTAATGCTTCTAAAATTTCTAATGCCTGTTCCCCTGTATCCGGCTGTGAAATCAACAGTTCGTCCAGATCAACGCCTAAATTAGCGGAGTAGACGGGGTCTAAGGCATGTTCGGCATCTATAAAAGCCGCATAGCCGTTATTCTGCTGTGCCTGAGCAATGATATGGAGTGCCAAGGTTGTTTTACCTGAAGATTCGGGACCATAAATTTCCGTAATTCGTCCTCTGGGTATACCGCCGATTCCCAAAGCGGCATCGATACCGATAGAAGATGTGGAAATTACGTCTACATCTATTTGAGCGGCATCGTCACCCATTCGCATTATGGAACCCTTCCCGAAGGATTTTTCAATATTTTTTAATGCCGCTTGTAGTGCATCCTGTTTTGCGGACCGCTCTTTATTTTCTACAACGACTTGTAATTTACTTTTTTTTGCCACAGACAACCTCCTATACTGTGCTGATTCTTTAGTTTTTTATTATATCATAGATCATCTGAAATGCTTTCTTTGCAGACCGATTTTGTATTGATGTACGATTACCTGAAAAAATATTTACAATAACCTCAGTACCTTGTGCCGTTGCTATGCCGATGTACACCAATCCTACAGGTTTTTCATTATTACCGCCATCCGGTCCGGCGATACCTGTGGTGGAAATTGCTATATCTACACCTCTTAAATGCAGCAGGTTTTCAGACATTTCTTTTGCCGTTTCTTTGCTGACGGCACCGTAGGTGTTTAGAGTTTCTTCTTTGACATGTAAAAAGTCTTGCTTTGCCTGATTGGAATAGACGACAACACCGGAATCAAATACTTTTGAAATTCCCGGCTGTTTTGTAAAACGTGATGCAATTAATCCGCCCGTACAGGATTCAGCAACCGCTATACGCAAATTTTTTTTGAGTAGTAAGCGAGAAACGACGGTTTCGATATCTTCCTGTTGTGTTGTAAAGATATCTCCCTCAAAGCGTTGGCGTACAATTTTATCATAGTGTAGAAGCTTTTCTTCCGCATCATTTTTATTTTTACCGCGTGCAGTTAAACGCAACAGGACTTCTCCCACCTTTGCATAAGTTGCAATGGTAGGATTAGTTTGACCGTCAACAATATCTATAAGCCTGTCTTCTACCTGCGATTCTCCTACACCGATAATACCGTAATAATGGGAAACGACAGCAATGTCATTATCCAAGTGGGGCGTAACATAATGCTGATACATTGTTTTCATTTCTCTTGGCGGTCCAGGTAATAGAAATATTTTTTGACCGGATACTTTTAAATTAATAAAGATACCCGGTGCCGTTCCGTTATCGTTAGGTAAGACTGTTGCTCCTTCAGGCACATAAGCTTGTTTAAGGTTGTTTTCCGTCATAGGGTAATTTCTTTTTTTGAAATGTGCAATGAGTTGTTCTTCAATGTCGTTTTCTTTCAATAACTTAAGATTTAATGTATCAGCAACCATTTCTTTTGTCATGTCGTCTTGGGTTGGACCAAGCCCACCGGTAAACAAAATAATATCGCTTCGTTTTAAGGCGGCTTCTAAAAGTTCACGACCTCTGTCGTAGTTGTCACCGATGGTAGTGTGATAGTAAACGGATATCCCTCTGTGGGAGAGGTCTTTTGTTAGAAATTGGGTATTGGTGTTCAGCGTATCACCGGTCAGTAATTCCGTACCGATGGCAATAATTTCAGCTTTCATGGACTAATAACTCTTTATTACATTTTTATTGAGCTTATAATAATCATATCCGGAATAGACGGTCAGTATTAAGGCGACATAAGTCATGATTTTTCCGAATAATAACAAAGCGTTGACGGGATAAGCATAAACAAGTAGCAAGGATATGATGGTTATCATTTGAGAAACGGTTTTAGCTTTTCCCCATTTACTGGCCGCAATGACGATATTATCCGATGCCGCCAAAGTACGCAGGCCTGTAATAGCAAATTCCCTTGAAAGAATGGCAATAACCACCCAGGACGGAATGTACTGCAATTCTACCAAACAAATAAATGCTGCGGATGTCAGTAATTTATCTGCCAAAGGGTCCATAAATTTTCCGAAATCCGTAATGAGATTGCGACTTCGTGCCAAGTGTCCGTCTACGAAATCCGTAGCGGAAGCAACAATAAAGACAATAAGCCCGATCCATTTATGTCCCGGGAATGGTAACAGTAAAGCCATGATGAATACGGGAATTAAAAATATTCGAAACATCGTAATCTTATTGGGCAGATTCATTTTTAACCTCTCCTATCAAATCATATTCTACGTAAGAATTTACGATAGTCGTATAAAAACCGCCAATATTAAGAGGTTTTATACTGTTAACGTACATGAAACAATCGATATCCGGTGCGTCTCCTCGAGTTCGTCCGATATACCGAGTTTCGGAGATCTGTTCTTCGATAAGAACTTCCATTTTCGAACCGATCAATTTACGGTTCTTTTTTTCCGTAATTTCTTGTTGTTGTCGGTAGATTTTCTCTTGTCGGTATAATGCCGTATCTGACGGTACTTGGTCGGCCATCAAGGCGGCAGGGGTTCCTTCCTCGGACGAGAAGATAAAAACACCCAAACGGTCAAAGGCGAGTGCCTTTAGTGCTTCCATCATTTGGTTATGATTTTCCGGGGTTTCGCCGGGAAATCCCGTTATAATTGTTGTTCGCAGTACCGCATCCGGAAGTATATTTCGTATTAAGGCTATTGTATCATAAAGCTGAGTTTTAGTGATCTTTCGCCCCATTTTTTTTAAAATTTCCGTTTCTGTGTGTTGAATGGGCAAGTCTAAATAAGCACAAATATTATTGTGTTCAGATATTGTTTTTAAAAGTTTTCGATTAATACCTTCCGGATACAAATAAAGCAGGCGTATCCAATGAAAGTGATAGTCTGTTGCTAAATGTTCCAGTAAATCCGCCAAATCTAGAGATCCTTCTAAATCTTTTCCATATTCCGTTAAATCCTGAGCAATTAAAATTAATTCTTTGATACCTTTATTTTCCAAGTAACGGGCCTCGTCCAAGATATTGTTTATAGGACGACTTCTATAATTACCGCGAATTTGTGGGATAATACAATATGTGCAATGCCGGTTACAACCTTCAGAAATTTTCAAATAAGCCGTTACTTCGCCTTCAGGTAACACTCGTTGTGTACCTTCGGGATAGGCACTATGAATACAGCCCGTATAGCATGGTATTTCTTTTTGAGGCAATGCTTTTAGCAATTCGACAATTTTATCCAACTGTCCGGGACCTAAGTAGCCGTCTATTTCCGGTATAAGCGGTTGTAACTCTTTTTGATAGTGTTCCGATAAACAGCCGGTAACAACCAAGTAGGTAAAAGTACCTCTTGATTTTTCATGTATAAAATCAAAGATCGTATCTATCGATTGTTGTTTGGCATCGTGAATAAAGCAACAGGTGTTGATGATGGCGACATCTGCATTTTCTAAAGTATCAACAAGATTCATATCCTTTTCTTGCTGAATTTTGCCTGCCATCAGTTCCGAATCTATTGAATTTTTATCACACCCCAAAGTTTCGATATAAACCTTTTGTGTTTTACTCAATCCTTTTGCATCCTTTCGTATTCTTCGTATGATATAAGAACATTCCTCGGTTTTGAACCGTTGGCTCCGGAAATAAGCCCCATACTTTCCATTGTGTCTATTAAACGTCCGGCTCTGGCATAACCGATCCGCAAACGTCTTTGTAGCATAGAAGTAGAGATATTTTCGGAGTTTAAAGCTATGACAATAGCCTCTTCCAACAATTTATCTTGATGTTCCTGTTGTGTGGCAATTTCCGCTTTGGTTTCGATTGCTTCTTCGATTTCTTCGTCGTATTCCACTTCTCGATGTTTTTTAATCTCTTTGAGTACCCGTTTAATTTCTTTGTCGTTGACATAGGTACATTGGGAGCGTATGGGTTTTGAAATTCCCGAAGGGAAGTACAGCATATCACCTTTTCCCAACAATTTCTCCGCACCCGCCATGTCCAAAATTGTTCTGGAATCCGTATTGGAGGTTACCGCAAAAGCAATACGAGATGGGATATTGGCTTTAATTAGACCAGTAATAACATCTACAGAGGGACGTTGAGTCGCAATAACCAAGTGGATACCACAAGCTCTGGCCAATTGTGCCAGTCTACAAATGGCGTGCTCACATTCCTTCGGTGAGGTCATCATTAAATCTGCCAATTCGTCTATAATAATAACAATTCTAGGTAATTTATCGATGGCTCCCGTTTTTGCCAATTCATTGTAACCGTCAATATTACGCGCATTATTTTCTTTAAATAACTGGTAGCGGTCCGTCATTTCTTTGAGTGCCCAATTTAAAGCGTAACTGGCCTTTTGAGGATCCGTTACAACGGGTATCATCAAATGAGGAATACCGTTGTATTGATTAAGCTCAACCATTTTAGGGTCAACCAAAATAAATTTTACATCTTCCGGAGAAGATTTGTATAACAGGGAAATAATGATACTGTTAATACACACGGATTTACCAGAACCTGTAGCACCGGCAATTAATACGTGGGGCATATCCGCGAGATCTCCGACTATCAATTGACCGGAAATGCTTTTACCCAAAGCAAAAGCTAAAGGACTCGGATTATTTTGAAACTGTGTGGAGGCTATGAGCTCTCGTATGCCGACAGTTTCTTTCGTGTCGTTCGGCACTTCAATACCAACTGCGGCTTTACCAGGTATGGGTGCTTCGATACGAATGCCGGTTGTTGCCAATTTTAAGGCTAGATCATCGGCCAGAGAAACGATACGGTTCACTTTTACACCGGCATCCGGCTTTAATTCAAACCGTGTGATCGTCGGTCCGACATCGATGCCAGTAATATGTGCACGGACATCGAAGTTATGCAGAGTGGTTTCTATGATTTTGGCCTTGTTTTCGATCTCATCTCTTTTCGCTCTATTGGCTTTAGGTA